>NZ_QHJI01000012.1:0-373093 GCF_003947535.1 Amycolatopsis sp. WAC 04169 | reverse complement strand
CCGCGACACCTGGACCACAAACCACCCCCACGCCACCACCAAAGCCGCACTCCGAGCACTCAAACGACACCTCACCAACACCATCTACCAAGCACTCAAAGCAGACTTGACATAGAAGCTTCTTTCGGGACATCAAACGTCGCGCAAGTGGCTTTCGCGACACGCCTCGGCCACCCGCGGCGGTGCCGGTCACGACCCAGCCTGGGTCTGTCAGGACCAGGCACCGGCCCCAGGAGATCCGGGATACTTGTCGACATGACCGAGACGGCCGGACTGGGCGAATTCCTCAAGGCACGCAGGGCGGCGCTGGACCCGGCGGACCTCGGCCTGCCGACGGGGTTCAACCAGCGGCGGGTCGCCGGGCTGCGGCGCGAGGAGCTGGCGCAGCTGGCCGGGATCAGCGTCGACTACTACACGCGGCTGGAACAGGGCCGGGCGCGCAACGTGTCCGACTCGGTCCTCGATTCGCTGAGCCGGGCGCTGCGGCTGCATCGTGACGAGGCCACCTACCTGCGCAATCTGGCCGCCCCGAAACGCAAACGCGTCGCACGGCCGAAGACACAGAAGATCCGGCCGGAATTCCAGATGATGCTGGACGCCCTCCACTCCCCGGCGCTCGTCCTCGGCCGCTACGGAGACGTGCTCACCTGGAATGCCCTGGGTGGCTCGCTCTCCTTCGATCTGGCCTCGCGGCCGGCGGGGGAACGCAACGTCCCGAAGATGTTCTTCCTCGACGATCACGCCCGAGAGCTGCATCCCGAGTGGGAAACCGTGGCGAAGGAGATCGTCGCGAACCTGCGCTCGGAAAGCGGGAGGTATCCGGACGACCCGTACCTCGCCCAGCTCGTCGGCGAGCTCTCCCTCGGCAGCGAAGTCTTCCGGAAGCTGTGGGCGAAGCAGACCGTGCGCGAGAAGGCGCACGCGTGGAAGGTGATGATCAACCCGATCGTGGGTGAGCTCCGGCTGCGCTACGAGACGCTGCGGCTGCCCGACGATCCCGACCAGGCTTTGGTGATCTACACCGCCGAGCCCGGCTCCGACAGCGAACGCGCGCTCCGCCTGCTCGCGAGCTGGGTCGCCGATCCCGCGCACGTTTGAACGCGAAACTGTCGGTGCCCGGGTCCATGATGGATCCATGTTGCTCTCCGCGGTGGTGACCGCGTCGGCCGAGCTGGCCGCCACGAGGTCCAGGAAGGCGAAGATCGCCACCTTGGCCGCGGTGCTGCGTGCCGCGGGCGAGCTGGAGCTCCCCGCGGTCATCGCGTTCCTCACCGGGCAGCCGACGCAGGGCCGCATCGGCACCGGCTGGCGGACACTGGCCGCACTGGACGCGGCCCCGGCGGCCGAGCCGTCCTTGACCGTCGCCGAGGTCGACACGGCCTTCGACACGGTGGGGGCGGCGTCGGGTTCGGGGTCGGTGAAGCTGCGCGCGGAGACGCTGCGGGCCTTGCTCACCAAGATGACCAAGGAGGAGCAGGAGTTCCTGTTCCGGCTGCTCACCGGCGAGCTCCGGCAGGGCGCGCTCGAAGGGATCATGGTGGACGCCATCGCGGCGGCGTCCGAGATCCCGGCCGAGGACGTGCGGCGGGCGTTCATGCTGTCCGGGCAGCTCCCGGTGACGGGCCTGGCCGCGATGACGGGCGGCCGCGAGCGGCTGGCGGAGTTCAAGCTGGCGCTGGGCACGCCGATCCGGCCGATGCTGGCCTCCCCGGCGGAGTCGCTCGACGAGGCGATCGCCGAACACGCCGAGATGCTGGTCGAGTACAAGATGGACGGCGCGCGGATCCAGGTCCACCGCGAAGGCGACGAGGTGCACATCTACACGCGCACGCTGCGGGAGATCACCGGCAGCGTCGGCGAACTGGTGGATCTGGTGCGTTCCCTGCCGTGCACGTCGGTGGTACTCGACGGCGAGACCCTGGCCCTGACCGACGACGGCAGGCCGAGGCCGTTCCAGGAGACGATGAGCCGGTTCGGCAGCAGCCGCGAGGAGCAGGTCAAGGCGCTGTTGCTGCGGCCGTACTTCTTCGACTGCCTGCACCTCGACGGCGTCGACCTGCTGGACGCGCCGCTCTCCGAACGGAACGCGGCCCTGCACCGGGTCGCGGGCGAGCACGTCATCCCGGGTGAACTCAGGCCCGCCTCGGCCGAGGGGGTGCTGGAAGCGGCGATGGCCGCCGGGCACGAAGGCGTGATGGTCAAGGACCTCGCTTCGCCGTACGCGGCGGGACGCCGTGGCCGCGCGTGGCTCAAGGTGAAACCGGTGCACACGATCGACCTGATCGTGCTCGCCGCGGAATGGGGGCACGGCAGGCGCACCGGCACGCTGTCGAATCTGCACCTCGGCGCCCGCGACCCCGACGGCGGCCCGCCGATCATGGTCGGCAAGACGTTCAAGGGCATGACCGACGAGCTGCTGGCCTGGCAGACGAAGACCTTCCAGGAGATCGAGACCCACCGCACGGACTGGGCGGTCCACGTGCGGCCGGAACTCGTCGTCGAGATCGAACTCGACGGGGCCCAGGTGAGCACACGGTATCCGGGCGGGCTGGCGCTGCGCTTCGCGCGGGTCGTTCGCTACCGGCCGGACAAGGAGGCCGCGGACGCCGACACCATCGACACCGTGCGCGGCCTCCTCAAGCCCTGACCCCTCCCGCGTTTCGTCCTCTGAATGCGATCCTTGCGCGTGCAACGACCGCATCCAGAGGACTAAACGCGTCAGTAGCAGCGGTCCGAAGAGATCTTGTAGGTGTAGTTGTTCGAGAGGTTGGAGGTCACCTCGAAGCGGATCTTGTGATACACCGGCGGCTCCCCGAGCACGCCGTGCTTGACGGTGCGCTCCTTGCCCGGCGCGATGGCCCCGCTCCAGAGCCCCTTGTCGAAGACGTCGTCGATGATCTGGACGAGCATTCCCCGGTAGTCGTGGTTGTGCACGGTGATGTCGATGCTCTGCCCGGCACTCACCTCGACGACCTTCGTCTTCCCGCCCATCAACGGCCCGCCCTCACAGACCTTCGACGCCGCCGAAGCGGACGGTGCCATCAGCAGGGTGCCGGCCAGCGCGACCGGGACGACGGCGAACAGCTTCTTCTTCATCGGTTCCCCACAACGGTCTTGACGACATTGGACTGGACGGCCAGGTCGAGGCCGATCTTCATGTTCCCCCCGCAATAGGCCTTCTCACCGTTCTTGAAATGCACCGTCAGATCCCCGGCGCATTCGAACACCTTGACGTCCCAAGTGCGCGTGCCCGGCTTGAGGCAGATCGCGTCCTTCCCGGCCCGGCGCATCCAGCCGTGATAGCCGGATTCGCAGGTGATGATCGGATCACTGCCCGATGCGGGCGCCGGAGCCGCCTGTGCGGCGGTGACCGGCAGGAGCGCCACGGTGAGCGCGGCCCCGGCCAGTGCGGCGACCTTGACGTACGGACGCATGGATTCCCTTTCCGCAAATAATGTGAGAGTGTTTCGGAAAATCCCCGTCCGGAATTCCCGGACGCCGATGACGTTATGGGCGCCGGAAGCGGCCGCGGAAGCGATTCACGGCCGCGAAATGGCCATGGCCGAAGAAACAATGTCCTCGCAGGTCAGCGCTTTGACCATCGGCCCGGAAGGTCAAATGACGCGGACCGAGAAGAACACGGCGCGGGTGTTCGGCAGCAGGATGTGGCCCTGTTCGTCGGCCATCTTCCAGTACACCTGGCAATGCCCGGGACGGTCTGGCGCCCGCACTTCGACGGAGACGCGCACCCGCTCGCCGGGCGCGGTCTGCGGCACCGGGACGCGTTCGGGCGTGGCGCATTCGCCGGGGTTCCCGAACGATCCGGCGCGGACCAGATAACGGCCGACCCATCCGACCGTTCCCGCGTTGCGGAACTCCCACGTCTTCACGAAGACCGACCCGGCCGCGACCTCGCTGCCGTCGGGCACGGTCACGTCGGCGACGAATTCCGACGCGTCACCGGCCGGCGCGGCGGGCTCGGAACCGAACGGGACGGCGAAGACGAACACGAGCGCCGCGACGAGCACGAATGCCACGGCTCCGGCGAGGACGAACGCCGTCCGGCGAGACTTCACGGCGACCGGTTCCGGTCCGGCGGTCAGCGCGTCCCGCGCGCGTTCCCATTCGCCGCGCCATTCATGGCGGACCTCGTCCTCGTCGCCGCCGAGCACTCCGACGGCCAGCACGCGAACGAACTCCCAGGACGTTTCCCAGCTGGGCAGCCGCTCTCCGCGGGCCGCGGCCGAAAGCGCCGATTTCGACGCCAGCGCGCCGTACTCGTCACGCATCCGGTCGTAGGAGGGGTCACCGGCGGCCCGTTTCAGCTCCCACAGCCGTCGCGCGAACTCCGCGACGGGTCCGCTGTCCTCCGCCGGACCCCGCGCGACCCGGCCGCGGCGTCCGGGCCTCCGCTCGACGTCCATCGGTTCCCACGATATGACCCGATGGGCGGGAAGACCCGGCGGCGTCCCGCCCCCGATCGAGTGGCGGCGTGCGGTGGTGACGGGACGTCCTCACCCGATCACCCATAAAGTGGGCGAATGCAGGCTTCCAAGATCGCGCGTGCCTGGTTCGGCCTGACGGCACTGGTGGTGATCGCCGGTCTCGCCGCGCAGATCCCGGTCTCCGCGGGCACCACCGGCGGCACCTTCCACACCCCGGCCGGCCGGGTGGCCAACCTGCTCGCGTTCTTCACCATCGACTCGAACATCCTGGTCGGCGTCGGCAGCCTGCTGCTCGCGCTCGGCGTCGCGGGCCGGTCGACGTTGTTCGGCGTACTGCGGCTCACCGGCCTCGTCGGCATCACCGTGACCGGTGTCGTCTTCCAGGTCGCGCTCGCCGATCTCTACGAACTGCACGGCTGGGCGGTGTTCGCCGACACGATGCTGCACAAGGTGTCGCCGTTGATGTGCGTCGCTGGCTGGCTGCTGTTCGGCCCGCGCGGCCAGCTGTCGTGGCGGGTCCTGTGGTGGTCGCTGCTGTACCCGCTGGCCTGGCTCGCCGTCACGCTGGTGCGCGGCGCGATCATCGGGTTCTACCCGTACCCGTTCGTCGACCCGGGCATCAACAGCTACGGCGGTGTCGCGTTCAACTGCGTGCTGATCGGTGTGCTGTTCATCGGTCTCGCGGCGGCCGCGGTCGGCTTCGACCGCACGTTCAGCCGCCGGGACGAACCCGACGAGAATTGGGGCTGGGAGCGCAGCTCCTCCGTTGAGGGTGGCGGCGGGGGCATGGATGGACTAGCCCCGGACCCGGCGGAAAGCGTTGAGCGGATCCGCGACGCCGGCACGTACTAGCGTCCGCACCGCCCCGAGCCGCCGGTCCACCGGTTTCCCGGCGGCCACCCGGTGCATCTGCTGGGTGTGCCACTGGATCTCGAGCAGGCTGTCGGCCAGCCGGATGCCGGTCTTCGGCGCCGTGCGCTGGGCACGGACCTCCTCGCCACCGAGCAGCCGCCCGGGGAGCGCCGGATCGACGATCAGCGGCCTGCCGAGGCCGATGACGTCCAGCGCCCCGGAACGCAGCGCCTCCGCCATGCCCTCCGGGCTGGTGAAGCCGCCGGTGACCATCAGCGCGACGTCGGTGACCTGCCGCGCCTTCGCCGCGTAGTCGAGGAAGTAGGCCTCGCGGCTGAGGGTGCTCGCCTTGGCCGAGCCCATCATGGCGGCCTTCTCGTAGGTCCCGCCGGAAACTTCCAGCAGGTCGATGCCCGCTTCACCCAGCTCGCGGACGACTTCGAGCGAGTCCTCTTCGCTGAAACCGCCGCGCTGGAAGTCCGCGCTGTTGAGCTTGACCGCGATCGGCACGGCGTCGCCGACTTCGGCGCGCACGCGGGCGACGACTTCGAGCAGGAAGCGGCGGCGCCGGAGCGCGTCGCCGCCCCAGCCGTCGGTGCGCTGGTTGGTCAGCGGCGAAAGGAACTGTGACACGAGGTAGCCGTGCGCGCCGTGGATCTGGACACCGGCGAACCCGGCGTCGACGACGGTCCGCGCGGCCACCCCGAACCGATCGATGATCGCCTCGATCTCGCCGACGGTGAGCGCGCGCGGTGTCGCGAACACCGAGCGGATGCCACGGTCGCTGAACGGCACCGCCGACGGCGCGACCGGCCGGCGGGAGAGGAAGCGCGGGCTCTGCCTGCCTGGATGGTTGAGCTGGGCCCACAACCGGGACTCGGTGCCGTCGACCGACCGCGCCCACGGCTTGAACTCGGTCGCGTCCGGTTCACGGGGCACCGCGACGTTGCGCGGTTCGCCCAGCGCGGTCGGATCGACCATGACGTTGCCGGTGATCAGCGTCCCGGCGCCGCCGCGGGACCACGTCCGGTACAGCTCGGCCAGTTCGGCGGTCGGCCGGTTGCGGCGGTCGCCGAGCTGTTCGCTGAGCGCGGCCTTGGCCAGCCGGTTCGGCAGGGTCGCGCCGCATCGCAGTTTCAGCGGCTCGGCCAGCAGTTCCTTGGGCTCGCTCATCGCGCTCTCTCCCGCCGTTACCTACCGAGCAGTATCCCTACTCGAAGTAACATACTCGCGGTATGTCGAGTACTCAAGGCGTGGCGATGCCGAAGGGGTTGTCGATCACGTAGCGCCAGAACCCGTCTTCGCCACGCCTCGCGACGTCGGTCGCCGTCGCGGCGAGGTGTCCGTCGATGCTCCAGTCGACGATCAGCAGCGCCAGGTCACCGGCGATGTGCACCTGGCGCGGCGTCACCTCGATCGGCTGCCCGAGCGCCAGGATCCCGCCGTTCGCGGCCCGGCGGTCCGCGCCGGTCACCCGCACGCCGTCCCGGCGGACGAACACGGCGTCCGATTCGTAGACCGTGTCGAGGATTTCGGCGGATCCGGTGTTGAAGGCGGCCTGGAAGACGAAGGGATGTTCGGCCGGGTCGGTGGTCAAAGGCACACTGGGGGAATGCGTCATGCGGACAGCGAAACCGACCGCGAAGCAGGTCACCAAACGGAAACCTTCGACGGCGAGCTCGTCCCGGACGCCCGCGGCCGCACCCGGCGGCCGGAGCCGGACTGCCCCGTCGAGGTCGCGCTCGCCGCGATCTCGGGCCGCTGGACCACGCTGGTGCTGCGAGAACTCATGGGCGGGGCACGGTCCTTCAGCGACCTACGCGCGGCGTTGCCCGACCTGTCGGCGAAGGTGCTGACCGAACGCCTCGGCGACCTGACCGCGCGACGCCTCGCCGTCCGCGAAGAGCTGCCGGGCTTCCCGAGCCGGACCAGCTACCGGCTCACCGAGGCAGGTCTCTCGCTGCGGCCGCTGCTGATCGAGCTGTACCGCTCAGGTTCGGCCCTACTGGCCCAGTAGCCGAGGCGCGACCGGCTCCACCCGAGCCCGCACCTTCACCTCTTCGGCCATCGCCCGCGCCCAGGCCTGCAACCCCGGGATGTCGATCCCGTGCGGCCCGGCCTCGCGGAACGGCTCGATGTTGTCCGCGCCACGCTCCAGCAGCGAAGCCGCGCCGTTGCCGTTCCCCCTGGCCGCGTGGGTCAGGCCAACGGCGAGCTGCGCGAGGCCGCGCCACAGCTCCCGCTCCGGGCCGTCGGTGGATTTCCACGCGTCCTCGAACACCTCGTGCGCATGGAACGGGCGGCCCGCGTCGAGCAGGCGCTGCGCCTCGGAAATGGTGTCCTCCGGGCTGCGTTCGATGCCCTCGGGCTGCCGCTCGACACCGTCGGCGCCGTACGGGAGCGGCCTGCCGAGACCGTCCCGCGGGCGCGCGTTGCGGGCTCGTCCGGCTTCGTCACGGTCCCGGTCCGTCATGCCGTCATTGTCCCACGCGGGTATCCTGGGGCCTCGTGCGCTTTCTCGACGGGCATGGGCCCGCTCACGACCTGACCTACGACGACGTGTTCCTTTTGCCGAACCGGTCGGACGTGGAGTCCCGTTTCGACGTCGACCTGTCCACTGTGGACGGCACCGGCGCGACGATCCCGATCGTGGTCGCCAACATGACCGCCGTCGCGGGCCGCCGGATGGCCGAAACGGTCGCCAGGCGCGGCGGGCTCGTCGTCCTGCCGCAGGACGTCGACGTGGCCGCGGTCGCCGACATCGTCACCTGGGTCAAGAGCCGTCACACCGTGTGGGACACCCCGCTGGTGTTGACCGGTGGCGACGCCGTGGCCGACGCGCTGAACCTGGTCGGCAAACGTGCCCACGGCGCCGTCGTCGTGGTGGACGAGGACGGCAAGCCCGTCGGCGTCGTGGACGAAGCGGCCTGCGCCGGCGTAGACCGCTTCGCGCGGCTCGCCGACGTCGCGGAGCCCGCGGTCGTCACGGTCCCGCTGGACACTCCGCCCCGCGAGGTGTTCGAGCGGCTGCACGACCACGGCGGCCGCCTCGCGCTCGGCATCGACGAGAACGGCAGGCTCGCGGGCGTCCTGACCGAGATCGCGGCCCTGCGCGCCGAGATCTACACCCCGGCCGTCGACGACGGCGGCAACCTGCGCGTCGCCGCCGCGATCGGCGTGAACGGTGACGTCGCGGCGAAGGCCGAGGCGGTCCTCGCGGCAGGCGTCGACGTGCTGGTGGTCGACACCGCGCACGGCCACCAGGAGAAGATGATCTCCGCGCTCAAGGCCGTCCGATCGGTGAACCCGCGGGTCCCGGTGGTCGCCGGGAACGTGGTCACCGCGGAGGGCACGCGCGACCTGATCCACGCCGGTGCGGACGTCGTCAAGGTCGGCGTCGGCCCCGGCGCCATGTGCACGACCCGGATGATGACCGGCGTCGGGCGCCCGCAGTTCTCCGCCGTCGCCGAATGCGCGGCCGCGGCGCGTGAACTGGGCAAACACGTCTGGGCGGACGGCGGCGTGCGGCATCCGCGCGACGTCGCGCTCGCGCTGGCCGCCGGCGCGTCGGCGGCGATGGTCGGCTCGTGGTTCGCCGGCACCCACGAATCCCCCGGCGACCTGCGCTACGACGAGCAGGGCAAGCCGTACAAAGAGTCGTTCGGCATGGCGTCCAAGCGCGCCGTCGGCGCCCGCACGCGTACGGACAACGTCTTCGAGCGCGCCAAGAAGGGCCTGTTCGAAGAGGGCATCTCGGCGTCGCGGATGGCCTTGGACCCGGCTCGCCCCGGCGTCGAGGACCTGCTCGACTCCATCGGCTCCGGTGTCCGCTCGGCCTGCACGTACGCGGGTGCCCGGACGCTGGAGGAGTTCCACGAGCGCGCGCTGCTCGGGATCCAGTCCGCCGCAGGCTTCGCGGAAGGACGTCCGCTGCCGTCGGGCTGGTGATTCGGCGCACCCGAAGCACTAAGGTGCACCGGGTGAGACGCCTGAGACGGATCGTGGCGGCGGCGAGGGACGACCGCCGCCACGCGGAAAACGGAGAAATCGCCGAGCTGCGGGCCGCGCTCGCGGAGCAGGCGGCGGAGATCGAGCGATTGCGCGCCACGCTGGAGCATCGCACCGCCTGGCTCGAAGACCACGGCAAAGCCCTGCGGGACGGCGACGCGCGCATCTCCACCGTCGAAGACCGGCAGGCCGCCCTCGACGCCCGGCAGGGAGCGCTCGACGGCTGGCTCGGCGGCCACGACACCGCGTTCGAAGGCCTGCACCTCCGCACCGAAAACCTCGAGGCCGCGCGTGACGTCCGCACGTTCACGCACTGGATCGATCAGCACGAACTCCTTGCCGCACCGAAGATCTCGATCGTCCTGCCCACCCACGACCGGGCCGCGCTGCTGCCGCGCGCCGTCGCTTCGGTGCTGGCGCAGCGATACCAGAACTGGGAACTGGTGATCGTCGACGACGCCAGTTCGGATTCCACGCCGAAGGTGATCGCCGGTTTCGACGACCCGCGGATCCGTTCGATCCGCGTCGAGCACGGTGGCGTCTGTGCCGCCCGCAACGCCGGGCTGGCCGAGGTCACCGGCGACGTCGTCGCCTACCTCGACGACGACAACACCATGCATCCCTTGTGGCTCAAGGCCTTGGGCTGGGCGTTCGGCGAGCATCCGGAGATCACGGCGGCCTACGGCGGCTTCGTCATCGACGACATCGGCGGGCTGCCGACGTTGTTCCTGCGCCGCTACGACCGGAAGACCCTGGAGCGCGAGAATCTCGCCGACATCGGCGCCGTGGCGCACCGGGCGGGCCTGCCAGAAGCCCGGTTCGACGAGTCGCTGGTCGAAATGGGCGACTGGGACCTGCTGCTGGCGCTGACCGCGGACCGCGCACCCTTGGTCGTCCCGGCGATTTCCTGTTACTACACGACGACTTCCGGGGACCGGCTCTCCCACGGGCCGACCTACGACGACGACTTCGCCGCCATCCGCCGCAAGCATTCAGGACCGGAGCACCGAGTATGACCGAGCCCGCCAAGATCCTCGTGGTCGCACTCGACGCGTGCGATCCCACCACGATCAGGGAACTCGCCGCCGCGGGCGAGGTGCCGACGCTGGCGCGCCTGCTCGAAACCAGCGCTTCGGCGACCACGCACAATCCCTACGGCCTGTTCGTCGGCTCGCTGTGGAGCAGCTTCTTCACCGCGCGCACCGCCGCGCGGACCGGGTTCCACTGCTGGGAAGAGGTCGACACCAAGACCTACGAACGGCGGCTGACCAGCCCGCTGGAGATCCGCGGGACCCCGTTCTGGGAGACGCTTTCCGACGCAGGCAAACGGGTCGCCGTGCTCGACGTCCCGCATTCCCGTGCGGACAAACCGATCAACGGGGCCATGGTGAGCGAATACGCCTGCCACGACCGGCATTTCGGCTTCCACACCTCACCACCCGAGCTGGCGAAGGAGATCGAGGCCGAGTTCGGGCTCACCCCCATCCTCACCGCCGAGCCCGACCTGGTCCGCGACTGGGCACCGGACGACTACCTCCACCGCGAGGGCCCGCACCGCACGCCGGACGAGGAACGCGCGCTGACCCACGGGCTCGTCGCCGGGATCGGGCAGAAGACCCAGGTGTCGACGAAGCTGCTCGCCGAGGGCGATTGGGATCTTTTCCTTTCGGTGTACGGGGAATCCCACAGCATCGGCCACCAGCAGTGGCATCTGCACGACCCGGGGCACCGCGACCACGATGTGGCGCTCGCCGCGGAACTGGACCCGATCCGCGCGGTCTACCGCGGCCTCGACGAGGCGATCGGCGAGCATCTCGCGCTGGCCGGACCGGACACCACGGTCTTCGTGCTGCTGAGCCACGGCATGGGATCGCGGTACGAGGGAAGCCATCTGCTGCACGAAATCCTGCGGCTGCTCGACACGGTGGAGACCGAAGGGCTGCGGGGCGGTGGCGCGATGACGACGGCCAAACGCGCCTACTCCGCGCTCCCCCGTCCTTTGAGGACGAAGCTCGCTTCGGCCGCGATGCCCTTGCTGCGCAAGCGACTCGCGTCGGCCCCGCTGCCTGCGGTGCCGAACTGGGCGACCGCCGAACAGCGGTCGAAGCAGCGGTTCTACCTTTCTCCCAACAACTTCGTCTTCGGCGGAGTGCGGATCAACCTGGCGGGCCGCGAACCGCACGGCGTCGTCCGGCCCGGCGCCGAATACGAAGCCGTGTGCGAGCAGCTGACCGAAGACCTGCTTTCGCTGGTGAACGTCGCGTCGGGGAAGCCCGTCGTGCGCGAGGTTTCCCGCACGAGCGACCACTACGACCGGGAAGCCGACGACACACTGCCGGATCTGCTGATCGACTGGGCCCGCACCGGACCGATCGAGACGGTCTGGTCGCCCAAGACCGGCGTCGTCTACGGCCCGGACGAGCACTGGCGTACCGGGGACCACCGGCCGGACGGGCTCCTGCTCGCCAGCGGCCCCGGTTTCGAACCGGGCGCGAAGCTGCCGGATCTGGACGTCGTCGACCTGGGTTCGACCCTTTCGGCCATGCTCGGTGTCGAACTCACCGATGACGTGGACGGACGGCCGCTCCCCTGGGCGAAACCGGTGTCGTGAGTGTCATGAAAGGGTCGTTCAGGACAAAAAATGTCCTGAACGACCCTTTCATGACATGTGCCTAGCCGTGATCCTCCAGCATCTCGGTGACGAGCGCCGCGATCGGCGAACGCTCGGAGCGGGTCAACGTGACATGCGCGAACAGCGGGTGCCCCTTGAGCTTCTCGATCACCGCGGAAACGCCGTCGTGCCGCCCGACCCGCAGGTTGTCGCGCTGCGCGACGTCATGCGTGAGCACGACCCGCGAGGCCGTGCCCAGCCGCGAAAGGACGGTCAGGAGCACGTTGCGCTCCAAGGACTGCGCCTCGTCGACGATGACGAACGTGTCGTGCAGCGACCGGCCGCGGATATGGGTCAGCGGGAGCACCTCGAGCATGCCGCGGTCGAAGACCTCGTCGAGGACGTCCTGGCTGACCAGCCCGCCGAGGGTGTCGAACACCGCCTGCGCCCACGGCTGCATCTTCTCGCTCTCGGAACCGGGCAGGTAGCCCAATTCCTGGCCGCCGACCGCGTAAACCGGCCGGAACACGACCACCTTGCGGTGCTGGCGGCGTTCCATCACCGACTCCAGCCCCGCGCAGAGCGCGAGCGCCGACTTACCCGTGCCGGCTCGTCCGCCCAGCGAGACGATGCCGACGTCGGAGTCCAGCAGGAGATCCAGCGCCACCCGCTGCTCGGCCGACCGGCCGTGCAGCCCGAACGCCTCCTTGTCACCGCGCACGAGCCGGATCCGCTTGTCGGCGGTGACCCGGCCCAGCGCGCTCGAACTGCCCGCGAGCAGCCTCAACCCGGTGTGACAGGGCAGTTCACCGACCTCGGGCATCCCGAATTCCGCCGGATCCACCGAAGACCCGCTGAACAGCGCGTCGACGAGGGTCTGCGGGACGTCCACGTCCGCCATGCCCGTCCAGCCCGAGGGCGTCACCTCCTGCGCGCGGTACTCGTCGGCTTCGAGGCCGACGGCGCCCGCCTTGACGCGCAAGGGGATGTCCTTGGTCACCAGCGTGACCGACGCGCGTTCCGCCGCCAGATTGAGCGCACAGGCGAGGATGCGGTGGTCGTTGGAGTCGGTGCGGAAGCCGACCGGGAGCACCGTGGGATCGGAGTGGTTCAACTCCACCTGCAGGGTGCCGCCGTGCTCACCGATCGGGATCGGCGCGTCGAGCCTGCCGTGCTGACGACGCAGGTCGTCGAGCATGCGGAGCGCTTCGCGCGCGAACCACCCCAATTCGGGATGGTGACGTTTCGCCTCCAGTTCACTGATGACGACCAGCGGGAGCACGACCGCGTGTTCGGCGAAACGGGTCACCGACCAGGGGTCAGAGAGCAGGACCGACGTGTCGAGCACGTAAGTGGACCGCTGGGATTCGGGCGAGATCGAGGCTTTCTCCGGGCCAGAGGCACCGGTCGAAGAACGGCCAGAGGCCTTGCGGGGTGAACGCTGCGCAGTCACGACGGCATCTCCCTCGTGGGCGTGGCACCACGCCCGCACTCGCTGGGCCGGGCACCTCCCTGGCTAACCGCTCCTTCCGACGTCTTCCGACGTCAGTCGGCACGGCCGCGAGGGCCGGGTGCCGGCCCCCTCGTGCATCCACTGGGCGGCTGTGCCGCCCTGTCGACAACCGCCACGACCAGGGCCTCCCGCGAGAGTCCGCATGGGACGCGAACCCTCACTTCCGGAAGGTACCTGCGTCCGGCCGATCGCGCAGGCAGCCACCACGGTGATTCGCCAAACCGTCATCTCACTGTCGGTCGCGTGACATCAACGCCTGGTCACCATCACGGTGTGTAGTGATGATCTCCATTCAGGGACGCTCGTCGATGCGACCCGGATGGATTAACGCGACGCAGGGCGTTCACCTGATGGGATCGAGGGTTCTACCACGCTTGGTAGCGGGCCGCATTTTGTGTCCGAGACAGAGAACCGGACCGAGTGAAACGCGCCTTTTCAGCCTCACACAATGGGCTTACGCAACGGTCACAACTCCTGAATAGCGAGTAATTTTCTCACTGCGGGACACCCCCACCGGATTTCGGTGCCCCCGATCCCTGAATATCTCTACCAAGGAGTGTGCGAAGTGCTGAAGAAGGCTGGTTTCGTTTCCGCCGTCGCCGCGGGCATCATGATGGTCGGCGGGACCGCGTTCGCCGCCACTGGGGACACCTCCGGCACCCCGGACCCGACGTTCGGCGACGCCTACAACACCTTCATCGAGGGCGGCGGCGCGCTGGGCTACGGTGCCGCTTCGCTGGTCGCGGGTGCCTACACGGGCATCGCCACCACCCCGGCCCTGATCCTCCACTCGCTGGAGCACCACCACCACTGATCTTCAGTGAAGACGTCGAAGGCCCCGGAGTGCACGCCGGGGCCTTCGTCATGTCACCGGTCAGGAACCGAAGCGCCGGTGCCGCCACGCGTAATCGCGCATGGCGCGGAGAAAATCGACGCGCCGGAATGCGGGCCAATAAGCTTCGGTGAACCAGAATTCGGAATGCGCCGATTGCCAGAGCAGGAATCCGGAAAGCCGCTGCTCACCCGAGGTACGGATAATCAGATCCGGATCGGGCTGGCCCGAGGTGTACATGTGTTCGGAAATATGGTCGACGTCCAGGATCTTCGCGAGCTCGCGGATCGAGGTGCCTTCGTCGGCGTGCTGGAGCAGGAGTTTGCGGACCGCGTCGGCGATCTCCTGACGGCCTCCGTAACCGACCGCGACGTTGACCTCCATTCCGGAGCGCCCCTCAGTGCGCTCCGCGGCCGCGCTGAGGGCCTTCGCGACCTCAGGCGGCAGTAAGTCGAGGGCGCCCACGATGCGCAGCCGCCAGGGCGTGTGCGGCGCGGCGAGTTCGTCGGTGACGTCGGTGATGATCTTCAGCAGCGGGCTGAGTTCCTCGGCCGCGCGGCCGAGGTTGTCCGTCGAAAGCAGCCACATCGTGACGACCTCGACGTCGGCCTCGTTGCACCAGCTCAGGAAGTCGGCGATCTTCTTGGCGCCGGCCCGGTGCCCGTCGGCGACGTCCGTGAAGCCCGCTTCGCGCGCCCAGCGGCGGTTGCCGTCCAGCATGATGGCGATGTGGCGTGGATGGCGCCCCTTGGCCTGCTGGATCAGGCGCCTGCCGTAGGCGCTGTACACGACGTCTGACAAGAAGGACCGAAGACTCACGCCAGTGGAGACTAGTCACCCCGCGGGCCCCAGTGGGACGCGCCACGGACACTGGCGAAAAACCTACGGTGCCGTAACCTGAGAGAGTGAGCGTAGCGACCGAACCCCAGCCGTCCGGCCCCGCGCCCGTGGTGGACACGCGTCCTCGATTGCGTGGGCACATCCATTTCTGGTCCTTCTTCGGCGCCGTTGCCGGAGCCGCGACCCTCATCAGCCTCGCGGCGTCCACTGTGTCGGGTATCGCCGCTTTGTCCACTTCGGTCTACGGCCTGACCGTACTCGGCGTCTTCGGCGTCAGCGCGCTGTACCACCGTCGCTTGTGGAGCCCACGAGCATACGAATGGATGAAGCGCGCCGACCATTCGATGATCTTCCTGTTCATCGCCGGCACCTACACGCCGTTCACCCTTCTGGCCATGTCCCAGCCGACCGGGTACATCGTGCTCGCGATCGTGTGGGGCGGCGCGATCGGCGGCGTCACCCTGAAGATGCTGTGGCCGAACGCGCCACGCTGGCTGGGCGTGCCGATCTACATCGCGCTGGGCTGGGTCGCCGTCTTCGTCCTGCCCGAACTGGCCACGCACGCCGGCGTCGCGGCGCTCGTCCTGCTCTGCGTCGGCGGGCTGTTCTACACGCTGGGCGCGGTGTTCTACGCCGTGAAGTGGCCGAACCACTTCCCGGACACCTTCGGGTACCACGAGTACTTCCACGCCTGCACGGTTCTCGCCGCCGTCTCGCACTACATCGCGATCTGGTTGGCCATGTACGCCTAGCCTCGCGTACCCGAACACGCAACTCGCGTGATTGGAGACGGAACTCCGTGTTCCGCCTTCGATCACGCGAGTTACGTCTCCAATCACGCGAGTGCGGTGTCCGTGACCAGGACGGACACAAGCGTGTTCCCTCTGGCACAAGAAAGTGCCTTCTTCCGCGCCCCCATCGCGCCAGCCATGATCACCGCATGGCCAAGAACGCACCGCCCCGCCGCCTCGACGACGCGGCCCTCAGCGACTTCCTCGCCGGACACACCTTCGGCGCCCTCGCGACCGTCAAGCGTGACGGCCGCCCGCATCTCTCCACCGTCCTCTACGCGTGGGACCCCGAGACGCGCGAGATCCGGATCAGCACGACCGAAGACCGTCTGAAGGTCAAGCAGCTGCGCAACAACCCGACCGCCTCCCTCTACGTCTCCAGCGCCGACCACTGGAGTTTCGCCGTCGTGGAAGGAACCGCGGAACTCTCCGAAGTCACACGGACACCCGAAGGCGAGCGAAGGCTCTACATCACCCTCAAAACCGACAAACTCTATGGAACGGCCCTAGACATCGCTTAACGTACGCACCTGGGAAAGGCCAGGTGAGGAGACGTCCGATGTGGGAAAAACGGATGGAGTGGCCGCTCAACGGCGCCGCCGTACTGTTCCTGGCCGCGTACGCCTGGCCGATCCTCCAGCCCTCGCTCGGGCACACCGGGCGGGTCTGGTGCGAGGTCGTCACCTGGCTCGCTTGGGCGGTTTTCGCCCTGGACTACGGCGTCCGCCTCAAGCACGCCGAGGACAAACGGGCCTTCCTGAAGAGCAACCTCTTCGACCTGCTGATCATCGTGCTCCCGCTGATCCGGCAGCTGCGCCTGCTCCGGCTGGTCACGGTGCTCAACGTCCTCAACCACAACGCCGGCCTGTCGCTGCGCGGCCGCGTCGTGGTCTACACGGTGGGCGCGACGGCGCTCATCGTGTTCTGTTCGGCGCTCGCCGTGCTCGACGCCGAGCGCACCCAGCCCGACGCGCCGATCACCGACTTCCCGGACGCGGTGTGGTGGTCGATCACGACGATCACCACGGTCGGCTACGGCGACCGTTATCCGATCAGCGGCACCGGCCGGATCGTCGCGGTCGGGCTCATGGTGGCCGGGATCGCGCTGCTCGGTGTGGTCACCGCGACGCTCGCGTCGTGGCTGATCCGCCGGGTCACCGAGGCCGACGAGACCGCGCAGGCCGTGACCCGCGAGCATCTCGACGAGCTGACCCGCGAGGTCAAGGCGTTGCGGGCCGAGCTCGCCGAGCAGCGTGCCGAGGTCAGTCCCGCAGCATCGGAGCCGCTAGGTACGGCTCGGGGATAGCGAAGGCGTCCACGAGGGTCCGCGCGTGCGGGCGCAGGTCGGCGCACAGCGCGTTCACCGCGGCGGTGACGGCCTTCGAGCGCCCGGACGTCAGGCGCCCGTGTTCGAGGAACCAGCCGCGGTCCGCCTCGATGTTCGCGAGCGCGTAGAGGTCGCAGACCCGCTCCAGCAGCTCACGAGCCTCCGTGTCGGCACAGCGTTCGATGGCGTCGACGAACGCTTCCAGCACCACCCGGTCGACGTGCACCCGCCCGGCCCGCAGCACGTGGTCCTGCGCGTCGTTGAAGACACCGAAGGGATCCGAGCCCGCTTTACGCAGGCGCTGCGCGACGCCGGCAAGCACATGCTCTTCGCGGTCTTCGAACAGCTTCAGGTGCCATTCGCGCGAGTAGAGCACGTCGCCGTCGTCGGCTTCGGTGAGCCGCTCGACGACCTTGCGCGCGGACGTTCGTTCGATCACGGCCTCGACGAGCTGTTCCGCCACGAACCGCGCGGTCGCGAGCGGGCTGAGATCCTGGAAGTGGTCCTTATAGCTGGTCAGCAACCCCTTCGCGACCAGCTGCAGCAGCACGGTGTTGTCACCCTCGAAGGTGGTGAAGACGTCCGTGTCGGCCTTCAGCCCGGCGAGCAGGTTCTCCGAGAGATAGCCGGAGCCGCCGCATGCCTCTCGGGCCGCCTGGATGGTCGCCGTCGCGTGCCAGGTCGAGACGGCCTTGATCCCGGCGGCGCGCGATTCCAGCTCTCGCTGCTCCTCCTCCGGTGCGTCCTCGGCGATGTCGTGCAGCTTGGAGACGAGCCCTTCCTGCGCGAAGTGCAGCGCGTACGACGTCGCCAGCGCGGGCAGCAGTTTCCGCTGGTGGGCGCGGTAGTCGAGGATCACGACCTCCTCGCCGTCGGGCCGCGCGAACTGCCGCCGCTGCTCGCCGTACCGGATCGCCAGCGCCAGCGCGCGTTTCGTTGCGCTGCCGGCGCTGCCCGCGACGCTGACCCGGCCGCGGATGAGCGTGCCGAGCATCGTGAAGAACCGGCGGCCGTCGCTGTCGATCGGGCTCGTGTACGTCCCGTCCTCGGCGACGTCACCGAACCGGTTGAGCAGCGCCTCTCGCGGAATCCGCACCTGGTCGAACGTGAGCCGCCCGTTGTCGACGCCGTTGAGGCCCGCCTTGCGGCCGCAGTCCTCGATCTCGACGCCACGCGCCTTCTCGCCGCGGATCGGCACCAGGAACGCGTGCACCCCGCGCGACTCGCCACCGGTGATCAGCTGCGCGAACACCACCGCGAGTTCGCCGTCGCGGGCGGCGTTGCCGATGTACTCCTTCATCGCGCCCCGGTCCGGCGTGTGCACGACGAATTCGCGCGTCGCCGGATCGTAGGTCGCGGTGGTGCGCAGATGCTGGACGTCCGAGCCGTGCCCGTGCTCGGTCATCGCGAAACAGCCCAGCAGCTCCAGATCCTTGATCTCACGCAGATACCGCTCGTGGTGGCGTTCGGTGCCGAGCAGCTGCACCGCCCCGCCGAACAGACCCCATTGGACACCGGCCTTCACCATCAGCGAGAGATCGCCGAAGCCCAGCATCTCGAACGACGTCAACGCGCCGCCGACGTCGCCGCCACCGCCGTACGCCGGGTCGAAGCCGAGCCCCGGCCGGTCGGTGCGGGCGAGCAGCCGCAGCCATTCGAGCACTTGTGCGCGGTGCGCTTCGGTGTCGACGTCGACCGGGTCTTCGAAGACCTCAGCGGCCATCTGGTCGCGGACCGCGCGGCGGAGCTCGGCCCACCGTCCATCCAGGACGGTGGTCAGCACGTCCGGGTCGATCTTCGCGGGAAGTCCTGGTGTGTCCACGATTCCTCCGATGCGGTGCGGTCTGCGTTCAGCGTGCCGCACCGCATCGGGAAGCGCAGGACGAATCAGACCGGTTCACCGTTGATCGTCGTGTTCTCGAACCGCAGGTCGTCGACGTGTTTCAGGGTGTTCTCCGTGTTCGCGACGCCGTCGAAGCGGCAATCGCTCACCCGCAGACCCCGAACGTGTGAGTTGGGCAACCCTCGGACGTTGAACGCCGCTTGCCCGCATTTCGTGCCGCGGGAACGGCTGAGGGTGAACGGCCCGAACCGGGGGACGTACGCGCCGGTCTGTCCGTTGTAGTCCAGCAGCACGTACACGACCGAGCGGACGAACGTGCCGGAGACACCGTCGAGGTTGACGTTCTCGGTGAACCCGCCACGCAAGGTGTTCGACTTGACGTACAGCCCGTACTTCGTCTCGCCGGTGACGGTGAGCTTGTGCGCGTAGACGTTCCGGATGCCGCCGGTCTGTTCGCTGCCGCAGGTGATCGCGCCCCAGTTGCCGTCCATCACGCAGTTCGCGACGACGATGTTCTCGCACGGCACGCCGATCCTGCGGCCGTCGGCGTCCCGGCCCGATTTGAGCGCGATGTTGTCGTCGTGCGCGCCGAGGTGGGAGTTCACGATCACGACGTGGTCGCAGGACTCCGGATCGCAGGCGTCGGTGTTGGAATGCGCGGTGCTCGCGTCCGTGCGGACGCCGTCGATCGTGACGTTCCGGCACAGCGTGGGATGCAGCTGCCAGAACATCGGGTTCTTCAGCGTGATCCCTTCGATGAGCACGGTGTCGCACGAGTACGGCTCGACGAACGTGGAGCGCATGGCGTGCCCGGAGCCGGGAACGATCCGCCGCTCCGGCGGGATTCCCTTGGCCACCAGCGATTCCAGGTATGCGCGATCCTTGCCCTTGTTCCAGGCCGCCGTGCCCGCCGCGTCGAGGGTGCCCTTGCCGGTCACCGCGATGTTGGATTCCTTGTACGCGTAGATCATCGGCGAGCGGTTCACGCACTCGATGCCCTCGTAGCGGGTGAGCACGTTCGGGAACTTCGAGGCGTCGGAACCGAAGGCGAGCACGGCACCCGCCGCTAGATGCAGGTCCACGTTGCTCTTGAGGTACACCGCACCGGTGACGAAGGTGCCCTTCGGCACGACGACGTGCCCGCCGCCGCGCGCGTTGGCCGTCTCGATCGCCTTCCTGATCGCCGCGGTGTTGTCGGTCTTCCCGTCACCCCTGGCGCCGAAATCGAGCACCGGGAAGATCCGGTCCGGGAAGACCGGCCGTTTCGTCCGCGCGACGATGTCTTCGGCCGCGGGCCAGGGCAGGGCCGGGGCCGCCGAGGCGGTGGGCGCGAGCAGCGGGCTCGCGGCCACCACGAGACCGCCCTTGATCAGCCAACGCCGGGAGAATCTGCCGTCCATGACGCCTTCTTTCGCAAGAGGACTTCGGTGAAGACGGCGGAATCCCGACTCTACGGGCGGACCCCGGCCTCAGGAAAGATCCGGTCCCTGTGAGCGGAGATCGTCGACCTTGGTCATCGCCTCCCGGAGCTCGGCGAGCCAGGCGTCCGCGTGCTCCCCGACCAGCCGGACCGCCCAGGCGAGCGCCTCCGACCGCGACCGGGCGACGCCCGCGTCGACGAGGGTGTCGAGCACCAGGCGTTCCGGCTGCCGCAGCCTGGTCATGACCGGTGCCGAATGCGTGGTGAACAGCCGCCGCGTGCCGCCGAGGCTCGCACCCCAGGCGACCTTGCGCTGATAGCGGTGCTCGGCCTGGCGCGCGATCTCGATCCGCTCGTCGCGGGTCTCCTCGCGGAACCGGCTGATCCTGCCGTCCTCGGCCGCCGCGCGGGCCGCGTCGTCGGCGTACTCGCCGGTGAGCGGCTGGAGTTCACCGACGATGACGATCTCTTCCCGATCCACCGTGACCTCGGGGTCTGCGGTGAACCAGCCGTCGGGGAGTCTGCCGCCGAACCACGCGGCCGCGTCGTCCGCCGCCGGGATGTCCGCCTGCTGCCAGCCGCCCCGGCCTTTCCAGCTTCCGCGTCCCATCTGACCCGCCTCCTCAATTACATGATTACAACGCTACCGACGCTACGCCCGCAATAGTCGAAACTCACGTGTGTTCTCCCCCGGCGAAACCCGGGGCAACCTGATGACCTGCGCGGACGTGTTCCCCCTAGCAGCCGACGAGGAAGGGGAACCTCATGCTGAAGAAGGTCATGCTCGGCGCTCTCGTACTCGGAGCCGCCCAGCTCGCGGTGGTCGCGCCGGCCGCCGCGACCACCGATCCCAGCTGGTATCTCGGCCCGACCCCGCTCGGGCCGGGCGAGCAGATCTACGCCGAAACGAGGGCGGGCGCGGGCGGCTGTGTCCCGAAAGGCCCGGTGACCTCACCGGGGCTCGCCGAGCCGATCGGCTGGACCATCGGCGGGAACTTCGGGAAATACGGCGGATACGGGCGCGTGGTGAAGAAGCCGGGCAAGTACGTCGCGACGCTCAGCTGCACCGACGGACGCAAGGCGACCCGGACGTTCACGGTGACCGGAGTCCCGCCGTCCAGCACGACGAAGCCGCCGAAACCGAAACCTCAGGTCACCGTGAAACCGGCAGGCGCACCGCAAACCGGCGGCGGCGCCTTCGCCCCTATGGCGTGGGATTGGTGAGCTGAGACCGCAGGTCGCCGGCGGTGGTGACGGGCCGCTCGCAGACGTAACCGCGGCACACGTACGCGGCGGCGGCGCCGTCGACCAGCGGCCGATCGGCCAGCAGCGGCACCCCTTCGGCATCCGGAGTCCCGCTCACGACGACAGCGCCGTCGGGCAGCGACGCGACGGCCGCGGCCAGCAGATCCGCACGTGAAGCGGCATCCGGCCCGACGACGGCGACCTGCACCGGCCCGGCAGCGGCGGCTTCGGCCACGGTGAGCCAGTGCCCGGCGAACCGCGGCGCGTGGGCGGCGAGCCGTCCCGCGCGGGCGAGTGCCTGCTCGGCCGCCTCGCGGTAGCGGCCCACCCGGTCGTGCCCGGCCAGGACCGACGCCGTCAGCAGGGCGTTCGCTAAGGCCGAGGCTCCCGACGGGCTCGCGTTGTCGGTCGGATCGGAAGGCCGCTGCACCAGGACTTCCGCGTCGTCGGCCGTGTCGTAGTACGCACCCGTCGAGTCCGGGACGCCGAAATGGGCCAGCGCCAGGTCCAGCAACGTGACGGCGTCGGCGAGCCACCGCGGTTCCCCGGTCGACTGGTGGAGTTCGAGCAGCCCCTCGGCGAGGCACGCGTAGTCCTCCAGCACCCCGGCCGTAGTGCCGACGACGCCGTCGCGGGAAGTCCGGCGCAGGCGTCCGTCCACGAAATGGGTGTCCATCAGGAAAGCCGCCGCGCGAGCCGCCGCTTCGATCCACTGTGGACGATCGAGCCGCGAGCCCGCCTTGGCGAGCGCGCCGATCGCGAGCCCGTTCCACGCGGCGATCACCTTGTCGTCGCGGGCGGGCTGCGGTCGCTCGTTGCGCGCGGCCAGCAACGCACGGCGAACCCGCTCATAACGCGTTTCGTCCTCTGGATGCGGTTCGCGCAGTCGCAGCGTCGAGGCGCCGTGCTCGAAATTGCCCCGCTCGGTCACCTGGAACAACTCGGCCGCCCAGGCACCGTCCTCCTCGCCGAGGACTTCGATGAGCTGCGCGGGCGTCCAGACATAGGTGAGCCCTTCGACGCCATCGGTGTCCGCGTCGAGCGACGCGGCGAATCCGCCTTCGGCCGTCCCGAGGTCGCGCAGCAGGAACTCCGCCGTCTCTTCGACCGCCCGCCGCGCGTACTCGTGCCCGGTCACGCCGTGGAACTGCGCGTAGAACCGCAGGAGCAAACCGTTGTCGTACAGCATCTTCTCGAAGTGCGGCACTTCCCAGCGCGCGTCGACCGAGTACCGCGCGAAACCACCCGCGAGCTGGTCGTTCAACCCGCCCAGCGCCATCGCCTCGGCGGTGTGCTCGACCATGGCGAGGTCGGCGCCGGTGCGCTCGTGGTGGCGGAGCAGGAAGTTCAACGCCATCGTCGGCGGGAACTTCGGCGCTCCCCCGAATCCGCCGTTGCCGGTGTCGAACTCCTTGCGCAGCGTGGCGACCGCGGCGTCCAACGCCGCACTGTCCACAACGGACTCAGGGAGCGGCCCGCTCTTCTCCGTGAGGTGGGCGATGATCTGCCGGGCGCCGGAACGCAGCTCGTCCGGGCGCTCTCCCCAGGCCTCGGCGACCGCGACGAGCAGCTGCGAGAACGACGGCATCCCCGGCCGCGGCGACGGCGGATAGTAGGTGCCGCAATGGAACGGCTCCCCCTCCGGCGTCAGGAAACACGTCATCGGCCAACCGCCCTGACCGGTCATCGCCTGCGTGGCCGCCATGTACACCGAGTCGATGTCCGGGCGCTCCTCGCGGTCCACCTTGATGTTGACGAAGTTCGCGTTCATCAGCGTCGCGGTGGCTTCGTCCTCGAAGGATTCGTGCGCCATGACGTGGCACCAGTGGCAAGCGGCGTAGCCGACCGAAAGCAGGATCGGCACGTTCCGCCGCTTCGCCTCCGCCAGCGCCTCCTCGCCCCAGGGCCACCAGTCCACCGGGTTGCCGGCGTGCTGCAGCAGGTACGGACTGGTCGCGGCCTTCAGGCGGTTCGACATGTCACCAGGGTCGCATGGCGAAAAGCGGGCGCGTAGAACGGCCGTCTGAGCGACACTCGTCCGGTGCTCCTGACCATGACCACCACCCGGAACCCGGCCACCGACCTCGGCTTTCTCCTGCACAAGCATCCGGAGAAGGCGCAATCGCTCACGCTCTCGGCCGGGACGGCGCACGTCTTCTACCCGGAGGCGTCCGGCGAACGCTGCACCGTCGCGCTGCTGGTCGAGATCGACCCGGTCGACCTCGTGCGCGGTGGCGGCACTTCGCTGACCCAGTACGTCAACGACCGTCCGTACGCGGGCGGCTCGTACCTGGCGGTGGCGCTGCGGGCCGCCTTCACCACGGCGCTGGCCGGCCGGTGCGCGAACCGGCCGGAACTCGTCGACGAGCGCTTCGACCTGGAGATCCGGATCCCGTCGCTGACCGCGCGCGGCGGCGCCGAGGTCGTCCACAAGCTCTTCGAACCGCTCGGGTGGCAGGTCGAGGCGAAGGTCATCCCGCTCGACCCCGAGTTCCCGCAATGGGGCGATTCCCGCTACGTCGACCTCCGGCTGACCGGCACCCAGCGCGTCGTGGACGCGTTGCGGCACCTGTACGTCCTGCTGCCCGCCCTCGACGGCGACAAGCACTACTGGATCGGCCAGGACGAAGCGGACAAGCTGTTGCGTGTCGGCGAAGGCTGGCTCGCCGCGCATCCGGAACGCGACCTGATCACCAACCGGTACCTCGAACGCCGTCGCCCGATCGTCTCGTACGCGCTCGACCGGCTCGCCGAGGCGGACGACGTGCCCGCCGAAGCCGAGGCCCGGGTCACCGAGCAGCCGGACCGGCCCGAACCGCTGGCCGTCCAGCGTCAGGGCAGTGTGCTCGCGGCGCTCCGGGCAGCGGGCGCGCGGCGTGTGCTCG
Source organism: Amycolatopsis sp. WAC 04169 (assembly GCF_003947535.1). Lineage (NCBI taxonomy): Bacteria > Bacillati > Actinomycetota > Actinomycetes > Pseudonocardiales > Pseudonocardiaceae > Amycolatopsis > Amycolatopsis sp. WAC 04169. The sequence goes on along the minus strand of NZ_QHJI01000012.1, from coordinate 348,481 downwards.
ACCTCGGCTGCGGTGGTGGCGCGTTGCTGCGAGTGCTGCAGAAGGAGCCGTCGTTCACCGAGATCGTCGGTGTCGACGTGTCCGCGAGCGCGCTCGACATCGCCGAAAAGCGGCTCAAGGACAAGTCGCGAATCACCCTGAAGCAGTCCGCGCTGACCTACGCGGATCCGTCGCTGGCCGGCTACGACGCGGCCGTGCTGATGGAGGTGATCGAGCACGTCGACGAGGAGCGCCTGCCCGCGCTGGAGCACGCCGTGTTCGGGGTCGCCGCGCCGCGGACGGTGCTCGTCACGACGCCGAACGCCGAATACAACCGGCACTTCGAATTCCTCGAAGAAGGCCGGTTCCGGCACGCCGACCACCGTTTCGAGTGGACACGCGAGCAGTTCCGCACCTGGGCCGAAGGAGTCGCGGCACGGCGCGGCTACGACGTCCGCCACCTGCCGGTGGGACAGGAGTCCCAGGAATCAGGACCGCCGACCCAAATGGCGGTCTTCACGTCTCGGAAGGAGGCCGTGGCATGAAACTGACCATTCCCGACATGTCCCTCGTCGTGCTCGTCGGGGCCTCCGGCTCCGGCAAGTCGACCTTCGCGCGGACGCATTTCGCGCCCACCCAAGTACTGTCCAGCGACTACTTCCGCGGCCTGGTGGCCGACGACGAGAACGATCAGAGCGCCTCGGGCGCCGCTTTCGACGTGCTCCACTACGTCGCGGCGAAGCGGCTCGAAGCGGGACGGATCACCGTCATCGACGCGACGAACGTCCAGCGCGCGTCGCGGGCGAGCCTGCTGAAGCTGGCGAAGGAGTACGACGTCCTGCCGACGGCGATCGTGCTGGATCTGCCCGTGAAGGTCTGCCAGGAACGCAACGCGGCCCGGCCGGACCGCGACTTCGGCGAGCACGTCGTCCGGCGTCAGCGCGGTGAACTGCACCGTTCACTGAAGTCGTTGGAGCGCGAGGGTTTCCGTCGCGTGCACGTGTTGCGGAGCGAGGCCGAGATCGCCGAGGCGGAGATCGTCGTCGAGCCGCTGCGCAACGACCGTCGCGACCTGACCGGACCGTTCGACGTCATCGGCGACGTCCACGGCTGCCGCGAGGAACTGGACGAGCTGCTCGCCGAACTGGGGTACGTCGACGGCGTGCATCCGGAAGGACGGACCGCCGTCTTCGTCGGCGACCTCGTCGACCGCGGCCCCGACACGCCGGGCGTGCTGCGCCGCGTGATGGCGATGGCCGAGGCGGGCAGCGCGCTGGTCGTCTGCGGGAACCACGAGCAGAAGCTGGTCCGCGCGCTGAACGGGCGCAACGTCAAGACCACGCACGGTCTCGCGGAGTCGCTGGAGCAGCTTTCCGCGCAGGACGAGGACTTCCGCGCGAAGGCGCACGCCTTCTGCGATGGACTCGTCGCGCACTACGTCCTCGACGGCGGCAACCTCGTCGTCGCGCACGCGGGCCTGCCCGAAAAGTTCCATGGACGCGCGTCCGGCCGGGTCCGGAGCACCGCGCTGTACGGCGACACCACCGGCGAGACCGACGAGTACGGCCTGCCGGTGCGGCTGCCGTGGGCACGCGACTACCGCGGCAAGGCGATGGTCCTTTATGGACACACGCCGACGTTGGAGCCGGAGTGGATCAACGGGACCATGTGTCTCGACACGGGCTGCGTATTCGGCGGCAAGCTGACCGCTTTGCGTTACCCGGAACGGGAAGTCGTCTCGGTGAAGGCGAAGAAGGTCTGGTACGAGCCGGCCCGGCCGCTCGAACCGGCGCGGCCGCTGGGCGGACGCGAGCCCGCGGTGCTGGAACTGGGCGACGTCACCGGGAAGCGGATCGTCGAGACCCGGCACCACGGCCGGGTCGGGGTATCCGCCGAACAGTCGGCGGCGGCGCTCGAGGTGATGAGCCGCTTCGCCGTCGACCCGCGCTGGCTGCCGTACCTGCCGCCGACCATGGCGCCGTGTTCGACGTCCGCCGCGGACGGCTACCTCGAACATCCCGAGGAGGCATTCGCCGAGTTCCGCGCGGCGGGTGTCGATCACGTCCTGTGCGAGGAGAAGCACATGGGCTCGCGGGCCGTCGTACTCGTGTGCCGTGACGACGACGTGGCCCCCGCGCGGTTCGGGATCCAGGGGCCCGGCGCGGTCTACACCCGCACCGGCCGTCCGTTCTTCACTCCGGACCAGAACGCGCGACTGCTCGCCGATGTGCGCGAAGCGGCGTCGGAGTTGTTCGAGGAACTGGACACCGGCTGGCTGCTGCTCGACGCGGAGTTGCTGCCGTGGAGCGCGAAAGCCGGGTCGCTGATCTCGGGCCAGTACGCGGCCGTCGGCGCAGCGGCGCAGTCCGTGCTGCCCGCCGCCGTCGCGTCGCTGGACGCGGCCGCCGCTCGCGGGATCGACGTGTCGGAACTGTTGGCCCGCACCCGGACTCGCGAGTCCACTGTGGACGCGTACCGGCAGGCGTACCGGCGCTACTGCTGGCCGACCGACGGCCTCGACGGCGTCCGGCTGGCACCGTTCCAGCTCCTGGCGTCGGAGGGCCACGCGTACCACGACCGGCCGCACGAGTGGCATCTTTCGCTGCTGGACCGGCTCACCGGCGACCGGTTCACGCGCACGCGGACACTCGCCGTCGACACCACCGACCCGGCGTCGGTGGCACGCGGCGTCGACTGGTGGTTGGAGCTGACCGGCGCGGGCGGCGAGGGCATGGTCGTCAAACCGGCGGCGAACCTGACGCGCGGCGCGCGCGGACTGGTGCAGCCCGGGGTGAAGGTGCGCGGGCGCGAATACCTGCGGATCATCTACGGGCCGGACTACACGCTGCCGGAGAACCTCTCGCGCCTGCGCAAGCGGGGGCTCAACCGCAAGCGGGCACTGGCGTCGCGCGAGTACGCGCTGGGGCTGGAGGCGCTGGAGCGGCTGGCGCGCGGGGAACCGCTGTGGCGGGTGCACGAGTGCGTGTTCGCCGTGCTGGCGCTGGAGTCGGATCCGGTCGATCCGCGCCTCTGACGCGCTTCGGGCGTGCAATGAAGGGGCCTTTCATTGCAAATTTTGCTATGAAAGACCCCTTCATTGCAGCGCTCAGTCGGACTTGGCGGTCGGTTTCTCGGCCTTCGCGACCGGCTCGCTCTCGGCCTTCGGGGCTTCAACAGCCTCGTCAGCCGAAGCGGGAGTCTCCTCCGCGGGCTCGTCGAAGCTCTCCGGCAGCCGCTTCAGGTGCTTGGTCATCGACCGCACCAGCAGCGCGACGGCGATCAGGAACAGGATCAGGATCAGGAAACCCACCGGCGACGACTTGCCGAAGTCCTCACCTTGGCCGCCGTTGTCGCCGTTGCCCGGCTGCTGCGCCAGGAACTGCGACGACACCGTCACCGGAACGACGGCGAACGCCGGCACCACGAAACTCATCTAACCCTCCTTCAAGCCGGCGAACAGATCGTCCTCCGGCAGGGTGCTGTCCACCAGTGAGCGGACCAGCTCGTACTCCTCGGTCGGCCAGACCTCGCGCTGCAGGTCGCGCGGGACGGCGAACCAGCGGCTGTTCGGGTCGATCTGGGTGGCGTGCGCCTTGAGCGCCTCGTCACGCTGCTCGAAGTACTCGCCGCATTCGACGCGCGTGGTCACCCGCTCCATGACGTCGGCCTTGTCCGGGTCCCACGACTTGAGCCACTCCTCGTACGGCGACTCCAGGCCGCGCGCGAGCAGGGCCTCGTGGAACACGGTCATCCTGGCGCGCGAGAACCCGTGCACGTAGTACAGCTTCATCGGCTGCCACGGCTCGCCAGCATCCGGGTACCGCTCCGCCTCGCCCGCGGCGTCGAAGGCCGCGACCGAGATCTCGTGCGTGCGGATGTGGTCGGGGTGCGGGTACCCGCCGTTCTCGTCGTAGGTGACGATCACGTGCGGACGGAACTCGCGGATGACCTTCACCAGGGCACCGGTGGACTCTTCGAGCGGGATGACCGCGAACGAGCCCTCGGGCACCGGCGGAAGCGGGTCGCCCTCGGGCAGGCCCGAGTCGATGAACCCGAGCCAGGTGTGGCTCACGCCGAGGATCTTGGCCGCGCGGGCCATCTCCTCCCGGCGGATCTCGGTCATGTTGGTCAGTACTTCGGGACGGTCCATGGCCGGGTTCAGCACACTGCCCGCTTCGCCGCCGGTACAGGTCACGACCATGACCTCGTGCCCTTCGGCGGCGTACCTGGCCATGGTGGCGGCACCCTTGCTCGACTCGTCGTCGGGGTGCGCGTGCACCGCCATCAGGCGGAGGCGTGACTTCGGCGGTTCATCGGCAGACACCATGCTCCGAACGTCCCCTTCTCGTTCCCTATTCCCCTCCAGACCCTGCCTGACGGGCCGCCCGGCCGGGCGCGGATACTCGAGGGGAACCACTCGCATACGCCCCCATTGTCCCTGCGAGCACGACGACACCAACCGGGAGGCCCGGGTTGAGCACGGGACAGGACGCTCCCACCGCGGAAAACACCCGGACGGACGTGCCGGGAGACCGGTACGGCAAGACCCGTGCCGCGAAGCCCGCCCGCTGGCGGCGGCTGGTGTTCGGCGTGATCGCGCTGCTGGTCAGCGGCGGGATCGCCTATGTCGCGTACTCGAACTTCGGCAGCGCGCCCATCGAGGGCGAACGCGTCTCGTTCGACGAGAAACCGGGCGACGCGATGGAGATCACCATCAACGTGACCAGGGACGATGTGAACCGGCCCGGCGTGTGCGTCGTCCGGGTCCGCGACAAGGCGGGGGCCGAAAGCGGCCGTAAAGAGGTCCTCATTCAGCCTGGTTCGAAGAACAGCCGGGTGACGACCACCATCAAGAGCATCGGAAGGCCGGTCACGGCTGATATCTTCGGATGCTCATACGACGTACCACGGTACCTGTCAAGGCCATAGCGGCCAACGGGGTGAAACAGGCGCCCAACGCCGAGGCGCGACCGAATTCCACCGGCGGCGATGCCTCGCGCCGTGTTACTCTGATCTACCGGCACGGCCCAAGACGGGCCGTGTTTTTCCTTTATCTCAGCCAGGCCGGCGCGCCATGCCGGTCCGGTGGCCGGCTTGTACACCCAAGCCTGGCAGGCCCTACTAGGAGATGGTGACCGTGAGCGACACAAAGGTGACCTGGCTGACCCAGGATGCCTACGACAGGCTCAAGCAGGAACTCGACCACTACATCGAGCTCCGCCCGGTCATCGCTGCGAAGATCAACGACAGCCGGGAAGAGGGCGACCTCAAGGAGAACGGCGGCTACCACGCCGCCCGCGAGGAGCAGGGCCAGCACGAGGCCCGCATCCGCCACCTCCAGGAGCTCCTCCGCTCGGCCAAGGTGGGCGAGCCGCCCGCCAACGACGGCAGCGCCGGACCGGGCAAGGTCCTCACCGTGCGTTACGACGGTGACGACGAGGACGAGAACTTCCTCTTGGCGACCCGCGAAGAGGGCACCGAGGGCGACCTCGACGTCTACTCGCCGGAGTCACCGCTCGGCAAGGCGCTGCTCGGCGCCAAAGAGGGCGAGACCCGCGAGTACGAGCTGCCCAACGGCAGCATCCAGAAGGTGACGCTCGTCAAGGCCGTGCCGTACACCGGCAAGTAAGTGCGCCGCTGGTCTCCCCAAGGGCGTCCAGCGCCCGACGGAGACTTCACCCGTCGCGCGCCGCTTGCGGCCGAAGGCCCCGGAAACTCGATGAAGAGGCGCCCTCCACGCAGCGCGAGTTCGACTGCGAACCGGCGCCTCTTCGGCGAGTTTTCGTCAGCGCGCGACAATCGACACTGCATGGCCGGGCGCGCATATGAGCCGTTAGCGTGACCTCCGGAGAATTCTGGAGGGAAACGATGAGCGAACACCCCATCTGCGTCGCCTGCGGCATGCAGTACGCGGAACCCCGGTCCGACTGCCCGATCTGCGAGGACGAACGTCAGTACATCCCGCAGGCCGGACAGCGGTGGACCGATCTGAACGCCGTCCGCGCGAGCGGGACGTATCAGGCCCGCATCGAGGAGCAGGGGCCCGGCCTCATCGGAGTCGGGTCCACTCCCAACTTCGCCATCGGCGAGCGCGCGCTGCTGGTCAAGGCCGAATCCGGCAACTTCCTGTGGGACTGCGCGGGCTTCATCGACGACGACCTCGTCGCCAAGGTCCGTGACCTCGGCGGGCTCACCGGCATCGCGATCAGCCACCCGCACTACTACACCACCATGGTCGAGTGGGCTCACGCCTTCGACGCGCCCATCTACCTGCACGAGGGCGACCAGCAGTGGATCGGCAGGCCGGATCCGGCGATCAAGCTGTGGAGCGGGACGACCCTCGACGTCGCCCCCGGCCTGCGGCTCATCAACCTCGGCGTGCATTTCGCCGGCGGCACCGTGCTGCACTGGCCCGCCGGGGAGAACGGCCGCGGCGCGGTGCTCTCGGGCGACATCCTGCAGGTCATCCCGGACCGCCGCTTCGTCGGCATGATGTACAGCTACCCGAACCTGATCCCGGAGCGCCCCGAGGTCGTCCGCCGCGCGGCCGAACTGCTCGAACCGTACGCGTTCGAGGCGATCTACGGCGCCTGGTGGGACGCGATCATCCGCACGGACGGGCACGAGGCCGTCCAGCGGTCGGCGAAGCGGTACCTGAGCCAGGTGGGCTAGCTCCTCGCCAGCCGTTCGAGCAGCGGCCGTACGCGCGGCGGAACCGGCGTCGACAATGCGATCGACGTCGACGTCCGCCGCACGTACGGCGCGCCGACCACCTCGTCCACCACACGCTGCAGGTCGTCGTTGTTGCGCGCCACCATCCGCACGAAGAGATCGCCCTGCCCGGTCGTCGCGTGGACCTCGCAGACCTCGTCGATGGCGGACAGCGCCTCCGCGACCTCGGCCCGGCGGCCCTGCGCGATCTCCAGTACGGCGAACGCGGTGAGGCCGTAGCCCATCGCCGCGAGGTCGAGTTCGGGCGGGAACCCGCCGAGGATCCCGCGTTCGGTCAGCCGGTCCAGCCTCGCCTGCACGGTGCCCCGCGCGACGCCGAGACGGCGGGCGCATTCGAGCACGCCGAGCCGGGGCGAGTCGGTGAGCAACAGCAGCAGCCGCGCGTCCAGCGCGTCGAGCGAGTCCGACATCGTGCCTACCTCCTACGCAGGTTGCCCACTTTGACTGCGCCTCCCGCCCTCTCACTGGACATAGTGCGCAGCAAAATCTTTGACCATTGCGCATTTTGTCACGCACTCGGATGCTTCTGGGCATGACGCACACAGTGGAACCCCAGGGTGCTCTTGACGACGTGAGCTACGACCAGCTGCGTCAGCTCGTCGGCCTCGTCGACCACGACTCTTCGACCGACCCCTTCCCGGTGAAGTCGATGGACGCGGTGGTGTTCATCGCGGGCAACGCCACGCAGACCGCCTGGTTCTACCAGGTCGCGTTCGGCATGCAGCTCATCGCGTACTCCGGCCCCGAAACCGGGAACTTCGAGCGCAAGTCGTTCGTGCTGAAGTCGGGCTCGGCCCGCTTCGTGATCACCGGTGGCGTCAAGCCCGACTCCGCGCTGCTCGACCACCACCGCCGTCACGGCGACGGCGTCATCGACCTCGCCCTCGAGGTCGCCGACGTCGACAAGTGCATCGACCACGCCCGCGCGCAGGGCGCCACCGTCCTCGAAGAGCCGCACGACGTCTCCGACGAGCACGGCACCGTCCGCATCGCCGCGATCGCGACCTACGGCGAGACCCGCCACACGCTGATCGACCGGTCGAAGTACACCGGCGTCTACCTGCCCGGCTACGAGCCGCGCGAGAGCAAGATCGTCCGGCCCGAAGGCGCGCCGAAGCGGCTGTTCCAGGCCGTCGACCACTGCGTCGGCAACGTCGAACTCGGCAAGATGGACTACTGGGTCGACTGGTACCACCGCGTCATGGGCTTCGTGAACATGGCGGAGTTCGTCGGCGACGACATCGCGACCGAGTACTCGGCGCTGATGAGCAAGGTGGTCTCCAACGGCAACCACCGCGTCAAGTTCCCGCTCAACGAGCCGGCGATCGCGAAGAAGAAGTCGCAGATCGACGAGTACCTCGAGTTCTACGGCGGCGCGGGCTGCCAGCACATCGCGCTGGCCACCAACGACATCGTCACGACGGTGAAGGCGATGCGCGCGGCGGGCGTCGAGTTCCTAGACACCCCGGACTCCTACTACGACGACCCGGAGCTGCGCGCGCGGATCGGCGAGGTCCGGGTGCCGATCGAGAAGCTCAAGGAGCACCGCATCCTGGTCGACCGCGACGAGGACGGCTACCTGCTGCAGATCTTCACCAAGCCGATCGGCGACCGCCCGACGGTGTTCTACGAGCTCATCGAGCGGCACGGTTCGCTCGGCTTCGGCAAGGGCAACTTCAAGGCCCTGTTCGAAGCGATCGAGCGTGAGCAGGAGCGCCGAGGCAATCTTTAACGGCGAGGCGCCATCGGCGCAGCGTCGAGGCAACCTCTGACCCCGGCAGTTCGCAGGGCGTGAAAGGGCTCTTCATCGCACTTCGTGCGGTGAGGGGCCCTTTCACTACGTGACGGGGCCGACTTTGTCGGCGGAGGGTGGTACACCGGACGGGAACTAAACTTCGAGCGCACCCGGAACCGGACGCCTCTCCGGACCGTCAGTGTGAAGACGTCATCACGCAGCTTGGAAGGGTCCCGATGCCGGACAACGTCGACGCCAGCGAACGCATGGTGGACAACTGGACGAAGCAGATCCAGGAGACCGCCGCGCGCTATCAGGCGATGGCCGCCCGCATGCAGGGTCAGACGGTGACCGAGCGGTCGAAGGACAACACCATCGAGGTCACCATCGACTCGAAGGGCCTCCTCACGAACCTCGTCATCTCCGAAGCCGCGAGCGGTAAACGAATGGCGGAGGTCTCGGCGCAGGTCATGCGCCTCGTCCAGCTCGCGCAGTCGCGGATCCCGGAACTGCTGCAGGCGGCGATGGCCGAGACCGTCGGCACCAGCGACGAGACGGCGAACAGGGTGATCGCGGAGGCGCAGAGCACCTTCCCGGAAGCTCCGCCGGAGGAGGACCTCGCACCGCCGGAGCCCGAGCGGCACCACCGCTTCGGCCCCGAGGAGGACGATCCCGCTCCGCCGCCAGCGCAGGCAGGCCCGCCCCAGAATCCACCTCAGCCGAAGCCGATCCCGCGTCGCCGCCGCACGCAGGACGACGATGACGACGACTTCGGCGGCAGCATTCTTTCGTAGTCGTTCCATCCGGCCTGGTAGAGGGGAGAAACCATGGCAGGCAAGGGTTTTGAGCTCGGCGCAGACCTCGACGCGCACGCCAAGCAGATCGACGGCATCGCCGACGGCCTGCGCACGGCGGTCGACGCCGCGCAGCAGGTGAGCATGCCGACCGACGCGTACGGCATCATCTGCCAGCCGTTCCGGATGATGCTCGACCCGGTCGAGGAGTTCGGCATCAACGCGCTGAACAAGGCCGTCGAGGCCGCGACGGCGGTGGCGAACAACGTGCGGTCCGCGTCCAACGCCTACCAGACGCAGGACGAGAACTTCGCCGCCGAGTTCAAGAACGCGCAGGTGCCTGACTGATGCCCGAGGGAAACCCGCTCGTCGCGAAGGCGCCGACGGATGGCGACGGCCCTGGTCCGCTGACGGCCGGGAACAGCGAATACGGCTACGCGGCGGGCATCGGTGTCGCCGAGTCGGCCATGGACGCCTTCAACGGCATCTCGAACGGCGACTGGATCGGCGGCGGGCTCGGCGTGCTGAGCCTGGCCGGCGAGCTCGCCAGCGCCGCGATCGACCCGTTCGGCTACCTGATGTCGTCGGTCGCCTCGTTCCTGATGGAACACATGCAGCCGCTGAAGGACATGCTGGACGCCGTCGCCGGCGATCCGCCGGTCATCCAGTCGTACTCCGAAACCTGGGGCAACGTAGCCAAGAAGCTGGAAGACACCCAGGTCGAGTTCTCGAACGCGGTCAAGAACGGCACGACCGGCTGGACGGGCGAGGCGGCCGACCAGTACCGCAAGCAGGCCGCGGAACAGGCCGAGGCGATCAGCGGCGCGGCGACGGTCGCGGGCGCGATCAGCACCGTCGTGATGATCTTCGGCGAGATCGTCGCGTTCGTCCGTGAGTTCATCCGCCAGCTGATCGCGGACGCGGTCGGCAAGCTCATCGCGTGGGTCATGGAGACGGTGTTCTCCCTCGGCTTCGGCACGCCCGTGGTGGTCGCGCAGGCCGTCACCGCGATCGCCAAGTGGGCCGCGAAGATCGCCGACAAGCTCAAGGAACTGTGCGACGCGATGCGGCGGGTCTCGCCGCTGCTCGGCAAGCTGGCCGACGTCTTCGAGAAGATCATCAAGATCTTCGGCAAGATCGCGGGCAAGGTCACCGGCCTGGACGTGATCAACACCAAGAACATCAAGTCGGGCGGGTTCATCCAGCGCGGCGGCAGCGGCGGCGGATCCGGTGGGTCCGGCGGCGGCTCGGGCTCAGGTTCCGGGGACGGTCCGGACGGCGACGGTAGCGGCTCCGGCGACGGCTCGAACGGCACCGGCTCGGGCGACGGCTCCAACGGCTCGAACGGCTCCGACGGCGATTCGGGCGGCTCCGGCGATTCCGGCGGCCCGTCGAGCACCACCCGCGGCGACGGCGGCGGCTCATCGTCCACAAGGGACAGCGGCGGCTCGTCGTCCCGTTCCGACGGCGGCTCTCCCGATCGCACGGGCGACGGATCGTCCACTTCGGACAGTGGTTCCGGCGGCAACGGTTCCCCCAGCACCGCCCGGTCCGACAGTGGTTCCCCCGGCGATTCCGGCACGCCGAACCGCGCGTCCGACGGCGGCTCGCCGAGCCCGAACCGCGCGGACACCGGCGGTTCGCCCAGCCGCACACCCGACGGCGGCTCTCCCGCACCGCACACGCGGGCGGACACCGGTGGTTCTCCGACCCACACACCGGACAGCGGCTCCTCCACCCCGCACACCCGTGCCGACGGCGGCTCCCCCGCTCCTCACACGCGGGCCGACACCGGCGGATCCCCCAGCCACACACCGGACGGCGGATCACCCGCTCCGCACACCCGTGCCGACGGCGGCTCCCCCGCTCCTCACACACGGGCCGACACCGGCGGATCCCCCAGCCACACACCGGACGGCGGGTCTCCCACTCCGCACACCCGTGCGGACAGCGGCTCTCCGAGCAATACACCCGACGGCGGCTCCCCCGCCCCGCACACCCGTACCGACAGCGGCTCCCCGAGCCACACCGGCGACGGCGGCGGCTCGCCCCGGACGCACGGCGGTGACGGCGGCGGTTCCCCCACCCCTCGTACCGACTCGTCGCCCGGTCACCACGGCGGCAACGACGGCGGCAGCCCCACCAGGCCGACCGACAGCGGCACGACGACCAGCGGCACCGCACCCACAGCGCCGCGTCTGGGCGACGCCGGCCCGTCTCACATGCCTTCGCAGCGCGGTGGTTCCAGCGGCGACGGTTCGCCCGGTGTCCCGCCGCAGGGCCAGCCGATGGCCGGCGGCATGCCGCCTCAAGGCGCTCCGGGCGGCACTCCCGGCGGTACCCCGGGTTCGCCCGGTGGCAGGCCGCAGGGTGGCGGCTGGACGGGCACGCCCGGCTCGCCGCGCACCCCGGACACGAACGCCCCGCGCACCCCGGACACCCACACCGGCCCCAGCCGCGGTCCCGGCCAGACCGGCCCCGGCGGACGGCCGAACCAGCCGCATCAGCCGCAGCCGGTCGCCCGTGGCAACGACTTCGGCCCCGGCGCCCAACCGCACACCGGCACCCCCGGCTCCCACGGCCCCGGCAACCGCCCCGGCGGCCCCGGCCCCGGCCACACCGGTCCGGGCGGCCGTGGTCCAGGAGGCCACTCCGGGCCGCCGCACTCGCCGGACGGTCACGGTCCCGACGGGCACGGCCCGCGCCAAGACCCCGACGGTTCACCGCACGACCGCGGCCCCGACGCCGAGCCGGATCGTCCGCTGACACCGGACGAGGTCAACCAGCGGCATTCCGAGAGCACTCCGGCGGGCAGCTCGTACCACCGCGGCGACTCGGACATGGGCGACCTGCCGCACCGGGTCCAGCCGGACCCGGACGGCCGCTACACCGTCGACGTACACGTCACGCCGGACGGCCACGCCCGCATCGGCAACCGCACCTACACCCCGGAAGAGTTCGCGGACATCCTGCGCCGCAACGGGGATTACGACGGCCGCCCGATCCGGCTGATCGGCTGCGACGCCGGCTCGAACGACTTCGCGCGCCGTCTGTCGCGGGAGCTCGACACCGAAGTGATGGCGCCGAGCAAGCCTGCCTGGACCGACTCGAACGGCCGCGTCTTCTCGTCCGACTACGAGATCGGTCCCGATGGCCGCCCCCGGCCCAAGATCCCGCCGAACGGCGAATGGGACGTCCACAGCCCCGACGGCACCGCCCGCCGGGCGAGCGACGACGGCTTCACCCCGGACACCTCACACGCGGACAAGCAGGACGTGGACGCCGACAGCGCCCGCGATCGCGGGCAGGGCGACGACCTCAACCCTCAGCATCAGATCGACGGACGCTGGCAGGAGCCCGATTTCACGCCGCCCGCTCGTCCCGTCCGGCTGGGCGACGATCAGTCGTTCTTCGATCCGACAACGCCTCCGCGCAAGCTCGACCCGGAGACGCGATACGACATCACCGACGCGGACGGCAACGTCCGCAGCCGGGTCTACACCGACGCGAACAGCAACGTGACACATGTCGACGCCGTCGCGCCGAACAAGCTGCACGGCCCCGGTAACCCGGAGGTCATGCGCCCGGCGCCGAACTCCGACTACCGCGTGCAGGTCGGCCATCGCCACGACACCTTCCCGACCGACGCGGACGGCAACGTCCGGACGGTGACGCACACCGACGTGAAGACCCCGCACGGCAAACAGGACGTCACCCGGGTCGACCACATCGAGTCGCCGCCGAAGCCCCGCGATCAGGTGCGGATCGAGGCGGACGACCCACGCGCACCCCGCGCGGACGAGGCGTTCAGCCGCCGCACCGACCTCGACGCGAACACCCGCTACCACGTCACGGACGCCGACGGGAATCCCCGCGGCAGCTTCCAGACCGACGGTGAGCGCAACGTCAGGTGGGTCGAAACCCCGGAAAGCACACCGGACCGGCCGAATCCCGAACTCAGGGAACCGTTGCCGGACAGCAATTACCGGATCGACCGAGGGCCGCTCCACGAGGAGTATCACGTCGGGCCGGACGGGCGGCCGGAACACGGCCAGGAGTTCAACCCGCCGCCGCCGCAAGGCGATCCGGTGCCGCACCCGAACGCCGTGCGCCAAGACCAGCCCTTCAACCGCCTCCACGCCAACGAGGACGGCAGCCCGAAGCTCGACGCGGACGGCAACCCCACGCTCAGGCCGAACAGCGTGCACCAGCCGACCGACGAGTACGGGCATCCGCGAGGCGACTTCTACACCGACGACACGGGCCGTATCACCCACGTCGACACCACCAGCGGTCAGCGTGGCCGGACGAACGCCGAGGTGGGGGCCGCCCAGGGAGCGGACATCACCCAGGACGGCCACTACGGCACCAAGAACGCCAGCAAGGTCCAGGATTCCTGGCCCACGCCCGATCGCGAGGTCACCTACTCGCATCAGCCGCCGCCGCGGAGCAAGGATCCACGCGGATTCGTCGACGGTGACCCGGACGCGCTCAGCGACGCCCAGCGCAAGGCGATCAGCGACAAGATCGCGGCCAAGGACCCGATCGCGGGCCGCGACAACCTGCCGCCCAACACCCGTATCCACGTGGTGGACAAGGACGGCCTGCCCTACGGCTCCTTCCAGACCGGGCCGGACGGCCGGATCACCCACCTGCACACCGGGCAGCCGTTCAACCCGGATCTGAACAACCCGCCGCCCAACGCGACGATCCGGGTCGACCACGGCCTGGAGATGCACGACAAGGACGGCAACCCGCTCAACCGTCGTTCCCCGGGCGAGATCCACCGGACCGACGAGCGGGGCAACTCGGTGGTGACCTCCGCCCCGCCGGATCCCGGTGGCGCCAGCAACGTCCGGCGCGACGGCACGGCGCAGTCCACCATCGGGGCGGACGGCGGCAAGGACGCGTCGGGGAAGAACATCGACGACGGCGGCCACCACCGCGGCACGTCCGTCGGCGGCTCCGGCGAAGGCAGCAACCAGGGCGCGCAAGGCAGGGTGGACAACAGCAACGCGGGCGCCAAGGAGCTCGAAGGCACCTACGATCCCGACGACAGCTGGTACCAGATGGAGCGGAATCGGGACGACTCCGGCCTCGCTAGTAGGTTGGAGAACGAGGATATTTTCGAACTCCGGGATCCCGGCGTCGACGACGCGCACACCCGCCAGTACCGGGCTTACGGCCCGGACGCCGAAGGCCGGATCTCGGTAATCGTCAGGAGCTTCCCCAATGACCACAACGACCCACTCTGGCCCGATGACTTCCGGAGGTGAGAGTCACGAGGACCTGATCCAGCAGCTCGGCACCGCGCTGCTGAATCTCGTCCCCGTGGAAGGCTGGCGGCGCATCGACCTGGTCAGCGCGATGACGGTGCCGGCGCAGGATCTCGGCCTCACCGTCATCATGGACGACGGTTCCCGGCCGGAGATCTCGCCGCCGCACGAGCTGAACGTGATCCTGGCGAAGCTGCGCACGCTGCTGTACCGGCCCGGCCGCGGCACGTGGTTCTCCGCCCGGATCTCGATGAATCCGCCGGGAGCGATCTTCTACAACTACAACAACGACTACGAGCCGGTGCTCACGCCGCCCATGGAGCCCGAGCACTACGTCGAAGACCTGAAGATGTTCCCCAGGGATCCCGAACACATCCCGGCCTGGCTCGGTGAGAAGCTCGCGGCGGCGAACGACAAGGAGCGCGACTGATGCCCATGCCCGTTGTGCCGACGAGCGCGGCACAGGCCAATCAACTGTTCAAGGAGTTCACCACCTGGATGGTGCACTCCGTACCGTCGGACTACGAGCAGCTGTTCCTCAACTTCCGTTCGGTGGGCGACTACGTCGAGATCTCGGCCCATGTGCTTACCGTGATGGGCACGAGCACGCCGTGGACGCCGCCGACGGGGGTCGCGGACTTCTTCGTGGAGCTGCGGGACAGCATGGCCCAGCCGGACGAGGGCGCTTGGACCTCGGTCCGCTATCACATGGTGCACCCGGGCGGGTACTCCGTGGAGTACGACTGGGACGGCGAGCCCGACTGGGATCACGTCCCGCCCGCCGGGTTCTTCGCCCAGGAGCTGGAGCGTTACCCGCGGACCGGTGAACGCGCGGAGTGGCTTCAGCGACGTGCCGCCGGCCAGGCGGACTGACCATCGGTGAGCGAGGGGACATGAGCCGACCACAAGTGCCGTTGAACCAGCAGCAGCAACAGCAGCTCGTCTGGCAGATCGGCCATGCCCTCGCGACGCCGCTGCCGCCCGGCTGGCAGCAGATGCGCGTCGAGTACCGGGCGGCGGGCCGGCATGTCGAGGTCGACCTGCTCGTCACCGGTCAGGACGGTCTGCCGCGTCCCGTGCAGCCGAGCCAGGAAGCCGTGCAGTTGCTCGGCAACCTGCGGGCGGGGATGTACCAGCCCGGCCGCGGGACCTGGCTGAGCGCGATCTTGGTCTACGGTTCGGCGACTGTGCTCGGCACGGACTTCCTCGTGGACGTGGAGCCGCCGTGGCGGCAGGCGCCGCCGCAGATCGGCTTCCAGGACGAGCTGCGGTTCTTCCCGCGCGCCGAGCAGTCCATCCCGCCCTGGCTGCGGCAGCGAGCAGGGCTCGACGCCGCCCCGCCGGCCGAACCCGCGGTGGCGACTCCGCTCGCCGAAACCCCGGAGGCACTGCGTGTCCCGCGGGTCCACGACGGCCTCGACGAGTCGGGGCATCCGGTGGTGAACCGCGAGCCGCTGTCGCCGGCCGAGCGGGACCGGGTGCTGCGGTACCTCGACGGCGCGCCGGTCGTGCTGGCGTCGCGGTCCTACGACGCCGACGCCTTCGACCCCGACAGGGAGCCGTTGGTGCCGCTGAACTTCCGGACGGACGGCCGGTGGTACTGGCCGGGCGCGGTCGCCTACTACCTGCGTGAGCACGGCGTCGCTCCCGACCCCGAACTCCTCGGTCACATCCGGGCGTTGCGGTTCACCCTGCCCGAGGTCGGCGAGCCCGAACGCGAACTCGCGGTCGCCGCGATCACCGGTCAGCCGTCCACTTAGGACCCCTTGATTTCGCGGCCGCATGATGCCACCTGACGGATACGTCACGTGACAAGTTCGCGGTCCGGGTACTCTTGACGGCGTCGGCGAAGGCGACCAGGGAGCGCACATGGCACGGGGGAACATCGGCAGGGTCCGGGCGACCCGCTCCGCCGGGATGCTCCCGGTCGTGCTGGCACTCACTTCGGCCGCGCTGCTGACCGGCGCCGCCGTCTACACGGTCGACCGCGCCGGCTGCGTGGACCCTGGCCAGTACATCCGGCACGACAACCACATCGAGCTGGTCGGCGGCTGCGTCGACGGCTCGGAGCTGCCCGCCGCGCCGCAGGGGACTTCGCACGAGGCGGACGCGAAGAGCGGCGTCACGCCCAGCAACTTCCGCCCTTAGCCGGGCGATTCCTCCCACCACACCGCGCTGACCAGCGCGAAAGGAGCAAGGGACCTTTGCTGTCATTTGCTTAGCATGGCTACGCGAACGACAGCAAAGGTCCCTTGCTCACTCTCTGGGCTCGGCGGCGGTCAGCCCAGAGCCTGGGCCAGATCGGCGACCAGGTCGCTGCCGTCCTCGATGCCGACGGACAGGCGCAGCAGGTTGTCCGGCACCTCCAGCGTCGACCCGGCGGTGCTCGCGTGGGTCATCCGGCCCGGGTGCTCGATGAGCGACTCGATCCCGCCCAGCGACTCGGCGAGGATGAACAGCTTCGTCTTCGACGCTGCTTCGAGAGCGGCCTGCTCGCCGTCGACGTGGGTGAACGAGATCATCCCGCCGAAGCGGCGCATCTGCTTCGAGGCGACCTCGTGGCCGGGGTGCTCCGGCAGGCCCGGGTAGTAGACGCGCTCGACCTTCGGGTGCTTCAGCAGCATCCGGGCGATCAGTTCGGCATTGTCGCTGTGCCGCTCCATCCGCAGCGCGAGCGTCTTGATCCCGCGCAGGGTCAGCCACGCGTCGAACGGGCCGGGCACCGCGCCCGCCGCGTTGCGCAGGTAGAACAGCTGCTCGCGCAGTTCGTCCTCGTTCGTCAGGATCGCACCGCCGACGACGTCGGAGTGCCCGCCGAGGTACTTGGTCGTCGAGTGCAGGACGACGTCGGCACCCAGCGAAAGCGGGTTCTGCAGGTACGGCGTGGCGAAGGTGTTGTCGACGACCAGGCGGGCACCGGCACCGTGCGCGACCTCGGCCAGCGCGGCGATGTCGGCGATCCCGAGCATCGGGTTCGTCGGCGACTCGCACCAGATCAGCTTCGTCTCGGGCCGGATCGCCGCCCGGACCTCGGCGATGTTCCCCAGGTCGGCGACCGTGTGCTCGACGCCCCACAGACTGAGCACCTTGTCGATCAGCCGGAACGTGCCGCCGTACGCGTCGTTGCCGAGCACGAGGTGGTCTCCCGGCCGCAGGGTCGCCCGCAGGAGGACGTCGCTGGCCGCCATCCCCGACGCGTACGCCAGACCGTGCCGCGCGCCTTCGAGCGCCGCCAGCGCGACCTCCAGCGCGGTGCGCGTGGGGTTCGCGGTGCGGGAGTACTCGTAGTCGCCTTCACGCGTGCCGCCGACGCCGTCCTGCGCGTAAGTCGAGGTCTGGTAGATCGGCACGATGACCGCGCCGGTCCGGGGATCAGGGGTCTGCCCGGCGTGGATCGCGCGCGTCTCGAAGCCCAGCAGAGAGTAATCGTCGGCCATACCACCAAGGGTACGGCCACCCACTCGAGATCCCATCGTCTGGGATTGAACTCACCACTGCGCGGGTGGCTGTCCCTGCTGCTGGGCACCGGGAGCCGTCGGATACCCGGGCTGCTGCGGGTACCCGAAGTTCGGCGGCTGCGCGGCCGCGTTCTTGGCCGCCAGCCAGCGCCCCGTCGGCGGGATCAGCGCCAGGACGAGAGTCACGATCGCCGGGATCAGGACCACGAAAAGGAGCCAGCCGAAGCCGAAGTGCAGCATCACCCCGCCGTACGAGAAGTAGAAGCTCGAGCCGATCGCCCGGAACAGGAAGGTCAGCGCCACGAAACCGATCGCGCCCGCGGCTCCGATCACGGTGAGCAGCCGTCCGGCGCGTTTGCGCAAGAGCAACAGGATCCCGCCGCCCAGGAGCAGAGCCGCGCTGACGAGGTCCAGCACCGCCCCGATCACGAGGAACGAATCGACGTAGTGGGAGAGCTCGATGACGTGGGACACGACCCCGGCGAGGAACCAGAGCCCGCCGAGGATCGCGAAGATCCCGGCCATGATCGCGGTCGCACCGCTCGGCTGCCGTGCCATTCCCGGTGGTGGGTAGGCCGGGTAGCCGCCCTGCGGCGGGTATTGCTGGTAGGTCATTTCTCCCCTTGCCGAATCCTTGTTCCATCCCCGGCTACCAGCCGGGAAGCCGATCCTGCTTCGACGGCTCCTCGTCGTCACGCCGCCGTCCCTCCAGCCAGTCCGAGGTCGGCCTGATCACCGACAGCACCAGCGCGGCGAAGGTCATCACGAACAAGGCGAACGCGGCCACCTCGCTCGTCACCAGCGGCTCCCCGTCCACTTCGGCGAAGAAGTAGGCGCGGACCGCGCCGTTCGCGAGCACCGTGGCCACCAGTGCGAGCGCCGCCCCCGCGACGACGAGGGTGCGGCCGAGTGTCCGGCGCAGCAGCAACAGGACGCCGCCCACGAACAGGGTCGCCGTGAGCACCCCGTTCCATCCCGTTCCCACGAAGTACTGGGGAGCCGGTCCGAGAAAGGCGAGTTGCCCGACGAAGGTGCCCGCCTCGGACAGGTACCGCATGCCGCACAGGAAGGCGAGGACGGCCGCGCCGATCGCGGTCCCCGAAGACTGGTTCTGACTCATCGAACTCCCCCAAGCCGAGCCGGACGGCTCAGGATCTCACCATCCGCCTTGCTGGGGAAACTGATTCTGCGGCCGATACGGCTGCACCGGGGCAGGCCGCCAGCGCAGGTACCGGAAGGTCGGCGGGAGCACCGCCAGCAGCAGCCCCAGCAGGCCGAACACGACCATGACCAGCCGGAGGACGCCGTCGAAGGTCGCGAACCGGAGCAGGATGTCGAGATGGATCCGGTACGGCACGCGGAACGCGATCGGCTCCAGCACGACGGCCAGGATGGCGAGCAGCGAGCCGAGGATCAGCAGGATGGCGCCGATCAGCGAGCGGAAGAACGTCGTCAACGCGCCCATCAGCAGGAACAGCGCGGCGACCAGGTAGAGCACCAGCTCGACGAGCGCGAAGCCGGGCAGGTTCGAGAGGCTGAACCCCGACGGGAGCTCGATGAAGTAGCGGATCGGGATGTAACCGGACGCGAGAGCCCCGACGAGACCGAGCACCGCGGCGATGATCGCCGTCGCCCCGGACGGCCTTGTCTGGGGTGCGGGATACCCGAAACCTGGCGGTCCGGGTTGCTGGGCGGGATATCCGTACGGACCGGTCACATCGCTCCCGTCGGGCCAGGTGTGCGGTTAACGGCGCTCACCCTAGTCCGCGGGCAGTGGCCGTGGCAGGCGAATCGGCATACCCCGGCGAAAACGAAACACCCCCGGCCACGGGCCGGGGGTGTTCCGAACGAAACCGTTCAGTGGCGGCGAATCACCACTGCTGCGGGGGCTGACCGGGCTGCTGGCCCGGCTGGCCGAAACCGCCGCTCGGCGGACCCTGCTGACCGGGCTGCTGCCCGAAACCGCCGGGCTGCTGCGGAGCCTGGCCGAAACCACCCTGCGGCGGCTGGCCCGGCTGCGCGAACCCGCCGCTGGGCGGCCCCTGCTGGCCCGGCTGCTGCCCGAAACCGCCGGGCTGACCCTGCTGCGGGAAACCACCCGAAGACGGACCGGGCTGACCGGGCTGACCGAAGCCACCGGGCTGCCCCGGCTGGCCGAACTGTCCGGGCTGGCCCGGCTGACCGAAGCCACCCTGCGGCGGACCGCCGAAACCACCGGGCTGACCGCTCTGCGGGGCACCCAGCACCGAACCGCCGCCACCGAGACCGACGAACTGCGCGGTCGCCGGGATCAGGCCCAGCACACCGACGATCAGGATCACGATGCCGAGGATCAGGTGCAGCAGGCCGCCGCCGATACCGGCGCCTTCCCTTGCGGAAGGCGGCAGTTTCTCCAGGAAGTCCGACGACGGGGTCGAACCGCTGAGCAGGAGGACACCGAACAGCACCAGCAGCGCACCACCGGCGGCGACGATGATCGGCGCGATCTTCTTCACCGTGCCGGGGAGCTTGCCCGCGAGGGCGAGCCCGACACCGCCGGCGATCGAGACGAGCGAGCCGACCAGAAGCATGATCACGTAGAACCACGTGGCGCCCGGACCGGCCACCCCGGCCTCGTCGAGGAACTTGTCGATCTGTTCCTGGTTCGGGGCGCCGTCGAAGATCTTCGAGTAGTCGCTGGCGTCACCGAAGTAGACGAACGACACGATCAAGGCGATCAGGCCGAGCAACGCCACGACACCGCCGGCGATGAACCCGAACATCTGGTTCCCGCCGCCACCGGTTCCCGCGGCGCTGTAACCCGGCGGCGGCCCGCCGAACCCGGGCTGCTGGCCGAAGCCACCCTGCGGCGGCCCGCCGAAGCCCTGCTGCGGCTGGCCGAAACCGGGCTGCTGCTGGCCCTGCGCCGGGTCGAACCCGCCCTGCTGCGGCTGGCCGAAGCCCTGCTGCTGACCGAAGCCGCCACCCTGGGCGCCGTAGGCACCGGCGGCCGGGTTGTCGGCCGCGCTCGGCGGCGGGGCGTACGGGATGGCGGGCGGCTGCGAACCCGGCGGCACGAGCTGGGTGGACTCGGCGGTGGGGCTTTCCCCGCCGCCGCTCACCGGCTGCACGACCTGGGTCGCGTTCGCGTCACCGGAACCCGGCTGGACCGGCTGCACGACCTGCGTGGGCTCCGGCGTGTCGCCGAACCCGCCGCCCTGGGACTGCTGCTCTTGGGGAGGCTGCTGCCCGTACTGCGGCTGCCCGTAATCGGGCTGGGCCGGCTGACCGGGCTGCACCACCTGCGTCGGTTCCGGGGAACCGAACGGGTTGTCTTGCTGCGGCTGAGGGCCACTCGGGGGTCCCTGCGGTGGCTGGGCGCCACCCCAAGGCTGATTCGGTGGCTGCGGAGCACTCATTTGGGTCTTGAACCCCCTTGACGAGGACATAAAAGTTCAACTCACCCGACACGCTATCGGATAGCCGGGTAGGCCGCTCGTAACGCCCCGGCCCGACCATCCGATGAAATGCTTCTTTACCGTCCCGCGAGAAACGCGAGCAGGTCTTGCCGGGTGACGACACCCGCCGGTTTGCCGTCGACCAGCACGAGCGCGCCGTCTGCGCCGGAGAGCGCGTTCATCGCCGCGCCGACCTGTTCACCGGCGCCGATGGTCGGCAGCGGGGGCGACATGTGCTGCTCGAGCCGGTCGGCGAGCTGGGCTTTGCCGGTGAAGAGCGCTTCGAGCAGGTCGCGTTCGTTGACCGCGCCCACGACCTCGGCCGCCATGACCGGCGGCTCCGCGCTGACCACGGGCATCTGGCTGACGCCGAATTCCGAAAGGATCGCCACCGCTTCGGCGACGGTCTCGTTCGGGTGGCTGTGCACGAGGCTGGGCAACGAGCCGCTCTTCTTCATCAGGACGTCGCCGACGGTCGCGCCGCTGGAGTCCGGCGGCAGGAAGCCGTAGGACGACATCCAGCTGTCGTTGAACACCTTGGTGAGGTAGCCGCGGCCGCCGTCGGGCAGGAGCACGACGACGACGTCGTCCGGGCCGAGGCCCTCGGCGAGCTTGAGCGCGGCGGCGACGGCCATCCCGCACGAACCACCGACGAGCAGCCCCTCTTCGAGGGCGAGACGGCGGGTGATGTCGAAGGAATCCGCGTCCGACACCGCGATGATCCGGTCGGCGATGTCGCGGTCGTAGGTGTCCGGCCAGAAGTCCTCGCCGACGCCCTCGACCAGATACGGCCGCCCGGTCCCGCCGGAGTACACCGAGCCTTCGGGGTCGGCGCCGATGACCTGGACGCGTCCGTCGCTGACCTCCTTGAGGTACTTGCCGGTGCCCGAGATCGTGCCGCCGGTGCCGACGCCCGCGACGAAGTGCGTGATCTTGCCCTCGGTCTGGCGCCAGAGTTCCGGGCCGGTCGAGTGGTAGTGGCTGGCGGGGTTCTCCGGGTTGGCGTACTGGTTCGGCTTCCAGGCGCCCTCGATCTCGCGGACGAGACGGTCGGAGACGTTGTAGTAGGAGTCCGGGTGCTCCGGCGCGACAGCGGTCGGGCAGACCACGACTCGGGCGCCGTAGGCCTTGAGCACGTTGCGCTTGTCCTCGCTGACCTTGTCCGGGCAGACGAACACGCACTTGTACCCCTTGCGCTGCGCCACCATGGCCAGCCCGACGCCGGTGTTGCCGGACGTCGGCTCGACGATGGTGCCGCCGGGCTTCAGCTCGCCGGAACGCTCCGCGGCTTCGATCATCCGCAGCGCGATGCGGTCCTTGACGCTGCCGCCGGGGTTGACGTACTCGACCTTGGCCAGGATGAGCGGTTGCAGCCCCTCGGCCAGTGCGTTCAGCTTGACCAGAGGGGTGTTGCCCACGAGGTCCACGATGTGCTCGACGTATTCCACTCCCACAGCCTAAACGCCGCAGGTCGTGATGTGTCCACTCAACCAGGCGGTGTGAAAACCGCACGTTCGGAGAGTGGCGTGGGTCGCGTTCGCCTTTGACCCGCACCTCCCTCCGGTGGAGGATGCGGGGTGAGCAACCGCTTAGCGCGTCTGGATCGAGAACAAGGGAGTGTCGTTCCATGCCCGAAGCCGTCATCGTCTCCACCGCCCGATCCCCGATCGGCCGCGCCGGCAAGGGATCGCTGGTGAGCATCCGCCCGGACGACCTCACCGTGCAGATGGTCCGCGCCGCGCTCGACAAGGTCCCCGAACTCGACCCGACGCAGATCGAAGACCTCATGCTGGGCTGTGGTCTGCCCGGCGGCGAGCAGGGCTTCAACATGGGCCGCGCCGTCGCCGTCGAACTCGGCTACGACCACCTGCCCGGCTGCACGATCACGCGGTACTGCTCGTCGAGCCTCCAGACCACCCGCATGGCGCTGCACGCGATCAAGGCGGGCGAAGGCGACGTGTTCATCTCCGCCGGTGTCGAGACGGTTTCCCGCTTTGCCAACGGCAGCTCGGACTCCTGGCCGAACACGCACAACCCGCTGTTCGCCGACGCCGAGGCCCGTACCGCGCAGGTGGCCGCCGAGGGCGCCGACAGCTGGACGGACCCGCGCGAGAACGGCGCCCTGCCGGACGTCTACATCGCGATGGGCCAGACCGCCGAAAACCTGGCGCGGCTGAAGAACGTTTCGCGTGAGGAGATGGACGAGTTCGGCGTCCGCTCGCAGAACCTCGCCGAGAAGGCCATCGCCGACGGCTTCTGGGCCAAGGACATCACGCCGGTCACCCTGCCGGACGGCACCGTGGTCTCGAAGGACGACGGCCCGCGCGCCGGCGTCACCCTCGAAGGCGTCTCCGGCCTCAAGCCGGTCTTCCGCCCCGACGGCCGGATCACCGCGGGCAACTGCTGCCCGCTCAACGACGGCGCGGCCGCGGTGATCATCATGTCCGACACCAAGGCGAAGGAACTCGGCCTCACGCCGCTCGCCCGCGTCGTCTCGACCGGCGTTTCGGGGCTGTCGCCGGAGATCATGGGCTACGGCCCGGTCGAGGCGTCGAAGCGGGCGCTCGCGCGCGCCGGGATGTCCATCGGCGACATCGACCTCGTCGAGATCAACGAGGCGTTCGCCGCGCAGGTCATCCCGTCGTACAAGGACCTCGGGATCGACCTCGACAAGCTGAACGTCAACGGCGGCGCGATCGCCGTCGGCCACCCGTTCGGCATGACCGGCGCGCGGATCACCTCGACGCTGATCAACTCGCTGCGGCACCACGACAAGCAGTTCGGCCTCGAGACGATGTGCGTCGGTGGCGGCCAGGGCATGGCGATGGTGCTGGAGCGCCTCTCCTGACCCGCTGACCTGCACGAAGAGAGCAAGGGACCTTTGCTACCACTCGCTTAGCGTGGCTAAGTAGCCGGTAGCAAAGGTCCCTTGCTCTCTCTTGGGCGCCTAGTGGGTCAGGATCGGCGGGGCCGCGGCGCCCTCACCTTCCGCACCCTCCGGCAGCGCGGGCTTGGTCTTCGGCAGGAAGGCCGCCGGGATCAGGCACAGCGCGAGCAGGATCATCGACCACAGGAACGTCGTCGAGAACGCGTCCGCGGTCAGCCCCGAAGCGGCTTCGCGCGTCGCCGGGTTCATCACCGCGGCCGTCGCGGCCAGCTGCCCCTGCGCGGTGGGCACGCCGAATTTCCCAGCGAGCAGCGCCGCCAGGATGATCGACAGCACCGCCGAACCGATCGCCCCGGCGGTCTGCTGCAGGATGTTCGTCGCCGTCGACGCCTTCGCCATGTCCTCCGACTTGAGCGTCTGCAACGCGGCCGAGGTGATCGGCATCATCGTCGCGCCCATGCCGAGCCCCATCACGAACAGCGCCGAGAGCAGCAGCCAGTACGGCGTCGTCGCGGAGAGCTGGGTGAAGGCGATCAGCCCGGCGAGCATCAGCACGAGACCGGGCAGCACGATCTTCCGCGCGCCGATCTTGTCCGCGAACCGGCCCGCGATCGGCATGGTCAGCATCGCGCCGACACCCTGCGGGGCGAGCAGCAGGCCGGCGTTCATCGCCGATTCGCCGCGCGCCAGCACGAAATACGTCGGCAGGAGCAGCATCGCGCCGAAGAACGCGACGCAGAAGAAGGTCATCGTCACCATCGCGACGGTGAACGACCCGTTCTTGAACAGCTTCAGGTCGAGCAGCGGGTTCGTGACCCGGTTCGCCCGGAACACGAACGCCACCAGCAACGCGACCCCGGCCAGCGCGGGCAGCCAGACGTCGACCGCGCCGACGCCACCCGCCGACGGGATGTTCGAAACGCCGAAGATCAGCGCCGCCAGACCCGGCGACACCATCAGCATGCCGAGGAAGTCGAACCGCTCACTGGGTTCCGGCCGGTCCTTCGGCAGCACACGCCAGGCCAGCGCCATCGTGATCAGGCCGATCGGCAGGTTGATGTAGAAGATCCAGCGCCAGCTCACCGCGTCGACCAGCCAGCCGCCGAGGATCGGGCCGCCGATCGGGCCGAGCAGCATCGGCACCCCGAGCACGCCCATCACGCGCCCGATCCGGTGCGGGCCCGCCGCCCTGGTCAGGATCGTCATGCCGGCGGGCATCAGCATGCCGCCGCCGAAGCCCTGCAGGACCCGGAAGATGATCAGCGATTCGACGTCCCAGGCCATACCGGCGAGCATCGAGCCGATCAGGAACAGCCCGATCGCGGTCATGTAGAGCCGCTTCGTGCCGAACCGGTCCGAAGCCCAGCCGGTGATCGGGATGACCGTCGCCAGGGCGAGCATGTAGCCGGTCGCGATCCACTGGATGGTGTCGAACGAGGTCTGGAACTCGATGGTCAGTTTCTGGAGCGCGACGTTGACGACCGTCGTGTCGAGGATCGCCATGATCGCGCCGAGGATGACGACGCCGGCGACCTTGAGCACGCCGGCGTCGAGTTTGTCGCCGCCCGGTGCGGCCGGGCTTTGCGTTGACATGAAAGGTCCGTCCCCTGGTACTGAGTGGACGCGACAACCCCCGTGGTCGCGACTACGAAATTGACGCCCGGCGCGCGCCGGGCCTTCCCCAACCGAGTTTGTGCATGAGGGCGCAAGCTCAGGTATGTAGCCGAGGGTAGCCGAACACGGGTTTTACCTGCCAACTTTTTCCCCGTATACGGGCCGAAAGGGCAGGCCCGCATACGGGATGTGACGAAGAGTGATCAGCAGACGCTGTCGGTGGGAGCCGGATTGCCGAGCCCGAACAGTGGCCGCAGCTTGAGCCCGATCCAGGTGCCGCCGAGCGCGAACACACCCCACAGCCAGCCGTGGAGACTGCCGACCGAGATACCGCCGAGGTACGCGCCGATGTTGCAACCGCCCGCCATCCGCGCGCCGACGCCCATCAGGATCCCGCCGAGCACCGCGGCCACGGCGGTCCGCCACGGGATCGAGCTGTGGATCTTCCACGCGCCCGCCGCCGCCGCCGCGACCCCCGCGCCGATCATGATGCCGATGTCGGTGAGGCTGTTCTTGTCCGTCCAGATCGGCCCGGCCAGCGAAGCCGCGTTCGCCTTGATCCGCCAGAACTCCCAGGTCTCGGGGTGCAGGCCGAACACCTGAAGGATCTTGGCGCCCCACAGGCTGAACGCGCTCGTGACCCCCCAGATCCCGCCGGAGACCAGGAAGACCGCTCCGGCCAGCACGCCGAGGACGACGGCGCCGACGAGGATCGGCCAGGAGCCGCGGTAGATCCTCGCGAATCCGCGCGCGGTCGGGACGACGTCGACCGGCGGCGGGTTGCGGCGCTTCTGCACGAAGCGGGTCCCCAGCACGATCGCGGCGAGGACGGCGACGGTGATCGCCCACGAACCGAACCAGCCGACGTGGTCGGCGAGCAGGACGCCCTTGAACTCGGGCCAGCCCGACAGCAGCGGATACGCCCACGTGTAGAGGACCGATCCGGTGATGAACCCGCCGAGGGTGAGCACGATCGTCGACTGCCCGGAACCGACGGCGAACAACGTTCCCGACGCGCACGCACCGCCCAGCTGCATGCCGATCGCGAAGATCGTCGCGCCGACGAACAGCGCGAGCCCCAGCCCGCCGGCGGTCGGCTTCGGCGTGCTGCCGAACAGCCCGGAGCCGGTGCCCACGATCAGCGCGATCAACGTCGCGGCCGTGCCGAGCAGCAGCGTGTGCGCCCGCAGCCCCTGGCCGTTCCCGACCGCGATCAGCTGGCGCCAGGCCGAGGTGAACCCGAAACGGGAGTGGAAGAGCGCGAGGCCGAGTAGCAGGCCGAGGATGAGCAGCACGCCGAACTTCGCGCCGTGCGCGGCCCAGACGTACCAGGTCAGCCCCACCGCGAGGGCGCCCGCGACCGCCAGCGGCACGACCTTGACCGGCTCCTCCGGTTGCGGGACCGGGGCGGCGCAAGAGGTCGGGAAGTCGAGGAGTTTCTTCTCACCGGCTTGGGTTTCCGTCGTCGCCACCAGGACTCCAGATCGATCGGCGGGGTGGGGGACGAGCAACGTTAGGACCGGTGACCGCCCGATCGCAGCCCGTCCCACACTGTGCGACGAACGGCGGCGCCGACGCGGCCGGATGGCGGGTGGTAGCAAAGGTCCCTTGCTCCCCCGGCACGCGTGAAGGCCCCCTTCCCTCGACTGAGCCGAGGGAAGGGGGCCTTCACGCGCTTAGTGCTACTCCGCCGTCTTGATGCAGTACGTGGTCGGCGGCGTCGAGTACGTCGCCACTCGCTTGGCTTCGGTGCCCTCGCAGGTCGCCTCGTCCGAAACGTTGGCGATCTTCACCAGTTCCGCGTCCTTGGCGGGGTCGGTGCAGGACACCTTCTGGTAGCCGGCGGTCTGCGAGATGTAGCCCTTGAGGCAATCGCCCTGTTTGACGTTGGGCATGAGACACAGCTTGTACGAGATCCGGCCGGACATCGAGACGCTGTCGTAGCCGCCTTCCGGGCAGGATTCGCCGCCGCCCACGCGGGCGGCGACCTTGACGTTCGCCTCCGGCGCGCCGCAGTCGATCTGCTTCGGGTCGTCGGCCGCTCGCGAGAACTCGGTCACGCTCAGGCAGTCACCGGCCTGGGCGCTGCCCGTCCCGGTGAAGTGGTTGAAGAGGAACAGGCCGCCGCCGATCACGACGACGAGCACGGGGATGGCGAATCTCAGCCAACGGAGCTTGGACTTCTTGGGTGCAGACGGCTGACCGAAAACGTCGGGCTGCCCCACCGGCATTTGGCCCCCAGGGGCCGGCTGGGAAGTGGTCACCGAGAAACCTCACAGGTGTGAAGAGGAATGAGAACCTCGGTATCAAACACTCACGGTGACAAACGCCATAACCCGGGCCCCCGAAAGAGTGAAAGCCCCTGGTCGATGTCGCTATTTCGGGCTCTTCACACAGACCGTCGACGGCGGCGTCGAGTAGCTCTTGAGGTGGGTCGCTTCGGTGTCGTCACAAGTCGCCACGCCGTCGACCACCTTCACGACCTCGGCGTCCTTGGCGGGGTCCGAGCAGGGCACCTTCTGATAGGCCACGCTGTCGGCGAGGAAGTTCTCGAGGCAGTCGCCCTGCTTCGCGTTGATCATCATGCAGAGCCGATACGAGGCGAACGTCTTGTCGACGGTGAGCTGGTCGTACTCGCCCGCCGGGCACGCGCCGCCGGCGTCGGTCTTCGCCCCGGCCTTCGCGTTGGCCTCGACGGAGCCACAGTCCGCCTTGGCCGGGTCCTCGTCGACGTCGCCGAAGGTAGTGACCGCGTAGCAGTCGCCCACCCGGACGTCGTCCGTGTTGGAGAGATAACCGACGATCCACGAAGACGCGCTGAGCACCACGATCGCGACCGGCAGCAGGATGCCCAGCCAGAACCACTTGGAACGCCTGTGTTCGGTCATGCCAGCAGGGTATTCGTCACCACGGAAAAGGGCGCCCCGATCGCTCGGAGCGCCCTTTCGCGGAGAGTCGGCGTCAGTCGTTTTGGAAGTACGACAGCAGCCGCAGGATCTCGAGGTACAGCCAGACCAGCGTGGTCATGAGGCCGAAGGCGGCGAACCACGCCCACTTCGACGGCATGCCTTCGCGGATCATCCGGTCGGCCTGGTCGAAGTCGAGCAGGAAGCTGAACGCCGCGACACCGATCACCACGAGGCTGAAGATGATCGCGATCGGCCCGCCGTCACGCAGCGGGTTGAAGCCGAAGAAGCTGGTGATGAGGTTGACCAGCATCAGGATCGCGACACCGACGACGGCGCCGATGATCCACTTCGTCAGCTTCGGGGTGACCTTGACCGCGCCGGTCTTGTAGACGACCAGCATCGCGACGAAGACACCCGCGGTGCCGATGATCGCCTGCAGCGCGATACCGGGGTACAGCGCCTCGAAAAGACCGCTGATCGCACCGAGGAAGACACCCTCGGCAGCCGAGTACGCCAGCGTGAGCGGACCGCTCGGCTTCTGCTTGAAGATGATCACGAGCGAGATCACGAGGCCGACGATCATGCCGCCGACGAGGGCGCCGATCACGCCGCCGCTGATACCGGTGATCCGGCCCGCGGCGTCCACGGGCAGCTGGCTGATCGCCCAGATCGCGGTGAGCACACCGGTCACCAGCGCGGTGCCGAGGCTCAGCGCCGTCTTGATGACGACGTCGTCGACGGTCATCGGACGGTCGTCGGCGCCGGCGGAGGTCTGCGGAGGGCCGTAGCCGGGCACGCCGCCCTGGGGTTGGTTGAAGCCTACGTTGGGTCCGTACTGAGCCGCGCCACGCGGCAGGTTCCGGAACGCCGGGTTGCTACTGGATCGCACCTGATCCTCCTGGATCTACTGGCACCTGCATCGGGTTCAACGACCGCGTGGGCCGCCCGGTTCCCGTCGAAGTAAAGACGACTTTACTCACAATCGGCGCGACGCCCATCCCCCACACCGTATGCGGCGGAGATCACCGACCGTTCACCGATACCCCACCTGATGCCGTATTGCCAAAACCGCTGCTCACACGACACCCTCCACGTTGCGTGTTCGGATAATCACCGAAGGCGTGTCGGGGAACCTATCGATCGTGTGACCTGCGTCGACGTACAGGCGTCGAGGGCAGAGCACGGCCAAAGGAGTCAACACACCATGGGGTGGACCACACGCCCGAGCGTGCGTTCGCGCGCCTTGACCAGCCTGATCGCGACGTGCCTGCTAGGCGCCTTGTCCGCCACCGTCGCGGCGACACCGGCCTCGGCCGCCAAGGAGGAAGGCGTCGGCTACCAGGTCACGCCCGGCCAGACGGTCAGTGGCATGCCCAGAGAGCGCGACTGGCTGGGCTCCTACGTCGTCAACGGCAAGCACGTGTTCTGCGTCTCCTTCCAGCTGAAGGCGCCGGACACCAACGAGAAGTACCAGCCCGGTGACGAACTCCTCGACAAGTGGGGCGCGAAGCTCCCCGAGGACACCGCGGCCAACATCTCCTACCTGCTGCTGCGCTACGGCGGCACCAAGGACAACGCCGAGGCCGCCGCGCTCGCGCACCTGCTGCACTCGTGGACGTCGAAGCCTCGCTCCAGCGAAGACCTCAAGCCGAACCTTCCGCCGGAGAAGATCGGCTACGACGTCCAGAGCCACCTCGACAAGTTGAAGGCGCAGCACGCCGACGCAGCGACGGCCGTCGAGAAGCTGACCAAGGACGCCGAAGCCAACCGCGGCCCGTGGACCACCGCGATCACCCCGCCGAAGGAAGACCAGCACATCGGCACCGCGAGCGAGTGGACGATCAGCGTCAAGAACGCCAAGGGCAAGGGCGTCTCCGGCGTACCCGTGCAGCTCACGCCGTCGAACGCGACCGTCGACAACGGCGAGAGCACGAAGCCCGCGTCGACCTCGAACGCCAAGGCCGAGAAGGCCACCACGGTGAAGACCGGCGAAGACGGCACCGTGACGGTCAAGGTGACGCCGACCGGTGACCAGCCGAAGCTGGCCAGCTCGCTGTCCGCCCCCGCCGACCGGCCGTACGTGCAGTTCCCCGTCGAGACCGGCGTGCAGAAGGTCGTGTCGACCGGCGGCGAGAAGGAACTGAAGGCCCAAGGCATCGCGGTCGTCGCGAAGCCGGGCAAGGTCCAGGTGACCAAGGTCGACGCGAAGACCGGCAAGGGCATCGCGGGCGCCGCGCTGCGGATCACCGCCAAGGACAAGTCCACCGCCGCCCTCGGCCACGACGGCAAGCCGCTCAACGGCGCCGACGGCAAACCCGCCGTCGTTACCACCGAAGGCGAGAACGGCACGGTCACCGTGGAGAACCTGCGGACCCCGCAGGAGATCTGCGTGGTCGAGGTCAGCGCGCCGCCGGGTTACACCAACGCGTTCGACCCGAAGAATCCGCCGTCCGCCTGCGGCGAGCTCAAGCCGGGTGAGACGCTGGCGCTCAAGGTCGCCAACACGCCCAACGAGGTACCGCGCACCATCCCCGCCGGCGACCGGCCGGTGGCGATGATGCAGGGCACCGTCGAGAACTCGGCGTCGACCGCCGGCATCCTCGGCGTCGGCGCGCTCGCGCTGCTCGGTTCGGTGATGGTGGGCGTGGCCGCGCGGCGGTCTTCGCGACGCTAAGAGGGTTCAGGAATGTCAGTACGACGCGGGTTCGCGCTGGGAGCGGTCACGGTCCTGTGCGCGGACCTCGTCGCGGCCCTGCTCATCTGGCCGCCGACGACCGTGGTGACGGGGACGGCTCAGCCCGTCTCCGTCTCCGTCGCGGGTGGCGCCCCCGCCGCGCCCGCACAGCAGGAGGTCCCGCCTCCGCCGGACATCGTCCCCACGACTCCGACGTCCGCTCCTCCGCCGCCGTCGAAGGAGCCTGAAGCCCCGAAGCCGCAGGGTCCGGGGACGATCCGGCTGCCCGCGGGCGGCGCGGCGAAACTCGTGCGCAAGGAGCTCGGGCCGGGCGCTGAGCTTCCGGTGCCGGAGAACCTCGGCGAAGTGACCTGGTGGGGCGCGGAGCTGAGCTCGGCCACCGGGGCGAGCGTGTTCGCCGGGCACGTGAACTGGAAGGGCGCGACGGGCCCGTTCGCGGAACTGTGGACCGAGCGGATCGGCGGCGCCGTCACCGTGGTCGACAAGGCCGGGAAGTCCTGGCAGTACAAGGTCTCCCAGCTGATCACGCTGAAGAAGAACGAGCTGCCGCAGCGGGCGGACGAGTTGTTCGGCCAGTCCGGTCCACATCGGATAGTCCTCGTCACCTGCGGCGGCCGCTGGGTCGGCGGGGAGACCGGCTACGCCGAGAACCGGGTCGTCATCGCCGACCCGGCCTAGTTACCCGTGAGTAACTTCACCGGCGCCGTGGTGGTCCTCGCCGTCCTCATGCAGCAGAATGCCGGGGGACGCGGCGAGCACGGTGAAGGGTGAGGCAGATGGCGACTTTTCTGGTGACCGGGGCGACCGGACTGATCGGGCGCCAGTTCACCCGGCTGCTGCTCACCAGGGACGACGTCGACAAGGTCGCGCTCGTCGTCCGCGCGTCGTCACGGGACAAACTCGCGAAACTCGTGAACGCCTGGCCGCATCCGGAACGCGTCACCCTCGTCACCGGTGACCTCGGCGAGCCGCTGCTTGGCGTCGGCGAAGAGGATCGAGAGAAGCTTCGCGGCGTCGACCACGTCGTGCACCTCGCCGCCCTTTACGACCTCACCGCCGACGACGAGGCCAGCATCAAGGCCAACGTCGAAGGCACCGCGCAGGTGATCGCGCTCGCCGCCGGCCTGAACGCCGGCTGCCTTCACCACGTGTCCTCGGTCGCCGTCGCCGGCGACCACGAGGGCATGTTCACCGAGGAGATGTTCGACGTCGGCCAGCGGCTCCTCACGCCGTACCACCGGACGAAGTTCGAGGCGGAGCGCCTCGTGCGCGAGCAGCAGGACGTGCCGTGGCGGGTGTACCGGCCCGCGGTCGTCGTCGGGAACTCCGAGACCGGCGAGATGGACAAGATCGACGGCCCGTACTACCTGTTCCCCGCGATCAGCAGGCTGGCCGGGCTGCCCGACGTGCCGATCGTCGGCCCCGACCTCGGCGACACCAACGTCGTCCCGGTGGACTACGTCGCCGAGGCGCTGAACGCCCTGGTCACCACGAAGGGCCTCGACGGGCGCGCGTTCCACCTGGTCAACCCGGAGCCGCAGCCGGTCGTCTCGGTCTACAACGCCTTCGCGAAGGCGGCGGGCGCGCCGACCATCTCCGTGCAGCTGAACGAACGCGTGTCCAAGGGCATCGTCAACCTGGTGAAGCTGAGCGAGCACATCCCCGGCTTCACCATCGCGCGCGACGCCGTGATGGAACGGCTCGGCATCCCGCCGGTGCTGCTGGAGACCATGGCCTTCCCGTCGGTGTTCTCGTCGGCGTCGACGCGCAAGGCACTCATCGGTTCAGGGGTCGAGGTGCCCCGGATCGAGGACTACGCGCCCACCCTGTGGCGCTACTGGCGTGAGCACCTCGACCCGTTCCGCGCCCGCAAGCACGGCCCTCGCGGTGAACTGGACGGCCGTCGCGTGATCATCACCGGCGCGTCCTCGGGTATCGGCCGCGCGACCGCGATCAAGGTCGCGGCCGCCGGCGGGGTGCCGCTGCTCGTCGCACGGCGGCAGCACGAGCTCGAAGAGGTCCGGGACGAGATCATCGCCGCGGGCGGCACGGCGTCGGTGTACCCGGCCGACCTGACCGACGAGGAATCGGTGCACAAGGCCGTCGACGCGATGCTCGCCGAGCACGGCCGGATCGACATGCTCGTGAACAACGCCGGCCGCTCGATCCGGCGGTCGATCAAACTGTCGTACGACCGGTTCCACGATTACGAACGCGCGATGGCGATCAACTACTTCGGCGCGGTGCGGCTGATCCTCGCGGTACTGCCGCATATGTCCGATCGGAAATTCGGGCATATCGTCAACGTCTCGTCGATCGGCGTGCAGGGAATCGCGCCGCGCTTTTCGGCGTACGCGGCGTCGAAGGCCGCTTTGGACTATTTCTCCCGGATCGCCGCGACCGAGACCCACGGCGACGGAATCACCTTCACGACCATCCACATGCCACTCGTGCGCACGCCGATGATCCGGCCGACGAAGATCTACGACGCGTTTCCGACCAAATCCCCGGATCAGGCCGCGGACATGGTGATGAAGGCGCTGCGGGAACGTCCGAAGCACATCGGCACGCCCGCCGGGCAGGCGATCGGACTCGCGTACACGCTCACGCCGGGGCTCACGGATGCCGTGGCCTACCAAGGATTCCGCGTGTTCCCGGACTCCGCGGCCGCCGGCGGCGAAGGCGGGCTCAAGATCGGGAAGGGCGAGCAGCATCTGTCCCGCGCGGCGATGGCGCTCGCCCGGCTCAGCCGCGGCTTCCATTGGTGACACTGCGCACACGGGTGGCGGCCGTTCAGGTGAGGGATCGCAGCTGAGAGACGACACACGTCGGTGAATCACCAAGCCTGACAACGGCGACCCCGCGTACGCAGGTACCGTCGTGGCCATGGTTCCCGAGCGAGACAACGGCCTGTTGCCCCTGCGGCGCGAGTACACCCAGGCCTGGCACGGCTTCGACCGGAACGAAGTGCGCCAGTATCTGGATCATCTCGAAGCCCAGCTGCATCGCGTGATCACCGACCGCGACGCCGCGATCGCGCAGGCGACCTCGGCCACACGCGAACTCGAAACCGTTCGCCACGAGGTGGCGAAGCTGAACGCCAGGATCGAGGAGCTGAAGAAACCGCCGGAGCGGCTCGAAGACCTCGACGAGCGGATGCAGCGCACCGTCACGCTCGCGCAGGCGCGCGCGGAAGAGATCACGAAGCGTGCCGAAGTCGCCGCCGAGAAGCACTGGGCGTCTTCGAGTGAAGCCTCGAAGAAGCTCCGCGAGCGCTACACGCGGCTCGTCGCCGAACTGGACAAGCAGGCGGACGCGCTGCACTCCGAGCACGAGTCCGCCCTTGCCGAGACGCGTGCCGAGGTCCAGCGGCTGACCGTGGAGGCCGCCCAGCGCCGGGAACTGCTGGACAACGAGGCCGAGCGCAAGCGCCGGAAGATCGAGCGCGAGTTCGAGCAGACGATCTCGGCGCAGAAGGCGGCGCACGAGAAGCACATCGCCGACCAGCAGACGGCCAGCAAGAACCAGGCCGAACGCCGGATCGCGGAGGCCACCGCGGAGGCCAAGCGCCGCATCGACGAGGCGACGGCCGAGGCCAAGCGCCGGCTCGACGAAGCCACGACGACCGCCGCCCAGCGCACGACGGCCGCCCAGCGGAAGGTCGAGCGGCTGGCGGAGATCCGCGAGCAGGCCCGCAAGAGCCTCATGCAGGCCGACGAGGTCCTGAAGGGCAGCGAGGCGATGCTCGCGGCGTTGCCCGAGGAGTCGGTGATCCCGCACGCTTCGAAGCTCGTCGGCGGCGACAGCAAGGCCGAGGAGACGAAGCCGGCGGGTAAGCCGGCCGAGCCGCCCGCGTCGAAGGCCGCCGCTCCGGCCGCCGCCAAGCCCTCGCCCGCCAAGCCCGCTTCTTCGGCGCCTGCCGCCGCTGCGCCGAAGAACGGACAGACCGAGCAGAACGGCCCGAAAGCGAACGGGCAGAAGCCGTCACCGGCCAAAACCGGCTCCTGACCAGCGCTTAGTAGCAAGGGACCTTTGCTACCACTCTTGTGGAGAGTGGTAGCAAAGGTCCCTTGATCTCTTCCGGGCGCGGTCAGGAGGCGGTGGTGCGTGGCCAGGGATTGGCCGTTTCGAGCTGGGCGGCGAGGCCCAGCAGGAGCGCTTCCCCACCGGGCGCGGCGACGAGCTGGACGCAGGCGGGGATGCCCGAAGGGTGCACACCGACCGGCACCGACATCGCCGGATAGCCCGCGAGATTCCACAGCCCGGCGAACCCCGCCACCCGCACCGACGGCAGCACGTTGGCGATCCAGCGGCTGTCATGCCACGTGCGTGCCTTGAGCGGGAGGGTCGCGATCATGGGCGTGACCAGGACATCGTGGTCGGCGAAGAACTCTTCGGCGCGCTCCAGCCAGCGCTCCCGGGTGGTCTCCCGGACGCGCTTGGCCATCAGCCGCCCGAGCCGGACATGGGTACGCGTGCGAGGCTGAAGTGCGGCGAGATCGAACTCGGCCGCCTGCTCGGCCGGACCCGCGACCCAGCGCGCGAGGAGGCCACCGATCGCTCCGGCGTTGTACCGCGGCGTTCCGGGCGCGACGGTGTGCCCAGCCGCGCGGAACAGTTCCCCGGCCCGGGTGACGGCCCGGCTGAACGCGCGCGGCAGCGGCGCCCTCGTCAACGGGACCTGGGTCGACAGGGCGATGCGGGACGGCTTCGGGTCGGTGAGGTCCGCCAAGCCGGGCTGTTCGGCGAGGACCGACATCAGCACGGCGGCGTCCGCCACCGTGGTTGTCATCGGACCGTGCGTGGACAGGCCGAACCAGCCGTTCTCCCCCGGTACGCGGACCACGCCTTTGCCCGGTTTGAGACCGACGATCCCGCACATCGCGGACGGCAGCCGGATCGAGCCCAGCCCGTCGGTGCCGTGCGCGATGGGTACGAGTCCGGCCGCGACGGCCGCGGCACTCCCGCCCGACGAACCGCCGGCGGCGTACGACGGGTTGCGCGGATTGCGCGCCGTCCCGTCCGGATCGTCGCTCGACGGCCAGATGCACAGCTCCGGCACCCGGGTCAGGCCGACGATCACCGCACCGGCGGCGCGCAGCCGCCGCGCGATCTCACCGTCCTCTGTGGACGGGGTCGACGAACCCGCGCGTGACCCCCACGAGGCGTATTCGCCCTCGATCGGCGCGACGTCCTTGACCGCGACCGGCACCCCGGCCAAGGGCAGATCGGCCAGGTCCGTGCGCTCGGCGACGGCGGCGGCCTCAGCGAGCGCCTCCTCGACCCTCACCCGGCGAAACGCGCCGACCACCCCGTCCGCCGCCTCGATCCGGGCCAACGCCTCACGCGTCACCTCGACGGGGTCGAGTTCCTTGGCGCGCACAGCCGCCGCGATTTCCACTGCCGTCTTGACCATCCCCGCACTGTAGAACGGGCTGCCAAGATCAGCTGCGCGCCGAACAGGCGAACTTCGCCGAGTCCGGTTCGAACGCCGGGAAATCGGTGTAGCCGTCGAGCCGCGCGCCGTAGTAGACGTCGTGATCCGCCTCGGCGAGCGGGGCGTGGAGCGCGAATCGGGCGGGCAGGTCCGGGTTCGCGATGAACAGCCTGCCGAAGGCGACCACGTCGGCCAGGCCGGATCCGATCAAGGACTCCCCCTCAGCACGGCTGGTCGGTTTCTCGGACCGCAGATTCGCGACGAGCGTTCCCGGCCACAAAGGCCGCAGATGCGACAGCACCTCGACGTCAGGGGTATCGATGACGTGCAGGTATGCGAGCTCGTACCGGCGGAGTTCCGCGAGCAGTCGTGTGTACACCTCCTTCCAATCGTCTTCCGCGATGTCGTTCTCCGGGTTGCCCGGCGAAATACGCAGAGCGACCCTGCCCGGACCGATCTGCTCGGTCACGGCCGCCACCACCTCGAGCGGGAAGGTGAGCCGGGCGGCGACCGAGCCGCCATAACGGTCTTCCCGGCGGTTGGTGTTGCCGGCGAGGAACTCCTGGATGAGATAACCGTTGGCACCATGGAGTTCCACGCCGTCGAATCCCGCCTCGACGGCCCGGCGTGCCGCCTCGGCGAAGTCCTGGACGACCTCGCCGATTTCTTCCTCGCCGAGCGCCCGGGGTTCGACGGTGTCCGTCCAGCCGCCGGCCGAAAAGATCCGCCCGGCCTGCCGGACCGCCGACGGCGCCACCGGGGTCCGGCCCGTCACGCCGGGGTGGCTGACCCGTCCCGCGTGCCAGAGCTGCGCGTAGATCCGACCGCCTTTTTCGTGCACGGCCGCCGTCACCTCACGCCATGCCTCGGTCTGCCGCTCGTTCACCAGCCCTGGGATTCCCGGACCGCTCTTGCCGGTCTCGTTCACCCAGATGCCTTCGCTCACGATCAACCCGGCACTGGCACGTTGCGAGTAGTACTCGACCGTCCTCGGATGTGGCACGCCGGTGAGATCGTCGGCGCGGCCCCTGGTCATCGGAGCCATCGCCATGCGGTTCGGCAACTGGATCGCGGTACCGCGGAACGCTTCTAGCAATCTCATGAACGCGAAGCTAAACCCTGACACCGGCGTCACGGTCAACCTTGGTTTGCGCGGCTACTGTGGACTCATGCGGATCGGCGAACTGGCGAAGCGGACCGGCGTGAGCGTCCGCTCGTTGCGGTACTACGAAACGGAAGGCCTGCTGCGACCCGACCGATGCGGCAACGGCTACCGGACCTTCGCCGAAGACGACATCGCCAGGGTGCTGCAGATCCAGCTCTTCTATTCAGCCGGGTTGTGCAGCGGCAAGATCGCGGAACTCCTTCCCTGTGTTTCCGGGGACCACACGCATTTGGTGCCTTCGCCGGAGCTGACCGGCGAACTGGAGATCGCCAAGACCCGCATCCAGAACCAGATTTCCTTGCTCACCACCTCTCTGTCGGTTCTGGAACGTGTCCTGGCCGCGGCCAAGGGCACCGATACCGCCGAGGTACCGGTTCCCGCCCGGCCCGTCCGGCGGCATCGCGGGATCCACGTCTGACCGGTATCAGGCGTACGGGTCCCGGCCCATCAGTCCGAGCAGCCTGTCTTGCAAGGGCGCGTCTTCGGGCACCTTGACTTCAGGTCCGAAGACGACGATGCCGGGCCCGAAGGCACCCGGGATCCTCATCTGTTCGGGGATCGCCTGCGCGGCCGGCCACATCCGCGCGACCTCCTCCGGATCGATCGTGTCGTCCTGCCCGGTGGCCCTGGCCAGATCCCAGCCATGGATCACCATGTCGGCACTGACGACTTGATCGATGTGCTGTTCGGCGGTCATCTTCCCCGTCGGGGTCTCGTGCTCCGTGGCCGCGAGCACGGGATCGTCAAGGACGGCTTCGACATCGGCGCGAGCCGCCCGGAAGGCACCCAGCGGGTCGTCCAGGAGTGATGGCGCAGGCCCGAGGTCACGTCCGAAGGGCCTCAGCATCGCGCCGTGCATGTCGACGATGTGCCCTACGACATCTCTGGCGTTCCACTCCGCACAAGGGGACTTGCCCTCCCACCGCCCGGCTTCGACGGCGGCGACCTTGCTCTCGAAGGCGTCGGCCCTGACGCGATAGCGGTCGGCGATGGCGTTCATCGTGTTCCCGCCCTCACCGGAGCGGCCACGACCTCGGCCAGCTTGTCGAAACCTTCTCCGACGCCCCGCTCCATCCCGGATTCGAGGACGGCGTCCCGGATGCGCTTCGAGCCGTACCGCACCACCTGGGTCAGCGTGGTGACCCCGTCCTGTTCGACCAACGTGAGAGTCGCCAATGCCTGCCCCTCCGACGCCTCACAGTCCTCGTTCGTCTCGAGGGAGACGAGCCGCCCCGGAGGGTCGATCTCCTGGTAGACGCCTTGGAGCAGCATCTCCATCCCGCCGCCGTGGCGCAGCCGGTAGCGCCATCCGCCGCCGACCCGCAGGTCGATCTCGCATTCGACGACCTCGCAGTCGCGCGGACCGAACCACCGGCGTACCAGCTCGGGTTTCGTCCACGCGTCGAAGACCAATGCCCTCGGTGCGTCGAAGGACCTCGTCATGACGATCTCGAGATCGCCGGATTTCGTCACGCTGAGAGTTCTTCCCATCGTGCTGTTCCTTTCCGCTCGTGCGGTGGTCAATCGGTCTTGCCGTGGCGTTCCGGGTGCTGGATCTCCCCTTCTAGGACGAGATCCAGCTCCGTGAAGGCCTCGTCCCAGTAGCGGCGGTAGCCGCCGAGCCAGTCGTTCGCCTTCTTCAGCGGCTGGGCCGCCAGCCGGCAGGGGCGGCGCTGAGCGTCTCGCCCCCTCGTCACCAGCCCCGCCCGCTCCAGCACCTTCAGATGCTTGGAGATGGCGGGCTGGCTCATCTCGAACGGCTCGGCCAGCTCCGTCACCGTGGCATCACCACGCGCGAGCCGGGCGAGGATCGCGCGGCGGGTGGGGTCGGCGAGCGCCGCGAAGGTGACATCGAGCAGATCCTGTGCCACGGTCGCCCGCCTTTCGTTTCCCTGTTCTCACGAGTTCGACTTCTCACGATCGGTGACTGCCAGGAGCCGCTGGATAACCTTGCGGTTCCATAACCATGTGGTAATCTACGGCGGAGCAGATCGAGCTGTCAAGTCCGAACATCCGGCTGACGAGGGAGAACGCAGAAGAGGAAGGAGGTGAGGCCGAAGCTCCAGCGGGCGCGCCCACGCACCAAAGGGCACGCGAGCGCGTACGAAAGGGCAACTGGGGTTACCGTCGATACCGGCATGGACGACGAACGAAACGAGCCGATGAACTCCGGGCGACCGAAGACGACGAAGCGATGGGCGACCGTCATCCTGGGAGCCGCGACCGTTCTGCTCACTAGCGTGCAGTGCGGTACGGCGAACGACGAGGCCGGATCCGCGCAGCCGGCGGGGACGGTACCTCCGCCGCGTAGCAGTGCCACTTCGGCCCCGGCCAGCTCCACCAGGCCCGAGTCCTCGCCGTCACCGAGGGTGGAGCAGGCGCCTGTGCCAGGCTGCGAAGCCGTCATCGCCGGGATGAGCCCCCGGCAGCGGCTGGCGCAGCTGGTGGTGGTCGGCGTGAACGCGGGCGACCCGCAGGCGGCGGTGAAGCTGGTACGCGATCAGCAGGTCGGCGGGATCTTCCTCGGCGGCAACGAGACGGCCCTCCTGCGGAACCGCGCACTGGACGAGGTCCAGCGTGCCGCGAAGGTCCCGGTATCGGTGGCGATCGACGAGGAAGGCGGCCGCGTCCAGCGGATCGACGCCCTCGACGGCGACATGCCGAGCGCGCGGAAGATGGCCTCGACCATGACACCGGCACAGGTGCGAGCGAAGGCCGCCGAGCGAGGGCGGCAGATGCTGGCCCGCGGCGTCACCGTCGACTACGCGCCCGACGCCGACATCACCGACCAGCCGGACCGCGACATCGTCGGCGACCGGTCGTTCGGAGCGAATCCGGAAGTCGCGCGCAAGTACATCCTGGCGTTCGCGCAGGGCCTGCGCGATGCCGGAGTGCAGCCGGTGCTGAAGCACTTCCCCGGGCACGGCCACGCCAGCGGGGATTCCCACAAGGGACTGGTGCGGACACCGCCGCTGGCCTCGTTGCGGAAGGTCGACCTGGTTCCGTACCGCGACATCGCCGAGTACGGCGAGATCGGCGTCATGGTCGGGCATCTGGACGTGCCCGACCTGACCGGCGGCACACCGTCGACCCTGTCGGCGGCGGCGTACCGGCTGTTGCGGAAGGACTTCGCGTTCGACGGTCCCGTGATCACGGACGATCTCGGGGCGATGAAGGCGATCACGTCGCAGTACCCGCTGCAAACGGCTGTGCTCAAGGCACTGCAGGCCGGGGCGGATCAGGCGTTGTGGTCCTCCGGCGGCAATGTCGGCACGGTGCTGGCCACGTTGGAGCAGGCGCTGGCGTCCGGCGAACTCCCGGCAGGCCGGGTCGACGAAGCCTTGCACCGCGTGCTCACGGCGAAACGCGCCTGCGGCTGACCAGCCACAGCCCAGGCCGGGGCGCCCAGAAGGGCGGCATGAAAGCCGTCCGAAAACTCAATGAACACAATGCTGACCAGGCCCGCGTCAGGAGTGACCCTGATCACCGCCCTGCCGCTCGATCAAGGAGGATCGCGTGCCTGGTCCCACGAAATACCTGCGCCGTCTCGCGCTGGCGGCCGCCGCCGCTGCTGGAATGAGCCTGCTCGCCGTCCCGATGGCGTCGGCCACGCCGTCGCCGGTCGATCGGCCGGTGCGGACGACCGGCTGTCAGCGTCCGTCCCCGGTCCCCGCCGGGGTGACGACGTTGCGGTCTTTGACGTCCGGCGGCCTGGTCCGCGAGTACACGGTGCACGTGCCGGCGCAGTACCGGCCGTCACGGCCGTACCCGCTGGTGTTGTCGTTCCATGGCCACAAACGGACGTCGAAGTATCAGGAGGAGCTGTCCGGGTTTTCCGCGTATGACGCGATTTCCGTCTATCCGCAAGGACTTCCGGGTACGGATGAGGAGTCGGCGTGGACCGGGGCGCCGTATTCGGCGGCAGCCGACGACGTGCTCTTCACCAGCGACCTGCTGAACACTCTCCAGCGGGAACTGTGCGTCGACTCCCGCCGGATCTACGCGACGGGCAAGTCGAACGGCGGCGGATTCGTCGGCGTCCTCGCCTGCCGGATGCCAGGGCGGATCGCGGCGTTCGCCCCGGTCGCCGGAGCGTTCTACCCCCAAGGCGGCGAGTGCCACCCGTCGCGTCCCGCGCCGATTCTCGATTTCCACGGCACGGCCGACGCGACGATCCCCTACACCGGGAATCCCGCCAAGGGCCTGCCGACGTTGCCGGATTGGCTCGCGGCGTGGGCGGAGCGGAACGGCTGCCTCCCGCGTCCGATCCAGTACTCGCCGAAAGCCGATGTCACCGTCCAGCGATGGCTCGGTTGCTCGCTTCAGCACTACCGGATCGAAGGCGCCGGACACGTCTGGCCGAGCACCGGGCCGAACAACGACTCCGCCACGCCGACCGTCATCGACGCGACCCCGGTCATCTGGAAGTTCCTGCTCGCCCACCGTCTGCGTTAAGAACTCGTCGATTTCCTTGCCGGAACCCGTCGTCCGGCGCTACCGTCGAACCTGACCGGATGACCGGATGAGCAAATCTGGTCACGAAGTCAGACTCTGGGAGCGCACGTGGCAGAACGTCCGGACCGCACCGCCGGCCGCGCCGACCGCATTCTCGACGCGGCCGGCGTCCTGCTGTCGCGGCTGGGCTATCGCAAGGTGACCATCGAGGACATCGCGAACCAGGCGGGCATCGGGAAGGGCACGATCTACCTGCACTGGCCCACCAAGGAAAACCTCTTCCACGCGCTGCTCCTGCGTGAATCCCTCCTTGCCGCCGAGAACCTTCTCGAGCGGCTGGAAGAAGACCCGGCGGAAGTAATCCCGCATCGGTTCCAGAGGGCCGCTTTTGTGTTCACCCAGCGAAACCCGTTGCTCGGCGCGCTCATCACCGGCAACACCGAGCTGCTGGGGCGGTTGAAGAAACATCCTTTGCAGGATCAGGACGCGGTCCTCACCGAGCGGTATCTGAAGACGATGACCGACCGGGGCCTGCTGCGCGACGACATCCCGAACCTGCTCTTTTCCCTGCGTGCTTCGGCGCTGGGGTTCTACCTGATGGACAGCTTCACCGGCGACGGCGCCGGCCTCACCATCGAAGAGAAGGCCGACGCTCTCGCGCACATCATCCGGACGGCGTTCGAGCCGCCGGAGCCACCGTCCACGGCGAATCTGGCCGCCACCGCGGCCGAAGTGATCCAGGCGTTCCAGGATCTGATCTCGTCCTATCGCGCCTGGATCTACCGGAAGGACGGCCCCGAGGAGCCCGCTTGATCCGCGCTCCTCCACCACGAGAAGAAGGGGGCAAGCCATGACCACGATCGCCGAAACCTGGGGTGTCCACGAAGCCCAGTTCTGGCTTCGGGACGAATTCCCGGCCGACCCGGTCCGTTTCGATTCCGAGACGGGCATGT
Organism: Amycolatopsis sp. WAC 04169; assembly: GCF_003947535.1. NCBI lineage: Bacteria > Bacillati > Actinomycetota > Actinomycetes > Pseudonocardiales > Pseudonocardiaceae > Amycolatopsis > Amycolatopsis sp. WAC 04169. The sequence goes on along the minus strand of NZ_QHJI01000012.1, from coordinate 304,955 downwards.
GGAACGTCTACGGCCACGCGGAGGCGTTGAAAACCCTGAGCGATCCCAAGGTGTTCTCGTCCGACACCACCCGGTTGATCCCCAAGGAGATCTCGCCGGACAAGGATCTGTTCGTCGAAGGCAACCTGCTCCAGATGGACCCTCCGGATCACAAGAAGCTGCGCACGCTGGTGAGCCACGCCTTCACGCCGAAGGTCGTCGCGGATCTCGAACCGCGGATCGCCGCGCTGACGAACGAGCTCCTCGACGCGGTCGACGGCGCGGATTCGATGGAACTGGTGACCCATCTGGCCTATCCGCTGCCGGTGATCGTCATCGCCGAGCTGCTCGGCATCCCGGCGAGCGATCGCGACCTGTTCAAGGAATGGGTCGACACGTTGCTGCGGAACAGCCAGCAACGGTCGTTGATCAAGCAGACCGAAGCGGACAAGAAGGCCGCCGAGGAAACGTCCGCACAGGTGAAGAACCTGGTGAACTACCTTTCCGAGCATGTCGACGATCGACGGCGGAATCCGCGCGAGGACCTGCTGACCAAACTCGTCGAAGCCGAGGTCGACGGCACGAAACTCACCCAGAACGAAGTCGTCAACTTCGCGAACGTGCTGCTGCTGGCCGGGCACATCACCACCACGATGCTGCTCGGGAACACGGTGCTGTGCCTGGATTCCCATCCGGACGAGTACCGGCGGGTCCGTGAGGACCGTGCGTTGCTTCCCGCCACCATCGAGGAATCACTGCGATTCCTCAGCCCGTTCGCACTCGTCGCCCGCGCCACGACGACCGAAGTCGAACTGGGCGGCCAGACGATCCCGGCGGACAGCATGCTCGGGATCTGGGTCGCGGCGGCGAACCGGGATCCGCGTACCTTCACGGATCCGGGCGTGTTCGATCCGGCGAGGGCGCACAACCCGCATCTGGCCTTCGGCCGCGGGATCCATTTCTGCATCGGCGCCCCGCTCGCCAGGCTCGAAGGCAAGACGGCGCTCAACATCCTGCTGGATCGTTTCCCGGATCTGCGCACCGATCCGGCCGTTCCGCCGTCGTTCATCCCCAGCCCGCACATGACCGGGGTGAACGAGCTCCGGCTGCTGCTGAAGCCCTAACGGTCGGCGAACCGGGAGGCGAGCGGGACCACCATGCGCGGAATCCGCTTGCCGGGTGTGTACCGCAGTTCGGTGATGTTGCCGTTCGGCACGAGGTAGGTGTCGGCGAAAGTGCGAAATCGGTGCATGGCCCCGCTGTCCGGGGTGGTGGTTCCGGTCAGCAGTGACCACATGACCGCGCGGATGAACAGTCCGTGGGTGAAGACGGCGATCGGCCCGGGTTCCCGTTCTCCCAGCCGTGCCAGGAATTCCTGGGTCCGGTCGAAGAGAGCGGCGAAGGATTCCGCGCCGTTCACCGCGTGGTGTGGATCTGCACGGGACCAGTAGGCCTCCGTGTACGGCTTTCGAGTGGCAGTGGTGGTGACCTGTCCATGGAGTTCGCCGAGAAAGGTGAACTCCTGGACAGGCCACTCCTCGCACTCCGCGCCGGGGAACCGCTCGATCGTCGGCTCGGCGGTCTGCCGCGCCCGCAGGAACGGCGACGTCACGATCAAACGAGGCGGTTCGGCCAGCGATTTCGCGATTTCGGCGGCCTGCCGCCGGCCGAGTTCGGTCAACGCCGAGGCCCCCGGCTCACCGCCGGGAAGCCCCGCGTTGGATTCGCTTTCACCATGTCTGATCAGCCACACCCGTGCCACGATCGCCTCCTAGACCCCGTGTGCATCGACGATCGCACCGAGCGGAGTTGACCGCGACTTCCAGGATGCCCTATCACCGCGGAAGAAGCGGAATTTTCAACGACCGAACTGTCCCGGCGCGCGGCCCTCGCCCGCGGGACCGCGGTACGCCTGCGCGATGTCGAGCCATTGGTCAGCCAACGCGCCCTCCGCGCGGACGTCGAGATCGTCGCGGTGACGCCGCCGGGTGACCAGCAGGCAGAAGTCCTCCGCGCTCCCGGTGACACGCTGCCGGGCGTCCTCCGGCCCGAACGTCCACAACTGCCCGGACGGCGCGGTGATCTCGAACCGGAATTCCTGCTCCGGCGGGGTCAGGCCCCGTGCCTCGTAGCCGAAGTCCCGTACCCGGACGGCGAAGCCGACCAGGTACGCGAGCCGGTCCGTGCGCTCCGGGCGCACACCCAGCGCGTCCGCGATGTCCTGGCCGTGGGCGAACAGCTCCATCATCCCGGCGCAGGCGAGGATGGCCGGCGGCAGCGGGTTGACCAGCCACGGGACGACCTGGTCCGCCGGGACCGCGGCGAGCGCCTTGATCCCGGCGTCGCGTTCGGCACGCCAGCGGCCGAGCAGGACCTCGTTGGGGTCACCGAGGTAGTCGTCGAGGGCCGCGTTGACCGCGGCGTCGAAACCGCGCGCCATCGAGCTCTTCATGACTTCGGCGAACGTCTTCGGCTCGCCCGCGGACAAACCGGCGATCTTGAAGATGAAGGAGAGATGCGCGATCTGGTGTTTGACCGACCAGCTCGCCGCGGGTGTCGGCAGTTCCCATCCCGCGTCGTCCAGGCCGGCCACCAGGGCATCGACCTGTTCGCCCTCCGTGGTGAGGTCCCTGATCACGTTCCGGAAGTCAGTCACCGTGCCGTCCTCTCGCCGTTTCCACCCTCTCGAATGATGCGGACGCGCCGGGTCGTCGTCTTCTCTTCGTGAGCGCCGTCGAGTTCGGGCTTGATTCTGGAGCCGGGTCCAAGTTCTACCCTCACACCATGCGAACCGAAGCGACGAAGGCCCTGACGACGTTGACCATGTCCCAGGTGACCTCTCGCGCCGGGGTCCGGCCGGACACCGTGCGCTACTACGAGCGCATCGGCCTCCTGCCCACGCCCGCGAGGACGACAGGGGCACACCGGCGCTACGACGAGGACGTCATCGACAGGCTGCGGTTCATCCGCGGCACCCAGAGGCTCGGCCTGACGCTGACGGAGATCGGTGACCTGCTGAGCGTGCGCGACACCGGGGTGTGCCCGTGCGAGCCCGCCGAAACCATGCTGGAACGCCATCTCGCCGAGATCGAAGCGGAGATGGCGCGCCTCGGCGAACTGCACGCCGAACTCACTTCCATGCTGTCCGGGATGTCCGGCGCCGCATGCGCCGACCCGCTTCCCGGCGCGTGGTGCCCGCCCGAATGCGAACCCGAGGGAGGAGGTGGATGACCATGCGGAACGACGACTGGTGCGATTGCGACTGCTGCGGCAGCGGCTGCTGCTGACCCGCTCCGGCGGGACCGGCCGGGCTTGACGTCACCCGGCCGGCCATCCGAGGTCAGTCCTGCGGCAGGAGCACGGTCTTCCCGATCCGGTCCTTGCTGACTTCGGCCGAATAGGCCATCAGCCCGCCCGCCTGCGCGTCCCGGAACAGCCGCTGGATCGGCGAGGTGCGCAGGAAGCCCGAACCTCCGCCTGCTTTCAGTGCCACCTGGGCGACATCGCGGGCGATGTCGTTCGCGAGCACCTTCGCCGTCATGGTCGCGGGCAGGAACTCCGGCGAGCTCTGATCCGCCAGCCACGCCATGTTCCGGGCGTACATGAGCGACGCTTCGAGACGGGCATGGACGTCCGCGACTTCGAATTGCAGCCATTGCATTCCGGCGAGCGGCTCCCCGGTCGCGGGGATGACGCGGCTCCGGGCATGCGAAATCAGCGCTTGCTCCGCCGCGTCGGCGATCCCCAGTGACAGGAAGGCGAGACCCGCCGCGATGTGGTTCGGCCGCTGCACGGTCGCGGGCGGGCACCGGCGGTCCTCTCGCAGGACGGTGCCTTCGAACGAGACGAGCTGGCTTCGGCTGGCGCGCAGTCCCATCGTGTCCCAGATGGGGACGAAGCTCATCGTGTCGTCCGGCGATACGCCGAAGAACGTGGGCACACCGCCGACGAGCGCGTTGACCAGGAAGTGGTCGGCGACCTCGCAACCGGAGACGAATCGTTTGGCGCCGGTGAGCCGATACCCGCCATCGACGGGTTCGGCGACCTGTTGCGGCATCAGGAACATGTTGCCGCTGCTGGGTTCCGACAGCGCGTTGGCGAAGCGCTTGCCGTCGATGAGCTCTTCGGAGTAGAAGCGGCCGACATCGGGAGCGGACAATTGGGCCAGCCCGACGGCGGCGCCGATGTGCATCACCCAGATACACGCTGTCGACGAACAGGCCGCGCTGAGGATCCGGACGATTTCGCCGTAGGTCCGATAGCTGAGGTCCTCACCACCGAACTGCGCGGGCAGGGTCGCCCTGTCGAGTCCGGTCGCGTGCAGGGCACGAAGGTTGGAGATGGGCAACTCAGCCGTTTCGTCGAACTCGGCGGCACTCGCGGCGAAGTCCTTCGCCAATTCGGTGACGGTTTCGATCCAATGACGTTCGTTGGCGGGCGGGGCGAACGGATGGGCGGGCTCGGTCATGACCGCATCATGCCGGAATCGCGAAGGCCTCCTCGCCACCCGAGAATGGCGAAGGAGGCCTTTCACGGTCCGACCGTCACACTCCGGTGCAGGCGGCCATCGCGAATTCGCCGGAAGCGGTCTTGGTCGAAACCACCGCGCCGTCGACGGTGATCTTGCAGGTGACGGATCCACCGGTCTCGCCGGTGGTGACCGTGAGCGTCCCGCCCTTGTAGACGCCCTTGTTCTCGACTTCCTTGTTCCACGGCAGCGCCGGGACGGTCTCCGTGACGGGGTTGAGGACCTCGCCGTAGATGACCTCGACGTTCGTCGCGTCGCCGGTGACCTCGTAGGAAACCTTCGCGGTGCGGTTGATCTCGTTGTTGACCTCGTTGACCGCCGCGTTGAACACGAAGATCCACACGATGCAGACCACGAGACCGAGCGCGGACAAGGCGATACCGGTGATGGAGAGCCCCTTGTTGGAGGCCTTCCCGTTCTTGACGCGGATCAGCCCGATGATCGAGAAGATCAGGCCGAGGATCACCAGCGGCCAGGCGATGACGCCGACGAACGGGATCGGGGAGAAGACCAGCCCCACCAGGCCGAGGACGAAGCCCGTGACGCCGATGCCGTTGCGGGGCGGCATCGGGCTGGCGGGGGCTTGCGGGGCCGGCGTGTAGGGGGTTTGCTGGGTCACGGGGGTTTTCCTTTCCAAAGGGATGAACGAGGCGGCATATAACCAGCGACTGCGAGGCGCCCGCGTCGTCCTCGGCGCGCGAACCCGTTACGACGAAAGTCGTAATTCACGCGTCGTGAAGGACCGGTTCCGCTGATGCGGCCGGCCAAGCGGGTTTGCGTACGCTCGCCGCATGGCAAGGCGTGTGCTCGGTGTGGTGCTCACCGTGGTGGCGGTCGCGGCATGCGTGATCAGCAGCATTTTCGTCTTCAGCGCCCAGGGTTACCTTCCGGCGACGCAATCGTTCGTCCCGACGTGGTGGTCCACGCTCGGTTTCTTCACCGGGATCGCGGCCGCGGTCATGCTCTGCTGGCGGCACAAATGGCCGGAACTCGTCCTCGGCATCGCTTTAGTGCCGCCGCTCTGTTTCCGGTCCGACGCGCTGGCCGCGTTGGTCGCACTCGCCGCCTTGGCCGCGCGCCGCCGCGACCGCGTCCTGTGGACCGCGTCCGTCCTGGTCTACGTCGCCACCGCGTGGGCGTTGTTCGGCGACGCCAACCGCCATCCCGACGTGACCGTCGCGGGGCAGCTCGTCGGCAAGCAGTTCTCCGCCGTACAACTGATGGGGACGTTGACGGTCGCCGTCGTGATGACGGCCGTGCCGCTCACCGTCGGGGTCGTCCGCGGGATGCAGGACACGCTCGCGATCCGTGAGGCCAAGGAAGAGGAACTCCGCGCCGAAATGACCCGCCGCGCGGAACGCACCCGCATCGCGCGCGAGATGCACGATGTCCTGGGGCATCGGCTCTCGCTGCTGTCGCTGCAGGCCGGTGCGCTCGAGGTCAGCAAGGGACCCGCGACGACGGAAGCGGCGAAGACCGTCCGCACGACCGCGCGCCAGTCGCTCGAAGATCTGAGGCAGGTCATCGGGGTTCTCCGCGATGGCCAGGGTTTCGGCGAAAACAGCGAGAACGGAATCCATCCGGAGCCGCCGCAGCCGACGCTGGCGGACATCCCCGAACTGGTCGCCAACGCCCGCCGGGCCGGTTTGGGGGTCAACGTGACGATCCTGCTCGACGACGCGGGCGGCGCGCCGGCCTTGCTCGGCACGACCGCGTACCGGATCGTCCAGGAGTCGATGACCAACATCCTGAAACACGCTCCGGGTGCGACGGCCGAGGTTTCGGTTCGCGGCGGGCCCGGGAACGGGCTCACCGTCGAGGTCGTCAATCCCCTGGCCGCGACCGCCGCGACCGGAAAACCGCCGGGCGCGGGCGCGGGGCTGACGGGGATCGGCGAACGAGTCACGCTGGTCGGCGGCAACGTCAGCGCGGGCCCCACCGAAGAGCGCACATTCGCCGTCCGGGCTTGGCTACCGTGGGGACACCACTAACCTGTCCGGGTGAACCAGCGCCCACTGCGAGTGCTGCTCGTCGACGACGACCCGCTCGTGCGAACCGGTTTGTCGATGATCCTTTCCAGCACGGGCGACATCGAGGTCGTCGCGGAAGCCGGTGACGGGGACGAGGCCGTGCCGAAGGTGACCATGCACGCGCCCGACGTCGTGCTGATGGACATCAGGATGCGGCGGATGAACGGCCTCACCGCGACCGCCGCGGTCACCGCGCTGCCCAACCCGCCGAAGGTCCTCGTGCTCACCACGTACGACCTCGACGAGTACGTCTTCGACGCGCTCGGCGCGGGCGCCAGCGGGTTCCTGCTGAAGGAGGGCTCGCCGCAGGAGATCATCGACGCGGTGCGCGTGGTCGCGGCGGGCGAGGCGATGCTGTCGCCGCGGACGACGCGGAAACTCATCGGGCATTTCGTCGCGACCAGGACGAGCCCGCGCCGCCATCGGGCGCGGGCCGGGCTGGGCACCCTGACCGAACGCGAGCGGCAGATCGTCACCGCCGTCGCGCAAGGCTGGACCAACGCCGAAATCGGCGCGGAACTGCACCTGAGCGAGGCGACGGTGAAGACCCACATCACCCGGATCTTCGCGAAACTCGACGCGACCAACCGGGTCCAGCTGACGATCTTCGCCTACGAAGCCGGGCTAGTCGCTCCCTGACCTTCCGTCGCGAGCAGCCCGGCGGCGACCGTCCCCCAGAGCACCACGGCACCTCCGAAGCCGGGCACTAGCTGCCAGGCCGCGGCCCAGCCCGCGATTGCGAGCACGGCGGCCAGCGCGGCCACAGCGCACAACAGGGCGCTCAGCACCAGGAAACGTCGAGAGCCGAACAACTTCGCGAACGGCAGGAAGTGCAGCCCGACCACGAAAAGCACCCACGCGGGCACGGCTTCGGGAACCTCGAAGACCGCCGAGAGCACCCTGGCCCCGGCGAAGATCCCCACCAGCATGAGCAGCACGGCGATCCCGTATCGCTTGCCGAACGGGCTTTCCTCCCGGCCGGCGCCCGCGGGCAGCCCGGCGCCGCGGCGGGCGGTCAGGACGAGCCAGCCCACCAAACCCAGCACCGCGACGATGCCCACGACGACCAGCGGCGTCGATCCGTCGGCGACGGAGGAGGCGCCGAAGAACCACCATCCGGCACCGAATCCCACGCCGATCGCGGAACTGATCAGCAAGGTGATCAGATGCCCTTTGGTGAACCGCGCGTCCGTCATCACGCGAGCCCGGCGAGGAGGGCTGCGGCCTCCTGCGGGTGCATGAGGAACCGGACGTGGCTGCTCGTCAGTGACCGCACGTCGGTCGGGTTGCCCGGGGTGAGCGCGTCCGCCTCCTTGATGAAACGGTCCTGCAGCGCGAGTGGCATCGACCGGTCTTCGGTGAGCCTGATGTAGGTGCGCGGGATCCGGCCCCAAGTGGCGGCGTCGGCGAGTTCGGTCCCGGCGTCGAGGCTCTCGTCCGGCTCAAGAGTGTTGAGGTAGGCGAAGAATTCCTGCTCGGTGCCGTCCTCGATCATCGCGGTCTTCAACGCGGCCAGCAGCGCGGGATCGGCGGTGCGCCAATTCATCCGGAGCGCGCCGAGCTCGGCCGGGTTCGCGACGACGACCCCGCCGACGTCGTTGAGCGCGCTGCTCGCGTACTCGGGCCCCTGCATGTACTCGCCCACCGTCGCGTCGACGCAGCACCACGCGGAGATGTAGACGATCCGGTCGATCAACTCCGGGACGGCGTTCGCGACGCCGGTGAGCACGAGCCCACCGCGGCTGTGCCCGACCAGGATGACGGGACCGTGCTCGGCGACCTTGCGCACGACGTCCACCACCTGCTCGACGGCCTCGGCCAACGTGGCGCCTGCCTGGTTCGACGGCGCCGTGGCCAGCTCTTCGAGGTCTTGCGGTGCCTGGTAAGCGGCGTGGAAACCGGCGGCGAAGCCGTGTCCGGGAAGGTCGACGGCCAGCGTGCGGTGCCCGAGCAGGGCGAGCTCGCGTTGCAGCGGGCCCCAGGTGAACGAGGCGCTGTTGGAACCGTGGACCAGGACGTAAGTGGGATTCACGGTTCGTATCCTGACATCCCGGCTTTGCCGGTCGACGATCGTGAGGCCCAGCACATGACTCGTCGCGTTCCTGGTGATCCGTTGTCGGGGTTGCCGGACGATCATGTTGACATCCGACATCTCCATTGAGTCACGAGATGTAACGCGAGAGCTTCCATTTACGACCTAGGTCCCGCAACGCGGCGAGAGCCACTGGGGAAGGTGCGGGCATCGCGCACCGAGGAACGTGTCATATGGAGGGCATCACTATGGAGATCGCAGAGCGCGCACAGGCTCTGGCTCTGAAAATCCGGAAGCACAAGGCCGACATCCAGACGGAAGAGGCTACCAAAAACGCTTTCGTGATGCCCTTCATCAGTACGGTCCTTGGATACGACGTCTTCAATCCCGCGGAAGTCATCCCCGAATTCACGGCTGATGTCGGCACTAAAAAGGGCGAAAAGATCGACTACGCCATCGTGCACGACGGACAGGTGCAGGTACTCGTCGAGGCCAAGAAGATCAACGATCCGCTTCGGATCGAGCACGCTTCCCAGCTTTTCCGCTACTTCGCCGTGACCAATGCGAGGATCGCCATCCTCACCAACGGCGAAGTCTACCAGTTCTACACCGATCTGGACGCGCCGAACAGAATGGACGCGAAACCCTTTCTGGTACTCGATTTTTCAGATATCGACGAGACGCTCATTCCCGAGCTCGCGAAGTTGAGCAAGGAGTCCTTCAACCTGGACTCGGTCATCAGTGCCGCCGAGGAACTCAAGTACATCGGCCAGATCAAGCGGATCCTCGCGACCCAGTTCAAGACACCCGAGGACGAGTGGGTGAAGTTCTTGGCAGGCCGTGTTTACGAAGGCTCCTTCACCCAGCGAGTGCGCGACCAGTTCGCCCCACTTGTGGACAAGGCGGCCCGGCAGTTCCTCAACGAGCAGGTCAACGACCGCCTGAAGAACGCGCTGGGCGGGCCCGATTCCTTCGTCAGCGTTTCAGCCGGTGCGCCCAATCTTTCCGATCAGGAAGTTCCCGCCGAGGACTCCCCCGAGGCTCCGGCGGAAGCACGGACCCGTGACAGCAACGGGGATGTGGTGACGACCGAAGAAGAGCTCGAGGGTTATCGGATCGTCCGCGCGATCGTCTGCCGAGAGGTTCCGGCAGCCAGGATCATCGCGCGCGATACGAAGACCTACTTCGGCGTCCTGCTTGACGACAACAATCGTAAGCCGATCGCACGCCTGTGGTTCAACCGTTCGAAGAAGTACCTCGGCGTCTTCGACGAGAACAAGGTCGAGACACGCATCCCCATCACGACAGTCGAGGAGATCTACCAGCATGCAGACCACCTCCGGAAGACCGTGACCCGGTACAACTCTGCAGCCACTGCCGAACCCAGGACGGCCGAAGGCACAGTGTCGAACGGCGCGGATTCGTCGCTCAGTCCGCGATGAGCACCTGACCCGCCCCGTCGAACCGGTAACCGACCCCGCGCACCGTCGCGATCGGTGTCAGCACCGGCTCCAGCTTGCCCCGGATCTTGCGGACATGGACGTCCACGGTCCGGACGTTGCCGCCGGACAGGCCCCACACCCGCTCCATCAGCGTGATGCGGTCGAAGACGCGGTCCGGATTCCGGCTCAGGAACAGCAGGAGGTCGAACTCGAGCCTGGTGAACTCCAGTACCTCGCCGCGCAGCAGCACCCGCCGCGAATCCGGCTCGATGCGCAGCGGCGGGGCGGACTCACCGGACCGGCCGGCGAGTTCGACGACCTGGCCTGTCCGGACGGTCCGTGCCGTCAAGGTCACGCCGACAGTGTCCTCAAAGGACTCAAGCAGGCGCGCGGCGATCGTCGCGGCGTGCTCGGAGTCGGTGTTCACCCGCAACGCCAGGGTCAGCTCGACGGTCGGCTCGAAGCTCACCGCGACCGACTGGGTCATCTCACACCACCCGGACCGAATGCCGAACGACGGCGTCGAACAGGTAGCCCTGCGTGTTGTGCGGGGTGACCTCCGGCTGGGTGGCACCGGTGATGTCGGTGGCTCGCGCCCGCAGCGTATGGACACCGGGAACACCGGCGCGCCAAGGGATCTCCCAGCGCTGCCACCCTCGATCCGCGGCCGCTCCCACGAACTTCGCCTGCCGCCAACCATTTCCGGTATCGACGTCGACCCGCCGGATCCGGCCGTTGCCCGACCACGAGCGGCCGCGCAGCACCTGCCTGCCGCCCGCCGCGAACTCGGCGTTCCAGGGCAATTCGAACGCGCTCTTGACCACCTGCCGGGTCACGAGCGTGCCCTCCGCGGGATAGCCCGGCCCGAGCAGCCGGTAGTACTGCGTGTTCCACGGCGACACCAGCGGCGTCTCGGAGACTTCGATACGCCCCAACCATTTGATCGACGAGATCCCGGCCCAGGACGGCACGACGAGTCGCACCGGATAGCCGTGGTCCGGCGGGAGCGGGCGTCCGTTCATCTCGTAGGCCAGCAAAACGTCCTGCAACGCTTTCGCGACCGGCAAAGGACGGCGCACCTTCCCCAGGTTGACCCCGCCGGTGACGTAATCGGCGTCCAGCCCCTCCGGCAGGACGTCCACCGCGTGCCGCGTCAGGCCCGCTTTGGCCAGCACCGTGGAAAGCCGGACACCACGCCAGCGCGCGACGCCGATCGCGCCGAGCTTCCACGCCGTGCCGGACACCGATTGCCCTTGCTGGCTGGTGAAGTAACTCCGTCCGTTGCCCGCGCATTCGATGGCGGAAGTGATCGTCTCGGAAGGGAACCGGAGCAGGTCTCGGTAGCTGAACTCGACCGGCCCTCCGCTGAGCCCGGTCCCGAAGAGCTTCAGCCGCCAAGTGCCGACGTCGATCGTCGGAGTGGCGGTGTGGTTCCGCACGAAGAACCGTTCGACCGGGGTCAGATAGCCCTGGCCGCTCATCGCTTCCCAGCGGGTCTCCGCGTTGGTGCCGTAGACCTCGAAGATCTCCGGCGGCAGGGGCTTCACGATCGGTGTGGCCGCCGACGCCGTCCCGGACGGAAGCGCGCCGAACGCCGTCAGCGCGAGTGAGCCGCCGGCCGTCAGCCGGAGCATCCCGCGCCGCGACAGCGCCTTCCCCGCCCGCCATTGCTCGATCCGAGTGCGGTCGTAGGTGGCTTCGTCGGTCAGGCCGGTTCCGGTCATGTGGGTCATTGTCGGCAGCGGCCGACCACGCGGACCAGCATGTCCACAGAGCGGAACTCTTCAGGTCCGGAATGCCGTACGTGCCCCGGACGGGGATCGAACCCGCACTGTGTCGATTTTAAGTCGACTGCCTCTGCCAGTTGGGCTACCGGGGCACGGGTCAGCCTAGGCGATGCCCCGAGCGAGGTGATGACCTAGTTCGCCTTGTCGGCTTGGCGGTACTTCTACTGGCGGACAGCAGCAGCGCCAAGACCCACCGGCACACCTTAAACGCCGTGAAGGCCTCCTTCCCTACGCTCAAGGTAAGGAGGGAGGCCTTCACGGAACTACGAAGTCAGGACTTCGACAGCCGGTCGAACTCCTCGCGCGGGTTGTTGATCTGACCGAGCGAAATGACCTCGCGCCGGAACAGGCCACCGAGCATCCAGTCGAACAGGATGCGGATCTTGCGGTTCCATGTCGGCATCGCCTTGAGGTGGTACGCGCGGTGGAAGAGCCAGGCCGGGAAGCCCTTGATCTTCAGGTTCAGCGCGTCGGCGACACCCTTGTGCAGGCCGAGGCTGGCCACCGCACCCAGGTTCTTGTGGTAGTAGTCCTTCGGCTTGCCGCCGCGGATCACCTTGATGATGTTCTTCGACAGCAGACGCGCCTGACGGACGGCGTGCTGCGCGTTCGGCGGGCAGGTCGCGGTCGGGTCCTGCTCGGTGCGCGAGAGGTCCGGCACGGCGGCGTTGTCACCGGCGGTCCAGACGTCGGGGTGCCCGACGACCTGCATCGCGGCGGTGGCCTCGACCCGGCCGCGCTTGTCCAGCGGCAGGTCCGAGCTGGCGAGCACCGGGTTCGCCTTCACACCCGCGGTCCAGATGATCGTGTCGGTGTCGAATTCGGTGCCGTCCGAGAGCACGACGTGGCCGTTCTCGAACGACTTCGCCGCTGTCGACAAATAGACTTCGATGCCGCGCTTCTCGAGCTGCTCGACGGTGTACACACCGAGCGTCTCGCGCACCTCGGGGAGGATCCGCCCGGCGGCCTCGACGAGCACCCAGCGGATGTCCTCGACCTTGAGGTTCGGGTAGTAGTTCTCCACCGCGAACCGGGTCATGTCCTCGAGCTCGGCCAGCGCTTCGATACCGGCGAACCCGCCGCCGACGACGGTGAACGTCAGCAAGCGCTTGCGCTGCTCGGGGTCGAGCGTGCTGGCGGCCTCGTCCAGCTTCGTCATGACGTGGTTGCGCAGGTAGATCGCTTCGCCGATGGTCTTGAAGGCGATGCCCTCCTCGACCAGGCCCGGGATCGGCAGGATGCGCGCGACGGCACCGAGCGCGACCACGAGGACGTCGTAGTTCAGCTGCTCGACGTGCCCGTCGGCGGCCTCGACCGTCACGGCTTTGCGCTCGTGCTCGATCTTCGTCACGCGCGCGGTGAGCACGTGGCAGCGCTTGAGCACGCGCCTCAGCGGCACGACCACGTGCCGCGGTTCGATCGCACCGGCCGCCGCCTCGGGCAGGAAGGGGGCATAGGTCATGTGCGGCTGCGGATCAACGACCGTCACGGACGCTTCGTTGGCCCGGAGCATCTTCTGGAGCCCGTACGCCGTGTAGAGCCCGACGTACCCACCACCAAGGACGAGGATCCGTGTCGGTTCCGACTTAACACCAGCCATATTTCTATAGTCGCACCCATCAGCTGAGATCGCTCGCAGACCCCATCCGGCTGTGACCAGCGTCGCCACGGTTTCCGCACCGATTCAGTTCAGGCCAGCCACCGAGGTCGCGGAGGCCAGGACGTCGCACACCATGTCAAGCGTCAGGCGGCCGGTCTGGACATTGCGCTGCGACACGTGGTAACAGCCGAAAAGGCGCAGGTCGCCGAGTTCCACTTCGACTCCGTGGCCGAATTTCGGGCGTGGCGCCGGCACGGGCCAACCCGCCTCCGCGAGCACCGGCAGCAACGCCTGCCAGCCGAACGCGCCGAGCACCACGACGGCCTTCAGCGTCGGTTTCAGCAACGCGAACTCGGCCGCGAGCCACGATCGGCAGGTCTCCCGCTCCTCAGGTGTGGGCTTGTTCGCGGGTGGCGCGCATCTCACCGGGGAGACCATCCGGGTGCCTCGCAGCTCCAGCCCGTCACCTATATGGGTCGACGTCGGCTGCGACGCGACACCGACCCGGTGAAGCGCCTTGAAGAGAACGTCACCGGACGGGTCGCCGGTGAACAACCGGCCGGTCCTGTTCGCGCCATGTGCGGAGGGAGCGAGGCCGACGATGGCCAGCGACGCGTCCGGCGGGCCGAAGCCGGGCACGGGCCGGGCCCAATAGGTCTCGCCGGCGAACGCCGCCCGTTTGACCACGGCGATCTCCTCGCGCCAGGCGACGAGCCGCGGGCAGGCACGGCAGTCCACGACCTCGGCGTCGAGTTCGGCGAGTGAACGGAACCTCATGACGCTTCTTTCAGTGTGTCGCGGGCGAGGCGGTCGGCGTGCCGGGTCGTCTCCGGCTGACGGAACGCCGGTGCCAGCCGCAGCACCTGGCGGCACGCGTTGTCCAGCGAGATCTTGTGGCCGACGGAGACGTAAACCGGTTTCACGTCGTCCTGGGTGCGCAGGACCGCGCCGACGACCTCGCCCTCGTCCAGCAGGGGTGCCCGCGAGCCACGGGCACCGCCGGGCTCGTCGTGTTCACCGATGAAGCGGGTCTTGCCGACCCCGATGGACGGCAGGCCGGTCACGACGCCGACATGGCAGGCGAGCCCGAACCGGCGCGGATGCGCCAGGCCGTGCCCGTCGCAGACCAGCAGATCCGGAACGTGTTCGAGCGCGCGGAGGGCGTCGAGCAGCGGAGGAAGCTCACGAAACGCGAAAAGGCCCGGTTCGTACGGGAACGAAATCCGGGAAACGACCGATCGCTTTTCCACGACGCGGAATCCGGAGGTCTCGAGGGTGACCGCGGCCGCGGCGATCAGGCCGCTGCCCTCGTCGTACGCGACGTCCAGCCCGGTGACCGTGGCGATCTCTTGTGGACAGCGATCTTCGAGATCGACCAGGCCACGCAGGGTTTCCTGGATCTCGATCGCCTGCCGGGGCGTGCCCGGGCGATCATGCGCCGTGACGATGTCCACACCTACAGACTGCCAGTAAGTTGGAGGCATGCCGGACACCAATCCCGATTCGAAGGCCGCCGACGAGAAGGACACCCCGTCGGTGGAAACCAAGGTCGAACCGACCGACGACCTGGTCACCACGAAGCACACGCTGACGCTCAAGCGCAAGAAGCTCGCGTACACCGCCCAGACCGGGCGGATCGTGCTGCGGAAGGAGGTCATCACCGACGGCAAGTCCGAAGGCCACAAAGCCAAGGCCGAGGTGTTCCTGACCTCCTACACGCTCGACGACGCGGAGCCCGGCTCGCGCCCGGTCACGTTCGCGTTCAACGGCGGGCCCGGCTCGGCGAGTGTCTGGCTGCACATGGGCCTGCTCGGCCCGCGCCGCGTGCTTTCGGGCGATGTCGACGACCCGGTCGCGCCGCCCTACGGGCTGACCGACAACCAGGAAACCCTGCTGGCGCACAGCGACCTGGTGTTCATCGACCCGGTGTCGACCGGCTACTCACGCGCCGTGGACGGCGAGGCGGCCAAGGAGTACCACGGGTACACCGCCGACATCGAGTCCATCGGCGAGATCATCCGGCTGTGGGTCTCGCGCAAACAGCGCTGGCTGTCGCCGAAGTTCCTGGCGGGCGAGTCCTATGGCACGCTTCGCGCGGCCGGGCTGGCGTCGCATCTGCAGGAACGCCACGGGATGTACTTCAACGGGCTCCTGCTGATCTCGTCCGTGCTGGATCTGGGCACCCTGCGGTTCACCGAGGGCAACGACCTGCCGTACTCGCTCTACGTGCCGACGTACGCGGCGATTGCGCACTACCACGGTCTCCACGGCGACCGGCCGCTCGACGACGTCCTGGCCGACGCCGAAGACTTCGCGGCCAAGGAACTCCCCTGGGCGCTCGCCCGCGGCGCTCGTCTGTCCACACAGGACCGAGCGGAGGCCGTGGCGACGCTCGCTTCGTTGACCGGGTTGAGCGAGTCCTATGTGGACCGGGTGAACCTGCGGATCGAACACGTCCGCTACTTCACCGAACTGCTGCGGGACAAGGGCCTGGTCGTCGGGCGGATGGACGGCCGGTTCACCACCTGGGAGCCCGACGGCGGCCGTGAGCACATGAGCGACGACCCGTCGATCTCGCGGATCATCGGCGCCTACACGGGCGGGCTCAACCACTACGTGCGGGCCGAACTCGGCTACGAGAACGACCTGCCGTACGAGATCCTCTCGACGGACGTCTTCAAGGCCTGGTCGTACTCGGACTTCGAGGGACGCTCGGTGTCCTCTGTGGACTCGCTCGCTTCCGCCATGCGAGCGAACCCGCATCTTCGGGTGCATGTCGCCTTCGGTCACTACGATGGCGCGACGCCGTACTTCGCTTCTGAGCACGTGCTGGCGCGCCTTCAGATTCCCGAGGAATTGCGGGAGAACATCGACACAGCGTACTACCCGGCCGGGCACATGATGTACGTGCACGAGGAGTCGCGGGTGCGGCAAGCGAAGGACCTGGCGAAGTTCATCAAGGCCGCTTCGGGCAGGTAGCCGCCCCCTCCGCTCTCCAAGTGTCATGAAAGGGTCGTTCAGGACGTTTTTCGTCCTGAACGACCCTTTCATGACATATCCGTAGCGAATTCTGTCGGGGGTCGGATCGATCATTCCCGACATGACCATTTCAAAGCTCCTCCAGACCCAATCCCTACTACTCGAGCACAGCAGCCACGGTGTGATCACGGCTTGGCGGCTCGAACAGTTGGGCGTGCCGCAGCGCACGACCTATCGCAGATGCCAACCCGGCGGTCCATGGACGCACCTGCTGCCAGGGATCGTGCTCTTGTCCCGAACACCTCCGACGACGCGTCAGCGCATCGAAGCCGCCCTCCTGCACTGCGATCACCGCGGCATGGTGACCGGGTTCGAGGCGCTCCGTCTTTATGGACTGTCAGCAACACTCCGGACCCGAGCGGTTCATGTGCTCGTCCCGGAGGACCACAAGTTCACAAGCGCGAACTTCACGATCGTCGAACGAACGAAGCACTTTCCCGAACCGGTCGTCCTCGACGGCGTACCTGTCGCTCCGCCGAGTCGGGCGGTTTTGGACGGTCTCCGTCGCGTACGTGACTTCGACCTGGTGAGCGCCACCTTGCTCGAAGCTCTCGAATCAGGTCTGTGCGACCATCACGATCTCGTGACCGAGCTGGACTCCGGGAGCCGACGAGGTACCGCGCTGCCGAGATCGGTGTTGCGCAGACTGACGGAGGACGTTCGCTCCGTGCCGGAGCTCGACGCCGTCGCGCTCTGGCGAAGCGCTGGCCTTCCCGAACCGATGTGCAACGTCAAGGTCTTCGATCAGAACGGCCGGTTCATCGCGATGTCCGATTTCTGGGACGACGAAGTCGCCATGGCCTGGGAGGTCGATTCTTGGGAATTCCACCAGAAGGGCGCGCTCTTCGCGAAGACCGTCGAGCGGAACAACCGCTACACGGCAAGCGGAATCGTCGTGGTGCAGACTCTACCGAGCAAGTTGCGCTCCGATCCTCAAGGCGTGATCCGTGACCTGAGGGCCGCGCGCAAATGGGCCTCCGCTCGACCAAGGCCGCCGGTGACCGTCGTCCCAGCCCGGAAACGGTCCGCCTGATCCTGCCCCGATGTCATGAAAGGGTCGTTCAGGACATAAAACGTCCTGAACGACCCTTTCATGACACACAACCCAGGCGACACGTACCAAAGCGACGCCTAAGGAACCGAAGGGATCAGCCGCGCAGGTACTGGGAACCGCGCGTCACGGCCGACCAGGCGTCAACGGCACCATGGCCGTAGAAGCCGTTGAACGAAGCGTCACCGGTGCAGGTCGCGGTGAACGAAGCGTCCCGGCCTTCCTTCAGGTAGTCGACGGTCCGCGGCACCGGGCAGGCGATGTCCGAAGCCGTGCCTTCGAGCACCCGCTGCACGGCGTCCGGGTTCATCCCGAAGTCACGCGAACCCTTGCCGTACTGCGAAACGATCAGCGCGGCGACACCCGAAGCGTGCGGCGACGCCATCGACGTCCCCTGCAGCCACTGGTAGTAGCCGACGCGGCCGTCGGCGGCGGTCGCCTTCTGGATACCGGCGGAGACACCGTCGGGCGTGAGGTTCCCGTCCGCGTCGATCATGCCTTCCGCGACACCGACGTTGCGCGGGTACGTCGAAAGGATCATGTTTTCGTTCGTGCGGTGCCACGGGGTGCCGAAGTAGTCACGGAAGTATCCACCGGGCGCGGACACCGAGATCTGCTCGACGCCGTAGTTCGAGTAGTCCGCCTTCGCCTGCGACGGGCCGAAGGACGAGACACCGATCGTGTGCGGGCCCTCGACGGGCAGCGAGAGGCAGCTCGCGTTGTCGATCTGCCGCGGGTGCGTGCTGTTCGAAGGGTAGTTGGGGCTCGACGCGTCGGGCTGCGGGGCGCCGAGGTCGCTGTGCTGGTTGCCCAGCGAGACGACCTGGGTGACGCCCTTGCGGTGCGCGTAGTTCAGCGCGCGGGTCGTCGCCTCGATGATGGTGCGCTGCTCGGCCTGCTGCTCAGCCGAGTCCGCCGGGTTCGCGGTGCAGTTGTACAGCCAGGGATCCGTGAAGAAGCTCATGTTCACGACGTCCACACCGGCGTCGCCGGCGTAGGTGATCGCGTCCACGGTCGGCTGCAGGAAGAACGAGCCCGAGTCCTGCCCGGCGCGGAGGTTCACCAGCGTCACGTTCGGGGCGACCCCCGAGACACCGAAACCGTTCGCGGCCGCGCCGATGGTGCCGGCGACGTGCGTGCCGTGCCCGTTGTCGTCGTGGTCCACCGGGTCGACACAGCTGCGGAACTCACACGGCCCGTCGACGACGGCGCCGTTCACGTCGGTGACGATGTCCTTGGTGAAGTTCCGCGACGCCGCGCGGTCGAAGTTCGGCGCGATGTCCGGGTGGCTGCCGTCGACGCCGGTGTCGATGACGCCGACCTTCACCCGCTTGTCACCCGGCTGCTTGGTACGCGAGAGGTCCGACCGGACGGACTTGAGGCCCCAGAGCTGATCGTCGAGCGGGTCCATGCCGACGGCGTTCGCCTGCACCGGCTTCTTGGCCGACGCGCCGCCGCGGCCCTCCTTCTCGACGGCACCCGGCTTGTCCTTCACCTTGCCCTGCTTCGGCGCGGTGCCGATCGCCTTCGCTTTGGCGGCACCGAAAACCGCGCGGTCCGCGGAGACCCGCTCGGCGAAACCGTTGGCGGGCGCGGTCGCGGTGATCAGGCCGACCGCGGCGTTGCTCGTCACCACGGTGCCCCCGGCGGCGCGGATCGCCCTTTCCACCGAAGCGACGCTTTGGCCTTCACGGGCCAGGACGGAGAATTCGGTCGCCGCACCGGAAAGCTGCGGCTGCGCGGAAGCCGTCGGCGCGGCGACGATCGCGCCGAACAGCGGTACCGCGAGCGCGATCACGAGAGATCTTGGCTTTTTCACTTCCTGCCTCCTGAAGAAAACTATTCGTGCAAACTACGTCAGCAATGGCCACGTATCAACGAAGTCCCTACGAAAGTCAGGGGACGACGGTTTTCTCCTCCGCGAAATGACAGGCAGACAAATGCCCACCCGCCCTGGTGATCAATTCGGGTTCCTGATCGGCGCAAATGTCCTGCGCCTTCCAGCACCGCGTGCGGAACCGGCAGCCGGACGGCGGATCCAGCGGGCTCGGCACGTCGCCTTCCAGGCGGATCACCTGCCGCTGCCCGCGCAACGCCGGATCCGCGACCGGCACCGCGGACAGCAGCGCCTGCGTATAGGGATGCGACGGATGTTCGTAGATCTCCTCTTCCGTCCCCATTTCCACGATCTTGCCGAGATACATCACCGCGACTCGCGTGGAAAGGTGACGGACAACGGACAGATCGTGTGCGATGAACACATAGGAAAGGCCGAATTCCTTCTGCAGTTCACCGAGCAGGTTCATCACCTGCGCCTGGATCGAAACGTCCAGCGCGGAAACCGGTTCGTCGCAGATGATCACCTTCGGCCGCAACGCCAGCGCCCGCGCGATCCCGATGCGCTGGCGCTGTCCGCCGGAGAACTGGTGCGGATAGCGGTTGATGTGCTCCGGGTTCAACCCGACGACGTCGAGCAGCTCCCGCACCTTCGCCGCCCGCGACCCCTTCGGCGCCACCTCGGTGTGGATTTCGAAGGGTTCGCCGATGATGTCGCCGACCGTCATCCTCGGGTTCAGCGAGGTGTACGGATCCTGCAGCACGATCTGGATCTCGCGCCGCAGCCTCCGCAGTTCCGCTCCCCGCAACGCGAAGATGTCGCGGCCTTCGAAGGTCGCGAGCCCGCCCGTGGGTTCCTCCAGCCGCATCAGCACCTGGGCCAGCGTGGACTTGCCACACCCGGACTCCCCCACAACGCCGAGCGTTTCCCCGGGCATCAGGTCGAAGGAGACCCCGTCGACGGCCTTCACGTGCCCGATGGTGCGTTTGAAGAGGATCCCCGCCCGCACCGGGAAGTACTTCACCAGGTTTTCGACGCGCAGAATGGGCTCAGACACGGCCGCTCACCACCTCGTCGGCGAAGTGGCAGGCGCTGACCCGGCCGAAACCGAGACTGTGCAGGGCGGGCCGTTCGGTCTCGCACCGGCTTTCCGCCCGCGGGCAGCGCGGATGGAACGGGCAGCCGGGCGGGACGTTCAGCAGGCTCGGCGGCAGGCCCTTGATGGTCTCCAGCGTCTGTCCTTTGAGGTCGAGCCGCGGCAACGAGGCCATCAACGCCTCGGTGTAGGGATGCCCCGGCGAGCGGAACAACTCGGCGACGTCGGCCTGTTCGACGATCCGGCCCGCGTACATCACGGCGATCCGGTCGGCGACCTCGGCGACCACCGCCAGGTCGTGGGTGATCAGGATCAGCCCCATCCGCCGTTCGGCCTGGATCTCGGCCAGCAGGTCCATGATCTGGGCCTGCACGGTGACGTCGAGCGCGGTCGTCGGCTCGTCCGCGATCAGCAGATCCGGGTCGAGCGCGAGCGACATGGCGATCATCGCGCGCTGCCGCATCCCGCCCGAGAACTGGTGCGGGTACTCGCGGACCCGGCGGGCGGCCGCCGGGATGCGCACGATGTCGAGCAGTTCGATCGCCCGTTTGCGCGCGTCCTTTTTGGACATGCCGAGCCGCACCCGCAACTGTTCCTCGATCTGGAATCCCACGGTGAACACGGGATTCAACGCCGAAAGCGCGTCCTGGAAGATCATCGCGATCTCCCCGCCCCGCACCTCACGCCGCCGCTCTTCGGTGGCGGTGAGCAGATCCTCGCCGCGGTAACGGACCGCGCCGCCGGTGACGACGGCGGGCGGGCTGTCGAGAATGCCCATCACGGTCTGCGCCGTGACGCTCTTGCCGGAGCCCGATTCTCCCAGCACGGCAAGGGTTTCCCCGGCGTGCACGGAGTAGTCGACGCCGTTGAGCACGGTCGCGACACCGTCGGAGGTGCGGAATTCGACGTGGAGGTCTTCCACTTCCAGCAGCAATTCGTCGGTCACGGCCGATCACCGGGCCTTCGGGTCGAGCGCGTCGCGGATCCCGTCACCGAGCATGACGAAGGCGAGCACGGTGATGGTCACGAACCCGGCGGGGAACAACAGCATGTGCGGATTCACCCGGAAGTAGTCCCGGGCGTCGCTGATCATCACGCCCCACGAGACGACCGGTGGCCGCACACCGACACCGAGATACGCCAGTGTCGCTTCCGCGCCGATGAACGCGCCGAGTGCGATGGTCCCGTAGACCAGCACCGGCGCGACCGTGTTGGGCAGCAGATGCCGGAACACGATGCGCGGCGTGCTCGCTCCGAGGCCGCGTGCGGCCTTGACGTAGTCGAGCTGTTTGGCCACCAGCGTCGCCGACCGCATGATGCGCATCGCCACCGGCCAGCTCAGCGCGGCGATCGAGACGACCACCTGCACGATGATGGTCACCACGCCGGGGTTCGAGCCGGGCGCGTTGAACGTGGTCAGGATGACGATCGCGCCGAGCACGAACGGCAGCGCCGCGAAGATGTCGCCCACCCGCGAGAACAGGCTGTCGACGAGACGGCCGTAGTACCCGGCGATGATCCCGACCACCGAGCCGATCAGGATCGTCAGGATCGTCGCGAAGACACCGACCAGCAGCGACGCCCGCGCACCGTGGATGGTCCGCGCATAGACGTCGTAGCCCTGGTTGTCGTAGCCGAACCAGGCGTCCGCGGACGGTCCTTCGTTGGCGTGGAGCAGATCGCTGAACCCGGCGGGCCGGGAACTGAACAGGTCGGGCGCGATCGCGATGAGCACGACGAGCGCGATGATGACGGCGGAGATGATGAACGACGGCCGCTTGCGCAACATCCGCCAGGCGTCGCCGCCGAGGCTGCGCGGTTTGTGCGCCTCCGCGGAATCGTCGGCGACACCGGCACCGGCGACGTCCACAGAGGACACGCCGCCGGCCACATTGGGGTCAGTCATAACGGATCCTCGGGTCGAGAACGGCGTAGAGCAGGTCGACGATGAGACTCACCAGCAGGTAGACCATCACCAGCAGGACGACGACGCCGGTGACGGTGGCGCCCTCCCGGTTCTGGATACCGCGGAAGATGAGCCCGCCGATGCCGTTGATGTTGAACACGCCTTCGGTGACGATGGCCCCGCCCATCAGCGCGCCGATGTCGGTGCCGATGAAGGTGAGCACCGGGATCACCGAGTTCCGGAGCAGGTGCACGCCGACGACGCGGCTGCGCGGCTGTCCTTTCGCGACGGCCGTGCGGACGTAGTCGGCGTGCCGGTTCTCCGCGATGCTCGTTCTGGTCAGCCGGGCTATGTAGGCCATGGAAAGGCTGCCGAGCGCGATTCCTGGCACGATCAGTTCGCCGATCGTGGCGTCCTCGGACACGCTCGCGTCGATGATGCCCAGTTCCGAACCGAGGACGATCTGCAGCACGATCGCGGTGACGAACACCGGGATCGAGATCAGGAACGTGGTGGACATCAGCACGAGGTTGTCGAGGAAACCCTTGCCGCGCAGGCCGGTCAGGATACCCGCGGACAGGCCGATGATCGCTTCGATGGCCACCGCGATGAGGGCGAGCCGGACGGTCACCGGATAGGCGTTGCCGATCAGTTCGCCGACCGAGTTGCCGTTGAAGGTCTCGCCCCAGTCGCCGGTGAACAGGTTGCCGAGGTATTTGAAGTACTGGACGAAGATCGAATCGTCGAGGTTGAACTTCGCCGTCATCATCTCGATGTAGGCGGGCGGGCAGGCGACCTGGCCGCATTTGCCGGCGAACGGATCACCGGGCACCGCCCACACGAGGGCGTAGATGAGGAACGTCGTGCCGAAGAAGACCGGGATGAGTTGAAGTAGGCGTCGAAGGATGTACTGGGGCATGGGCGTGCCGTCCTGGGGATCGCGTGGTGGGAGCCGTGGGTCCGGCCGGCCGGGAGCGGTGCGCTCCCGGCCGGCACGACCACGCGATTACTTCGCCGCGACCTCGATGGACGAGTAGTCCGCGAGACGGCCGAAGTCGAGCTTCGCGACCTTGAGCCGGTTCGACTTGCCGCCGACACCCTTCTCTTCCCATACGGGGATCTGCGGCAGATCCTTCGCGATCAGGTCCTCGGCCTGCTGGTACAGCTTGATCGCGGCCGCCTTGTCGGCGGTCTGGTCCGCCTGGGTCAGCAGCGCGTCGACGGCCGGGTTGTTGTACGTGGAGTCGTTCGACGAACCGGTGCTCTTGTAGCGCGGGTTCAGGTAGTTCTCGATCGACGGGTAGTCGGCGGACCAGTCGGAGCGGCCCATGCCGGTCAGCTGACGGTTGTTGACGATGCTGCGCCACTGCCCGAAGTCGGTCGCCGGCACGAAGTCGCATTCGACGCCGAGCGCGTTCTTGATGCTGTTGCACGCCGCGACCAGCGGCTCCTTGCGGCCACCGTCGGCGTTCGACGCGATGGTCAGCTTGCCGGTGAAACCGGACTTCGCGAAGAACTCCTTGGCCTTCACCGGGTCGAACTTGCAGAACTCGCCGCAGACACCGGGCCGGTAACCCTCGATACCGCGCGACACGTAGCCGTCGGCGGGCGCGTAGGTGTCGTTCATGACGGTCTTGACGATCTGCTCGCGGTCGATGGCCAGCGAGATCGCCTTGCGCAGGTCGAGGTTGTTGTAACCCGGGACGTAGTACGGGAGCGCGAGCGCGCTGATACCGAGCAGCTTCCCTTCGACCAGACGCTCACCGAGGTCGGTCTTGTACTTGCCACCGGCCTTCGCCGCGGGCGGGAGCGCCTCCATGAAGTCGAGGCGGTTGCTCAGCAGATCCTGGTACGCGGTCTCCTGGCTGGTGTAGATGCGGACTTCCAGGTCCTTGAACTTGACCTTGTCCTCGCCCTGGTACTCGTCGTACCGCGTGAGCTTCATGTTCTGGTTCGGCGTGCGCGAAACGAACTTCAGCGGCCCGTTTCCGATCGGGGCCTTGGCGAACGCCTCGGGGTCGGCGAAGAACTTGTCCGGCAGCGGCGCGAAGGCGAGGTAACCGATCTTGGTGGCGAACACCGAGAACGGGCCCTTGAGGGTGACCTGGAACTCGTAGTCGTTCACGACCTTGAGCCCGGACATCTCCTTGACGGCCGGTTCCTTGGCGCTGATCTCGTCGTAGCCCTGGATCTGCTCGAAGAACGACGCGTTCTGCATGCCGTTCTTGCCGTTCGCGCTGTAGTTCCACGCGTCGACGAAGTTCTTGGCCTTGACCTCGGTCCCGTCGTGGAACTTCCAGCCCTTTTTGATCTTGATGTCGAAGACCTTGGAATCGGTCGTGTTGATCGATTCGGCCATCAGGTTGTACGGCTCGGCGGTGTCGGATTTGTAGCCGACCAGCGCCGAAAAGACCGGCTTGAGGGCCTTGGAGCCACCGAGTTCGTTGGTGTTGGCGGGAATCAGCGAGTTCTCCGGCTCGGTGCCGTAGACCGAAACCGACGCGTTGGCGTCGGTGGCGCCGGATCCCTTGTTCTCACCGGACCCACCACCCCCACAGGCCGTCAGCAGCAGGGCCGCCGTGGCCACCACCGCCGTCGCTCCCCAGAACCCGCGTGAAGCCCGCATGTCCCCTCCAACTCTCGTCGTCGGATAGTCCGGCGGGCGCTGGTCGCGCCCTACCGCCCAGAAGGTGAGACGACGCTATGGGACAGGTGAAGGCGATCACAGTGCGTTGGTGTTGCAAATGTGTGACGGTCTCCCGGACCACCCGGTTAGAGCACAACGTTGGTAGGAACCGTGCTGGGCCGAATGGCTCAATCCGGACTGGAGGTCACCACTTGATCACCTAAAGAAATGGCTTCACGTAAGAGAAAACCCGACTGTCAGGCCAACGACAACGCGATCCCGTCGAGGATGTCGTGCTCGGAGATCACCAGTTCGCCGGGACCACCGCGCGTGGCGAACTGCTCCGCCAGCACCTGCACGATCACCGAGCCGCCGCCGATCACGTCGACCCGGCCCGGGTGGATCACCGGATTCGCGGCGCGGGTGGCGTGGTCGGCCGTGAGGAGCGACTGCGCGACCCGGTCGATGTCGGCGTGGGAGAGCTTGGAAAGGTGCGTGCGCTCGGAATCGTACTCCGACAGACCCTGCGCCACGGCGGTCAGGGTCGTGACCGTCCCGGCGACGCCGATCCACGTCTTGGCGGTGGACACGTCCACGACGTCGAAGGCCTCAGTGAGCACCTTCGCGGCCAGCTCGCGGGCTTCGGCGATCTCGGCCGCGGTCGGCGGGTCCGATTTCAGCGCGCGTTCGGTGATCCGCACGCAGCCGATGTCGACCGACTTGGCCGCGATGACCTCGGCCTGGCGGCCGTCCCAGGTGCCGACCACGAGTTCGGTCGAGCCGCCGCCGACATCGACCACCACGAAGGGACCGTCGTCGGGATCCTGTTCGCCGACCGCGCCGGTGAAGGACAGGCGGGCCTCTTCGTCCCCGCTGATGACCTCGGCCTCGGTGCCGAGGATCTCGCGCGTCATCGCGAAGAACTCGTCGCGGTTGCTCGCGTCACGGGTCGCGGACGTCGCGACCATGCGGACCTTCTCGACGCCCTTGCGGCGCGCGGCGATCGCGTAGTCGGCCAGCGCCTTGCGGGTGCGCTCGAGCGCCTCGGGCGCCAGCTTGCCGGTGGCGTCCACACCCTGGCCGAGACGGACGATCCGCATCTCGCGGTGCAGGTCGCGCAGGTCGACCGTCCCGTCGTGGCGGGGTGTCAGCTCGGCGACGAGCAGGCGGATGGAGTTGGTCCCACAGTCGATCGCGGCAACACGAGGCATGCCCCGAGCTTAGACAACGCCGATCAAGTCGGGTCGACGGCTTTGCTCGTCGACGACACCGTGGTCGTGACCGTCGTCGGCGAGGAACAGGTCGGCGGCGGAGTCGGCGTCGTGCTCGTGGTCGTCGGACTCGTGCTTGTGTTCGAGGTCGACGACGGCGTCTCCGTCACGGTGACCGTCGGGCAAGCCGGCAACTTCGGGGTCGTCTTCGATGAGGACGACGAACTCGAATTACTCGGCGGCAGCGAGCTCGACGGCGGCGGCGTCACCGAACCGGGTGGTGTCGACGGCACCGGAGGCGGCGGCACCGACGGCGGCGGCGGAGCGGCACCGGCGTTCGGGGCGCCGATGGGCACCTTGCTGTCCGGCGTCGGCAGCACTCCCGTGCGGTAGGCCTCGGCCCAGATCAGCACGGTGTTCACGTAGGTGTCCGAGTTGTTGTAGCGGAACACGGCCGCGCGCAGCTGATCCGGTTTCGACAGATCGAGGCCGCCGGAGCACAGGTACCGGCCCGTGCCCAGCGCCGCGTCGAAGATGTTGTTCGGATTGCTCTCGCCGTCGCCGTTTCCGTCGGAGGCGTAGCCCTTCCACGTCGACGGGATGAACTGCGTCGGGCCGACGGCGCGATCCCAGACCGTGTCTCCGTCGAATTTGCCGCCGTCGGTGTCCGGGATGGCCGCGAACGGGCCGGCGCCGTTGAGCTGCGGGCCGAGGATCGGCTCCAGCGTGTTGCCCTTCGCGTCGAGGTAACCGCCGCGCGCGTGGTTGGACTCGATCCGGCCGATACTCGCGATCAGCGCCCAGTCGATATGGCAACCGGGCTGTTCGGCGATGAGGACGTCGGCGGCGTTGCGGTACGCGGCGAGCGCGGTGACCGGGATGCCGAGCGGACCGTTGGGGAGTTCGTCCGCGGGGAGCGGGAGCGGAGTCGGCGCGTTCGGCAGGCTGCCGTCGACACCGATCTGCTGGACCAGCGGGTTCTTCGGGTCATAGCCGCCGACGAGGGCGACGTTGTCGGTATGGATCGTGCTCGCCGTCGCGGCCCAGCTGCCGGCACCGACGACCGCGGCACCGGCCGGGACGATGGCGAGGACACCTCCGGCGACCGCGGCGATCGTGCGGTGCCGGAGACAGAGTCTCCGGACATGACCGGAGACCGCGCCTGGCATCTGCCTCACGCGCATACCTCTGAACCCTCCCGGCGGATCACGACTAGGTGATCCGGTACACCCACCCCGACAAACCCACGAGCGGTACCCAGCCTGCCGCATGCGGTGACCGGTTTCACCCCATTGAGGACGACCAGTTGGCCGACATCGGGTGAATTAACCCGCCTGGAGGAACTATCTGTACACCGGCGGCCGGTGTTACCCCTGGCAGTCGCCCGATGGCCATCCGTTCGACTTCAGCAAAGCGAGGGTTTCGTCGCCGAACGGGTTCACGCCGGGGCCGACCGCGAGCGTGTGCGCGAGGTGGACGTGCAGGCATTTGACGCGGCCGGGCATCCCGCCCGCGCTGACCTCGTGACCGAGGGGGTCGATGGCGTCGCGTTCGGCGAGGTAGCTCTCGTGCGTCCGCTGGTAGGCGGCCGCCAGCTCCGGGTCCTCCGCGAGCCGGTCGGTCATCTCCTTCATCAGCCCGGACGCTTCGAGCGTGCCGACCATGGAAGTCAGCTTCGGGCAGGTCAAGTAGTAGAGCGTGGGGAACGGCGTGCCGTCGTCGAGGCGTGGGCTGGTCTGCACGACCGACGGGTGGCCGCTCGGGCAGCGCGCGGCGACGGCGCGCAGCGCACGGGGTGCCCGGCCGAGCTGTTCCGCGATGATCTCGCGGTCGGCGTCGGTCACGGGCTCGAAGGAAGACTTTTCCGTGCTGTTCACACCCATAAGGCTAAAGGGGGCGCTTCAGCCACCCGCGACCTGATCCCACAGCTTCTCGTACCAGGAGCCCGCGGGCACCGGCTGCTGACCTTGCGGCTGCCCCTGCTCGGGCGCCTTGTCCTCGGGGAGCTGCACGATGTACGGCGTCTCCCCGGGCTTCACGAAACCGAACCGCTTACGGGCCTCGGCCTCGATCTGCGCCGGGTCGCTCAGCTCGGCCTTGCGGCCTTCCAGCTGGGTGACGCTGCGCTGCAGTTCGGACTGCAGTTGCTGCTGTTCGTTCACCTCGGACTTCTGGCTGAGGTACGTGCGCAGCGGGACGGCGATGGTGAACGCGAGCGCGCACACCACGATCGCCACCACCGCGGCCCGGCGGGTGGTGGACATGCCGAGCACCTTCGCGGCACCCGATGCCCGTTTCGCCGCCAGGCTGCGGCGCAGCCGGGTTCGGGCGCGGACCTCCGTCGTCGTCGTGCGACGGGCACGCTCCGGCCGGCGGCCCCTGCTGGAGCCGCCACCGCTCGCGCGCCCGCCGCTACGACGGGTCGTCGTCCGCGCCCTCCCCCGGTCCGCCATCATCTTTATCGCGCCGACCGCGATCGCGCTGCCGGGGCGCGGCGTTCCGCCTTGAAGCCCACTGAGCACGTGAAGGGCGCCCCGCCATCGCGATAGCGGGGCCTTACGGCCAAAAGGCGCGACTTCAAAAGATCAAAAGACACTTCCGACTCACCCCTCCGGGCTGAACCGCGGGAACGCGAGGTCGCCGGCGTAGCGAGCCGCGTCGGCGAGGGTCTCCTCGATGCGGAGCAGCTGGTTGTACTTGGCGATCCGCTCGCCGCGCGCCGGGGCGCCGGTCTTGATCTGGCCGACACCGGTCGCGACGGCGAGGTCGGCGATGAAGGTGTCCTCGGTCTCACCGGACCGGTGGCTCATCATCGACTTGTAGCCGTAGGAGGTGGCCAGCGAGATCGCGTCGAGGGTCTCCGACAGGGTGCCGATCTGGTTGACCTTCACCAGCAGCGCGTTGGCGGCGCGGCGGGTGATGCCCTCTTCGAGACGGTCCGGGTTGGTGACGAACAGGTCGTCACCGACCAGCTGGACCTTCTCGCCGATCTCGGTGGTCAGCTGGACCCAGCCGTCCCAGTCGTCCTCGCTCAGCGGGTCCTCGATGGACACGAGCGGGTAGTCGCGGACGAGCTCGCCGTAGTAGGCGGACATCTGCTCGGCGCTCTTCTTCGCGCCTTCGAAGGTGTACGCGCCGTCGGAGAAAAACTCCGTCGCGGCGACATCGAGCGCGAGCGCGACGTCACGGCCCGGGGCGTACCCGGCCTTCTCGATCGCCTGAAGGATCAGGTCGAGCGCTTCGCGGTTGTTCTTCAGGCTGGGCGCGAAGCCGCCTTCGTCGCCGAGGCCGGTCGCCAGGCCGCGGCCCTTCAGGACCGACTTCAGCGAGTGGTAGACCTCGGTGCCCCAGCGCAGGGCCTCGCGGAACGACTCGGCGCCGATCGGCGCGATCATGAATTCCTGGATGTCGACATCGGTGTCGGCGTGCGCGCCACCGTTGAGGATGTTCAGCATCGGCACCGGCAGCACGTGCGCGTTCGGCCCGCCGAGGTAGCGGAACAGCTCCAGCTCGGCCGACTCCGCGGCGGCCTTCGCGACGGCGAGCGAAACGCCGAGGATGGCGTTCGCGCCCAGGCGGGACTTCGCCGGCGTGCCGTCGAGGTCGACCAGCTTCTGGTCGACGATGCGCTGGTCGACGGCGTCGGTGCCGACCAGGTCCGGGCCGATCTCGTCCAGGACGGCCGCGACCGCGCGCTCGACACCCTTGCCGTTGTACCGGCCGGTGTCGCCGTCACGCAGCTCGACGGCTTCGTGTTCGCCGGTGGACGCACCCGAGGGGACCGCGGCCCGCGCCAGCGTGCCGTCGTCGAGAGCCACCTCCACTTCGACCGTCGGGTTGCCTCGCGAGTCCAGAATCTCGCGAGCGCCTACCTGCTCGATGAGCGCCACGCCATGCTCCTCATGTGGGTTGTGCCTGCGGTGACCGGGCCCAGCCTAGCCGTCACCGCAGTTCACCCGTTGGAGGCACGCGCCACAGCACGCCCTGACCAGACTATTCCGCGGCTGGTTCGTCCGCCCGGACTTCCTTCCAGCCCGACGGAAGCTCGACGGTGTCGGAGAACTGCTGCCAGAAGGTCCAGCTGTTGCCGCCGATGTCGGAGACGGTGAACACGCGGGCGCCGTACGGCTGGTCCTGGGGAGCGTCGATGTCGACGTCGTCGCCCAGGGCGGCCCGGACCCGCTCGTATTGCGCGTCGGCGTCGGCGACGTAGACGATGTTCAGCTGCCCGACCGGACCGTCGACGCCCTTCGCCTGCCAATACTCGGGGCCGACCCCGGCCAGCTGGATCTTGGCCGGGCCGGCGCACAACGTGGCCTGGAACACCTCTCCGGAGGCGTCGGCGAAGCGCACTTCCTCGGTGAACCCGAACACTCTGACCAGCCACGCGACCGCCTCGGTGGCGTCGGCGTAGTAAAGGTATGGCGCGAGCCCGAGGTATCCGGGCTCGGTTTCGGGCCTATCCGCTTCGGTACCGCTCATGGCAGGACAGTCCACCATGACCGTTTCAGCAGTCGAGATCGGCCCTGCCCAGGCGTATCGTGGAGCGGACCATGATGGATGCCGAACCCGCCCCAGAACCCGGCCCGGACCCGTCCGGCGAGTCACGGTTCCGCGCCTTCCGGCAGGCGGAGGCGCTGGTCGAAAGCCGCAGACCGCTCGACGCCCTCAAAGCACTCGAGCCCTTGCTGGAACACGAAACCGACAAACCGAGCGTTCAGTTGCTGGCTGGCCGCGCGTACTTCTACTCCGCACAGTTGCGGCGGGCGGAGCGTGCCTTCACCCGGGTGCTGGAGCTGGATCCCACCGATCATTACGCGCGGTTCGTACTCGGACGGACCCTCCAGCGCCTCGGCCGGTTGACCGAGGCGCTCGCGCAGATGCGGATCGCGTCGGCGATGCACCCGATCCCGGAGTATCTGGAGGCGATCAGCGAGGTCAGCGCGCGGATCGCGTTGCGCGACTGACCGGGCGCCTCATTTCGACCTGGCGCGCAGATGCGCCCGTTCGCCCTGTTTGCCGAAGAGCACCAGCAGTTCCACCGGCCCCGGCCCCGCGCTGCCGAACCAGTGCGGCACCCGCGTGTCGAACTCCGCCGCCTCGCCGGGACCCATCGTGAAGTCGCGGTCGCCGAGCAACGCCCGCAACCGTCCACTGAGGACGTACATCCATTCGTAACCCTCGTGGGTGCGCTGCACCGGCTCGATGTCCTCGACCGGGATCAGCAGTTTGAACGCCTGCGGCT
Source organism: Amycolatopsis sp. WAC 04169 (assembly GCF_003947535.1). Classification (NCBI taxonomy): domain Bacteria; kingdom Bacillati; phylum Actinomycetota; class Actinomycetes; order Pseudonocardiales; family Pseudonocardiaceae; genus Amycolatopsis; species Amycolatopsis sp. WAC 04169. The sequence continues at coordinate 273,546 of NZ_QHJI01000012.1, read as the reverse complement.
GGCCCGGCTGCGCGGTCAGCGCCCACGCGGTGAACCGGCCGAACTTCTGCGCCTTCATCCGGACCCGCGGATCGGCGGGTTCGGGTTCGCCGACCAGTTCGTCGAGCGGGACCTGATGCGCCGCCGAGAGCGTGAGCAGCAGCTCCAGCGTGGCCTTCCGCGTGCCCGATTCGAGCCGCGAGAGCGTGCTGGCGGAGATCCCCGTCGCCTCCGAGAGCGCGGAGAGGGTGGTGCCGCGTTCCTTGCGCAGGGCCTTGAGCTTCGGGCCGACCTCGGCGAGCCGCCGTTCGATGTCCTCCATGCCCCCAGTTTGCCAAATCGGCAATGAACTTTGCCAATCCTCGAAGAAATCCGGATGCTCGGGACCATGAACGAATTCGACGTGGTGATCATCGGTGGCGGCGTGGCGGGGCTCAGCGCGGCCTTGGTGCTGGGCAGGGCACGGCGCAAGGTGGCCGTGATCGACGGCGGCACCCCGCGCAACGCGCCCGCCGCGCACGCCCACGGTTTCCTGACCAGGGACGGCATCCCGCCCAAAGAACTACTGGAGATAGGCCGTGACGAAGTCCGCGCGTACGGCGTCGAGCTCATCGACGACGTCGTCCACCGGCTGCGGCACGACAAGGCGGTGGAACTGGCGAGCGGGCGGGTCGTCGGCGGTCGCCGGATCGTGGTGACCACCGGGCTGGCCGACGAACTGCCGGACGTCCCCGGCGTCGCGGAACGCTTCGGCACCGACGTGCTGCACTGCCCGTACTGCCACGGCTGGGAGGTGCGCGATCAGCGGTTCGGCGTGCTCGCCACGTCCGAGAAGGCGATCCACCAGGCGCTGATCGTCTGGCAGTGGAGCAAGGACCTGACCTTCTTCACGCATACCCAGCAGATCTCGGCCGAAGACCGGGCGAAGCTGACCGGGCTGGGCATCCGGATCGTCGACGGGAAGGTGTCCGAGCTCGCCGTCGAAAACGACCGGTTGACCGGTGTCCGGCTCGTCGACGGCGAATTCGTCGAACGCGACGTCGTGTTCGTCGGCCCGAAGTTCGTCCCGCACGACCGGCTGCTCGCCCAAGTCGGCTGCGCCCGTACCGAAAGCGGCTCGATCGCGGTGGACGCACAGGGGCGCACGAACGTGGACGGGGTCTGGGCGGCGGGGAACGTCGTCGATCCGATGGCGCAGCTCGTCGTCGCGGCGGGCGACGCCTACCGGATGGCGTCGGCGCTCAACTTCGATCTGGTGCTCGAAGATCAGGGCGCGACGCTGGCGTCCGCGTAGGTGTCGGCCGCGCTGAAGACTTCCTGGACGTAGGGCACCGCGGGGTTGAACACCCGCATCGACTTCCACCAGCCGTCCGGGGTGGCGACGTCGTCGCCGGCGGCGCAGAGGTAGCGGCCGGTGGCGAAGGCGGCGTCGTCGAGGTCCTTCGGATCCGGCTGCTTGCCGTCGCTCCTGGCGCGGGCGGAGTGCTTGGCCCAGATCTCGGGCGAGAGCGTGATCGGGCCGGGCCTGCCCTGCGCCGTCTCGACGTGGGAGATGCCCGCGAGGGTCGCCCACGAGAGATGACAGCCCGGCTTCTGCCGCCGGAGCCACATCTCGGCCCGGCCATAGGCGGACAGATCGGTGACGGAGAGCCGGGTCTTCGCGGCCACCCGTTTCGCCCAGGTCTCCAATTCGGCCGCGTCGGAAACGGTGGGCCGGTCGGGCGGCGCGGCGAGCCCGGCGCGCGGCGTCGCCACCCCGGGCTGCGGCTTCTGATCGGGAACCGCGAGCGCGGGCTGGGGCTGAGGTGCCGGAGGCGGCTCCTCCCCGCCCGGCCGGTTCACCCCGACCGTCATGATCAGCACCACGCCGGTGAGCACGAGCCCGCCCGCGAAGGCGAGCCTGGGCACGTACGGCGGCAGAGGGCGGGCAGGGTGCTCCGGCGCTTCGGTGCTCTGGGCGGTTTCAGCCACCCGGTCAGGTTACTTCGCCACACTTCCGGGCGATGACCCATTCGGCTTAAGAAGTCGACTGGGAAACCGGTCTCACGGACTTCGGTGAAAGCAGTTGACCTCCAGTCAAGTGGAGGTCGGACACTGGCCCCATGTTCAGTGAAGCGGAACTCGACTACCTCGCCACCCAAGCGCTCGGACGGCTCGCGACGGCGCAGCCGGACGGAACGCTGCAGGTCAGCCCGGTCGGCTACGTCTACAACACCGAGACGAAGACGATCGACATCACCGGCTACGAACTGGCGAAGAGCAAGAAGTTCCGGAACGTGGCCGCGAACGGGCGGGCCGCGTTCGTGGTGGACGACATGCCTTCACAGGACCCGCCGAGGATCCGCTGTCTCGAGATCCGCGGCCGGGCGGAGGCGCTCACCGGTGCCCGCACGGCCGACGGGCCGTTCGACGGCGCGGTGATCCGGATCCACCCGTCGCGGATCATCAGCCTCGGTGTCGACGACCCGGACCACGATCTGCTCGATCTCGTTCCGCACAACCGGGACGTCTGAGCCCTTCGGATGTCATGAAAGGGTCGTTCCTGACGTTTCCCGTCAGGAACGACCCTTTCATGACATTTCAGCGGCGGTTACCGAAGACCGCGTAGCTCACCAGGCCCGCCACGGCGAGCACCACGGCGGTCCACGTGGCTTCCGCGACACCGGCGGGCTGGAAGAGCCACGTGATCACCAGCTGCGCGCTCTCCGTGCTCGACGTGGTGGCCCAGACCAGGAACGTGACCGCGAAGCCGAACAGCGGCAACGTCCACCCGAAGGCCCCGCCGAACAACACCGCGGCGATCCCCGCGAGACCGAGCAACCCGCCCGCGTTCCGCACGATGATCTCCACCGGGACCCGCTCCGCCTCCCACAACCGCGGCAGCAGCGCGGCACCGGCGCCGAGGCCGCCGATCAGCAGGAGATGCAGGACGCGGCGAGGTGCCCAGCGGATCGCGGCGGTCCGGTCGAGGTCGGCGTCCTGCCCGCTGAGGCCGATGGCGGTCACCGAGATCGCCACCAGGAGCGCCAGGGAGACCGGGAACCTCGTCCAGTGGTCCCGCGCGAGGAACCAGATCACGGCCATGCTCACCGCCAGCCCCGCGAAGGACGCGGGCATGGCGCGCGAGCGCGCGTACAGCACCGCCCACCTCATCGGGCGCCGCCGAGGAGGACGTCGAGCTGGTTGCCCTGGCAGGTCAAGCCGGCCTGCCGCTGCGCGATGATCCGCTCCCGCTGCACATCGGGCGGAAGGGCACGGAAGGTCTCCCACTTCCGCACGACCTCGTTCTTCGTGTCGTCGCTCAGCCAGGAAGCCCCGGTCACCTTCCACTCGCCGAGGAACCAGCTCGACGAGATCGACCGCGCGGTGAGTTCGTCCAAAAAGGACTCGTTGACGCCTTGAAGGCTGTAACAGGTCGGCGTCCCGGAGCCGGCGACCAGCGTCCGCGTCATGTCGTCCGAATTCAGGACCGAACGGATGGACCAATCCACCAGGTCCACGTAGACGGTGCCGGCGGCACGCGGCGGCACCTCGTCGTAGCCCAGCCGCCGGTCCAGCGCCGCGACCTTGACCGGCGCGTCCGGCAAGGTTCCCAACAGCCGCAACGCTTCCTTGCCCGGCGCGGCGAGGCGTGGCAGTTCGGCTTCGAGCATGCGGGGAACGCAGACCGGGCCGTCGCAGACCATCTCGGTCGCGGCCGGGTCGGAGACCTCGGCTTCGGCCGTACTGCCGGGAAGAACGGGCAAGGCGATCACGGCCGCCGCCAAGGCGGGGACGACGGCGAGCCACTTCGCAGGCTTGGAGCGGGCGGCCAGCAGGAGGAATCCGGTCACGGCCAGTCCGGCGAGCCAGACCCCCTGCCCGAGATCCATCCATCCCGCTGTGGTCTTGAACGGATCCCTGACGACGTCCATCGCGGGAGAGAGCAAGGAGATCCGGAACGGCACGATCCCGGCCAGCACACTGCCCTCCGCCCCGGCGAACTGGAACAGGAGCACGACCACGAAAGCGGCGACGGCGACCGCGGGCGCGGTCAGCGGATGCGGCAGCAACCGGCCGATCCCGAGCCCGATCCAGGCTCCCGCGAGCATCGCGAGCACACCGACCACGACGATCGGCAGCCAGCCGAAGGTGAAGAACCCGCCGTTGAAAGCGGATTGGACGGCACCGACGGCGAAGATCAGCAGGAAGCCCAGCACCAGAAGGCCGCCCAGCGCACCGGCGAGTTTCGCGGCCCGCTGCCAGCCGGGGCGCGGCATGGTGGTCATGAGTTCGACCGTGCCGGACCGGCTGTCGCGCATACCTTGGATGATTCCGGCGCCGATCGCGATCGGCCACAGGAACACCAGCAGGAATCGGCTCCACTCCGCGGCGTGCGTCCAGTGCTCGTCCCAGGCGAGCGGCGGCTTCGTCCACGGGCCACTGAACGAATAGAGGAAACCGAACGCGACGACGAGGATCGCGAGCGTGGCCCAAGGGGCGATGGAACGGCGGACTTCGGTCCGCAGGACGCGCGTTTTCACCAGTTCCCCTTCCCCGGCTCATGCCCCAGCAGCGCCGAATAACCGCGCTCGATCGGGCTGTCGCCGACGTGCTCCTCGCTCCCGGCCGCGACCAGTTCGTCCGGAGTGCCCTGGAAGACGAGCTTCCCGTTTGCGAACAGGACGACGTCGGTGCAGGCCGTCGCGACGTCCTCGACGAGATGCGTCGAGACGACGACGCAGGCGTCCCGGCCCAGTTCCTGCATGAGCTCACGGAACCGCACGCGTTGCGCCGGATCGAGTCCGGCGGTCGGCTCGTCCAGCAGGAGGATGTCCGGATCGTTCACGATCGCCTGCGCGATCCCGACCCGCCGCACCATTCCGCCGGACAGGGTCTTCATCCGATCGTCGGCGCGGTCGGCGAGGCCGACGCGTTCGATCGACCGCTGCACCGCCGCCGGGATGTCCTCTCCCGCCATTTCCTTCAGCCAGGCGATGTACTCGACGAACTCGCGGACGGTGAATCGCTTGTAGAAACCGAAATTCTGCGGCAGGTAGCCGATGCGGCGGCGCAGGCGGCGCTGATCGGTGAACCCCCCGACGGATTCACCGAGCAGCGCCAGCCCTCCCTCCGCCGGCCGGAGCACCGTCGCCAGTGCCCGGATCAACGTGGTCTTCCCGGCCCCGTTCGGGCCGAGCAGACCGTGCACCCCCGTGCCAAGCTCCAGGTCGAGCCCGTTCACGGCGAACTTGCGTTTGCCGACGCGGACCTTCAGCCCCTCCGCCTTGATCTGCCACGCGTAGGTCGTCGGCGCGACCTCCGCGGCCCCGACAGCACGCATCATGTTCTCCCCTTCGTTCATCGTCCGGATCCGGTGAGCAGGCCGAAGACGCTCCGCCGGAGCACCACCACGACCGCGGTCACCGCGAAGATCACGCCCCACACCGGGAGCAGCCGGGGTTCGAGCGCGGTGGCACGCCCTTGCGAAGCCACCGCGGGCGCCAGGATCACCGCCACCCAGACCCCGGAAAGGACATAGGCCGCCCGCACCACCCCGATCACCCCGCCGAGCGCGAGCGTCCCGGTGGTGAAGGCCAGGCTGGGCAGGAGACCGAGCCCGAAGCCGCCACCGCCGAGCCAGCTCGAAAGGCCCTGGATCGGCAAGACCACGGCGAGGACCGCCGTCGTCCGGCGGAGCAGCAGGTAGAGACCGGCCCTCGGTGTCGAAGTGACGAGTTCGTACGCGGGATCCAGTCCCTTCGCCCACGACACAGCCACCCCGAGCACCGGCAGGACCGGCGAGAACAGCTGGACGAACGAGTAGTCCTCGCTCCCGGTGAACCCGACCGCGTCCAGCAGGAAGCCGATCGCCGGGATCAGCAGGATCATCACCAGCCACGGCAGCATCACCGGCGTCACCCAGGTGTGCAGCCGTGGCGCCCACCGCCTCCGCATCGGGCTCGGCCCCGCTTCGGCGAGTTTCGGCCCCAGCCCGGCCCAGACGTCGTCCACCAGCGCCGACACCGACGGCAGGCTGATCGCGGACAGCCTCCCCCGGCATTCCGCACACGATTCGAGATGGGCTTCGACCGCCCAGACCTCATCACCGGCCAAATCGTCGTCGCCGAGGACGTAACCGGTGAGAAGCTGTTCGGACACGTGTTCCTTGTTCACGACAGCGCCTCCCGCATCGCGATCCGAGCCCGCCTGGCGCGGGTCTTAACGGTTCCCTCCGGCACCCCGAGCAGGACCGCGGTCTCGCGGACGGTCAGTCCGTCGAGCACCATGGCCTGCAGGACCTGACGGAGTTCGGGAGCGAGCCGTCGCAGCGCGTCACCGACGTGGTCACCGACCGCACCGGCCAGCGCCTCGTCCTCGGCCGCGGGTGAAACGGCCGTTTCCGCGACCGGCAGCGGCTGCGCGAACTTCGCCCGGCGGCGGAAGGCGTCGACCAGCCGCCTCGCGGCGATCGTCCACAGCCAGCCGACGGCGCTTCCGCCGACGGCCGAACCGGCGAACGCGCCCGCCGCGCGCCAGACCGCGAGGTAGGTCTCCTGCATCACCTCGGCGACGATCTGTTCGTCGGCGCAGCGACGGCGCAGGCGCACGGCCAGCCACGGCGACGTGCGGCGGTAGAGCTCCTCGAACGCCGCGCGGTCGCCCTTGGCGGTGCGGCGGACGAGCTGCTCTTCGTCCGGTTCCGTTCCCTTCACATCCGGCAAGACGCCGAGATCACCGAAAGGGTTCTCACCCGATTGTGTTCCGCATCACAGCGGAGCGGTCTTCAGGAGGTCGGCCAGAACTTGCGCCAGCCGTCGGCTTCGAGCGTCGTCGGCTCCAGACCGGCGTCCCGCGCGGCCTGTTCGGCGTCCCGGATGTCGCGCGCGAACCGCTTCGCGACGGCGCGGAGCTCACCTTCGGGATCGATCCCCGCCCGGCGCGCGGTCGCGGCCACCCGGAACAGCTGGGCCGCCGCCTCGGCGCCGTCGGGGAACAGGTCGAGCGGGATCCCGGCCCGGCCGCTGCGCTGGCCGAGCTTCCCGGCGAGCGCGACGGCGGGCTGCCCGAGCGCGACGCCGTCCACAATGGACTGACGGCTCTTCTCGGCCTGTTTCAGTTCTTCCCATTTGAGGTTCTGGTCGCTGACCGTCTCGACCCGGGGAGCGTCACTGAATATATGCGGATGACGTCCGACGAGTTTCGCGACCAGTCCGGACGCGACCTCGTCGATCCCGAACGGATCGGCCGCGTCCTCGACGGCGACACGCGCGTGGAACAGCACCTGGAGCAGGACGTCGCCGAGTTCCTCGCGCAACGCGGCCCTGTCGCCCTCCTCGATCGCGTCGAGCAGCTCGTAGGTCTCCTCGACCAGGTACTGACGCAGCGACTCGTGCGTCTGGACGGCGTCCCACGGACATCCGCCCGGCGAACGCAGGCGGTCCATCACCTCGGCGGCCTCGACCAGCGGCGGAACGGGCGCTTCGATCACCCGCGCCCCCGACCTGATCAGGGCCGCGGCCTTCGCTTCCCGGCGCGAACCCGCGATGAGCACGAGGTCGCGCTCCTGTGTGTCACCGAGCGCGGGCACCCCGAAAACGCCGGCATCGACATCGGAAGCCGCATACACGGCGGCGCTGCTTCGGAGGATCGGGAGTGCCGCGGCGGGCAGTGTCGCCCCGCGGGCGATCACGACGACGGCAGTGGTCACGGGTTTCGCGGCGCGGCACCGTGCACAGGCAGCACGATGCCCTTCTTCGAAGCTTCGTTGGGCGCGAGGTCCATGCCCACAACATCCCACACGCCGTAGCGCGGGTTCACCTTGAGGTCGACCTGGTCGAGGTACGGCTGCAGGAGCCGGATACCCACTCCTGCCAGCTGCTGAGCGGTCGGCTGCGCAGCCTGATCCGACGCGACGGGCTTGTCGGCGGTCCGCTCGCGCACCACGACGACGACCCAAAGCGGCTGCTGCGGTGTCGGCTGGAAAGCGGCGACGGTGTTGGGTTCGAGACCGAACAGGACGGTGGCCGCGGTCGCGGGCGACTGCATCGCGGGCAGCTTCTGGCCGGTGCCCGCCTGCGTGTCGGCGGTCTGCTGGTCCTGAGCGATCAGCTCGGCGGCCGCGTTCGGCGACGCGGCGAACTTCCGGGCCTTCTCGATCGCCTGCTCGCGCAGCTTGTCCGCGTCGGAACCGGTGGCGTCGGTCGAGGAGACCGAGCTGAAATCGAACGTGACGGTGAGCTTGTCCAGGTACTTCATCGCGAGCTGGGTCTGCAGCGCCGCGTCGACCAGGGCATCACGGTGGTCCCGCACCCGCGCCACGAGCTGCTGGACGCTCAGCGCGGGGTCGTCCTGCGGGTTGGCCTCCATCGGCTTGGCCAGCGGGTCCTTCTGCAGCGCGTTCACGACGAGGGACTCGTCGACCCGGACGCCTTCCCGCTGAGCGGCGCGCTCGGTGAGGTCGTGCAGGATCTCCTGGCGCACGATCTCGCGGCCGACGAGGTCGAGCTTGTGCTCACGGGCGAGCTGCTGCCCGTACGGGTGCTCACGGACGGCCTTGTCGATCAGCTGCTGCACGCGATCCACCGAGACGGTCTTGCCCTCGATGATCACCGCGGCACCGACCTGCCCGGGACCGGCGTTGCATCCGGCGAGAAGGAGAGAACCGGCAAGAACCCCGACCAGCGCGCGACGGCGCCCCATGATCCGCATCACAGGGCCTACCCTCTCATACCGGCCCCGGCGAGAGAACCAGGTCATAAGTCGCGATTCGAGCTCGGCTCACGCGACGGGCGCCGGTGACTTCATCAGATTCGTCAGCAGCTTCGCGCACCAGTCCAGCAGCTCCTCGTCGCGCAGCGCCGGGGCGCCCATGCGGCCACCCGCCGGGCCCTCCGTCGGCTTCGGCACGGAAACCGTGTTCGTCACCGCCTTGTAGAGAGCCTTGGGGTACAAGCGCTTCAGCCGCACCAGCTGCGAATCCGCCAGCGGCAGCGGCGCGAACCGGATCGACGTGCCCTGGACGGCGACCTCGGTGACCCCCGCCGCGCGGCAGGTGTGCCGGAACGCGGCGACCGCGAGCAGCCTTCGCACCGGGGCGGGCGGCTGACCGTAGCGGTCGATCAGTTCCTCGCGGACGGCGTCGAGCCCGGCCTGGTCGGGGGCGGCCGCGATCTTGCGGTACGCCTCCAGCCGCAGCCGCTCGCCCGGCACGTAGTCGTGCGGGATGTGCGCGTCCACCGGGAGATCCACGCGGACTTCGGCGAGCTCCTCCTCTTCGGAGGTCTCCGCGCCCGCGTGCCGGCGGAACGCGTCGACCGCTTCACCGACGAGCCGCACGTACAGATCGAACCCGACTCCCGCGATATGCCCGGACTGCTCCGCACCGAGGATGTTGCCCGCCCCGCGGATCTCCAGGTCCTTCATCGCGACGGCCATACCCGCGCCCAGCTCGGTGTTCTGGGCGATGGTCGCGAGCCGGTCGTGCGCCGTCTCGGTGAGCGGGGCCTCCGGCGGATAAAGGAAGTACGCGTATCCGCGCTCGCGCCCACGCCCGACCCGGCCGCGCAACTGGTGCAGCTGCGCGAGCCCCAGCAGGTCACCGCGCTCCACCAGCAGCGTGTTCGCGTTCGAGATGTCCAGCCCGGTCTCGACGATCGTGGTGCAGACGAGCACGTCGTACTCGTTCTCCCAGAAACCCTGGATGATCTTCTCGAGTTTCTCCTCGTTCATCTGCCCATGCGCGGTGACGACGCGCGCCTCCGGCACCAGCTCGCGAATGCGCTTCGCGGCCTTCTCGATCGAGGAAACCCTGTTGTGCACGTAGAAGACCTGGCCGTCACGCAGCAGCTCGCGCCGGATCGCGGCGCCGACCTGCTTGTCGTCGTACGCGCCGACGTAGGTCAGGATCGGGTGCCTGTCCTCGGGCGGGGTCAGGATCGTGGACATCTCGCGGATGCCGGCGAGCGACATCTCCAGTGTCCGCGGGATCGGCGTGGCCGACATGGTCAGCACGTCGACGTGCGTCCGCAGCGCCTTGATGTGCTCCTTGTGCTCGACGCCGAACCGCTGCTCCTCGTCGACGATCACCAGGCCGAGATCCTTGTACCGGATCCCGGTCTGCAGCAGGCGATGCGTGCCGATCACGATGTCGACGTCGCCCGAAGCGAGCTGTTCGAGGATCGCGTCCGACTCCGGCTTCGAGGTGAAGCGCGAGAGCCCCTTGATCTTCACCGGGAACGAACTCATCCGTTCGGTGAAGGTGTTGAGGTGCTGCTGCGCGAGCAGGGTCGTGGGCACCAGCACCGCGACCTGCTTGCCGTCCTGCACCGCCTTGAACGCCGCGCGCACGGCGATTTCGGTCTTGCCGTAGCCCACGTCGCCGCAGATGACGCGGTCCATCGGGACGCCGCGTTCCATATCCGCCTTGACCTCGTCGATCGCGGCGAGCTGGTCGTTGGTCTCGGTGAACGGGAAGGCGTCCTCGAGTTCGCCCTGCCACGGGGTGTCCTGCGCGAACGCGTGCCCGGGCGCGGCCTGCCGCGCGGCGTAGAGCTGCACGAGTTCGGCGGCGATCTCCTTGACCGCCTTCTTCGCCTTGGCCTTGGTGTTCTTCCAGTCCGACCCGCCGAGCTTGTTCAGTGTGGGCAGCTCGCCGCCGACGTAGCGGGAGACCTCGTCGAGCTGGTCGGTCGGGACGAACAGCCGGTCCCCCGGATGCCCGCGTTTGGAGGAGGCGTACTCCAGCAGCAGGTACTCGCGGGTCGCGCCGGCGACCGTGCGCTGCACCATTTCGACGAACCGGCCGATGCCGTGCTGGTCGTGCACGACGTAGTCGCCCGCCTTGAGGGCGAGCGGGTCGACGGCGTTGCGGCGCCGCGACGGCATCTTGGTGCTGAAGTCCTTTGTGGACGTCCCGGCGCCCGAGCCGCGACCGGTGAGGTCCGATTCGGACAGTACGACGAGGGCGCGCTCCGGCGAGACGAAACCGTCCGACAGACCGCCGCACGTCACCGTCACGACGCCCGGCGTCAGCGGACCTGTGATGCCTTCGGCGAGCGACGCGGGCACCTCTCCCGCCGACAGCTGCTCGACGGCGCGGGCCGCGGTACCGTGCCCGGCGACGACGAGCACGGCCGTCCCGCCCGCGGCCGTGTGGGCGCGCAGATCGGTCGTCGCGCGCTCGACCTCGCCGCGGTAGTTCGGCGCGGCCTCGATCGAGACGCGGTAGACGTCGGGATCGTCGCTCGCGAGCTGCGTCAACGTCCACCAAGGACGCTTCGTCTCCTGAGCGTGCTTCGCGATCTCCGCGAGGTCCCGGTACGCGGACGCGCCGAGGTCGATCGGCGCCTGACCGCCCGCGGCGGCCGTCGTCCAGGACGCTTCGAGGAACTCCTGCCCGGTGCGGACCAGGTCGGCCGCGCGGGCGCGGATCTTCTCCGGATCGGCCAGCAGTACGTGCGTGCCCTGGGGCATCGCGTCGGTCAGCAGGTCCAGCTCGCCCTCGCACAGCACGGGGATGAGCGCCTCCATGCCCTCGACGGGGACCCCGCCGGAGAGTTTGGTGAGCATCTCGGTGAGCTGCGCGTCGGCCTCGTACGTCGTCGCGAGCTCGGCGGCCTTCGCCCGGACCGGCTCGGTGAGCAGCAACTCACGGCACGGCGGCGCGCTGACGTGCTGGATCTCGCCCGGCAGCGACCGCTGGTCGGACACCGCGAACGCGCGGATCTCGCTGACCTCGTCGCCCCAGAACTCGACCCGTACCGGATGCTGCGCCGTCGGCCCGAACAGGTCGAGGATGCCGCCGCGCACGGCGAACTCGCCGCGCTTCTCGACCATGTCCACCCGCGTGTACGCGAGCTCGACCAGCCGCTCCAGCAGCCCTTCGAAGCTCTGCTCCTCGCCGACGACCAGGTCGATCGGGGCGAGCGAACCGAGCCCGGGCGCCATCGGCTGGATCAGGCTGCGGACGGTCGCGACGACGACGCGCAACCCGTCCGAGCCCGTCTTGAGCCGGTGCAGCACCTCCAGCCGCCGCCCGACGGTGTCCGCCCGCGGGGACAGCCGCTCGTGCGGCAGCGTCTCCCAGGACGGGAAGTCGACGACGGCGCCTTCGCCGAGGAACGACTTCAGGGAAGCGGTCAATTCGTCCGCCTCGCGGCCGGTGGCGGTCACCGCGAGCACGGGGCGGCCGGCGCCCTCGTCCGCGGCGAGGGCACCGGCGACCAGCTGGCGGGTGGCGATCGCGCCCTGGAGTTCGAGCACCGGGGCACCGGCCCGCTCTACGACCCCGCGAAGGGCCGGATCGGGAAGGATGGAATGAAGGAGTCCGGACAATGGAGCGTTTGTCACCGTCCCAGCCTACGTGGGGGCACCGACAGTCCGCCGCGCGATTACCGGGGCAGGGCGTCGAAGACCTTCGGGAGCTGCTCGTCGAACTCGGCCGGTTCCTGCGTCGCGATGCGGATCAGCACGTGTTCGGCGCCCGCGTCCCGGTATTCGCGCAACCGGTCGGCGACCTGCTCCGCGCTGCCCGCGATCTGCATCTGGATCTTCTCGACGAAGTCCAGCGGGACGCCGTAGTTCCGCTGCGCGTAGTCCTCCAGCCGCTCTCGTGCCCTGATCGGGTCCTCCTCGATGAGCACTGTCGCGAACAACGCCGGTGTCACAGGGCGTACGGCGGCTTCGCGGATCTTCGCGAGGCCGTCGGTGTAGTCCGCGACGTCGGGCGGGTACGGCAACCAGCCGTCGTAGAGCCGTCCCGCACGCTTCAGCGCGCCCGGGGTGAAGGCGGCCAGCCACACCGGCGGACCACCGGGACGATGCGGCTCGGGGTACTCCGGCAGGGCGTCGTAGTGCAGAACGTCGCCGTGGAACGGGCCGCTCTTCCCGCTCCAGACGTGCCGCCACAACGCGACGATGTCGTCGAGGCGGGCGCGGCGGCGTTCCCACGGGACCCGGGTGAAGGCGAACTCGGGTTCGCTGCGACCCGCGAATCCGGCACCGACGCCGAGCGTGACACGGCCCTGGCTGAGCAGGTCGAGCGACAGGATCGCGTTCGCGGAAAGGATCGGATCCCGCAACGCCGGCAACAGCGCGGCGGTGCCGAGGGTGACCCGCTCGGTTCTGGCGGCGAACGCGCCGAGCAACGTCAAGGAATCGATGGGCGCCTTCGCGAGCGTGTCCCCGACCCAGACCGAATCGAAGCCCAGGCGTTCGGCTTCGACCGCGATGGCGACCATTTCCGGCGCGGTGCGCCCGGCGTCGAGGATGGACCGATAAGTGGGGACGACCAGACCGTATTTCATGCCGGAAGCTTCTCCGCGGCGGGGAATCGTCTCAATTCCTTCGAGGGAATGGCGACGCCGCCGTCGTCTCGGCCAAGATGGCGGCCATGGTTTCCGGATTCGGCCCCGCGCTCCGGGGCTGGCGCGAACGACGACGGCTTTCCCAGCTGGAGCTGGCGATCCGGGCCGGGACCACTCAACGGCACGTGAGTTTCCTGGAAGGCGGCCGGTCGATCCCCGGCCGCGGCCTGGTGCTGCGCGTCGCCGAATCCCTCGAACTGCCCCTTCGTGAACGCAACGGCCTGCTGCTCGCGGCCGGGTTCGCTCCCGGTTTCCCCGAAACGGAATTGGACGATCCGAGCCTGCGGCCGGTCCTCGACGGTATGCGGCGGCTGCTCGACGGGCACCGTCCGTATCCGGCCATCGTGGTCGACCGCTACGGCGTGCTCGTCGCCCGCAACGACGCGCTCGACCTGCTGTTCGAGGACGTGGCACCGGAGCTGCTGGAGGAACCGGTCAACACCCTGCGGCTCGCGCTGCATCCGAAGGGGATGGCCCCGCGAGTGCGCAACCTCGCGGACTGGGCCCGGCACATCCTGGAACGGTTGACGCAGGAGATCGCGCACGCGCCCGACGAGCGGCTCACCGCGCTGCTGACCGAACTCGAAGGTTACGTCCCGGCTCCCGGCCCGCCGGGGCCCGATCACCTCGGTTTCGCGGTGCCGATGCGCCTGGCCACTTCGGCGGGCGAACTGCGGCTGATCACGGCCATCACGACGTTCGCGACCGCGGCCGACGTCACGGTTTCGGAATTGAAACTGGAGACCTTCCTCCCCGCCGACGCCGAGACGGCGGCGATCCTCACCCGTTGACCCAGGCGCCCGCGTGGCCCAGGAACAGTTCGGCGCACGCCCACAGCACGGCCGCGCAGACGCTGCCCGGCACGAACCGCCGGTACGGCATCTCCGCCGCTCCCGCGACGCGCGGCACCACGGTCCGCACCCCGGCCAGGCAGCGGCCGGCGATCACGGCAGGCACGCCGTACCGGGCGACGGCCCGCTCCACGCGGTCCCACCGATCCCGGCCGAACCGCCGCCCGAACCGCGTGGTCCGCAGCCGCGGGCCCAGCCTCCGCCCCTCCAGGAAGGCGATCTGGTCGCCCGCCACGGCCGCTCCGATCGCGACCGTCAACGCCAGTGGCAGGTCGAGCGTGCCCCGTCCGGCGAGGAACCCCATCAGCAGCAGGCTGGACAACGTCGGCAGCACGATTCCCGGCAACAGCGCGGTTTCCAGGAAGATCAGCGTGCCGCAGACGAGGTAGACGAGCGCGGGCGGCGACTCAAGAAGCGGCCGCAACAGGCTGTCCACGACGCCTCCCGGATTTCTGCGGCAAAGCCGCGCGGTGCACGAAGGCGGGCGGCAGGTTCGGCCAGACCAACGGGGTCCGGCCGGTCACCGCGAACCGGTCCCGCAGCGCCGCGGCGAACCGGCGGGCGGGCGTCGTCCAGGCCGCGTGCGCGTAGGCGAAGGTCGTGAACCGTCCGTGCGGGGCGAGGATCTCCGTCACCTGGTCGAGGATCCGCAGCTGCCGTTCGCCGGGCATGACCGTCCACGGCAGCCCGGAGACCACGACGTCGGCGGCCTCGTCCACATACGAAAGCAGGTTCTCGGCGGAACCCTCGACGACCTCGACGTCCCCGTACCGCGACCGCAGTTCCCGCGCCAGCCGCGGATTGATCTCGACCGCGATCAGCCGCGCGCCCGGTGGCAGACGGCGGACGACGGCGCCGGTGAACACCCCGGTCCCGGGGCCGAGCTCGACGACGAGCCTGGCGCTCTCCAGCCCGAGGCCCGCGGTCATGGCCTCCGCCAGTTTGGGGGAGCTGGCCGCGACGGCTCCGGTCAGGACGGGATGGCGGAGGAATTCCCTGGTGATCGACATGTCCCCGACGCTAGGAACGCGCTTCGTGGCCCCGCGTCGGCTTCGACGGCCGGTTTCGTCCTCCCGTGGGAGGACCCCGGGAGTACCCCAGGACGACGCGCTCTTGTGCCGGGCGGGGTTACGTTCGAACGGTGCAAAGGCTGCTCGACCGGCTCCGCGCCCGCCCGTGGATGACCGACCTTCCCCTGTACGCGTGGTTCGTCTTCCTCGCGCCGACCGGATCGTCGTCCGTCCCCAAGGCCGTCCTGCTGGTGCCGTACCTCTTCCTCCTCCCGCTGCTCTGGCGGCGGCGCCATCCCGAGATCGTGGCGGTGCTGATCGTCGCCGGGGTGACCGCGCAGTACGCCACGGAGCTCTGGGCCTACGACCGCGGCCGCGGCGAGCTGGCCATGGCCGTCGCGCTCTACACGCTGGTCCGCGCGGGAAACCGCCGGTTCGCCGCGCTGATCGCCGCCGCGATCGTCACCCTCGACGTCGCGTGGGGTCTCGCCTGGGGAGTCACCACCGAACAGGGCGCCTGGCTCGCCATCGGCGCGACGATCCCGTTGCACGTCGCGGCGTGGGCGCTCGGCGAGTTCTTCCGTGCGCGGCAACGGCTTTCGGCGGAGGAAGCGACGAAGGCGGAGCTGGCCGCGTCCGAACAGGAGGCCCGCGCCCGGGCCGCCGTCGCCGAGGAACGCACCCGCATCGCCCGCGAACTGCACGACGTCCTCGCACACAGCGTGAGCGTCATCGTGATCAACGCGGAGGGCGCGAAACTCATGCGCGACAAGGATCCCGAGGTCGTCGACCGGACACTCGACACGATCGGCAAGGCGGGCCGGGACGCGCTCGCCGAACTGCGCCGTCTGCTGGAAGTCCTCCATGCCGGCGAAGCCGCCCGAAGCCCGCAGCCGACCGTCGCGGAGCTTCGCGACCTGGTCGCGCAGGTCAGCGCGAGCGGACGGGACGTGGATCTCCAGGTCACCGGGGACGCCGAAGGGTTGCCGCCGAGCGCCGCGCTGCAGGCGTACCGCATCGTCCAGGAGTCGCTGACCAACATGATCAAACACGCGCCGGGGGATGCGAGCGGCCAGGTCGAGATCGATTTCGGGCACGGTGGGCACCGCCGGAACGTCCGGATCGAGGTGACGAACACGGGCGGGAGCGAACCCGTCGCGCCGCGGCTCCCGTCGTCCGGCCGGGGGATCGCCGGCATGACCCAGCGCGTCGAGATGTTCCACGGCACCCTCGACACCGGACCGACCCGCGACGGTGGCTACCGGGTCGCCGCGAAGCTGGTGGTGGAGGCGGGATGACGGCGGTGAAGGTGCTGATCTGCGACGACCAGGAGCTGGTCCGGGTCGGGATGGGGATGATCGTCACCAGCCAGGACGACCTGACCGTCGCGGGCGAAGCGACCAACGGCGCCGAAGCGGTCGAAGCCGCCGAGAAGCTGCGGCCGGATCTGGTCCTGATGGACGTCCGGATGCCCGTGCTCGACGGCGTCGCGGCGACCGAGCGGATCTGCCGGTCGCTTCCGGACACCCGGGTCCTGATGATCACCACGTTCGATCTCGACGAGTACGCGTATGCCGCGCTGCGTGCCGGTGCCAGCGGCTTCCTCGTCAAGGACGCGCCCGCCGACGAGATCCTCGTGGCGATCCGGGGCGTCCTCCGCGGCGATTCGATGGTCTCCCCTTCGGTGACGAAACGGCTGCTCGACCGCTATCTGGCCGACGACCGCGACTCCGGTGAGAGCGCGCGGCTCGAAACGCTGACCGAACGCGAGAAGGACGTCCTCTCGCTCATCGCCCGCGGCCTGACGAACTCCGAAATCGCCGCGAAGCTCTACATCGGGGAGACGACCGTGAAGACCCACGTCGGCCGGATCCTCTCGAAGCTCTCGCTGCGCGACCGTGTGCACGCGGTCGTGTTCGCCTACGAAAGCGGTTTGGTTCGCGCGGGCGGTTGAGCACGGTGGCATGCTGATGTCATGCGCACTTCCGCCGTCGTCGCGTTCGCTTCCCTGTCCTTGCTGGTCACGGCCTGTTCCGGGGCGTCGAGCGAGACGGTGCAGAGCGCACCTCCGGTCACCTCGAAGCCCGCGGTGTCGAAGCTGAAGGTCGAGCAGGTGACGGCCGGGCTCGAACACGGCTGGGACGTCGGTTTCCTGCCGGACGGGAAGATCCTCGTCACCCAGCGCCCCGGGAAGCTGGCCCTGATCGAGGGAGGCGCGAAGCGTGACGTCGCCGCGGACTTCTCCGACGTCCACGTCCGCGGCGAAGGCGGCCTTATGGGGATGGTGATCAGCAAGGACTTCGCGACGTCGCGCGAGTTCATCACCTGCCAGACCCACAAGGAGGGCGACAAGGCCGTCGACATCCGGCTGGTCACCTGGCGGCTTTCGGACGACGGCGCGAGCGCCACGAAGGTCAAGGATCTGCTGACCGGGCTGCCGGTGAACCCCAGCGGCAGGCATTCCGGCTGCCGCCCCGCGTTCGGCGCGGACGGCGCGCTGCTCGTCGGCACCGGGGACACCGCCCGCCCGCAGCACCCGCAGGACCGGACGAGCCTCGGCGGCAAGGTGCTGCGCATCGACGCGAAGACCGGGAACGCGTTGCCGGACAACCCGTTCGCGAAATCCGCGAACCCGAACGAACAGCGCGTGTTCACCTACGGGCACCGCAACGTCCAGGGCGTCACGGTCCGCCCGGGCACCGGGCAGGTGTTCACCGCGGAGCACGGGCCGACCATCGACGACGAGGTCAACCTGGAGACCGCGGGCGGGAACTACGGCTGGGACCCGTCCAAGGGCGGCACCGAGACCAGCTACGACGAAAGCGTCCCGATGACCGACAAGCAGCGCTTCCCGGACGCCGTCGGTCCTCTGTGGACAACCGGCGAAATCACCGAAGCGATCTGCGGCGCCGAGTTCCTCACCGGATCGCAGTGGGGAGCGCTCGAAGGTTCGCTCGCCGTGACCGCACTGAAGGGGCAGAAACTCCTGCTGTTCCGCCTCGACGACGCGGGCAAGGTCACCGAAGTGACGCTGCCGCCGGAGTTCGACGACAAGTTCGGCAGGCTGCGCGCCGTCCGCAGCGGCCCGGACGGCGCCCTCTACATCACCACTTCGGAAGGCCAGGACGACAAACTGCTGAAGGTCACGCCCGGCGCTTAGCGCCCGAGGTGCGCGCCGCCGTTGACGTGGATGATCTGCCCGGTGACGTGCCGCGCCTCCGGGCTCGCCAGGAAGGTGACCACTTCGGCGACGTCCGCGGGCTCGCCGGCGCGTTTGGTCAGCGTGTTGCCGATCAGCCACGCCCGGCGCTCGTCGGAGAGCTTGCCCTGGAAGAACTCGGTGTCGCCGACCAGCCCGGGCGCGACGATGTTCGCGGTGATCCCCCGCGGCCCGAATTCCCTTGCCACGTCGACGTTCCACGCCTCCAGCGCGGCCTTGGCGGCGCCGTAGGAACCCGCCCCGGTGCGCGCGGCGATCGAGCCGATGGTGACGATCCGCGCCCCGTCGGCGAGCCTTTCCCGCAAGGCACGGGTGACCAGCACGGCGGTGAACACGTTCGCGTCGAGATTGGCCTGCCAGTTCGCGGCGAACGACTTCAGGTCCTCGGCCCGCCCGTTGCGGAAGTCGGTGTTCCCGCCCGCGTTGTTGACCAGCACGTCGACGCGCTCCGGCAATTCGGCCAGCGCCCGTTCCACCGCCGCCGGATCGGCCGCGTCGAACGGGACCGGGTTCGCGCCGAGCAACGTGGCGGCCTCGGTGAGGACCTGTTCGCGACGCCCGGTGATCGTCACCCGGTCACCCCGCGCCGCGAACGCCGCCGCGACCGCGTAGCCGATTCCCGTTCCGCCGCCGGTGATCACTACTTCCCTGCTCTGCCCCATGTCCGCAGCATAGGGCCACTAGGCTTCCCCCATGACGAAGATCGACCCGGCGACGACGGCGCTCGTCCTGATCGACCTCCAGACCCGGATCGTCGCGCTGGAGACCGTCCCGATCGAAGGCACCGAAGTCGTATCGAACGCCGTCCTGCTGCGAGACGCCTTCAGCGCGGCCGGCTCGCCGATCGTCCATGTGCGGGCACATCGGCCGAACGTCGACGAGCAACCGCCCGGCAGCGAACTGGTCGCCGAACTGACGCCTCGCGACGGCGAGCACCTGATCACGAAGAACACGATCGGCGCGTTCTACCGCACCGGACTCGACGAACTCCTGCGCGGGCTCGGCGTGAAGACGCTGGTGCTCGCCGGGATCGCCACGGAATACGGCGTCGAGTCGACGCTGCGGGCCGCGATCGACCACGACTACGAGACCATCGCCGTTTCGGACGCGATGGCGGGCATCGCCGCGATCTCCCACGAATCCGCGATCACGAAGGTGTTCCCGCGGCTGGGCGAAGTGCTCACGACCGCCGAGACCGCCGCAGCACTGGGCTGAACCATGATCGACAAGATCGCCTGGCTGCACTTCCAGGACGGCCGTGTCCTCGGCGCCCGTTCGCGTGGCAAAACCGTGTTCTACCTGCCCGGCGGCAAGCGTGAACCCGGTGAATCCGACGCGGAGACACTGGTCCGCGAAGTCCGCGAAGAGTTGAACGTCGAGATCGATCCGGCGACCATAGAGCCCGCCGGATCGTTCGAGGCTCAAGCCGATGGCCACGCGTCAGGTCTCGTGGTCCGGGCGACCTGCTATTTCGCCGAATTCAGCGGAACACCGGCGCCCAGCAGCGAAATCGAGGAAATCGTGTGGCTGGGTTACGAGGACAGGGAGCGGGTCTCCGCGGTCGGAAAGATCATCTTCGACCATCTGCGGGAGACCGGCCTCCTGCGCTGACCGCTACTTCTTGAGGTCGTCCAGGCACAGCACCCGCGACTGCGGAAGCGTGCCGCCGGACCGCTGCCACTGGATCTTCTCGTCGGTCGACGGCACCTGGGTGCACACCGTGCTGCCGTCGATGAGGAAGGTCGCGCTCTTCTCGATGGCGAGGACCTTGTACCGCGCTGTCGCGCAGTCCGCCTTCGTGAGCTTCTTCGCGTCGACCACGCCATCCGGAAGACAGTCACCGACGACCGGCGCCCGCTCGCCCGGGTTCTTCAGGTCTTCCAGGCAGAGCAAGGTGCCGTCGGTGGCCCCGCGCTTTCCCTGGAAGAAGTACGCGTCGGTCGTCGGATAGTCGTCGCACTCGGATCCACCCGAGAGCCTGAGCCCGAGTTCCGACTTGTTCTCCTGCTTCCCGACGACCTTGAAATTCGCGTCCGGAGTTCCGCATTCGGACTTTTCGACGCTGTCGGCGTTGTTGACGTCGCCCTTGAGACAAGCGCCGACCTCGGTGCTCGACGCCGTGAACGGATTCGCGACGAAGAATACGATCAGGGCGATGACGCCGAAGATGCCCAAGCGGATGACGGGCTTCAGCCACGTTCTCTTCTTCTGCGGCACCATCTGTTCGACGGCGGGCGCGGGATAGTTCTCCACGGTGCTTCCCCCAGGTAGTTGATCTCTACGGGGGCTAGCGCTCGGCACCGGGGAAACGTTACTGCCGCGCGACGCAGCTCTCAGTACAGCCGCAGCTTAGGCTTGTGCTCCAAATTGGACAGACCGTTCCACGCCAGGTTGACCAGATGCGCGGCGACCTCGTCGCGCTTCGGCTTCCGGGCGTCGAGCCACCACTGCCCGGTGAGCGCCACCATCCCGACGAGCGCCTGCGCGTACAGCGCGGCCAGCTTCTCGTCGTAGCCCCGGGCGGCGAACTGCTGCGCGAGAATGTGCTCGACCTGGCTGGCGATGTCGTTCAGCACCGTCGAGAACGTGCCCGTCGAACTCGCGACCGGCGAATCCCGCACCAGGATGCGGAAGCCGTCGTGCGAGTCTTCGACGTAGGAGAGCAACGCGATCGCCGCCTGCTCCAGCATCACCCGCGGGTGTCCACCGTGGAGGGTGGAGACCATCCGGTCGAGCAGCAGCTGCGTCTCGCGGTCGACGACGACGGCGTAGATGCCTTCCTTGCCGCCGAAGTGCTCGTACACCACCGGTTTGGAGACGTTCGCGCGGTGCGCGATCTCCTCGATGGACGTTCCTTCGAAACCCTTCTCCGCGAAAAGGGCCCTGGCGACGTTGAGCAGCTGCTGTCTGCGCTCGGTCCCCGTCATCCGCACCCGGGCCACCGGGGCGACAGGACGCGCCCCGGTGACCGCTTCACGTTTGGTCCGCCTTCTCCCCGCCATCGCAGAAGACTAACGCGACCTCGCTATTTGCTTTCGGTCGCGATGCGCGCGAGACGCTGCGGGGTCGGCCAGCGCACGTCGTAGGCCCAGCCGAACTTCTCGAACATCCAGATGAGACGCGCGGAAATGTCGATCTGACCGCGCTGCACACCGTGCCGCGCCGAGGTCGGGTCGGCGTGGTGCAGGTTGTGCCACGACTCGCCGAAGGAGAAGATCGCCAGCGGCCAGAAGTTGGCCGACTTGTCGCGGGCCGCGAACGGGCGCTCGCCGATCATGTGGCAGACCGAGTTGACCGACCAGGTCACGTGGTGCAGCACGCAGACCCGCACCAGCCCGGCCCAGAAGAACGCGGTCACCGCGCCCCAGAACGACCAGGTGATCAGTCCACCGAGGATGGCGGGCAGCACCAGGGTGAGCAGGCTCCACAGCCAGAACAGGTCGTCGACCTTCTTGATGGCCGGATCCTTCACCAGGTCCGGCGCGAAGCGCTCCGCATTGGTCTGGTCGCGGTCGAACAGCCAGCCCATGTGCGCGTGCCAGAACCCCTTGGCGATGGCGACCGGCGAGGTGCCGAACAGCCACGGCGAATGCGGGTCGCCGTCGCGGTCGGAGAAGGCGTGGTGACGCCGGTGGTCGGCGACCCAGGTGATCACGGGGCCCTGGACGGCCATGCTGCCGGCGATCGCCATCGCGACGCGCAGCCACGGCTTGGCCTTGAACGAGCCGTGCGTGAAGTAGCGGTGGTACGAGACGGTGATGCCGAGTCCGCTGATCGCGTAGAAGACCACGAACAGGCCGACGTCGACCCAGGTCAGTCCCCAGCCCCAGGCGAACGGGACGGCCGCGAGCAACGCGGCGAGCGGGAAGATGACCCCGAGGTAGACCGAGAGCTGCACACCGCTCGATCGATGTCCTTCGATTACCGGCTTGGGGCCCTTCGCGGGCTTCTGGGAACGGTCCAGGGTAGCCGTCATGCAGTCACTTCTTTTCTATGCGCAACCCCCAGGGCTTCCCTAAGGGTGACCTTACCTACGATGCCGTAAGTTACGGTACAGGAGGTTTGGTCCCCTGTGGAGTGCCCGCGACGGTGACGCCACCCCCGGGCGCACGTGGACGTCCCCGACATGGCTATCCTGACCAGGATCGATCCGCCGTAGTGTAATCGGCAGCACTTCAGATTTTGGTTCTGACAGTTCAGGTTCGAATCCTGGCGGCGGAGCAGACGAACAGATGACCAGCGGCGTTTTCAACGGTGGGGGTGTGTGCGGCTGACCGAGGACGCGACGACCAGTGGCAGGCGGCCGGCGCTTGCGGAGATGTCCGACGCCTGGCTCTACGGTCGCGCGCGCGAACTCGGTGCGGCCATACAGCGCGTCTCCTTCGCCGAGCAGCTGGACATCATCACCAGCCTCGACGAACTCCTCGACGAGACGCAACGCCGCGGCGAACCCCTGCTGGTCGCCCAGCTGCTGCGGTACTCCGCGGCGGCCAGGCTGGTCACCCGCGGTCTCGCCGCCGAAGCCGAACCCAGGCTCGACGAGATGCTCGCGCACACCCGGCGGCACGGTCTCGCGCTGATGCGGGCCGACGCCCACGCCATGCGCGGCCGTCGGCTGGTGATCGCCAAGCAGGAGGACGCCGCCCTCACCGAGATCGCCAGGGCACTGGCCATCCTCGACGATTCCGCCGTCCCGGACCGTCAGATCGGCAGGCGCAACTGGGACCGCATGCTGTCCACGACCCTGGTCGACTGCTGGCTGGTGCTGAACCAGCTGGGCGTCTACGAGGCGGCCGAGGAGGCCATCGCCCGCGCCGCGCAGGCGATCCGCGACAGCGCGAGCCCGCACGAGATCGCGCTCCAGCTGATCAACCGGGTCAAGATGCTGCTGGGCTGGGGCCTGCGCCTCGAACGCATCGAGCGGTACGACGAGGGAGCGGACAAATTCCGCACCGCGGCGTCGATGGCCCAGGCCGCCGAGGGCCCGTTCACCGAGTCGCTGTTCCCGCGCAAGGCCGGGGTGCCCGCGATCGACCAGGTCGGCGTGCTCGCCGCCGCGGCCGCGCTGGCATCGCCCGATTCGTCGCATATCGAGCGGCTGACCTCGCTGCTGCATCCGGAACTGGTGTTCCCGCACGAACGCGAGATCATCGCCATCGCGCTGGCCCGCTGCCTGGACAACGACGGCCGCCGCGAAGACGCGCTTCAGGTGCTCAAAGAGGTCCGCGAGGACAACGAAGAGGGCTCGCTGCCGTCGATGCGGTTGAACCTCGCCCGCGAGCTGGCCAGGCTCGACACCACGCCGGACTACGCGTCCGGGGCGAGCCAGTCGCTGATCGACTACGCGACCATCCTGGAAACGGAGATGTGGTCGCTGCGGGAATCGCAGATCGCCACGCTCAACGCGCGCCGGGAGCACGAGCGGCTCTCCGCCGAGCACGGCGCCATCACCCAGCAGGCGTTGCAGGATCCGCTCACCGGCTTGCCGAACCGGCGCGCGCTCGACGAAAAGCTGCGTTCGCTGGCGTCGTCCGCCGACGCCCAGCCGCTCGCGGTCGCGCTGGTCGACCTCGACGGATTCAAGGACGTGAACGACAAGCAGTCGCACGCCGAAGGTGACAACGTGCTCCGTGTCATCGCGAGCACGCTGCGCGACGCCCTTCGCGGCGACGACGTCGTCGCCCGCTACGGCGGAGACGAGTTCATCGTGCTTCTACCTGGGGCTCCGGCGTCCGCGGCGAAGCAGGCGCTGGGTCGTTCTGTGAATGCCGTCGCATCTTTGCCGCACCATCTTTCGCACGGCGTCACCCTCTCCGTCGGCCTTGTCTCGCTCCGGCCGCAGGAGCGGGCCGAGCAAGTCCTCGCCCGCGCCGATGCGGCCATGTACCAGGCGAAACGCGGCGGCGGGAACCAGGTTTCGTCGGTGAACTCGATGGCCATCGATCCGGTGACCGGATGGCCCGGCGAGGATGCTCCGACCGACCCCGCGTGGGACGCCGAGCAGCCCACGTAGGATCAATGCCCGACAACCACCGTTGGTGAAATGTTGGGAGTGCTGTGACCGGCCCGCTGAGCACGTTGATCCTCGCCGCGGGTGAGGGCACCCGCATGCGCTCGTCCACCCCGAAGGTGCTGCACCCGATCGCCGGCCGCCCGTTGGTCGAGCACGCGGTGCGGGCCGCCGCGGGACTGAACCCGGAGCACCTGGTCGTGGTCATCGGCCACGGCCGCGACTCGGTCGGCGCCCGGCTGGCGAAGGTCGGCGAGGCGCTCGGCCGCGAGGTCGTCACGGCCGTCCAGGAGGAGCAGAAGGGCACCGGGCACGCCGTCTCGTGCGCGCTCTCGGCGCTGCCCGCCGGACTGACCGGCACCGTCGTCGTCAGCTACGGCGACGTCCCGCTGCTCGACACCGAAACGCTCGCTTCCCTGGTCGCCGAGCACACCTCCACCGGCAACGCGGTCACCGTGCTGACCGCGGTCGTCGAGAACCCGACCGGGTACGGCCGGATCATCCGCGACGAAAACGGCGTCGTCACCTCGATCGTCGAGCAGAAGGACGCCACCCCCGAACAGCACGAAATCGCCGAAATCAATTCCGGCGTCTACGCCTTCGACGCGTCGGTCCTGGTCGACGGGCTTTCGAAGCTTTCGACCGACAACGCGCAGGGCGAGCTCTACCTCACCGACGTCCTCGGCATCGCCCGCGGCGACGGCAAGGGCGTCGGCGCGCTGGTCATCGACGACCCGTGGGTGACCGAAGGCGTCAACGACCGCGTCCAGCTCTCCGTCCTCGGCGCCGAGCTGAACCGCCGGATCGTCCGCGGCTGGCAGCGGGCGGGCGTCACGGTCGTCGACCCGGCGAGCACCTGGATCGACGCGGGCGTGACCCTGTCGCGCGACGTCGTCATCGAACCCGGTGTCCAGCTGAAGGGCTCGACGTCGGTCGGCGAAGGCTCGCAGATCGGCCCGGACAGCACTCTGGAGAACGTCACCGTCGGCGCGGGCGCGTCGGTAGTGCGGACACACGGTTCCGATTCGGAATTGGGCGACGGCGTGAAGGTCGGCCCGTTCACCTACCTGCGTCCCGGCTCCAAACTGGGGACCAAGGGCAAACTCGGCGCTTTCGTCGAGACGAAGAACGCCGACATCGGCGCCGGGACGAAGGTTCCGCACCTGACCTACGTCGGCGACGCGACCATCGGCGAGAACAGCAACATCGGGTGTTCCAGCGTCTTCGTGAACTACGACGGCGTGAACAAGCACCACACCACGATCGGCTCCCATGTGCGGCTCGGCGCGGACAACACGTTCGTCGCCCCGGTGACCATCGGCGATGGCGCCTACAGTGGGGCAGGCACCGTGATCAGGCAAGACGTGCCCCCGGGCGCGCTCGCCGTCTCCACCGGGCCGCAGCGCAACATCGAAGACTGGGTGTCCCGGCGCAGGCCGGGCACACCCGCGGCGGAAGCAGCTTCCGCCGCGAAGCAGGACACCACCGCCGTGTCCGATTCAAATAAGGGAAACGACGGGGAGTCGCCAGCATGAGCTCGAAGTCCGGAACACCGAAGAAGAACCTGATGCTGTTCTCCGGGCGCGCGCACCCGGAACTCGCCGAAGAGGTGGCCAGGCACCTCAACATCGCGATCGTTCCGCAGACCGCGCACAACTTCGCCAACGGAGAGATCTTCGTCCGGTTCAACGAGTCGGTGCGCGGGGCCGACGCGTTCGTGATCCAGAGCCACCCGGCGCCCATCAACGAGTGGGTGATGGAGCAGCTGATCATGGTGGACGCCCTCAAGCGCGCGAGCGCCAAGCGGATCACCGTGATCATGCCGTTCTACCCGTACGCGCGGCAGGACAAGAAGCACAAGGGCCGCGAGCCGATCTCCGCGCGCCTGATCGCGGACCTGTTCAAGACCGCCGGCGCCGACCGGATCATGACGGTCGACCTGCACACCGCGCAGATCCAGGGCTTCTTCGACGGTCCCGTCGACCACCTGCTCGCGCAGAACGTGCTGGCTGCGCACATCAACAAGACCTACCAGGACGAGAACATCACCGTCGTCTCGCCGGACTCGGGCCGCGTGCGGCTCGCCGAGAAGTGGGCGGCGCAGCTGGGTGACCGGCCGATCGCCTTCATCCACAAGACCCGCGACCCGGACAAGCCGAACCAGGCCGTCGCCAACCGCGTCGTCGGCAAGGTCCGCGGTCAGCTGTGCGTGCTGATCGACGACATGATCGACACCGGTGGCACGATCGTGAAGGCCACCGAGGCCCTGCTCGACGAAGGCGCGGCCGACGTCGTCATCGCCTCGACGCACGGCATCCTGTCCGACCCCGCCACCGAGCGGCTGTCGAACTGCAAGGCGCGCGAGGTGATCGTCACCAACACGCTGCCGATCCCGGAGGAGAAGCGGTTCCCCGGGCTGACCGTGCTGTCCATCGCGCCGCTGCTGGCGCAGGCGATCCAGCAGGTCTTCGAGGACGGGTCGGTCACGTCCCTCTTCGACGGCAACGCCTGATCCACGAGGAAGCAAGGGACCTTTGCTATCGCTCTCCGAGAGAGTGGTAGCAAAGGTCCCTTGCTTCGTTTTCGGCTCGTCGCGAAACGACGCGCGCCCGGCCTCCCCACCTGGCTAGGTTTCCGACATGGGGAAATTCAAGTTCGGCGTGAACCTGTGGGGCGCCGAGAACCGCGAAAACTGGGTCGCGAAATGCCGCCGCGTCGAGGTCCTCGGATACGACGTCATCTCCGTGCCGGATCATCTCGGCTCAGGACGGAACTCGCCTTTCCCGGCGCTGACCATGGCCGCCGCGGTGACCCAACGGCCCCGCGTCGGCACTCTCGTCTCCAACGTGCCCTTCTACAACTTCGCGCTCTTCGCGCGCGACGTCGTCACGACGGTGAAGATGACCGGCGATCGGCTGGACCTCGGTCTCGGCTCCGGTCACATGAAATCGGAATTCGACGATGCCGGCCTGCCCTGGACCCCGGCCAAGGAACGTATCGAGTACCTCGCCAAGAGCCTTGATTACCTGCGCGAACACTTCGCCGCCGAAGGGATCACGCCCCCGCCGCTGCTCCTCGCGGGCAACAGCGACGGCGTGCTCTCCCTCGCCGCCCGCGAAGCCGACATCGCCGGCTTCGCGGGCCTTCGTCAAGCACCGGGAAAGCCGCCGGGAACCTTCCGGCTCGACGACGCCGAACGCATGGACGAGCGCGTCGCCTTCTTCCGCTCACACGCGAACGACCGGGATCCCGAACTGAACATGCTCGTCCAGCGGGTCGTGGTCACGGACGACCGGCGCGCGGCCGCGGAGTCCTGGCGTGAAGAAGTCAAAGACCAGGACGGCCTCGACGTCGACACCCTGCTCGAAACGCCCCAATTGCTGTTCGGGACCACCGGCGAGATGGTCCGGCAGCTCCAGGAGCGTCGCGAACGATACGGCTTCTCCTACATCACGGTGTTCGAGCCGATGCTGGAAACGTTCGCGCCGGTCGTGAAGGAACTGTCCGGTCAGTAAGCGACGCAGAAACGCTGACGGCGGCGCTCCGGCTTGTCGATCTCGTCGACGAACGCGATCGCGTAGTCGGCGCCGCTGATCTTCGATCCACCGTTTTCGTCGGTCAGGAGCACGTCTCCGCCGAGCCGGAACTCGCCGGTCCGCTCGCCCTCGGCCCACGCGCCGAACTCGGCGGCCGGGCTGAGGTAGAACCAGTCGACGTCCTCGGGAAGCTTCCGGAACGCCTCCAGCACCTCGGCGTGCGCACCCGCCTCGCCCTTGTACTCGTCCGGGAACTCGGGGGTGTCGATCAGACGCGGCCCGCCCTCGGCCACGTTCAGGCTGCCGGCCCCGCCGACGACCCCGATCCGCGCGCCGTTGTCCTTCGCGACCTGGGCGATCGAGGGCACCGCTTCGAGCAGACCGCTCTGCCCGTGAACCGCGATGACCAGGACATCCGCGCCCTTGGCGACGTCGGCCAGGAAGGCCTCGTCGTAGAGCGAGCCCGCCCTGGTGCCCTCGCCTTCCGCGTTCCTCGACACCGCCAGCACCTCGTGACCGCGGCCGCGCGCCTCTGCGGCGATCTTTCCGCCCGCGTACCCGGTTCCACCGAACACAACCAACTTCGCCATCGCGTTTCTCCCTTTTCATCGGCGACCACGCCGATGCTAAGAACGCAAGATCGGCTACTTCAACGTATGCAACGCACCCCGAGGTGAGTGTGCAGGTCAGCCACCCAGCGCGGCGAACTCGGACTTGAGCTTCTCGCGGACGGCGTTGACGTCGACCGGCGCCCGAACCTCGCCGCGCGCCGACGGCTTCGCCTGCACCTGGTAACTGGCGTTCCGATTCGGCAGCTTGAACTTGACCTCGCAGGTCATGCTCGTCGTGGCTCCGGGTGCCGCGTCGGCGGCCGCCGTGCAGCTCTGTGCGCCGAGGGATTGCGCGGTGAAATCGACGGTCAGCGTCAGATGCACGGGCGTCCCGCTCACGCCGCCGATGACGGTGTTGGCGACGTCGATGGTCGCCCGGCAGGTTCCGACGAAGTCCGTGCAGTCCAGCTTGTCGTTGACGACGCTGACACTCACCTGGGTGAGCGCGTCGAACGGCTGCCCGATTCCCCCGATCGCGCCGTCCAGATCGGTCTGGAGCTTCTTGAGCGCGTCCCCGGCGAGCGGTTCGACCCGCATCTCGGCACCGAGCGTCTTACCGCCCGCCGCGGCGACGAGGGAAGGCGCGAAACTGACGATGCGGTGCGGCGCCGCGGTGGTCACACGCAGTGCGCCGAGCCCACTGCCGATGTCGTAGACCTCGGTCCCGTCCGGCAACTTCGACCGGACAGGGTCGGTCAGCGGGTCCATCGCGGACACCGCGGTCCTCAGTGTCGACGCGGCCTTGCGCGGGCTGAGCACCTCGACGGCGTTCACCGGCAGGTCCGAGCCGTCGGTACGGACCCAGTTGGTGCCGTATTGGTCGCTGTTGCCGAGGCCGTGCGCCTTCCAATACTCCGGCGTCGCCGAGAGGTACAGCTGTTTGTCCGCGGCCACGACCTGGATGGCTTGGCCGTCGACCGGCAACGCGCCGTGCGCGCTGCCGTTGCGGGTGATCCGGAACTGCAATTCGGCGGGTTTGCCGGCAGCGTCCTTGATCGTCGACTTGTATACAACGGCCGGAGCCTGCTCAAGCGCCTTCAGGGCACTTTCGACAGCGCCGCGCTGCTCGGCACGCCGGTCCACCCGCTGCTGCTCGGCGGGCGAGATCCCCGCGGCCCCGTCGATCGCGACGTCGCAACCGGCCACGAGGCAGCACAACGCGGCGATCGCGCCGATCCTCGACCGTCGTGCCGCCATTCCGCCCCCTTGTCTCGAGTGCGAGGAGATCACACCCTAGAAAAGGGGTCGCGCACCACCGCATCCGCGGGTTCCCGAAGCAGCTGTCACCGACTTGTCATCTGAACGAGCCACCCGGCGGGACCCCGGCACGACCGCTTGGTCTACACTTTCCCGGTCTCGGCGAGGCGGGTTCCGTGAGCACCTGGTGCCCGACGTGATCGACGCGGCGGCTTGAGTGGCCACACGCGGTCGAGCACGCCTGTGGAATTCGCCGCCGAACACCCGAACCGCCCGAACCATCCCCACCTCAGCATGCTTTCGCTGAACATGTTGGTGAATTGAAGGAGTGCTACACCGTGTCCGAGGTAAGCCTGTCCGTCGAGCCCCGCACCGAATTCGGCAAGGGTGCCGCGCGTCGCACGCGTCGTGCCGGCAAGATCCCCGCGGTGCTGTACGGGCACGGCTCGGACCCGCGCCACTACGCCCTGCCCGCCCTCGAGTTCGCCCGCGTCGTGCGTGAGAACGGCAGCAACGCCGTCATCACCCTCGAGCTCGAAGGCAAGAGCGAGCTGGCGCTGACGAAGACCATCGTCGTCCACCCGCTGAAGAACTACATCGAGCACGTCGACCTGCTGGTCGTCCGCCGCGGCGAGAAGGTCACCGTCGACGTCCCGGTCGTCGTCACCGGCACCGCGGGCCCGGGCACCCTGGTCACCACCGACCTCGACACCCTTCAGGTCGAGGTCGAGGCGCTGCACATCCCCGAGCAGGTCGAGGTCTCGGTCGAGGGCGTCGAAGCCGGCACCCAGATCCTCGCCTCGCAGGTCACCCTGCCGCAGGGCGCCACCCTGGTCACCGACGCCGAGGCGCTGGTCGTCGCCGTGAACGAGGCGCCGTCCGAGTCCGCCCTCGAGGGCGAAGAGGCCGAGGCTGCGGAGACCCCCGCCGAGGACGCCGAATAAAGTCACCGATGTGACCGAAGCAGTACTTCCCGGGGCCGGCGAGCAGATCCTGCTCGCCGGCCTCGGCAATCCCGGCCCCCAATACGCGGGCAACAGGCACAACGTCGGCTTCATGGTGCTCGACGAACTGGCCGGCCGCGTCGGCGGCAAGTTCAAAGCCCACAAGAGCGGCGCTGAAGTCCTCGAAGGCAGGCTGGCAGGCCAGCGGGTGGTGCTGGTCAAACCGCGTTCGTACATGAACCTCTCGGGCGGCCCGGTGGTCGGCGCGGCCAGGTTCTACAAGATCCCCCCGGCGGGTGTCGTGGTCGTCCACGACGAGCTGGACGTCGACTTCGGCGCGCTCAAGATGAAGCTGGGTGGTGGCGACAACGGCCACAACGGTCTCCGCTCGATCACCAAGTCCCTGGGCACGAAGGACTACTACCGTGTTCGTTTCGGCGTCGGCAGGCCTCCAGGGCGCCAGGATCCGGCTGATTTCGTGCTGAAAGACTTCTCTACGGTCGAACGCAAAGAGCTCGCTTTCGAGATCGATCGTTGCGCCGACGCTGTTGAAGCGCTCATCAGCACCGGTCTCGCGGCGGCCCAGAACACCTTCCACGCTGGGTGAATCCGCTCACATGGCGGTGCGTTACGCCTCGTCACTCGAAGGCGTTTCACCACGCCCCTGATCGAGTCGTGGAATAGCGCGAACTCTTCCGGGGAACTCTCAAACCCGTTAGGACGGAATGCGGAGATCGCATTCCCCACCGAAACCGGAGAGAGTTTCATGTCGTTTACGGCCGAAGACATCACCGGCGCCACTTTTCCGAACGCCCCGATCGGGCGGCGCGGATACGCCAAACACGAGGTCGACGCGTTCCTGGAACGGATCGCCGACACGCTCTCGGACCGGGACGACCTGACGGCCGCCGAGGTCCATCACGTCATGTTCTCGCGTCCGTTGATCGGGAAGCGCGGCTACGACGAACGCGAAGTCGACGATTTCCTCGACAAGGTCGAGGGTCAGCTCGCCCACCGGACCGGACAGCACGCGCTCCGCCTGCCCGGCGCCCGTGAAGAGGACGAGGCCACCGCCGAACGCGCCGTTCCGGACCGCGGTCCTGTCGAGTCCCTGCGGGAGCGCTAGTGCCCGTCACCGCGTTCGAGGCCAGAACCCGGCAATTCGACAGGGCGCCGATCGGCGCCCGTGGTTACCACGAACCCGCTGTCGACGCCTTCCTCGAACGGGTCGCGGCGACTCTCGACGGCGACGACGATCTGACGGTTTCGGACGTCCACAACGTGGCGTTCGCCAAAGCACCGCTTTCGAAACGAGGCTACGACCCGGCAGCCGTCGACGCGTTCTTGCGCGACGTCGAGGGAACGCTGGCCGGGATGTCCCAGTCCTCCGGCTACTACATAGCGCCTGCCCTGGAACACACCCATAACCGCAAGCCACTCTGGCGACGCCGCTGACCAACGGGAGGTGCCGCGGAAGGGCCGGGCCGCGAGTCTCGCGGCCCGGCCCTTTCGTATCAGCTGGTCGCCGCGTTCTTGGCGATCTTGTCCGCGAACTGGACGGCGGTCGCGGCCCGCTTCACCTTGCCCGAGGGCGTCTTCGGCAGGCTCCCCGCAGGGAGCACCACAACGGCGAAGGGCCGCATGTCGACGGCGCCGCGCACCTTGGCCGCAACCTCCTTCGCCAGGGCCTTCTCCGTCTCCGGGTCCCCGGCGAGTTTCGATTCGACGACGACGGCGAACCGTTCCCGTCGGCTGCCGGCGTCGAGCCGCACGGCCACGGCGTTCCCGGCCCGCACCCCTTCGACCGAAGTCGCCGCCCGTTCGATGTCGGTCGGGTACAGGTTCCGGCCGCCCATGATGATGACGTCCTTGCGACGGCCGCAGATCACGATCATGCCGTCGACCAGGTAACCGAGGTCGCCGGTGAGCAGCCAGCCGTCCTCGTCCTGTGTCGCGAGCGGACCTTCCATGGTCAGGTACCCCGGCGTCACGGCCTCGCCGCGCAGGCGGATCTCCCCGACCTCGCGCTCCCCGAGCACAGTTCCCTTGTCGTCGACGATCTCGGCTTCCAGCCCGTCGAGAGGCGGCCCGAGCACCGCGAAGGACCGGACCTGGTCGGTCCCGCGGCGCGGGTCGCCCTCGGGGACCGGCACCGCCCGGTTGTCCGTCTCGAGCGCGTCGGCCTCGACGACGTCCAGCGTCAAACCGGTGAACAACGGCGCGAACGAAACCGCGAGAGTCGCCTCCGCCATGCCGTACGCCGGGAAGACGCATTCGGCGGGCATCTTGAACCGTGCCCCGGCATCGACGAACGTCTGCACGGCCGTTTCATCGATCGGCTCGGCGCCGTTCAACGCGATCCGAAGCTTCGAGAGGTCGTACGCGTTGTCGTCCTCGACACGGGCCATCCGCTTGCCCACGATCGCGTACGCGAAGTTCGGCGCGGCCGTGGTCGTGCCGTTGTACTTGCTGATCAGCTGCGGCCAGATCAACGGCCCCGACAGGAACTCGAGCGGCGTGATCTTGACGAGTTCGACGCCGAACGTCATCGGGACCGTCAGGAAGCCGACCATCCCCATGTCGTGGAAGGTGGGCAGCCACGAGACCATCACGTCGACGTCGAAGTCGAACTCGGCCCGATCGACCATCGCCTTGACGTTCGAATACAGGTTCCCGTAGGTGATCTGAACGGCCTTCGGGTCGGCCGTCGACCCACTGGTCAGCTGCAGGAGCGCCGTGTCCGACTCGGCCGTCGGCACGGGCTCCGCCAGCGGCTCCGCCTCGAGCAGTTCGGTGATGACCTGGAAGGCGATGCCATGCTCGGTGAGGACCGGCGCCAGCTGGTCGAACGGCTCGCCGAGCAGAACCAGGCCGGAACCGATCATCCGCAGCACGCGAACGGTGTCCTCGGCCCATTCCGCGAGGTCGGTGCGCTGCGTCGGCTGGTGCAGCATCGTCACGCTGCCGCCGGCGAGCCAAACCGCCTGAACCGTCGGCGCGATCAGTGACGGCGCCGCCGCCAGGACCGCGACCGCTTTGCCGGGCTCCAGCCCGGCCGCCACCAGACCCCCGGCGACCCGCTTGGCCTGCTCGTGGATCTCGGCCCAGGTCCGCCGAATCGGCTCCTTGGGCTCCCCGGTGACCATTCCCCGCTGCTGACCTCGCCCCGCCGCGGTGGCGACGAGCGTGTCCACGAACCGACTCATGCGCGTCACACTACTGTCCTCGCTGGAAGACCCGCGCGCCGTCGAGCGAACTCATTCGATCGCTTCGGAGGTCTCGAGCCACTGGGCTTCGACCTCCTCTTTCTCCGTTTCGACGGCCTTCAATTCGGTGTTCAGCTCGATGAGCTTCGTCGGATCGGTCGCCGCGGCCAACAGCGCCGCATGGAGTTTCTCCTCCTTCGTGTGCAGCTGATCGAGCTTGCGTTCCAGACGGGACAGCTCCTTTTGCGCGGCACGCTGCTCCGCGGCGCTCTTCTTGGGCGCGGAGACCTGCGCGTTGCCTGCCTTCCGGTCACTGCCGGCCTTTTCGAGGCTCTTCGCGCGCCGGTCCAGGTACTCCTCGATCCCGCCCGGCAAGTGGGTCACCTGCCCGTCGCCGAACAAGGCCACGATCGTGTCGCAGACGCGTTCCACCAGGTACCGGTCGTGCGAGACGACGACAAGGCTGCCCGGCCAGGAATCCAGCAGGTCTTCGAGCTGCTGCAAGGTGTCGATGTCGAGATCGTTCGTCGGTTCGTCGAGCAACAGCACGTTGGGCTCGGCCATCAGAAGCCGGCACAGCTGCAGGCGGCGCCGTTCACCACCGGAAAGGTCTTCGACCGGTGTCCACTGCCTCGCCGCGGGGAACCCCAGCTTTTCGGCGAGCTGCGAAGCGGTGAGCTCCTGCTTTCCGAACACGACCCGGCCGGACACCTCTTCGATCGCCTGCAGCACGCGCAGATCGCCCGGCAGGTCGTCGAGTTCCTGCCGCAAGTGCGCGAGGCTGACCGTCTTGCCCTGGATGCGCCGGCCCGTCTCGGGCTCCTTGTCGCCACCGAGCAGCTTGAGGAGCGTCGTTTTGCCCGACCCGTTGACGCCGACCAGACCGACCCGGTCGCCGGGCCCGATCCGCCAGGTGACGTGATCGAGCAGGGTGCGGTCGCCGACGGTCAACGTGGCGTCCTCGATCTCCAGCACGGTCTTCCCCAGCCGCCGGCGCGCGAACGCCTGCAGCTCGACCGAATCACGCGGCTCCGGCACGTCGGAGATCAGCGCCTCCGCCGCCTCGACCCGGTAGCGCGGCTTCGAGGTCCTGGCCTGCGGGCCCCGACGCAGCCACGCGAGCTCTTTACGCGCCAGGTTCTGCCGCTTTTCCTCGGCCGTCGCCGCCAGCCTCGCCCGTTCCGCTCGCGCGAAGATCCAGTCCGCGTACCCGCCTTCGTACTGCTCGACGCGACCGTTGGTGACCTCCCAGGTCAGGCTCGCGACCGTGTCGAGGAACCACCGGTCGTGCGTGACGACCACGACCGCGATCTTGCGGTTCAGCAGGTGATCCGCGAGCCAGCGCACGCCTTCGACATCCAGGTGGTTGGTCGGCTCGTCGAGGACGACGAGGTCCAGTTCACCGGTCAGAGCGGCGGCCAGCGCCACCCGGCGGCGTTCGCCACCGGACAGGTTCGCCGTTTCCTTCTCGAGGCCGAGAGCGGTGATCCCGAGACCGTCCATAATGGACCGGACTCGTGCGTCAGCGGCCCACTCGTGCTCGGCGCCGTAGCGCTCCAGCACGACATCTCCGACGGTGCTGCCGGCGGGGAGCTCGGTCCGCTGGGTGACGACGGCCATCCGCAGGCCACGGACCTGACTGACCCGTCCCGTATCCGGCTCGCTGATTCCCGCGAGAACCTCCAGCAGCGTCGTCTTCCCACCCCCGTTGAGACCGACGACACCGATACGCTGCCCCTCCGCCACACCGAGCGAAACACCGTCGAGCAGCGGGCGCACCCCGAAGGACTTGCTCACCGACTCCAGGTTGACCAAGTTGGCCATGCCTCAGCCGATCCTTTCCGAAAAGCTTGCACCACAACGAATTAGTCGGTGTCCTTTTCGGACACCCTCACGCGTGCACCCGCGGCGGTGACGGCCGCGGCGCGTCGTCGCCGCCGACCAGCCGGGCTCCGGGCACCGGCCCGTGTGCGACGCGCACCGTGCGGCAGACACCCGCACCGGACAGCTCCGCGGCGACCTCGACGGCCGACTGGGCATCCGCGCACAGAAAGGCACATGTCGGCCCGGATCCGGAGACGGTGCCGGCGAGCGCGCCCGCGTTCACCCCGGCCCGCAAGGTGCGGCGCAGCCCCGGCCGCAACGAGACGGCGGCCGCCTGCAGGTCGTTGCCGAGAAGCAGCGCCAGTTGCCGCGGGTCACCGGAGGCCAACGCCTCGACCACCGGAGTGTGCGAACCGATCCGCGGCGGGCTGCCCTCTTCACGCAGCTTGTCCAGCTCGCCGAACACCCTCGGAGTCGAAAGACCACGCTGGTCGAAGGCCAGGACCCAATGGAAGGTGTGCCGCGACAGGACCGGCACCAGTTGCTCACCTCGGCCGGTGCCCAACGCTGTCCCGCCGTAGAGAGCGAACGGGACATCGCTGCCGAGCTTCGCGGCGATACCCGCCAGTTCGTCCCGGGAGATGTCGAGCTTCCAGAGCGACGCGAGTCCCACCAGGGTCGCGGCCGCGTCGGCGCTGCCCCCGGCCATCCCGCCCGCTACCGGAATGCCTTTGCGCAGCACCACCCTGACCTTGGACTCGCCGTCCGCCTTGCCGACGTGGGCCGCCAGCGCCTGAGCGGCCTTCCAAGCGAGATTGTTCGCCCCCGTCGGTACGGAGCCTTCGCCTTCGCCGTAGACCTCGACGCCGGGGTCCTCGGTGACCGCTACGGTCACCTCGTCGGTCAAGGAAAGCGCCTGGAACACGGTCACCAGCTCGTGGTAGCCGTCCGGGCGTACGTCACCGACCGACAGGTGCAGGTTGACCTTGGCGGGAACCCTGACGGTCACTGGGGGCGGTACGACGGCGAGCACCCGTCAAGCCTACGTGGCCGCTCCGCTTGCGCTGTCACCAGGAGAAAAGAGAACAGGACGAGTCGGACACACGAACGGGCCGCCCCGGACGGTTTTCGTCCTGAGCGGCCCGTTCGCGGAGGAATCAGGCAGCGACACCCTGCGGTCCGCGGACCGGGTGGGTCACGTGGCCGCCACGTTCGGCGATCCAGGCGAGCGCGGCGTCCGCGCGTTCACCGCGCACACCGAGACGGAACCGGCCCACCGGCGTGTCGCCGATCCGGGTCAGGCCGCCGCCGATCGTGGCGAGTTCGACGTCGAAGCGACCGGCGGCCTCCGGGAGCAGCGCGCCGACCGAGGCGAAGCCGACGAGCACGACATCCACCGCGCGGTCGTACTTCGAGGCCTGCGCCCGCCCGGTCTCGATCGCGGGAAGCAGCGCCTGCGCGGTCCGGCTGTTCGGGTCGGAGACCAGGTCGAGCACGGTTCCACGCTCGACGATCGCCCCGGCCTCCAGAACCGCGACGTCGTCGCAGACACGGCGCACGACGCCGGCGTCGGGCGTGGTGAGCAGCACGGTGACTCCGAGCTCGGCACGCGCTCGGTCGAGCACGGTCAGAACCGCACCGGACTCTTCGGACTGCACACCCGCGGTCGGGTCGTCGGCCAAGAGCACGGACGGCCCGGCGGCCAGCGCCTTGGCGATGGCCACCCGGCGCAGCTGCCCTTCGGACAGTTCGCCCGGCCGCTGCCCCGCCCGCGGGGTGAGGCCGACCAGGTCCAGCAGATTGCCGACCCGGTTGCGACGCTGCGGCCCGTCGAGACCGAGCTGTTCGAGCGGCGAAGCGATGTTGCCGGCGATGGTGCGCTCGGCAAGCAATTCCGGTTTGGTGCTCACGACGCCGACCTGCCGCCGGATCTCCCGCAGACGGCGTCCGTCGAGGGTCCCGGTGTTGAGCCCGTCGAGGCGGACGACGCCGCGGTCGGGACGCTCCTGAAGACCGATGCAACGAGCGAGGGTCGACTTGCCGGAACCGGCCGGGCCGACGACTCCGAACAGCGAGCCCGCTTGGATGTCCACGCTCACATCGCGCAGCGCGACGACGGGATTTCCGTTGAGGGGAAAGGATTTGGACAGGTTTTCGACAGTGATCACGAGAGGCTCCATGCGAATGGGGCGCTGCATCTTTCGAGCGCGCCGACCGTCACCGAGTGACCGTCCGGGAACGGACGGGTTTCAGAGGTAAAGGCGAAAAGGACTCAGGCAGTAACGGTGGAGCGTCGACACGCACTTACCGTGCGGCGACCTTCATCGACGACACGTCGCCTGGTCAGCAGGAGCGGGTGGGTGACCCTGTTCATTAGGCACAGCCTCCATCGGTCCTGGCTGTAGCACCTGCCCTGTGGAGGGTGGTTGCTGCGACTTCGGCGAGCCAGGTCTCTCAGTCGCTCGGGATGGCCCACTGAGTAAAACCGATCCCACTGGATGAAAGCAAGCGCGTAGGCGCAGATCACACGTCTGGTCGCGTCCATTATACAGGATCGGGTGTCCATATAATGGAACTGAAGTAGGCGCCTCCGACTTGCGTCAGGCGCGCTACCTGCTAAGACGATGCCGGCTTACACGGATCGAGAAGAAGACTTACGCACTCGTGCTGACCTGGCCCGGCGGACGTCCGCGCGGCGCCGGTCACACCTCGGGCAGTTGGTCAGCCGACAGCCGCGGCGATCCGCGCGAACTGGTGAACATCCAGCTGCTCACCGCGCGTCTTGGGATCGATACCCGCCTTCTCGAGCAGTTCCCCCGCGCGTTCGGCGGAACCGGCCCATGACGCCAACGCGGCACGCAGAGTCTTCCGTCGCTGGGAGAAGGCGGCGTCGACCACCGCGAACAACTTCTCCCGTTCCACGGACGACACCGCGTCGCCCCGCTCGAAAGCGACAAGAGCGGAGTCCACGTTCGGAACAGGCCAGAACACCGCTCGAGGCACGGCGGCGACCTTGCGCGCCTTTCCGTACCAGGCGAGTTTGACGCTCGGCACGCCGTAAGTCCGGCTCCCGGGGCCGGCCGCCATCCGGTCCGCGACCTCGATCTGGACCATCACGAGGCCACTGGTCAGCGACGGCAGCTCGGCAAGGAGGTGAAGCACGACCGGAACCGCGACGTTGTACGGCAGATTCGCCACGAGCGCCGTCGGACGCGCGGGCAGGTCGTCCGCTGTGATCCGCAGCGCGTCCGCGCCGACGACCGTCAGCCGTTCGGCCCCGCCCCGTTCGGCCGCGGTGTTCGGCAAGCGCCCCGCCAGCACGGGATCGATTTCGACCGCGACGACCTCGGCGCCGGTCGCGAGCAGGCCGAGGGTCAACGAGCCGAGGCCCGGCCCGACCTCCAGCACGACGTCGCCTTCGCCGACCCCCGAAAGGTCGACGATACGTCGCACCGTGTTGGGATCGTGCACGAAGTTCTGGCCGAGCTTCTTGGTCGGACGTACGTCCAGCTCGGCCGCCAGCGCCCTGATCTCCGCAGGACCGAGCAGTTCAATCACCCGACGATCGTAACCAGCCCCGGTAGGCCACGATTGGCCGGTGGACGACGTCGTACTCGAAGGCGAGAAGGTTCGA
Source organism: Amycolatopsis sp. WAC 04169 (assembly GCF_003947535.1). NCBI lineage: Bacteria > Bacillati > Actinomycetota > Actinomycetes > Pseudonocardiales > Pseudonocardiaceae > Amycolatopsis > Amycolatopsis sp. WAC 04169. Next base: position 234,178 of record NZ_QHJI01000012.1, on the reverse strand, counting down.
CTGCGCGACTGGAGGCCGAGTGACCTCCGACCGCTGCGCGGCTTACTCGATCCCGCGCGGCCTTGGCACGAGACGAACGGGCCGTACTTCGGCGCTCCGACCGCGGCGGCCGCCGACTCGACGGCACGCGAACTCACCACTGCAAAGGCCGAGCCATCCGATCCCCGCACCAGCCTCGCCGTATGCGACCTGAGGGACGACCGGTTGATCGGCAGGGTCAGCTGGTATTGGGAAAGCAGGCAGACCGACTGGCGACGGATGGGACTGGTGATCTACGACGAGCAGTACTGGGGCGGTGGCTACGGCACTGAGGCCTTGCGCTTGTGGACGACCTACCTGTTCGCCCGCACCGACACCCTTCGCCTGGACTTCGCCACGTTCTCGGGGAACCCAGGGATGATCGCCGTCGGCAGGCGGCTGGGATTCGTCGAAGAAGGCCGGTTCCGACGCGCTCGCCGCTGGTCCGGGGGCGTGCACGACTCCGTCGTCTACGGGGTGCTCCGCGAGGAGTGGGACCGGATGATCCACTCGAGCACGGAGCCGTGATCCCGCCCCCACCATCCGTATGGCTTTTCCGAACCGGCACGTATCCCACTCCCGTGTGATCGGCGCAGGTCAGCGCAGCCGGAGCGTAGTGATCATCCACCCGATCGATACCGTGCATTCGTTCGAATCTGCCTCGACAATCGAGGGATGACCAGCACAAACATTCCCAAGGCCTTCCCGCTCAACCTGCCGGAAGGTGACGCCGAGCTGCTCCTCGATGAGTTGCAGACACGGCTACGCGAAGGGCGACGTCTGTTCGCCGAGGTCGGCCAGATCCTGGCCGAGATCGAGTCACGTGGGGTCCGAGACCTCTACGGATACAACTCGATCGCCGTCTTCTACGAGCATGTGGCTCGTGTGCCTCGCGCCGAGGCCAACAAAGTTGCCGATAGAGCGCTCGCGCTCAATTCGAGACGGGCGCGCGACGGCACGTCGATCGACCCCGTCGCACCCTTGACCGGCATCTCGGCCGGCACCGGCGCGTTGGCCGAGGCCGGCATCGACCGAATCGTCACTGTCATGAAGAGGCTGCCCGACCACGTCGACGCGGACGAACGGCACGAGGCCGAGAAGGGCCTTGTCGACCTCGCAGGCGTCGCGAGACCACGCGACGTCACGATGGCGGGCACCGACCTGCTCGCACGACACGACCCGGATGGAAAGCCCAAAGATGAGCCCGGACCGAAACGTCAGCGAAGCGAATTCTGGTTACGCCAAAAGCGGACCGGTCGCTGGGACATGCGCGGCGATCTCGATCCCGAGACAGGCGCCCGCCTGAACGCGCTCCTGGTGCCGCGGGCGTATCCGGCTCCCGGCGAAGAAGCCGACGACCGTGCGCCGGCGGAGAGACGCGGCGACGCGTTCGCGGAGATCGTCGATCTCGCGGAGGCCGGCCCTGACATCCCCCTGCCCCGGCAGACCTCGGAACGGGTCGCTGAGGAGCCTCGGCCCGCACAGCCCGACAACGGGCCTACAACCCACCCAAAGCCCACCCAGGCGCCGCCACAGGGCCACCACAGCCCTCACCGCGGCGAGGAAGACGTTCGAGAGGGCACCGCAGCTGGACGAACCCGGAATGTCGCCCACATGCGTCCCCCTCGTTGGTGGGCACGGCTGTCGAGACCGAGACCGGGGAACGCGACACAGCCTCAGAGGCCTCTAACGGCCTGAAGGCCACCGTGCGGGCAGAACCCACATGGTGACCTTCAGGAAAGGAGGGTGATCCGGCGTCAGGCCTTCTTGCCGCAGTGCGGCCACGCGCCATAACCGCCGCGGTCCTCGCGAACCTTCTCGGCGACAGCGATCTGCTGGGCCTTGCTGGCCTGGTGCGGGTACGCGGCGTACTGCTCGCCACCGTAGGCGTCCCAGGTGCTCTTGTTGAACTGCAGGCCACCGTAGTAGCCGTTGCCGGTGTTGGCGGCCCAGTTGCCGGTCGACTCGCACTGAGCGATGCGGTCCCAGGCTCCGGCGTCTCCGATGACCGGGTCGGCGGGCTTCTTGGTACCGACCTTGACGATCTTGGGCTTGGCCTCGGTGATGACCTCTTCCGAGACCTTCTCGCGACCGACCTCTTTGCCGTTGCGCTTGGTGACCTTGTAGGTCACGGTCTTCTGGCCCGGGGTACCCGGGTCCTCGACCTTGGTCTTGCCCTTTTCGAGCTCCGGGTCGTCGACCTTCTGCTCGGGCGGCGCGATTTCCTCGTTCTGCTTGACCATGGTGACGCCGGTCCGGCTGATGTGGACCTCGGCGCCGTCGACCAGCTTGACGTCGAGACCGCCGACGGCCTCGTCGTCCGGGCCGAGGGTCATCCGGAGCTCACCGAGGAATTCCTTGGTGGTGACCGAGTTGGTCTGCACCTTGCGCGGTTCGTTCGCGCCGTCGTAGACCGTGACGTTCTTGAGGGTCTTGACCTCGACGGTGGCGCCTTCGAGGGGCAGCTCACCGTTCTGCGGGAGCGAGGTCCAGGTGCCGGCCTTGGCGAGGTCGGCGCGGCCGAGCTGGTTCAGCGCGTCGCCGAGGTTGGTCGCGCGGACCCAGGACTCCTGCTGCGGTGCGCCGTCGACGATCAGGTTCAGCTTGCGACCGCGCTCCAGCTTGATGACGCCGCCGTCGCCCACCTCGGCCTGAGGCGAGGGCGAGAGCGAGTCGTGCGCGCCGACCGAGAGACCGGCGTCTTCGAGGACCTCGCCGACGGTGTCACCGAAGCTGTGGACCGTCTGCTGCTTGCCGTCGACGTCGAGCGTGACGCTCTTGTTCATCGCCATCGCGGCCGCGCCGCCACCGCCGAGGGTGAGCAGCACCGCCATGACGGTCCCCTTGAGGAACCGCTTCTTCCAGACGCGGGTCGAGTTCGAAATGACCTCGTCCTTGGTCGCGGCCTTCATCGGCGCGCCCGCGGTGCGGTCTTCGGCCAGCTCGTCCGGAATGACGATCGGCGGGAGCATGGTGGTCTCGGCGCTGATGAGGCGGATCAGCTCGTCGACGTCGACGTCGATCTCGGCCATCAGGGCGTCGGCGTCGGGGCCGAGCGCGGCCAGGACGTCCTGGTGCGTGATGCGCGGATCGTCGGAGTACTCGAGCTCGCCGTAGTGGGTGTCGCGGTCGAGCACGGCGACCGAGCCGGCGGAAGCGAAGGTGTTCGTCTCTGCGCCGAGGCGCGAGCCATCCTGCCTACTGCTACCAGTCACTGGGTCGTTCCCTTTCCCAAGACGTCGAGGAGCTCGACAACCGCTCCACTACGTCCTTCGTCTCGATGCACTCTTCGGCACACCTCTAGAAGTCCGACACCCGCAGCCAGCGCCATCGTCACGGTTCCAGGCCGTACCGCTCCTGGTTCCGCTTCCCCGACGTGCACTGACGTGACTGTGGGAGTAACAGCCGGAGACCGCTTGAGCGGGCACCGACCGGCACGATCACGGGACAGTAACGAACCTCGCCGGGTTGCGCAAACACCGCCCGGAGTGTCGTGACGTTGGTCACTCATCAGAGTGGACCATTGCTGATCACTAATGTCGCAATCCGTTCAACCGGCCGTGACTGTCGGCAAACGGAAGACCCGCTCAGCGGTCTTTCGCACCGACTCGGCCACCTCGTGCACCGCCTCGCCCCTTAGCGTGGCGAGATGCCGAACCGTGTAGGCAGCGCAGTAGGGCTCGTTGGGCCGCCCACGGAACGGATGCGGGGTCAGGAACGGAGCGTCCGTTTCGACGAGGTATTGGTCTGCCGGAACGATCCGCGCCGCCTCATGGAGCCCTCGTGCGTTGCGGAAGCTGACCGTCCCGGCGAAGGACAGCACGTATCCGGCATCGACACAGCGGCGAGCGACCTGCTCGTCCCCCGAGAAACAGTGGAAGACGACCTGCTCGGGCGCTCCCTCTTCCTCGAGAATCCGGAGGACGTCGTCGTGAGCGTCTCGATCATGGATCATCAGCGGCTTGCCGATGCGCTTGGCGAGATCGATATGCCACCGGAAGGCGTCCTGCTGGGCGTCGTGGGGCGAATAGTCCCAGTAGTAGTCGAGGCCGGTTTCGCCGACCGCGACCACTCTGGACTGTTTCGCGAGACTCTCCACTTCGGATTTCTCGGCTTCGCCGAATTCCTTGGTGCGCGTGGGATGGATCGCGACGGCGGCCCACACCCGAGGGTCCCAAGTGGACGCTTGCGCGGCCCAGCGAGCGGCCGCGAGATCGTCCGCGACGGTGATCACCCGCGACACGCCGGCGCGTTCGGCGCGGTCGACCATGGCTGTCACATCAGCCGCGGTGACCGCGCCGCACGCGTCTAGGTGGGTGTGCGCGTCCACCACCGAGACCGGCAACCTGTCCGGGATCGGCGGCGGCTCCTTCTTCTCCGCACCCATCAGTTGCTCATTTCGAGATCGGTGCCCATTCAGGACCGGTCTCGCCGAGTTCCGGGTCCAGCTTGGCGAACAGCGGGGTCGGCTTCTCCAGCGGCTTGCCGACCTCGATCGGCACGGACTTCCAGCGCGCCTGCTCGGCCTTGTAGTCCCCGGTGAGGATGGGGTTGATCCGGCCCGGGATGTCGAGGTCCTCGACTTCCTGAAGCTCAGGCTGGGCCGCCCAGACGCCGGTGCCACCGAGCGCCTCGTGCACCTTCTGCGCCGAGTGGGGCAGGAAGGGGGTCAGCAGCGTGTTGGCGTCGGAGACCACCTGCAGGGCGGTGTGCAGAACGCTGTCGCGCCGCGCGGGGTCGTCCTTGAGCTTCCACGGCTCCTGGTCCGAGAGGTACCGGTTGGCCGCGGTAACGACGCGCATGGCCTCGCTCGCCGCCGCCTTGAACCGAGACCGCTGCAGGTGGGCACCGGCGGTGTCGAACGCCTTGCGAGAGAGCTCCTTGAGCTCCTCGTCGGCGGCCGTGGGGGCGTCGGGACGCGGGATGGCTCCGACGTTCTTGTGCGCCATCGAAATGGACCGGTTGACGAGGTTGCCCCACTCGTTGGCCAGTTCGAAGTTCGTCCGGCGGACGAACTCGTCCCAGGTGAAGTCGGTGTCCTGGGTCTCGGGGCCCGCGACGGAGATGAAGTACCGCAGCGTGTCCGGACCGAAGTCGCGCAGGAAGTCGTGGACGTAGATGACCGTGCCGCGCGAGGTCGAGAACTTCGAGCCGCTCATCGTGAGGAACTCGCTGGAAACGATCTCGTCGGGCAGGTGCAGCTTGCCGTACTTCCCGGGCACGCCGCCTCGGTCGCCCTCGCCGTTGTGCCCGAAGAGCAGAGCGGGCCAGATCTGGGCGTGGAAGGTGATGTTGTCCTTGCCCATGAAGTAGTAGGAGCGGGCGTCCGGGTTGCTCCACCACTCCTGCCAGGCGTCCGGGTTGCCGGTCCGGCGTGCCCACTCGACGCTCGCCGAGAAGTAGCCGATGACCGCGTCGAACCAGACGTAGAAGCGCTTGAGCGGCTGGTCGCGCCAGCCGTCCAGCGGGATCTTCACGCCCCAGTCGAGATCGCGGGTGATCGGCCGCGGCCGCATGTCGTCGATCAGGTTCTTCGTGAAGTTGAGGACGTTCGGGCGCCAGTCGGTCTTGCTGGACAGCCATTTGCCCAGGGTGTCGACGAACGCGGTCAGGTCGAGGAAGTAGTGCTCGGTCTCGACGAACTTCGGCGTTTCACCGTTGATCCGGGACTTCGGGTTGATCAGCTCGGCCGCGTCGAGCTGATTGCCGCAGTTGTCGCACTGGTCACCGCGCGCGCCGTCGTAGCCGCAGATCGGGCAGGTGCCCTCGATGTACCGGTCGGGCAGGGTGCGGCCGGTCGAGGGGCTGATCGCGCCCCGGGTCGTCTTGGGAACGACATAACCGTTGCGATGCAGCGCGAGGAAGATCTGCTGCGTGACCTCGGCGTGGTTACCCGTGGTGGTGCGAGTGAACAGGTCGTAGGTGAGGCCGAGCCCTTGCAGGTCCTGGCCGATCTGGCGGGTGTACTTGTCGGCCGTCTGCTGGGAGGTCATGCCTTCTTTGTCGGCCTGGACGGTGATCGGGGTGCCGTGTTCGTCGGTACCGGACACCATGAGCACCCGGTTGCCGGCCATTCGCTGGTAGCGGGAGAAGACGTCGGACGGGACGCCGAATCCGGACACGTGGCCGATGTGGCGGGGGCCGTTGGCGTAGGGCCAGGCCACCGCAGTCAACACTGGGGTGCTCATGCTTGTTTAGCCTACGGACGTCGTCTAAGGCATTGTTGTCCGGGAGAGGATCGGAGGCCTCGGTGTCCGCCACGCGTCTGCTGGTGCTGGGTGTCGTGCGCATGTACGGCAAGGCTCACGGCTACCAGGTCCGGCGCGAGCTTCTCTCGTGGGCGGCCGACAAGTGGGGCAATGTCCAGCCGGGTTCGATTTACCACGCGCTGAAAAAGATGACCACCGAAGGCCTTCTGGAACAGGTCGAGGACCTGGAAGCGGACGGCGGGCCCGACAGGGTCGCGTACAGACTGACCGAAGACGGCGAAACCGAGTTCGTCGTGCAACTCGGCAGGGCGTTGTCGAGCGACGACGCCACCGGGTACTCGCTCTCGGCAGCGGTCATCTTCATGCCGACGCTGCCCCGCGCACAGGTGCTGGCGTTGCTGAAACAGCAGCTGGCGAATATGGAAGCGCACGCCCAATCGACCCATTACGCCCGCGAACACGCCGTCGATCTGGGGAAACCTCCCCACGTGAGCGAGCTGTACCGCCTGTGGAGCGTGCACGCGGATGCGAACGTGACCTGGATGAGGGATCTCATCGGCCGTCTCGAAGCCGGCGAGTACGTGATGGCGGGCGAAGGTGCGGACGACGAAGCCGTGTTCGGCGCGCCGCCCACGTAATCAAATTTGACTACGGAACGACTCCTAGGGCAAAGTGCGTCCAGCCACTAGTCAAACTTGACTAGCTGCGCACCGAAAGGAGTAGACATGATCAAGGCACGCGGCCTTGAGCGGCGGTTCCGCCGCAAGGGCCGCAATGGGGGCGAGGTCCACGCCGTCAAGGGCGTCGACCTCGACGTGTCGGCCGGGGAACTGGTCGGCTTCCTCGGACCGAACGGCGCGGGGAAGACCACGACCCTTCGCATGCTGACCACGCTGCTCAAGCCCACCGCCGGCGAGGCGACGGTCGGCGGCTGCGACCTGCTCGCCGACCCGCTGGGGGTGCGCCGGCGAATCGGCTACGTCGCTCAGGGCGGCGGCACCGCGCCGGCGAGCAAGGTCGTCGAGGAGATCGAGTTCCAGGGCAGGCTGTACCGGATGAGCAAGGAGGACGCGCTCGCGCGCGGAGCCGTCCTCGCCGAGCAACTGGACCTGGCCGGGCTCGACCAGCGGACGACCGCGACGCTGTCGGGTGGGCAACGCCGACGGCTCGACATCGCGCTCGGGCTGATCCACTCGCCAGGGCTCGTCTTCCTCGACGAGCCGTCGACGGGGCTCGACCCGCAGAGCCGGGCGAACCTGTGGGACCACATCCGCAGGCTGCGCGACGAGCATGGGGTCACGGTCTTCCTGACCACGCACTACCTCGACGAAGCCGACGCGCTCTCCGACCGGCTGATCGTCATCGACGACGGGAAGATCGTCGCCGAAGGCACACCGGACTCGTTGAAAGCGAGGGTTTCCGGCGACGGTGTCGTCATCGGGGTGTCACCGGATTCGGCGGAGGAGACCGCGGAGGTCGCGGGCCGCCTCGAAGGGGCGCACGAAATGACCGTCGCCGACGGCACCGTGCGTTTCCGGGTGCCGCGCGGCGACACCGCGATGCCCGAACTGCTGCGGGCGCTCGACGCGCGTGGCATCGCGATGACCTCCATGCAGGTGCACCGGCCGACACTCGACGACGTCTTCCTGGCTCTGACGGGCAGGAGCTTGCGCGACGCCGAAGAGAGCGAGCCGGTCGAAGCCGACACGAAGGAGGCCACGCATGTTGCATGACACTTGGTTGATCTTCCGCCGCGACATGCTAACGGCGTTGCGCAACCCGACGTGGCTGGCCATCGGCATCATGCAGCCGCTCCTCTATTTGTTCTTCTTCGGGCCGCTTCTGGTGAAGGCGCTCAACGCGCAAGGGCTGTCCGATGTGGACGGCTGGATGATCTTCACTCCGGCGATCATCGCGCAGCTCGCGCTGTTCGGCGCCTCTTTCGTCGGGTTCGGGCTCCTCGCGGAGTACCACTCGGGCGTGGTGGAGCGGATGCGGGTCACACCGGTGAGCCGGGTGGCGTTGTTGCTGGGCAAGGTTCTCGCCAACGCGCTGCAGACCGTCGTCCAGGCTCTGCTCATCATCGCGCTGGCGTATCTGGTCTTCGACCTAAACGCGCCGTTCAGCGGCGTCGTGGTCAGCCTGGTGATCGTCTTCCTTCTGTCGGTCACGCTGGCGTCGTGCTCGTACGCGCTGGCGTTGACCCTCAAGAGCGAAGACGCCTTCCCGGCTTTGCTCAACGCGGTTCTCATGCCGCTGCTGCTGCTTTCCGGAATCCTGATCCCGATCACCGCGGGCTCGGCGCCGGATTGGCTGTACACGATTTCCCGTATCAATCCGTTCCGGCATGTGGTGGATGTCGAGCGGAACAGTTTCCGCGGCGACTTCTCGATGGACGCGCTGTTCACGGGGAGTGTCGTGGTGCTGGTCATGGCCGTTCTGGCCATCTGGTGGGGCTCGCGGACGTTCCAACGCGAAAACGCCTGAGACACGCTGTACCGAAAGGTCACCTTGCGGCCGCTCCGCGGACGTATGGTGACCTTTCGGTCGTACTGGGGCGAAATTCGAGGCAGGTGGGTTTGCTGGATCCGGAAGGCGAGCACGGCGTCACCCTGTCCCACCGTGAGACGGTGAAGGACTGGGCGGCGGTGCGCGGCGCCGACATCCGGTTCGCGTCGGTCACCGTCACTGAGAATACCAACTGGCGGGACGCCGCGGCGGAACGCAATCTGACCGGCGCGCAGCATGCCGGTATCCACACCGGCGCGCGGCACTACGCACGTCCTGGCGCCGTCCATGACCAAGCCGACCATTTCGTGCGGACGGCGAGTGCGCTCGGCGCCTTCGCGCCCGGTTCGCTCGCGCCCGCGCTCGAAGTGGAGGCGCCCAGCGTCGACGACCGGTTCATCAAGGCGTGGATCAAACACGTCAGGCACGCGGCGCGTATCGAACGGGTCCTGGTGTACGCGGGGCTCGACTGCTGGACGAACCGGTTGCGACCGGACAAGTGGGCGGACAGCGAAGTGGTGTTGTGGCTGGTCAGGCACAACGAGATCCCGGGAAGACCGGGCTGGTTCCACTCGCGGCTGGGATTGCATCAGCACGGTTTCGGCGCCGGGCTGCCCGGAGTGGACGGACCGATCGCGCAGGACGCCGTGGTCTATCCCTTCAAACTGACCGACGTGCTCTTGTAGTTTCCGCTGCGTGACGAGGGATGCGCACGACGTCACCAGGTGGTCGCGGATCTCACTTTCCGAGGGGCGCGGGTTGCTTTTCCGGCCAGTCGAACGGCGACAATGTCGCGTGCGGTTGATGTGCCGGAAGCTGCGGACCGACGTCGGGCCCGAACGGGCACTGGCGGTCCTCGGCGCACGCGCCGGGAAGCTCGGACTCGCACCGCCCGCCGCGCTTTGCGGAGAGTGGTTCTCTTCGCGCGCGGTCATCGCGCTGAACGCTTCCCTGACTCCTGTCCATAACGTGGCCGAAGCGTTCTCGATTCCCACTCGGATGTCTGACGTTCGTGACGCGGTGCCTGGTGCGGTCGGGGGCGGCTGGTTCGGTTACCTGAGTTACGACCTGACCGACCCCTCGGGCCGTTCCGGTGCGCTCCCGCCGGCCGCGTGGGGCTGGGTCGACCGAGTCCTCCGGCTGGACACGGACGGGACGTGGTGGTTCGAAGCCCTGGTCCCCGACGGCGATCCGGATCCGATCGACGAGGTGTCCGCGGTGGAATCCGCGCTCGCCGAGCTTCCCGAAACGACGACCTGGAGTTCCGGTCCGTTGTCGCGGCCACTTCCTTCGGAGCACTACGACGCCGTCAAGGCGTGCGTGCACGCGATCGAAGCCGGCGAGCTCTTCCAGGCGAATATCTGCGCCCGCTTCGGCGGGAGGTTCACGGGCGATCCGATCGCGTTGTTCGCCGAAGGCGTGCGTCGTTTGGGAGCCCGCCGGGCGGCTTTCCTCGCCGGCGACTGGGGCTCGGTCGTCTCGTTCTCCCCTGAGCTTTTCCTTGCCAGGCATGGGCGAAGCGTCCGGTCGACGCCGATCAAGGGCACCCTGCCGCGACGGGACGCCGCCGACGAACACCTCGCGCGACGCCTTCGGGAATCCACCAAGGACGTCGCCGAGAACGTGATGATCACCGATCTCGTCCGCAACGATCTCGGCCGGGTGTGCACCACCGGCAGCGTCCGGGTCCCCGAACTGCTCGCGGTCCGGCCCGCGCCGGGCGTGTGGCATCTGGAGTCCACTGTGGAGGGATCGCTCGCCGACGGGATCGACGACGCGGCACTGCTCGCGGCCACGTTCCCGCCGGGTTCGGTGACGGGCGCGCCGAAGATCCGGGCACTGGACCTGATCGCCGAGCTGGAGCCCACCGCGCGCGGCGTCTACACCGGCGCGATCGGGCTCGCTTCGCCGATCGCCGGGCTGGAACTGAACGTCGCGATCAGAACCTTCGAAATCCACGAAGACACGATCGCGCTCGGAGTCGGCGGCGGGATCACCGCCGACTCCGACAGCGACGCGGAATGGCAGGAATGCCTGCACAAGTCCGCTCCGCTGGAGCGCCTGCTCGGCTGACTACTTGGTGGGGTCCAGCAGCAGCTTGCCCATCGTGCCGCGCGAGCGCAGGGCCTCGTGGGCGGCGCGCGCGTCGGACAGCGCGTACTCGCCCCCGGCGACAGCGCGGACCCGGCCCGCGAGGGCCAGCTCGAAGAGCTCGTCGAGCGCGCGGCCGAAGACGTTGCCGGGGAGTTTGAACGCGTGCGGCAGCCACATCCCGGCCACGGTGGTGCTGTGCCCGAGCAGGTTGCGGGCTTCGATCGGCTTCGGGTTCTCGCGGCTGGCCATGCCGTAGAACGCGAGACGGCCGAACGGCGCGAGGGCCGCGATGCTCTGGTCCGTGACCGCGCCGCCGGTCATGTCGAGCACGATGTCGACGCGTTTGCCGCCGTTCGCCTCGCGGAGCGCGTCGGTCATGTTCTCGGCCCGTGAATCGATGGCGACGTCGGCGCCCAGTTCGAGAGCGAGGGCGCGCTTCTCCTCACTGCTGGCGGTCGCGATGACCCGGCTCGCTCCCCAGGCTTTCGCGAGCTGCACGGCGATGGAGCCGACCCCGCCGGCGGCCGCGTGCACGACGACGGTTTCGCCGGGTTCGAGGTGGGCGCTCTTTCGCAGCAGGAGCGAAGCCGTGGTGCCCTGGACGATGAAGGAGAGCGCGGTCAGGTCGTCGACGCCGTCGGGAACGTCGTAGCTGGTGACGTCGTCGGCCACCGCACGCTCGGCGTAGCCGCCACCGCCGTTGAGCAGCGCGACGATCCGCTTGCCGTCGGCGGTGCGGCCGACGACCTCACCACCGGGGACGAGCGGGAGCTTGCTCGGCGCGAGGTACGAGTTCTCGGCCTGGTGGGTGTCGGCGTAGTTGATGCCGATCCGGTCGACCTCGACCAGCCGCTGACCTGGGCCGGGGACGGGATCGGGAAGGTCGACGAGGTTGAGCACCTCGGGTCCGCCGAACTCGGTCACCTGTACTGCGCGCATCCGCTTCCTCCTCGTCGAGATGAGACATTCTTGCATATGTCTCATGCACGAGACATCGCGTGATATGTTTCACTCATCGAAACCGCACTCGAACGCCAGCTGACTTCGCCGCGCCCGGACGCCCTGCGCGCGTTCACGATCGCGCGCGCCCGCTTCCTGGAGGGGCGCCGCGTGGACATGGGTGAACTGGCGAGTGAGCTCGGGATCAGCCGGGCGACCCTGCACCGCTGGGTCGGCGGCCGGGATCAGCTGCTCGGCGAAATCCTGTGGTCGATGACCGTGGAGGTCTTCGAAGCGCGGTCTTCCGGCAAGCTCGGGCGCGGCGCGGCAGGGATCGCAGAGCTCGTCGGCACCTTCGTCCGCACCGTGAACGGCTCGAAACCGTTCCGGGAGTTCCTGCGCAACGAGCCCGAGCGGGCGTTGCGGATCCTGACGACGAAGGCCAGCGTGGTGCAGAGTCGCGCGATCGCGAAGATGCGCGAGTTCCTGGACGAAGAGGTCGAGGCCGGGCGGCTCACTCCGCCCCTGCCGGTCGAAGATCTGGCCTATCTACTGGTGCGGATCGGCGAGTCCTTCATCTACACCGATGTCATCACCGGCGACGAGCCCGATGCCGGAAAGGCGCACGCGGCCGTGACGGCTTTGCTGTCCTAGCGCTTGCGGGAAGCGAGAACAGCGTCGTAGAGCTCCTTCTTCGACACCCCGGCCGCCTCGGCGACCTCGGCGGCGGCGGACTTGAGGCGTTCACCTGCCGAGACCCGCGAAGAGACCTCCGAGACCAGCTCCTCGACACTCACCGAGCGCGGTGGCGCGCCCGCGAGGACGACGGTGATCTCACCCTTGACCCCCTCGGCGGCCCAAGTGGCCAAATCCGGAAGATTGCCGCGTTTGACCTCTTCATAGGTTTTGGTCAATTCGCGGCAGACGGCGGCACGACGCTCGGGGCCCAAGACTTCGGCGGCGTCGGCGAGCGTGCTCGCGAGGCGATGCGGAGATTCGAAGAACACGGCCGTACGGGGCTCGTCCTTCAACGAACCGAGCCATTTCGCCCGTTCACCGGGCTTGCGCGGAGCGAAACCTTCGAAACAGAAACGGTCGCAGGGCAGGCCGGACAGCGCGAGCGCCGTGGTCACCGCGGACGGGCCGGGCAGGCAGGTCACGGCGATCTCCGCCTCGACACAGGCCGCGACCAGGCGGAATCCGGGATCCGAGACGCTCGGCATCCCCGCGTCGGTCACCAGGAGCACCGTCTCACCGGCTTGAAGCGATTCGAGTAGTTTCGGCAGACGGGCCGTCTCGACGTCTTCGTAAAAGCTGACGACGCGCCCGACAGGCGAAACCTCGAGGGCCGCGGTGAGGGAGCGCAGGCGCCGGGTGTCTTCGGCGGCGATCACGTCGGCCGTCGCGAGGGCTTCGGACAGGCGCGGCGAAGCGTCACGGACGTCTCCGAGCGGGGTGGCTGCCAGCACGAGGCGTCCTTCGGTCATTCCCGAAGGTTAACCGGTTCGCAGATCCGGACACCGAGTTCACTCTTCCGCCCGTAGGATCATGCCCCGTGACCGCACTGCTGACCCGTGACAACGAGAGCGTGCGGCCGGATCCGGTCGACGCGCTCAGGCCACCGAACGACCGGGAGGCCACCCTCCTCGGCCGCGGCATGCCGACGGACCGCCTGCGCGGCTGGATCGTCACGCTGGTGCTGACGCTCATCGGCGGCATCGTCCGGATCCAGAACCTGGGAACGCCCACGGACAAGGGCACCCCCGTCTTCGACGAGAAGCACTACGTCCCGCAGGCGTGGCAGATGCTGCGCAACGGCGGTTACGAGGACAACTACGGCTACGAGCTGATCGTCCACCCGCCGTTGGCGAAGCATCTCATCGCGATCGGCGAATGGCTGTTCGGCTACAACGCCTGGGGCTGGCGGATCATGCCGGCGCTGGCAGGCACGCTGATCGTGCTCCTCACCATCCGGATCGCCCGGCGGCTCACGCGGTCGACACTGCTCGGCGCGGTCGCCGGGATCCTGGTGATCAGTGACGGCGTCCTGCACCTGCAGTCACGCATGGGCATGCTCGACATCTTCATCGCGTTGTTCGTGCTCGCCGCGTTCGCCTGCCTGCTGTGCGACCGCGACCAGGTGCGGCGACGGCTCGCCGTGGCCGTCCGCGAAGGCTGGATCGACGAATCACGGTTCGGCCCGAAGCTGGGTTTCCGGTGGTGGCGGTTCGCCGGCGGCCTGATGATCGGGCTGACCTTCGGCGTCAAATGGTCGGCGCTCTACTACATCGCCGCGTTCGGCCTGCTCACCGTCTTCTTCGACGTCGCCGCGCGCCGGGCCGCGGGGGTGCGGCGACCGTGGGTCGGCACGCTGCGCCGTGACGTGCTGCCCGCGCTGTGGGCGATCGTCGTCATCCCGATCCTGGTGTATCTCGCCTGCTACTGGGCCTGGTTCGCGAGCGAGACCGCGACCGACCGCAACTACGTGGCGATCAAGGACATCGATCCCGGTTTCTGGGCCTGGATGCCGCCCGCGTTGCGGTCGCTCGGCGACTATTCGATGAACGTGCTCGACTTCCACGCGAACCTGGTGACACCCAAGGACAAGCCGCATCCGTGGGAGTCGAAGCCGTGGACCTGGCCGATGGGGCTGCGGCCGATGCTCTACGCGTACGCGGGCGGCACGGACGCGACCGGCTGCGGCGAGTCGACCTGTGTGCGGGCGACGATGCTGATCGGGACACCGGCGATGTGGTGGCTGGCGCTGCCGATGCTCGGCTGGAGCGTGTGGCGGTCGGTCTTCCGCGCGGACTGGCGCTATGCCGCCGTACTCGTCGGCTACCTCGCCGGGTTCCTGCCGTGGTTCACCAACCTCGACCGCCAGATGTACTACTTCTACGCGACGCCGCTGGCGCCGTTCCTGGTACTCGGACTGACACTGGTCCTCGGGCAGATCCTCGGGGGCGCGAAACGCGGATTCGAGCGGCGGGGCACCGGACTGCTCGTCGTCGCCCTCTACGTGGGACTCGTCGTGGCCAACTTCGCCTGGTTGTGGCCGATCCTGAACGGCAACGCGATCACGAACGAGCACTGGAACGCCGAGCTGTGGCTTCCGTCCTGGAAGTGACCACGGCCCGGCCCACCACCTCGTGATTTTCCCGATTCAAGTGTGACACTTGCCCCCGAGTTGTTACTCTTCGCTGGTCGACAGCAGCTCTACAGGGGGCATCATGACGATCCGACCGCTCGGAGCGGCCTGCGCGGCCGCTGCGTTGTTCTTGATCGCGGGGTGTGAAGAGCAGACGCCGGGAACCGCGGCGCCGCAGTCCTCGGCCGTTCCGAGCACTTCCGAAGCGCCGGCCACCAGCACGACACAAGCCAGTGCTTCGCGTCCTTCGACGACCGCCTCCGAGGCCACCACACCCACCGCCGGTGGCGCGGTGGCGCACACGCCCGACGGCGCCGCGAGCGTGATGGAGCAGTACCACCACGCGCTGGGCGAAAAGGACCTCGAAACCGTCTGCCGGATCACCGGGCCGGCGTTCGACGGCGGGATGAAGGAGTGCCGTCAGCTCACCCCCATGCAGTTCGGGATGCTCTCGGCCGACGACGTGAAGAAGCTGAAGGCCACCCGTGTCGACCGGGCGAAGCTGCAGAGCAAGGGGCCGGACAAGGTCGTCGTCCCGCCGGGCGCGATCGCGCCGCAGATCGCGATGATGGCGGCTCAGCCCAAGACTTTCACCATGGCCTGGCAGGGCGGGACCTGGGTCATCGTCGACTGAGAGAGCAAGGGACCTTTGCTACCACCTGTCTCGATGTCGAGATAAGTGGTAGCAAAGGTCCCTTGCTCTCTTTTCGCAGGTCAGCGCGGGTGGCGTTGAGGCTGCGGCTGCTGGTGGGGCTGCGGAGGGCGACGCGTCACGATCTGCGTCACCGGGCCGTCCGGCGACTTGCCCGCCCGGGCGAGCCAGCCTTCGACGTCGCGCCGCACGGCGGTGAGCGTCGGGCGGCGGCGGGGCTCCTGGTCGAGCGACGCGATGAGGATCCGGGCGTGGGCGCTGCGGTTCGGCAGTTTCGACACCGGTTCGGCGCGGGCGGCGGCCATCAGCGCGGCCATCGGGGTCTCCCGGGTGCCGCGCGGCGGTTGACCGGAGAGCGCGTAGCTGACCGTCGCGGCGAGCTGCCAGGCGTCCGACGCCGGGCTGGCCGGTGAGCCCATCGCCTGCTCGGGCGCGACGAAGTCCGGCGTGCCGATCATCATCCCGGTCGCGGTCATCTTCGAGTCGCCCTGGCTGCGGGCGATGCCGAAGTCGATCAGGTGCGCGAGCCCGTTGCGGTCGAGGATGATGTTCGACGGCTTCAGGTCCCGGTGCAGCACGCCCTTCTCGTGCGCCGCCGCGAGCGCGCCCGCCATGGTCGACCAGAGCCGTCCGGCGGCGATGTCGTCGAGCGGGCCCTGCGAATCGACGATTTCGGCCAGGGAGCGCCCTTCGAGGTACTCCATCACCAGCGCGAGCCCGTCGGGCTCCTCGACGAGGTCGTACACCTTTACACAGTTGGGGTGGTTAACCACGGCCAGCGCACGGGCCTCGCGCTGCATCCGTTCCTCGGTGTCCCGGTCCGGCGCGTGCGCGATCTTCAGCGCGACGGTGCGGTTGAGCTGAGTGTCGACCGCTTCCCAGACCGTGCCGAAGCCACCGTGGCCGAGCCGCCGGACGCGCTTGTAGCGGCTGCCACCGGAGTTACGCGAACCAGGGGGCGGCGGGATCGGGCCCGGGGCCGCGGCCAGCGCGGGAGGTTCGGGCGCCTGTGCCAGCGCGGTCGCCGGGTACTGCTTGGCGGGCGGGGGCGGCAGTTGCGGTTGCGGCTTCGGGGCGGGCGGCTCCGGGCGGTACGGCTCCACCTTCTGCCGGGGCTGCGGGTCGGGCCGGTTGATCACCGACCACGGCGGCGGACCGACGAGCGCGACCGGGATCAGGCCCAGCACGCTGAACGGCAGGAACCCGAGCCAGAAGTGCACGGCCGTGTTCGCGCCCATGCCGACGCTCGCCAGCACCATCAGCACGAACGGGATCCAGAAGAACCGCGAAGGCCACTTCGGGCCGCGGCGGAACGCGGTGCGTGCCTGCAGCATCACGAACAGCAGCGACAGCGCGGGCAGCCCGACCAGCAGGATCAGGTAGAAGATGTAACTGAGCTGCATCCCGTTCGGGTAGAACAGGACCTCGTACACGTTCTGGCCGCGGCCGAGGTACTCGCTCTGCTTGCCGATCAGCGGGCTGTAGTCGGCGTTGTAGGTCGCCAGATCACTGGCGGAGAAGCCGGATTGACCGCCCGATTTGGACGCGGCCTCCTGGTACGTCTGCGAAACCCCGGTGGCCAGCAGCCACGGCAGCAGGAAGACGGCGACGACGCCGATCCCGCCGAAGACCGACAGGGTCACCACGTCGTAGCGGTTGCCGGTGCCTTTGCGGATGATCGCGACGATCATCGCTCCCAGTGCGGGCAGCAGCGCGACCAGCGCTCCCGCGGTGCTCGTCGCCCACACCCAGTCCCCAGGCCAGATCCCTGGCCCGAACAGGCTGTGCGCGAACGAAAGCAGCGCGCTCGCTAGTCCCATGGACCCTGCTCCCCTCGCTCGTCGAGGCCGTTTCCGGCGGTTTTCCCCCTAGTCCAGCTTAGGACGCTCCATGCCCTCACAGGGTTGCCGGGTTGTCGCGGGCGTCTCTCCGCCGTTACCACCAGGCATCGGCCGGTCCGGAAGTCCATGATGGTCCGGTACCCGAACGCGAAGGAGCATTCGATGCACGCCGAGTCGTACCAGCGGAGCCTCGAAGACCCGGAGGGTTTCTGGCTCGAAGCCGCGCAGGCGATCGACTGGACCCGCACGCCGACGCAGGCACTCGACGCGTCGAAGGCGCCCTTCTACCGCTGGTTCCCGGACGGCGAGCTCAACACGGCGTTCAACGCACTCGACCGGCACGTGCGGGACGGCCGCGGCGAGCAGCCCGCGCTGATCTGGGATTCGCCCGTCACCGATTCGGTTCGCCGGTTCACCTACGCGGAACTGCTGGACGAAGTCGCGCGCTTCGCCGGCGCCCTCGCCTCCCTCGGCGTCGGGAAGGGCGACCGCGTCATCGTGTACATGCCGATGGTCCCCGAAGCGGCGGTCGCGATGCTCGCGTGCGCCCGGCTCGGCGCGGTGCATTCGGTCGTTTTCGGCGGCTTCGCGCCGAAGGAGCTCGCGGCGCGGATCGAGGACGCGAAACCCAAGGTCATCGTCGCGGCGTCGTGCGGAATCGAACCGACGCGGATCGTGGAGTACAAGCCGATCATCGACGAGGCGCTCTCTGGAACCGCCCACCAGCCGGACAAGGTCGTGGTGCTGCAGCGGGAGCGCGCCCGCGCCGTGCTGGGTGAGCGCGACGCCGACTGGGCCGAGCTGGTCGCGAAGGCCTCCCCCGCCGATCCGGTACCGGTCGCGGCCACCGACCCGCTGTACATCCTCTACACCTCCGGCACCACGGGGAAGCCGAAGGGCGTCGTGCGCGACACCGGCGGGCACGCGGTCGCGCTGGCCTGGTCGATGGGCGCGATCTACGACATCCAGCCCGGCGACGTCTGGTGGACGGCGTCCGACGTCGGCTGGGTCGTCGGCCATTCCTACATCGTGTACGCGCCGCTCCTGATCGGGGCGACGACGGTCATGTACGAGGGCAAACCGGTCGGAACCCCGGACGCCGGCGCGTTCTGGCGCGTCATTTCCGATCACGAGGTGAAGGCGTTGTTCACCGCGCCGACCGCGCTACGAGCGATCAAGAAGGTCGATCCGGACGGCATCGAAATCGGAAAATACCAGCTCAGCGGATTCAAGACGTTGTTCATGGCCGGTGAACGACTCGATCCGGAGACCTATCACTGGGCGCACGACAAGCTCGGCGTGCCGGTGATCGACCACTGGTGGCAGACGGAGACCGGCTGGCCGATCGCGGCGAATCCACGCGGTTTGGAACCGATGCCGGTGAAACCCGGTTCCGCGACGAAACCGGTGCCGGGCTGGGACGTGCGGATCCTGGACCAGGCGGGCGACCCCCTGCCCGCCGGGCGCGAAGGCGCCATCGCCATCAAACTGCCGCTCCCTCCGGGATCGCTGCCGACGTTGTGGCAGGACGACGAGCGGTATCGCGAGGCGTACCTTTCGCGGTATGAAGGCCACTACCTGACGGGTGACTCCGGATACGTCGACGAAGACGGCTATCTGTTCGTCATGGGTCGCACCGACGACGTCATCAACGTCGCGGGGCACCGGCTTTCGACCGGTTCGATGGAGGCCGTGCTGGCGTCGCATCCCGCCGTCGCCGAATGCGCCGTGATCGGGGTCCGGGACCAGCTGAAGGGGCAGCTTCCACGCGGTTTCGTGGTGCTGAAGTCGGGAACCGACGTCGACGCCGAGACCCTCAAGGCCGAATTGGTCGCGCTGGTGCGGCGCGACATCGGCCCGGTCGCCGCCTTCCGCGACGTGTCCATTGTGGACGCGCTGCCGAAGACGCGGTCCGGGAAGATCCTGCGCAAGACCATGCGCGGGATCGCCGACGGCCGCGACGAACAGGTGCCCTCGACGATCGAGGACGCGAGCGTTCTCGATGCCCTGAAAGCGGTTCTGCGCGGCGAGTGACCGGTGATCGGTACGGCGTACTGGTCCGATCGGGTGTTGTCGTGTTTGCCCTATTGGTCTAT
Source organism: Amycolatopsis sp. WAC 04169 (assembly GCF_003947535.1). NCBI lineage: Bacteria > Bacillati > Actinomycetota > Actinomycetes > Pseudonocardiales > Pseudonocardiaceae > Amycolatopsis > Amycolatopsis sp. WAC 04169. The sequence goes on along the minus strand of NZ_QHJI01000012.1, from coordinate 214,673 downwards.
ACCTCTAGAAGCAGAGAGTCTCCAGGTACCCCGACCGGAGGTGCTCCATGAGTAAACGCCTGTCCAGAACCGTGCTCGGCGTGGCCGTCCTGAGCCTCGTGACGCTCGGGCTGCCCGCCACGGCGAGCGCGGGACAGCACGCGAAGGCCGAACGGACCGTCACCGACGTCGTCCCCGCGCCGGTCGACGCGAAACCCGACCCCCGCGCGAACTTCCGCCTCAGCCCCGCGACCGTCATCCGCACCGACCGCGAAGGCAAGCAGGTCGCCGAGTACCTGGCAGGCCTGCTCCGGCCGGCCACCGGCTACCGGCTGCCCGTCGTCAGCGGCCACCGCGGCGGCGGCCCCGCCATCTCGCTCGAAACCGGTCACGCGAGCGGCCGCGTCGGCAGCGAGGGCTACCAGCTCAAGGTGTCGCCCTCCGGCGTGACCTTGAAGGCGAACACCGACGAGGGCCTGTTCCTCGGCGTGCAGACGCTACGCCAGCTGTTCCCGTCCGAAATCGAGTCGAAGACCGTCAAGAAGCGTTCGTGGGTGGTCTCGGGCGGCACAGTGCTCGACTACCCGCGCTTCGGCTACCGCAGCGCGATGCTCGACGTCGCCCGGCACTTCTTCACGCCGGATCAGGTCAAGCTGTACATCGACCAGATCGCGCAGTACAAGATCAACAATCTCCACCTCCACCTGAGCGACGACCAGGGCTGGCGGATCGAGATCAAGAGCTGGCCGAAGCTGGCGACCGTGGGCGGCCAGACAGCCGTCGGCGGCGCTCCCGGTGGCTACTACACGCAGGAGCAGTACAAGGACCTGGTGCGCTACGCGGCTTCGCGGCACATCACGATCGTTCCCGAGATCGACATGCCGGGGCACACCAACGCGGCCCAGCACTCCTACGCCGAACTGAACTGCGACGGCAAGCCGATACCGCCGCGCACGGACATCGAGGTCGGCTACAGCTCGCTGTGCATCGGCAAGGACATCACCTACAAGTTCGTGGACGACGTCATCCGCGAACTGTCGGCGATCACCCCTGGGAAGTACATCAACATCGGTGGCGACGAGGCGCACTCGACCTCCCCGGAGGACTACCAGACCTTCGCCACGAAGGTGCACCCGATCGTCGCGAAGTACGGCAAGACGATCACCGGCTGGCACGACATCGCCAAGACGAACCCGCCGGTTTCGGCCGTCCCGCAGTTCTGGGGCACGACGGGTACCGACGCGAACGTCGCCGCGGCCGCGGCCCGGGGCAACAAGATCCTGATGTCGCCCGCGAACAAGGCGTACCTGGACATGAAGTACCACGCCGGGACGCCGCTCGGGCTCAGCTGGGCCGGCCTGATCGAGGTCAAGACCGGGTACGACTGGGATCCGGCCACGTACCTGCAGGGTGTGACGGAGAAGAACGTCATCGGCGTCGAGGCGCCGTTGTGGTCGGAAACGCTGATCACCAGTGACCACATCGAGTTCATGGCGTTCCCGAGGCTGCCGGGTTACGCCGAGATCGGGTGGTCGCCGAAGGATTCCCGGACCTGGGACGCCTATCGGCTCCGGCTGGCGAAGCAGAGCCCGCGGTGGGTTCAGCAGGGCATCGACTTCTACCGGTCCGCGCAGGTCGACTGGAAGTAGCGCGCCATGAACGGTCCGTTCCTCGCGAAATTTGCAAGGAACGGACCGTTCATTGCACGGCCGCGGCGTCGAGGCGGGCGGTGATGGCGGCCCGAGCGAGCGCGTACGGCTCGGTACCGCCGAACATCACCGAATCGGCGTTCGCGGCCCGCCCCAGCGCGTTCAGTTCGAAGGCCAGCCGGTTCACGTCGACGGACTCACGCAGGTGCCCGGCCTTCCGCGCCTCGATCGCGGTGGACCGGATGAACTGGGCGAAGGCCCGGCTCGCGTTCGCGACCGCGTCGTGCACCCGGCCGGTCCGCGCGTCGAATTCGGCGCCGGTGTTGAAGAAGAAACAGCCGCCCGGGAACACGCGGCGTTCCGAGTAGTCGAGCCAGTTCGCGCACAACGCGCGCAACCGCGCGATCCCCTGCTCGACCTCCAGCGTCGGCTCGACGACGTTCTCCGCGAAGATCGCGCTCGCCGTCTCGACCGCCGCGAGCTGCAGCTCCTCCTTGGAACCGAACAGGGCGAACACCCCGGATTTGCTCAATTCGAGTTCGGTGGCGAGCCTGCCGAGGGACAACCCGTCGAGCCCCTCGACGGACGCGATGTCGACGGCGCGCCGAAGCACGATCCGCCTCGTCGCGTCACCGCGGGCCACCCGGCCGTCAACCGGCATTCCGTTCCTCTCGCCGCCTCTTCGCCGATGCCAGGCCGTCACGGTACTGCCGGGAAAGCGCCGGCGCCGCGAGCACCCGGTCCAGCAGCGCCCAGTACGCGTCCCGGCGCTCGTCGTCGAGCTGGGCGACGTTGGTGAACGACGCGACGTACACCTCGGCGATCGTCGGATTCACCGGATCGCGTTCTTCGAGCGTCATGCGTCCCGACGTGGGCACCACGCCCGTCCGCAGCACCCGCAGGTACCAGCCGCTGCGACCGGAATCGATCATCGCCGGGATGACGTCCTTGCGCCCGGTCTTCATCGCGAGTTTGAAGCACGGCGTCCGCGGCTGCGAGACCTGGACCAGCGCGTCTCCCCAGGCCCAGACGTCACCGACCCGGACGTCGTACTCGTCGGCGCCCGTCACCGAGGCGTTCTCCCCGAAATCCCCGCCGACACCGGGAACCCCTGCTCCGCCCAGGCCGCGTAGTGCGTCGCCGGATAGACGTACACCGCCTTGTCGACACCGCCGTGGACGGTGCGATCGGCCTGGTCGTCGCCGGCCAGATTGATCTCGTCCAATTCCAGGAACGGCGTCTCCACCCGCGATTTCGCGATGGCGCTGTACACCGGCACGTCACGCTTCGTCCCCAGCACGGACGGACGCCCGACGAAGACCTCGTTCACTTCGAGAGTGCTCACACCTAGAAGATAGCACGACCGTTCGTATACATTGCCGCCATGGATCTCATCGCACTCACCACCCGGGCCCATCAAGCAACCAAGGACACGATCGCCGGAATCGGCGCGGACGACTGGGACCGCTCGACCCCCTGCGCCGAGTGGACCGTCCGTGACATCGTGAAACACCTGATCGAGGGGCACGACTCCCGCACCGCGGAGGCGACCGGCCACCCGATGAAGACCCGGCCGTCGGCCGACGACGACCTCGCCAAGTCCTACGAAGAGAGCTCCGCCGAGTTCCTCGCGGCCTTCGACACCGAAGCGCTGGAGAAGACCTTCGATTTCGGCAACTTCGGCCCGCTCCCCGGAAAGAACGCGATGGCCGTGCTGTTCGTCGACACGCTCACCCACGACTGGGATCTCAACACCGCCCTGGGCCGTGAGCACCGCTGGGACGACGAACTCGCGACGGCCGCGTTGAAGGTGGCGAGCCGCTATCCCGACGTCGAACCGGTGCGCGGGCCCGGCGGCGCCTTCGACCACGCTGTCGAGGCACCGCCGGACGCCGGGCCGGGCGCACGGCTCATCGCGTTGCTGGGCCGTTCAGCTCAGCCGACTCCTCGTCGCTGAACAACCTCGACCGGACCAGGAAGCGGACCCCTTCGGGCGCCTCCAAGGAGAATCCGCTCCCCCGGCCGGGGACGACGTCGATGGTCAGATGCGTGTGCTTCCAGTACTCGAACTGGGGACCCGACATCCACACCGGAACGTCGTCGATTCCGTCGACGCTCAGGTCACCAAGGTGGACGTCGGACGCCCCGGTGCGGAATTCGCCCGCCGGGTAACACATCGGGGCGCTCCCGTCGCAGCATCCGCCGGACTGGTGGAACATCACCGGTCCCCTGCGTGACACCAGCCGCCGCAGCAGATCCGCGGCGGCCGGTGTCAAGCCGACCCGCTCGGCCATCAGAAGAACCCGAGCGCACTGTCCGAATAGGACACCAGCATGTTCTTGGTCTGCTGGTAGTGGTCCAGCATCATCTTGTGGTTCTCGCGCCCGATCCCGGACGCCTTGTAGCCGCCGAAGGCCGCGTGCGCCGGGTACGCGTGGTAGTTGTTGACCCACACCCGGCCCGCCTGGATGTCACGGCCGGCGCGGTAGGCGGTGTTGCCGTCGCGCGACCAGACACCGGCGCCGAGGCCGTACAGCGTGTCGTTGGCGATCTTCAGCGCGTCGGCGTAGTCGTCGAACCTGGCCACCGAGACGACCGGGCCGAAGATCTCCTCCTGGAAGATCCGCATCTTGTTGTCGCCCTCGAAGACCGTCGGCTGCACGTAGTACCCGCCGGACAGTTCGCCGCCGAGGTCGCTGCGCTCACCGCCGGTGAGGATCTTCGCGCCTTCCTTCTGACCGATGTCGATGTAGGAAAGGATCTTCTCCAGCTGGTCGTTCGAGGCCTGTGCGCCGATCTGCGTCTCGGTGTCGAGCGGGTGCCCCTGCTTGATCTTCTTGACCCGCTCGACGGCGTCGCCGAGGAACCGGTCGTAGATGCCGGACTGGATCAGCGCCCGTGACGGGCAGGTGCAGACCTCGCCCTGGTTCAGCGCGAAGAGCGCGAACCCCTCCTGCGCCTTGTCGTAGAACGCGTCGTTGGCCGCGGCGACGTCATCGAAGAAGATGTTCGGGCTCTTGCCGCCGAGTTCGACGGTGACCGGGATGATGTTCTCGCTGGCGTACTGCAGGATCAGCCGTCCGGTGGTGGTCTCGCCGGTGAACGCGACCTTCCGCACCCGATTGCTCGACGCGAGCGGCTTGCCCGCCTCGACGCCGAAACCGTTGACGATGTTCAGCACGCCCGGCGGGATCAGGTCGCCGATGAGCGACATCAGCAGGTGGATCGACGCCGGGGTCTGCTCGGCGGGCTTCAGCACGATCGCGTTGCCGGCGGCCAGCGCGGGCGCGAGCTTCCAGACCGCCATCAGCAGCGGGAAGTTCCACGGGATGATCTGGCCGACGACGCCGAGCGGCTCGTGGAAGTGGTACGCGACGGTGTTGTCGTCGATCTGGGAGATGCCGCCCTCCTGGGCGCGCAGGGCACCGGCGAAGTAACGGAAGTGGTCGATGGCCAGCGGGATGTCGGCCGCGAGGGTCTCGCGGACCGGTTTGCCGTTCTCCCACGATTCGGCGACGGCGATCGCTTCGAGGTTCTGCTCCATCCGGTCGGCGATCCGGAGCAGCACGTTCGCGCGCTCGTCCACCGACGTCCGGCCCCACGCCGCGGCCGCTCCCTCGGCCGCGTCGAGCGCGCGGTCGATGTCGGCGGCGGTGCCGCGGGCGACCTCGGTGAACACCTGTCCGGTCACCGGGGTCGGGTTCTCGAAGTACTGACCGCTCGCGGGCGGTACGTACTCGCCTCCGATGTAGTGGTCGTAGCGCGACTCGTAGCTGACGACGCTGCCTTCGGTGTTCGGTGCCGCGTACTTGGCCATCTTTCCTGCCTCATCGCTAGGGGTGACGGATGACGGCGAAGCTAGGGCGGGTGAGGTTGCACGCACGTTGCAACGAAGTGAGCCCGGTCACCTATTCTCGGAAACGTGGCAGAGCGGCCCGCTGGAGAGTCGTCGCCGCGTGACCCTCAGGCGTACGCGCGGCTGCTGAAGGACGTCCACGACGCCGTCCTCTCCGGGGTTCCCGCGCCGCGTTCCCCCAGGTCGATCGTGTCCGCCTCGTGGAATCGCTCGCTCGCCGCGCACGTCGATCCGGACACCGGCGTCGCCCCGCTGGTCTACGACTCCGGCGAGGTGAACGGGCTGCGCGACGAGCATCCGCTGGCGCCGGTGCTGCCGATCCTGCGGCAGACGCTGGTGAGCATCGCCGACGACGCCGAGCACATGATGATCGTGACCGACGCGGCCGGGCACATCCTGTGGCGGGAAGGCGCCGCGGGCGTGCTCCGGCGCGCGGACGACGTGATGCTCGCCGAAGGCACACGCTGGAGCGAGGACGTCATCGGGACGAACGCGATGGGCACCACGCTCGCCACCGGGGAGCCGGTGCAGATCTACTCGGCCGAGCACCTGGTGCGGACCTATCACGGCTGGACCTGCGCGGCGGCGCCCGTGCGCGATCCGGAGACCGGCGCGCTGCTCGGTTCGATCGACGTCAGCGGTCCGCTGCGGACGGTCCATCCCGCGATGCTCGCGCTGGTCACGGCGGCAGCCCAGCTCGCCGAAGGCCAGCTGCGGGCCCGGCTCGCGATGCGCGACGAGCGGCTGCGGGCCGCGAACATGACTCATCTGGAAGCGTTGCGCGGCGCGCCGGGCGCCCTCCTCTCGGCGAAGGGCCGCGTGCTGGCGGCCGAATCCTGCGGCGACCTTCCCTCCACTGTGGACATCCGGCCCGGCGGCGGCGCGGTCACCCTGCCCGACGGGCGGCTGGGCACGGTCGAGCCGTTGAGCGAGGGCTACCTGCTGCGCCTGCGGAACCGGGGTGCTTCGCGGCGTCCGCGGCTGGCGCTGGAGTTCCTCACCGACGGCCCACCATCGACCACAGTGGACGGTCGCGAGGTGCCGTTCACCTTGCGGCACGCGGAGATCCTCACGCTGCTCGCACTGAACCCCGGCGGCCTCTCGGCGGAGCGTCTGGCCCTGCTGCTCTACGGCGAGAGCGGCAATCCGGTGACCGTGCGCGCGGAGATCCACCGGCTTCGGACGCAACTCGGCTCGGACATCGTGCAGACGCGGCCGTACCGGCTGTCCGCCGACGTGGACGCCGACTTCCTGCGGGTCCGCGCGGCACTCAAACGCGGCGACGTCACGGCCGCGGCGGAGGCGTTCCGCGGTCCGCTGCTGGCCGAATCGGAGTCGCCCGCCGTGCGCGAGGAGCGTGAGGCCGTCACCGCGTCGGTCCGTCGGGTTGTGCTCGGCAGCGGGGACGCGGCGGCGCTGTGGTCGTACTGGGAGACCCCGTGCGGCGCCGACGACTTGGAGATCGTCGACGCGCTGTGCCGGGTGCTCCCGGACGGCGATCCGCGGCGCGCCGTCGCCTTCACCCATCGGAACCGTCTCGACCGCTAGTAGACAGCGTCTACATCAGTTTGATAGACAGTGTCTACAAGGTGAACTCGCGGTTACGGAGATCTGGATGGGCTACCAACGTTTCGTCGCGCTCGGCGACAGCTGCGCCGAAGGGCTGGCCGATCCGCATCCGTCGGGCGGTTTCTACCGAGGCTGGGCCGACTTCGTCGCGCATCGGCTCGCCGAGGAAGAGCCCGGTTTCCGTTACGCCAATCTCGCGGTCCGCGGGCGCAGGCTCGACCAGATCCACGCCGAGCAGACCCCGGCGGCGACCAGGCTCCAGCCCGATCTGATCGCTTTGTTCGGCGGCGGCAACGACGTGATGAGCCGGGGCTGGGACGCGCGCACGGTCGCCCGCCGCGTCGACACGGCCATCCGCGCCTGCACCGAGATCGCGCCGCGGGTCGTCACCTTCACCCTCAGCGACATCTCCCACCGCATGCCGATGGGGCACCGCATGCGCCCGCGCATCGTCGCGCTGAACGACGCCGTCCGCGAGGCGTCCGTCAGCTACGGCGCGACGCTGGTCGACCTCTGGCCGGACGACGCGGCACACGATTCCCGCTACTTCGGCCCGGATCGGCTGCACCTGTCCGAACAGGGTCACCGGCGTCTGGCCGGGCACGTGCTCGGCAAGCTCGACGTCACCCACGACCCGGCCTGGCTCGCGCCGCTGCCCGGTTCGGCCGGACGTCCCGGCCTGCGCGCGGATGTGCGCTGGCTGACCAGGGAGGTCTTCCCGGTCGCGGTCAGCCGGTTCCGCAACCGGCTCATCGGCCGCCAGCCGGGCGACGGCTTCCTGCCGAAACGTCCCGACCTCCTGCCCGTTCTCGAGGAGACCCGGTCGTGGGCGCCCGAACCCGCCTGATCGACACCGCGGCGACCCTGCTGGCCGAGGAAGGCGTCGGCGCCGTGACGCTGCGCGGGATCGCCAAGGCCGCGGGCGTCTCGCACGGCGCGCCGCTGCGGCATTTCACCGGCCGCGCGGCCTTGCTTTCAGCGGTCGCCACCCGCGGCTACGTCGAGCTGCTGGAACGCGGCGCCGACCTGCCGGCCGGGACACCCCGAGAGCGGCTCATCGCGGCCTGCCACGGCTATCTCGATTTCGCGCTGGCCAATCCGGCGATGTTCGAGCTGATGTTCCGCCGCGATCTCATCGATCCGGACGATCCCGAGCTCACGCGGGTGAGCAGCGCGGTGTTCGACTTCTTCGCCGCGTTGGTCGAGGACGTGCAGGAAGGCGGCTGGCATCCCGCGACCGATCCGCGGCTGCTCGCGTCGTCGCTATGGGCGTCGCTGCACGGCCTCGCCCAGTTGTGGCTCTGGGGCGGGCTGGCGGGCGCGAGCTTCGCGCCGTCACCGGAGCGGGCGCTGGCCGTCACGTTGGACGCCTACCTGGCCTGAACCACGCGTTCGAAATCCTTCCCCAGCACGGATTTCGCGGCGTACCAGCCGCCCATCCCGTGCACGCCGGGGCCAGGGGCCGTCGCGGCCGAGCACAGGAAGACACCGCCGAGCGGAGTCCGATGCGGATTCCACCGGGCCACCGGCCTGCCGAGCACCTGCCGCAGATTCACCGCGCCCGCCGCGACGTCGCCGCCGGGGTAGTTCGCGTTGTAAGCCGCCAATTCCGGCGCGGTGACACAACGGCTCGCCAGGATCGTGTCGGAGAATCCGGGCGCGAACCGTTCGATGCGCCGCCGGACGAGATCGGTGACGTCTCGCGGATCCCCATGCGGCACATGGCAATACGCCCACACCGGTCGCTTGCCCGGCAACCCGCGGGACGGGTCGATCGCCATCGGATCCGACACGAGCACGAACCGGTCGTCCGGATCTTCCCCGCGCACGATGGCGTTTTCGGCGGCGTACACCGCGTCTCGCGGGCCTCCGAGATGGACGGTGCCCGCCTTGCCGACCTCCGGCGCCGCCCACGGAACCGGCTCGGACACCAGGAAGTCGACCTTCGCCGCGCCGGGTCCGTAGCGATAGGCCTCCAGCGCCTTCCGGTATCGCGGCGGCAGCAGATCGCCGGCGATTTCGAGGAAACCACGCGGGGCGATGTCGAGGATCACCGTGCGCGACTTCGACAATCGCCGCAGGTCGGTGATCCGGCTGCCGGTGTGGATCCGTCCGCCGCGCGCACGGAGATCGGCGGCGAGTGCCTCGGTGATGGCCTGGCTTCCACCGCGGGCGATCGGCCAGCCCGTCGCGTGCGCGAGGTGGCTGAGCAGCAATGTCGCGCCGGCCGCGGCGAGTGAGGGCTGGCGGCTCATCACGTGCGCGGAAACCCCGGCGAGCAGCGCGGGCGCTTCCGGACTGGTGAACAGGCGGCACTCCGAACCGGACGCGAGCAACGCGATCCTGGCCGGGAGAAGGGCGGCCGCTCGCGGATCGCGAGGCGGATGGCGAAGGTCGCCGAGCATCAGGTCGGCCACTTCGCGGCTGCGTTCGGCCAGCGGACCCATCAGGCGGCGCCACCGGGGGCCGTCCGCGCCGAGGGCGTCACAGGTCCGGTCGAGGTCTTCGTACGCGAGACCGGCCCGGTCACCGCCAAGGGGATGCGCGTACGCGATCTCCGGCCGCAGAAGGTCGACACCGTGCTCGGCGAGGCCGAACCAGCGGAAGAACGGAGACGCCGCGGCCAGCGGATGCCCGGTCGCGCAGATGTCGTGACGGACCTCGTCGTCGAACAGCGCAGCCGTGCGTGTCCCGCCGCCGATCTCGTCCGCCGCCTCGTGCACCTCGACCGTCAGTCCCACCCTGACCAGCAGGACCGCCGCCGCGAGCCCGTTCGGGCCGGAACCGACCACCGACACGTCGACCGACATACCGCCCCCTCACCGGGATCCGGACCGATCGCCCGAATATTGTCGGACCTCTCTCCTAGATTGATCCGCTCCAACCCAATCAGGAAGGAGGACCATGCCCGACCATGACACGCTGCTCGCGCGCGTCCGGAAACTCCTCGCGAAGGCGGAGGACCCGGCGGTCACCGAGGCCGAAGCCGAGTCGTACAACACCAAGGCCGCCGAACTGATCGCCAGGTACGGCATCGATCAGGCGTTGCTGGCCGCCTCCGGGGCGACCGCCGACGAGATCACCCAGGTCAAGATCCCGATCGACAACCCGTACAGCCGGGACAAGGCGGGGCTGCTCACCAACATCGCGCATCCGCTGCGCTGCCGGGCCCTCCTGCACCGGCTCGGCCAATCGGTCACCGCGGTGACGGTGTTCGGTTTCCGCTCCGATCTGGAGCGGACGGAACTGCTGTACACGAGCCTGCTGCTGCAGGCGACCACCCAGCTGACCAGGGTCCGTCCGGAGAACCGCGTGTTCGCGGGCGAATCGCTGGCCGCGTACCGGCGGACGTGGCTGCACGGATTCTCCGGCGCGGTCTACGAACGGCTTCGCAACAGTGAGGACACCGCGGCCAGGACCCATACGGCCGCCGCCGGTCACCGCTCGGCCGAACTGGTGATCCGGGATCGGACGGCGATGGTCAAACAGGCGTACGATGAGCAATACGGCGATCTGCGCTCAGCTCCGCCGAGGCGGCTGTCCGGCAGCGGCTACCTCGACGGTCACTCCGCCGGCGAGCGCGCCAACCTCAACACCACCGGAATCGCCGGACGGCGCCGCGCGCTGCCGGTGCGCTGATCAGTACCGCATCCGCTGCACACGCCTGACCTTCGCAGGCACCGTGAAGATCGAAGTTCCGCCGAACCACCGTAAGTGACAGGGCACCGTCGGGCCCACCTCGGCGTCGTGATCGTCGTCTTCCCCTGCCGGAAAACCGCCTCGTGAGAATCGCGTGTCCTCGGGTCTACTGAGGACATGATCGTGATCGAAGACCTGGCCACCCGTCCCGAACTGCGCGAGCCCGCGCTCGCCCTCGGCGGCGTCGGCGGCGAATTCCTCCAGCACGGCCTGGCGGGCCTGCTGGCGAAGTCGTCCCACCTGGCCGCCCGCTGGCCGGAATACTTCCTCGTACTGCTGGAAGACGGTGTTCCCGTCGCGAGAACCGCCGCCGTCCCGGTCGGCTTCCCGACCGCCGAACGCCCGGAGCTGCCGGACCACGGCTGGGACGCCGCCCTGATCTGGGCCGCGGAAGACCTGCTGAGCTCCCGTGAGACGAATACGTTGATCGCACTCGAAGTGATGGTCGCGCCAGGCCGCCGTGGCGGCGGCCTGGCCACAAAAGCCTTGGAAGCGTTGAAGAAGCGCGCTTCGGAGACAGGTATGCGCAAACTCGTCGTGCCGGTTCGTCCGGCCGGGAAGGAGAACGAACCAGAACTGTCCTTTGAGGACTACGTCGCCCGCCGTCGCGCGGATGGGCTGCCAGAGGATCCGTGGCTGCGCACGCACGAACGGCTCGGCGCCCGGTTCGTGAAGGTGGCGCCGTTCGCGATGACGGTCACCGGCACCTTCGCCCAGTGGCAGGCGTGGACCGGCGTCGAACTCCAGGACGGTCTCACGGCCGTGCCGGGTGGGATCGCGCCGGTGCTCGCCTCCTCGGCGCTGGACGTCGGCGTCTACACGGAGCCGAACGCTTGGCTCGAGCACCTGGTAGACGAAGCCAGCACCTGCTAGATTTCTTTGGCATGTGCAGGAGCTCGGCATGACCGCCACCGGACCGTCCGGCGACGAGCTGCTGCGGCTGCTGGGGGCGCTGGCGAATCCGCACCGGCTGCGGATCGTCGCGGCACTGCGTGCGGAGCGCGCGTATGTCAGCCAGCTGGCGCGAGAGCTCGGCATCAGCCGGGCGCTGCTGCAGCTCCACCTGCGCAAACTGGAGGCGGCCGGGCTCGTGTCGGCCGAACTGGAGCTGTCGGAGGACGGGAAGGCGATGAAGTTCTACGAGGTGAAACCGTTCCTGGTCGAGCTGAGCCCGGAGACCATCGCCGCCGCGGCGACGACGCTGAGCACACCGGTACCGGGTGACGAGGGGGAACGATCGTGAACTGGCATCAATGGCAGGAGGTCGCCGGGCTGATCGGCATCTTCGTGTTCCTCACCGTGGTGATCACGGTGGTCGTGTGGCAGTTCGGCGCGACCATCCGGGCCAGGGGCGCGCTCGCGCGCGAGCAGGAATACCGCAGGCTCGCCGAGAAAGCCGTCCAGGCGCAGGAAGAGGCCGAACGCAAGCTGACCGAACTCGACGGACGTCTCGCGGATCTCCAGAAGAGCGTGGGCACGGTCGAGCGGATCCTCAAGGAGGTCGACTGACCACCGGTGAAAGACCCTGGGCCGCCGAGCGGCAACTCGACGGCCCAGGAAAGAAGAAGCAAAAACCTCGCCCGAGGCATCTCACTCCTTCACGTAAAGGACTGTAGTTCATGCTGCCCGAAAAGACCGCCGCCTGGTCCATCCGGCATCGCGCGGTCACCCTCGTCGGCTGGGTCGCCCTCGTGGCCGTCGCCCTGCTGTCGGGAATCCTGCTGGACGGTGAAAGCCGCCGGAGCACCGATCCCGGCGAGTCCGGCCGCGCCCAGACCGCTTTGAACACCCAGAACACCTTCGACCCGTTGCGCGAGAACGTCCTCGTCGAGGCGAAGGAACCCGGCTCGCCGCCGTTCGCCGCGAACGAAGAACTCCGGCGGGCGACCGAAGACCTGGTCACCACGCTCACCACGGGCGGCTCGGTCGCCGACGTCCGCTCACCGCTGGCCGACGGAGGCGCCGAGCGGATCTCGGCGGACGGCACGTCGGGGCTCGTCGGGTTTTCGATCGCGGGCGGGGAGAAGGACATCCGCCCGAACTTCGAGACCGCGACGGCGCGAGTGGCCGAGGTCGTCGCCCGGCATCCTTCGGTCCGGTTGAGCCAGTCCGGGGATCTGAGCCTGTCGTCCGTGGTCGACAAGGGCATCCGGGAGGACGTCAAACGCTCGGAGCTCCTTTCCCTGCCGCTGACGCTGGTGATCCTGCTGGTCGTCTTCGGGGCGCTGGTCGCCGCGTCGGTCCCGTTGCTGCTGGCGGGCACGAGTGTCGCGGCGACGTTCGGCTTCCTGTCGGTCGTCGACGACTTCACTCCGATCAACAGCGCGACGACGGTGATCACCCTGCTCATCGGGATGGCGGTCGGCGTCGACTACTCGCTGTTCTTCCTGAGGCGGCAACGGGAAGAACGCGCGCGCGGGCACTCGATCGACGCCGCGACCCGCATCGCGGCACGGACGTCCGGGCACGTCGTGGTCGTCTCCGGGCTCACGGTCGTCCTGTGTGTGAGCGGGCTGGTGCTCACCGGGCTCGACAACTTCACCGGTCTCGCGATCAGCACGGCGTTCGTGGTCGGCCTCGCCGTCCTCGGCTCGGTCACCGTGCTGCCCGCGCTGCTCTCGCTGCTGGGCGACAAGGTCGATCGCGGCCGGATTCCCTGGCCCGGCAAACGGCGCACCACGGCGGAGAAATCGCGGTTCTGGTCCGCGACCGCCCGCGTGGTCACCCGGCGGCCGGCGTTGTGGGGCGGGCTGGGAGCCGCGTTGCTGATCCTGCTCACGCTGCCCGCGCTCGGCATGCGCCTGCAGGACCCGACACCGGCGGAGAGCCTGCCGAAGTCGATGCCCACGATCGACGCCGCCGTCCGCACCCAGGAGGCCTTCCCGGGCGTGGTCTACCCCGCCACGGTGGTGCTGACGGCCCAGAACGGCGGCCCGGTCGACAGCCCGGCCCTGCGGTCGGCGATCACCGATCTCGAACGGCGGATCGGGGAAACATCGGGCGTGCTGAACAAACCCATCGCTGTCGGCGGTGTCGACGAGGCCGTGGTCGTCCGGGTCCCGCTCTCCGGCGCCGGCCGCGACGCGGATTCCGATGCGGCGCTCGCGAAACTGCGCACCGAAGTACTCCCCGAGACGATCGGGAAGGTGGACGGCGTCGAGTACGCCGTGTCCGGCCGGACGGCGAATGCCCGCGACTTCGCCGACCGGGTGATCGAACGGATGCCGCTGGTCTTCGGGTTCGTCCTGCTGGCGGCGTTCGTGTTGCTGCTGCTGGTTTTCCGGTCGGTCCCGGTGGCGATCGTGTCGATCGTGCTGAACCTGCTGTCGATCGGCGCGGCCTACGGCGTGCTCACCTGGATCTTCCAGGACGGCCATTTCGCTTCCCTGCTGGGATTCACCCCGTACGGCGGGGTCGTCGGCTGGCTGCCGATGTTCATGTTCGTCCTGCTGCTCGGGCTGAGCATGGACTACCACATCTTCATCCTCAGCCGGATCCGTGAACGCCGGGCGGAAGGCGCCATCGCCGCGATCGTCCGCGGCACCGGCACGAGCGCCGGCGTGGTCAGCGGCGCGGCGGTGATCATGGTCGGCGTGTTCAGCGTCTTCATCACGTTGAGCGCGATCGAGTACAAGATGATGGGGGTAGGGATGGCGGTCGCCGTCCTGATCGACGCCACACTGGTCCGCGGCGTACTGTTGCCCGCTTTCCTGGCGCTGCTGGGAGAACGGGCCTGGCGGCGCGGCCGTAAATCCGTGGCTCCGGAACGCGTACCGGAACTATCGTCGCCGAATGCCTGACGCGCTCTTCGCCCACGCCCGGCTCGCCCCGATCTACGACGCCTTCGACGGCGCTCGCGACGACCTGGACCACTACCTCGCCATCATCGGCGAACTCGGGGCGAAGAGAGTGCTCGATGTCGGATGTGGCACCGGCTGTCTGGCCGTTCTCCTGGCTGAGCGCGGGATCGAGGTCGTCGGTGTCGATCCCGCGAAGGCGTCACTCGACGTCGCGAAGGCCAAGGACCCGGAAGGGAAGATCACCTGGATCCATGGTGACGCGAAGGCGGCGGGTGACGTGGGAGCCGATCTCGCGGTGATGACCGGGAACGTGGCCCAGGTCTTCCTGACCGACGACGAATGGAGCCGGACCCTCGAAGGCATCCACGCCGCGCTGGTGCCGGGTGGTCATCTGGTCTTCGAGATCCGGCGCCCCGGACGCCGGGCATGGGAGGACTGGGCGGCCGACACGGCACACGACACCATCGACGTCCCGGGCGTCGGCGAGGTCGAGCAGTGGCGCGAGGTCACCGAGGTGAACCTCCCGTTCGTGTCGTTCCGGTACAGCTATCGGTTCTCCGACGGCGAGGTCGTCACCTCGGACTCGACGTTGTGGTTCCGCGAACGCGAAGACCTGGAGTCCTTGCTGGCGGAACACGGTTTTCGCGTCCTGGACGTCCGGGACGCCCCCGACCGTCCAGGACGCGAGTACGTGTTCATCGCCCAGCGGGACTAGAGGACTTCGCCGTCCGGGATGGTTTTCGGCCCGGTGATCTTCACATCGCCGCGGACGACGACGTTCTTGCCGAAGGTGACATCACCGTCCACCGCGAGGCTCGTGCACTCCTTGAGCGAAGGCGCGGCCGGGATGCGCTCCTCGAAGTCCGGAAGGAGCTTGTAGAACTCCTTGCTCAGCGACACGACCGGCGGGGTGGTGGTGAACTCCGGGACCATCTCCCCGCCGTCGTCGAGCACGTACGCGTCGGACCGGACGACCAGCAGATCGTCGGTGGTCTTGACCGGCGCGAACCGGGTCCGCGGGATCTCGATGGCCCGCGCCCCCTCGACCGAGCCGATCGCCGCGCCCATCGCCGTTTCGAGCTGGATCACCGGCGTGCTGGCGGAGTCGGCGGGATCGACGGTCTTCCGGTTCACGATCAGCGGCAGATGCGGCGCCGCCGGGTCTGCGTCCTGGAGCGCCTTCAGCCGTTCGAGGTCGACCCAGATGTTGTTCGTGTTGTAGAACCGCCATTTGCCGACATCGCCGAACGAGTCGTCCCCGTCGGGGACCTGCGCCGATTCACGCAGGACGATCCGGCCGGCGCGCCGCGCGAGATGCCCGCCCTTGCGGTCGGCGGCGGTGCCGAGCACCGTCTCCATCGCGAACGGGATGTCCTCTTTCGCGAGCCACGCCGCGATCCGGGCGTCCGGGAGCGCGCCGAGGTTGTCGGAGTTGGACACGAAACACCAGCGGATTCCCTCCGCCAGCAGGGTTTGGAGCATCCCGCTCACCGCGAGCGCGACGTAGATGTCGCCGTGTCCCGGCGGGCACCATTCGAGCTCCGGGTTCGCGGGCCAGTCGGCGGGCCGTCCGTCGGCGGTGATCTTCGGTTCGCGTCCCTGCAGGAAGTCGGCCGGGATGACGTCGTCGGCGAGATCGGGATACTTTTTCAACAACTCGAGCGAAGGTTCGCGCGTGCCTGCCGAATTCATCAGGATCAGCGGGAGCCGCGCGTTGTACTTCTCCCGGGTCGAAAGCACCTGCATGGCGATGACGTCGAGGAACGTCTTCCCCGGTTTGATCTCCAGCAGCGATTTCGGCCCGGTGAGCCCCATGCTCGTGCCGAGCCCGCCGTTGAGCTTCAGGACGGCGGTGCGGTCCAGCACCCGGCGCGCTTCTTCGGCGTCCGGCTCCGGCAGATCCACGAGCCTGCTGATGTCATCGAGAGGTTCGAGTTCGTTTCCCGGCAATTCACCGGCGCCGGGTTCGGTCAGCTGCTCGAGACGCCGTCGCAGGGCGGCCAGCTCCATGGGGTGGGCGCCCGCGGAACGCATTTTCGACAGCGTTTCGGCGAAATGATCGGACAGGTGCGCTTCAGAGCTCATTGTGCCCTTTCTGAACCACTGCGTCGGGGCGTCAGTCTATTACCGGGCGCGGCGCCAGGCCCTGCTCCGGGGTCAGTACCCCGGTCATGCGGACGTCATGCGGTTCCGCGGGCAACTCGCGCACGAGTTCGGCGTCCCGGACGACGGCGATCAGCGCCGCGCCGGGCGCGGCGAAGGAGAGCGACCGGTCGTAGTACCCGGCGCCGCGGCCGAGCCGGACGCCCGCGTCGTCGACGGCGAGCGCGGGGATCAGCACCAGATCGGCCGTCCCCAGCGTGTCGGGACCGAGGCGGCGCCCGGTCGGCTCGAGCAACCCCCGCAGCCGTCCCGGCCCGAGGCTCGACGAGTCCTCGTAGGCGGCCCACTCGAGTGGGCCCGGCACGTCGGGGACGATCGGCAGCAGTACCCGTTTGCCCTGGTCGAGAAGTTGATCAAGCAGCGACGTCGACCCCGGTTCGGTGCCGAACGGAACATAGGCGCACACGACCTCACCGGGCAGCCGAGCGGCGGCCACGGCGAGTGCAACCGCCTCCCGCGCATGCTCTTCCGACACCTGCGAACGTCGTTCGGCGGTTATCCGGGAACGCCACTCCGTTTTGCTCAGGTGTTCATTGCCGGGCTCGACCACGTGGTCAGGTTAGGCTTCACGCCTATGACAGGCGCAGCGACCACCCCGGCGGCACGGACCACGAGGAGCTTGCCCGATCGGGCGATTTCCGCGGCTTCGGACCGCATCACTCCTGGTAACGGTGGTGAACTTCAGTTCACCGACGGGCCTTCGACGTGTGCCTGGTCGAACGAACGGATCGAGCTCCCCCAGCCATGACGGAACCCATCGCCGAAGCGGCCGAGACCGAAGACGCGGGACAGTTCCGTTCCGTCGAGGATCAGATCTCCCTGACGCTGGACGCCGCGGTACGCCCGCGTCCGGTCCGGGTCGCCATCTCCGAGGCCCAGGGCCTCCTGTGCGCGGAAGAGGTCGTCGCCGAGCACGCGCTGCCCGGTTTCGACCAAGCCGCCGTCGACGGTTACGCGGTGCGTAGCGTCGACGTCCGCTCCGCGGGCCAGGAGCCGGTGCAGTTGCCGGTGGTCGGCGAGATCGCCGCCGGTTCCCGCCAGCCGCGGCGGTTGCAGCCGGGACAGGCCGTGCGAGTCGACACCGGCGCGCCGCTGCCCACGCTCGCCGACGCCGTCATCCCGACCGCCTACACCGACGGCCACCAGGCCAAGGTTACCGTGCACCGGTCGGTGCCGTCGGCCGGTTACGTGCGCCGGACCGGTGAAGACGTGCAGATCGGCGACGTCGCCGTGCGCAAGGGCGACACCATCGGCTCGGCCCAGGTCGGCCTGCTCGCCGCGGTCGGCCGCGCGAAGGTGCTGGTCTACCCGCGGCCCCGCGTTTCGATCGTTTCCGTCGGCGACGAACTGGTCGACATCGACCGCACCCCGTCGGTCGGGCAGGTCTACGACGTCAACTCCTACGCGCTGTCCGCGGCCGCTCGGGACGCGGGCGCCGAGGTGAGCCGCGTCGGCATCGTCCCCGGCGACCCGAAACGCCTGCGAGAGGTCGTCGAAGGCCGTCTGCTGATGTCGGAGATCGTCGTCGTCGCGGGCGGCGGCGGCGGGAGCGCGGGTGACGAAGTGCACGCCGCGCTGTCCGATCTCGGCCACATCGACATGACCCGCGTCGCCATGCACCCCGGCTCCGTGCAGGGTTTCGGCAGGCTCGGTCCCGACTCGGTCCCGACGTTCCTGATCCCCGGCAATCCGATGAGCGCGCTGGTCGTGTTCGAGGTGCTGGTCCGCCCGCTGATCCGCGCCGCGCGCGGCACCCGCAACCCGCACCGCCGGATCGTCGGCGCGCGGCTGCTCTCCCCGATCACCTCGACCAAGGGCCGGAAAGGGTTCCTGCGCGGGCAACTGCTGCGCGACGAGGGCAACGGCGAGTACCTGGTGCAGCCGCTCGGCACCTCCGGCGCGCATCTGCTCGCGTCGCTGGCCGAAGCGAACTGTCTGATCAACATCGACGAAGACCTCACCGAGGTCGCCGCGGGCGAGCAGGTCAAGGTGACCTTCCTGGCCCAGCGGGCGTAATGGGCGCACCGATTTCCGGCGTCGCGTATCCGATCGAGAGCAGGCATCCGGGCTGGCCCGCGAAGTTGGGCCCGCTCCGGGTGCCCGCCGGGATCCTCGCCGTCCGGCCGGTCCGCCTCCGTGACGCCGGCGAGTGGAGCCGCGTCCGGCTGCGCGACCGCGAGCACCTGGAAATGTGGGAACCGACCGGCATCGGGCCATGGCCGGACCGCAACGCGTATTGGTCATGGCCGTCCCAGTGGCTGGCATTGCGCGGCTTGGCCAGGCGCGGTCAATGTCTCCCGTTCACCATCACGGTGGATGGACGCTTCGCCGGACAGATCACTGTGGGTAACGTCATCCGGGCGTCGCTCCGATCGGCCTGGATCGGCTACTGGGTGTCATCGGACATCGTCCGCGGCGGCGTCGCGACCGGCGCCGTCGCCCTCGTCACCGACCACGTCTTCGACTTCGGCGGACTGCACCGCCTCGAGGCGACCGTCCGTCCCGAAAACACCCCCAGCCTGCGGGTTCTCGCCAAAGCGGGCTATCGGCAAGAGGGACTTTTCGAACGTTATCTCGACGTCGCGGGTGGCTGGCGGGACCATTTCTGCTACGCCGTCACCAAGGAGGAGACCGGTGACGGACTGGTCTCACGGCTCGTCTCGAAGGGCCTCGCGGAGCGCGTTTGACCCCGTTACGGGGCCGTTCCGGTGACCGCGTTACCACAAGCTGTGAGATTCACCTAATTTGGTGATGCATTTTCCGTGATCGAAACCGGCGAGTCTGCGCGGCGTGTGTGACTGTTGTGGCTAGCGTGACTACAGCAGTGGATCGGGGGAGGTGACGGGAGATGCCCAGTTCGTTGATCATCGTCGCGCTCGCAGCGGCATGGCTCGTCGTTCTCGTGCCCATGGTCGCCCGCAAGCGCCAGCAGGTCGCACGGACGACGGACTCGGCCTTGGCGGCGCGAGTCGTGCGGAGCGGGAGCACACGCCACGAGGGACCGGAGGAGTTCGCGATGGCGGAAAACACGGAACCATCGGTAGAAGACGACCTGGCCGAACTCGAGGCGGAGCTCGACGCCGACCTCGAAGACGAGGCACCGGAAGCCGAACCGCTTCCCCAGCCCTCGCACACGGCTCGCCCGGAAAGAGAACGCCAAGGCACGGGCTACCGGCCCGGCCGGGGCGGATTCGACCCGGAAGCGGCGGACATCGCCGCCCGCGCCAAGTACGCGTTCCGGCAGCGGGTCGTCATCGCGCTCCTGGTGCTGGTGGTCACCACCGCGGCCGTCGCCGGCTTCCTGACCCCGACGGTCTGGTGGGCCAACGGTGTCGTCGACGCCGTCCTCATCGGCTACCTCGTGTACCTCCGCCGCCAGGTCCGCATCGAGAACGAGATCCGGCAGCGCCGCCTCGCCCGCTTCAACAACACCCGCGCCCCGCGCCGCCCGGCGATCGACGAAGACCACGATGCGCACGAGTCCCGTGAGGACATCGAGGTCGTCGCCACCGAACGCCCGGCCGTCGTGGAACGCAAGCCGTCCCCGATGTCCCGCCTCCGGCGCCAAGCCGTCGTCGTCGACCTCGACGACGAGGACCCGGCCTTCCACGAGCTCGACGAGCCCGGGACCAGGCCTTTCCGGCGGGCCTCCGGAGAGTGACCCCCCTGCGTTTGAGCCTCCAGAGCCACTGCTAAGCTCATGGAGCCTCAAACGCAGGGGCAAGCTTCACCAGGGGCTGTAGCGCAGTTGGTAGCGCGTCTCGTTCGCATCGAGAAGGTCAGGGGTTCGATTCCCCTCAGCTCCACAGTTCGAAAGGGTCTTCCCAAGGAATTGGGAAGACCCTTTTTAGTTGTCGCGCAGTCGGCTTGTACGAATCTTGTACGAGCGTGAAGAACCTTCGATCGGACCGCGAAACCCGACGAAGGCGAGCGCCCATGTCCGAGCAGGTGCCCCCGGATCCCGTCCGATCCCCGTTCTCCCGGCGTTCGCTGCTGCGCGCCGGCGGTGGTCTCGCCGCGACGACGGCGCTGCTCGGTACCGGCGCGGTGTTCGCCGCGCCTGCTTCGGCCGCCGTGCCGGCGTCCAAGCGGTTCGACCTCACCAAGCCGTCCTACGACGAGTTCCGCAGCAAGATCCTGCACGAGTCGCACCACGTGATGCAGGGTTTCGCCTTCGACAACCAGAACGTGCGCATCTTCATCGTGAACGCCCGCAACGGCGGGACCGGTGACGACCTGTGCATCACCCAGGTCAACTTCTCCGGCGAGATCCAGGGTTCGATGCATTTGAACAACGCCGGGCACGGGGTGTCGATCGGCGTCGAACCGGTGGGTACCGACTCCTACATCTGGATGGAATGCGACTCGGACGGACCGACTAGTGCAGGGCGCGGGACGGCGCTGGCCCGGTTCAAGTTCGTCAACGGTGGCACGCCATCGGTGAAGAAGTTCCTCACCGGCAGCGACACGATCACTTGCGCCACCGATCCGATCAACAAGCGGATCGCAGTCCGCCGCAAGGAGGGCGGCAAGATGTTCTACAGCGTCTACCCGCTCGCCTCCGCGGCCGCCGGGAACTTCAGCTCGCCGTTGGCGCATTTCGCTCAGCCCGCGCTGTCCACCGTGCCGGTGACCTTCCAGGGGTACACCATCTACGGCCAGTATCTGTACACATTGGACGGTACGGGCCACGCGGATCCCGCCGACATCAACTCCTACGTCACCTGCATCGACATGAACACGGGCACGGTGAAGAGCCGCGCGCTGACCAAGGCGGGCCAGTCTCTGGTGTTCCGCGAGCCGGAGGGGCTCGGGATCTACCGGAGCCTGGCCGGGGAAACCCGGCTGTACATGGGCTTCGGGTCGCGGAGCAGCATGGACAACATCAACCGCTACGCGAACCTGTTCTACAAGAACGTCCTTATCGACTGACGGCTCGCGGCGAACGCGGCCGCCGCCAGGGCGGCCGCGAAAAGCCCGTACGAGGCCAGCAAACCGGTGCCGGATGAGCTCAAAGCGCCACCGACGGCCCTGCCCAGCAATTGCCCGACGCATTCCGCGGTGATGACGGCGGTCGCGAGTTCCGCGGCGGTGAAACCGCTCGCGTCCGCCGTCGTGGCCCTGAGGTACAGGCCCGGGTACGCGAGCCCGACGCCGATTCCGGCGACGACCCAGGCGACGAGGGCCGTGGCGAACGAACCACCGAAGGCCACGGCCGCGGTGCCGAGGGCGGTCAGGCTCAGGCCTACGACAGGGAAGCGTGCCGAGGGGAACTTGGCCGCCACGAGGCTGGTCACCGCCCAGCCGAGCGGGGCGGCGCTCAGGACGATCGCCGCCTGCCCGAGACTCACCTGGAAAACGCTCGTCAGGAGGACGGTGATCAGGCTGTCCGCGCCGAAATAGCCGATCGCGAACAACACCATCGCGCCGAGCGCGGCGGGGGTTCCCGGCCGGAGCCGCGCGGTGCCCGGCGGCAGGATCGCGACCGTCCCGACGACGGTGATCGCCGCCCCGGCGAGCGCGAACGGCCAGAAACCCGCGCTGAACACGACGATCGCGGCTCCCAGCGGCACCGACAGCGTCCACAGCAAGGGCCGTGAAGCGGCATCGGGGGCGTCACCGCGGGCGGCGCGCACGATCAGCAACCGTCCGAAAAGGACGAACGGCACCGGCAGCAGCAGGGTCCACCGCCAGCCGACGAGATGTTCCAGGCCGAGGGTCGCGGCCGGACCGATCAGGGCGGGCAGGATCCACATCGCCGAAGACGCCGCGATCACGCGGATCCGCAGCCGGTCGTCGAGATGCCGGATCGCCGAGCTGACACCGAAAATCGCCAGCAACCCGCTGGCGAGCCCGGCGGAGAACTGGCCGAGGGCGAACATCCACGCCGTCCGCGCCGACGCGGCCAAGCCGAGCCCGCCGAGGTAGGCGATCATCCCGGCGGCGAGCGTGCCGCGAGGGCCCAGCCGGGCGAGAACCCTGCTCGCCAAGGGAAGCGCGACGAACAGGCCCAGCGTCGAGCCGGCGATCAGGAGTCCGAGGTCGTTCCTCGCGTCGAGATCGGCGGCGACGACGGGCAGCAAGGTGGAGGCGACGAAACCGGTGACGGCGGCCGCGAACTCCAGCGCGACGATGCCGACCGCCAGCCGGACTCCCGTCATGTGTAGAGATCTCGGTCGTACCGGTTCAGCTGCACCCAGACCCCGTCCGGATCCTGGACACGCAGAGAGTGACCGAAGCCCTCGTCCATCGGCGGCCCAGGATCGAATCCGGCTGTCCGCAGGCGTTCCGCCACGTCTTCCAGCGGCTCGTCGACCTCGAAGGCCAGCTCGCAGCGGCCCACGTCGTCGCCGGACGACCGGTGGATGGCCAGCATCCCGGCCTCGGCGGGCATCTCGACCCAGCCTCCGGGGCGCGACACCGGCCCGGTCCGCAGGCCGAGCACCTCGTAGAACCGCGTCATGGCCTCGACGTCCGCGCTGTAGCGGATCGGCATGATCTTCATCGCTCGCGTTCCTCACTGGTCCGCAACAGGTACTCCTCCAGCACCCGTTCGACGAACGACGAGAGTGACTCGTCGGCGTCGACGGAGGCGTGCTTCACCCGCTTGATGAGGTCGGGCGGCAGATAGACGTTGAATTGCCGTTTCCCGACCTGAGCCATGCTCGCATGCTAGCAAACGAGCACAAGCGCCACCGTGATCAGCGCCAAACCAGCACCGATCCACGGGATGGCGGCCAGCGAAGCACCCAGATTCAGCGCCCCGGCGGCGAAGGCCGGGGTGAGGCTGATGCCCAGCTGGAAGGCCGAGACCGTGGTCGCACCGGCGAGGGTCGGGGCGGAAGCAGCGATCGTGAACACCCGCCCGTAGAGCGCCGGATTGAGCACGAAGGCCACGACGCCCAGCAGGAACACCGTCGGCACGACGACCCAGACGGAAGTGGCGAACAGGGCGAGCATCACCGAGAAGACCGCGATGCCGGCGCCGCCGCCGAGCAACGCGTGGTGCGGACGACGGTCGGAAATCCGGCCACCGATCGACAGTCCGGCGAAGGCGCCGATCCCGAACAAGGCGAGGACCGCGGGGATCCAGACCGCGGGAACGACGTCCGCGAGCATCGCCGCCAGGTAGTTGAAGGACACCATGTACGCGGCGGTGCTCAGGATGGTGATCGCGTAGACGCCCCAAAGGCGTGGCGTCCGCATGGCGCGCAGCTCCCCCGAAAGGCTGGGTTCCGCCGAAGGCGCGGTCGCGGGCAGGCCGACGGCGCACGCGATCACGCCCACGACGGTCAGCGTCACGACGCCCCAGAAGCCACCGGTCCAGTCGGTGAGGTTGCTCAGCAGGGTTCCCGCCGGCCCCCCGGCCACCATCGCGATGCTGAGCCCGGTGACGACGACGCCGGAGGCGCGGGCGTTGCGGTCAGGCGTCACCAGGCTGATCGCGGTCACGGCTGCGACCGCGAAGAAGCCGGCGTAGGCGAGACCGGCGACGAACCTGGTGACCAGGAGGAGCCAGTAGTCGTCGGCGAGCAGGCCGACGGCGATGGCGGCGGCGAAGACGGCCTGTGTGGTCATCAACGCCGTACGCCGCGGCCATTTCAGGCTCAGCACGGCGAACGGCGGACCGCCGAGGACGACACCGAGGGCGAACGCGGTGATGAGCGCGCCCGCGGAGGACAGGGAGACGCCGAGATCGGCTGCAACCGAGGGCAGGACCCCGGCCATGAGGAACTCGGCGCTCCCCATCGCGAACAGGCTGAAGGCGAGGAGGTAGACCCCGGCGGGAAGGCGTTTCGTCTCGATCATGGCGCCAGCATCGGGAGATTCTGGCTGTTTCGGCAAAGAACTTTGCCAGAACCGGGACGAGCTGCTGTGCTGGCCGTATGGAGAGCCAACCCGCCGTCACCGCGGCGATCGAACTGATCGCGCCCCGGCTGCGCCGCGCCAGGGAGAAGAAGGGCACGACGCTGGTGGAGCTCAGCCGCGCCACCGGCATCTCCACCAGCACCCTGTCCCGCCTCGAATCCGGACAGCGCAAGCCGAGCCTTGAACTATTGCTGCCGGTGATCGCCGCGCTGGGCCTGCGCGTCGACGAGATCGTCGCCTCACCGAGGGTGCTCGAAGCGCCTTCGGACGGCCGGGTGCTCATCCCGCTCACCCGGCATGAGGACGGGCCCCGCGCCTACAAGATGACGATCCCGGCGAGCGACGACGAGCCCCGCACCCGAACGCACGGCGGCCGCGAATGGCTCTACGTGCTGCGAGGCAGGTTGCGGCTCGTGCTCGGCGACCAGGACGTCGTGCTCGGCCCCGGCGAGGCCGCCGAATTCGACTGCCGGACGCCGCATTGGTTCGGCGCCACCGGCCGCGGGCGGGTCGAGGTGCTCAGCCTCTTCGGTGAACAGGGCGAGCGGATCCACGTCCGCGCCCGCACCCGGTGAATTCAGACGCGCTGCTGGATACGGATCAGGTTCCCGGACGGGTCACGGACGGCCCCGTCACGCAGGCCGTACGGCTGGTCGGTCGGCTCCTGGATGATCTCGGCGCCCGCCTCCTGCAGGTGCTTGAAGAGGCCGTCGAGATCGTCGGAGGAGAACAGGATCCCCGCGTAGGTGCCCTTGGCCATCATCTCGCTGATCACCCGGCGTTCGTCGTCGGTGATACCCGGGTCGACGGCGGGCGGGTGCAGCACGATCGACACGGGCTGTCCCGGCGGGCCGACGGTGAGCCAGCGCATGCCGTCGTAGCCGACGTCGTTGCGCACCTCGAAGCCGAGGAGGTCGCGGTAGAAGGCCAGTGCGGCTTCGGGGTCGGTCTGCGGGAGGAAGCTCCCGTGAATGGCGATGTCCATGACGGTCACGCTAGGTGAGACCGGTTCTCGACGCTTCTCGATTCCTGATCGCTCTTCCAGGCCGCCTTGATCGCCTCGACACTGCGATCGACGTCCGCTTCGGTCGTGCTCCAGTTGGACACGGAGATGCGCATCAGGCGCCGTCCGCGCCAGGTGGTCGCGCCCATCCAGCACTCGCCGGATCGCTGGAGGGTTCCCACGACGCGGTCCGTTTCGCCGTCGAAGGCGACGAGCACCTGGTTCAGCACCACGTCGTTCACGACGGTGACGCCTTCGCACGCTTCGAGTTTCTCGGCGAACCTCCTCGCCAGCGCGCAGCACCGCTCGACCATCTCGGCGATCCCCTCCCGGCCGAGTTCGCTGAGCGCGGCCCACGTCGCGAATCCTCGCGCCCGGCGGGACGACTCCGGCACGAAGTCACCCGGCGCTCTCACGCCGCCGTCACCCTGACCGGTCAGGTATGCGGCGGTGACCGCCATGGCGGCCCTGTGCGACTCGGGGTGGGCGCAGAAAGCGTAGCCGCTGTCGTACGGGACGTTGAGCCACTTGTGCCCGTCAACCGCCCAGGAGTCGGCCGCCGCCAGTCCGGTGGTCCATCGCCTGAGTGTGGGAGCGGCGGCCGCCCAGAGCCCGAACGCGCCGTCGACGTGGACCCACGCGTCGTGCCGGTGGGCGATCTCCGTCGCGGCGGCGAAATCGTCGAAAGCACCGGTGTTCACGTTCCCGGCCTGAAGGCAAACGATTGCGGGCCCGTCGAGCGTCCGCTCGAGATCGGCGATGTCGATGGCGCCCTGTCCGTTCGCGCGCACCGACCGCACGGCGTCGGTGCCCAGGCCGAGCAAGCGGAGCGACCGGTCGATCGACGCGTGCCGCTCCTCTCCGGCGACGACCCGTAGAGGCGGCGCCCCCTGCAGCCCCCGGCGCTCGACGTCCCATCCGGCCCGCGCCAGCACGTGATGCCGGGCGGCGGCGAGGCCGACCGTGTTCGCGCCCTGTCCGCCGGTCACGAAGCCGAAGGAGGCACCGGCCGGGATGCCGAGGACCTCCTTGAGCCATTCGCCCGCCACTTCCTCGACGATCGCGGCGGCGGGCGAGGTGACCTGGTTGAACGCGGGCTGGTCCCAACCGGTCGCCAGCATGTCGGCCGCGGTCGCGGCGTCGAGCGCGCCACCGGTGACGAAACCGAAGTACCTCGGCCCGGTGTTCGCCACCAGCGCCGGCTCGACGGCGTCGGCCAGCCGCCGGATCACGTCGGCGGGCAGGACGGGTTTCTCGGGCAGTTCGCCGAGTTTTTCCCGGACGCCCGTCGTGTCGTCCGGGAAGACCGGGGCGTCGGCGACGTTTTCGCGGTAGTGGGCGACGCGGGCGGCGACGCCGGCCAGCAGATCTCGCAACTCACTCATCCGGACGCGCTCCTCCACGATGGTCTTCACGCCATCCTGCCTCGAAAGGCCTTCGGGACGATAGGCCGTGACCAGGGCGTCATGTGACCTTGGGAAACCTTGTTTGACCTGCGTCGGAATGCCCCGGTACCGTTAGGCGTTAGCACTCTTGTCGGCTGAGTGCCAATGCACGAAGGAGCAGCAGTGCCCACCTACCAATACGCCTGCAAGGAATGCGACCACGCTTTCGAGGCCGTGCAGTCGTTCTCCGACGCGAGCTTGACCGTGTGCCCGCAGTGCTCGGGCCCGCTTCGCAAGGTCTTCAGCTCGGTCGGCGTGGTCTTCAAGGGCAGCGGGTTCTACCGCAACGATTCGCGCGACTCGAAGGCCAACACGACCGCGGCCCCGACCAAGACCGAGACGAAGTCGGAGTCGAAGACCGAGTCCAAGTCGGAGACCAAGAGCCCGGCATCCTCCTCCACGGGTACCACGAAAACGGCCGCCGCCGCTTCCTGACGTCCCGAGTTGTCCACAGGCCCCCGGTTATCCACAGCCGGGGGTTTTCGTTCTTTCCAGGGCCGCGTGTCGCCCCTAGCGTCGAGATCATCACCGATCGACGAGGGGGAATCCCGTGTTCCACGATCTGCCCGTCCTGCGAAGACTCCGCGGCAGGCCCGCGCGGCTGATGCGCCGCTGGCTTGCCCTGTCCCTGCTGCTCAGCGGCCTGGTCGCGCTCTTCCTGCCGGAGTCCGCACGCGGCGCGCCCGGCACCGCGACCGTGGTCTCCGCCCATGACCTCCCGGCCGGGTCGGTGCTGCGCGCCACCGACCTCGAACTCGTCGACTTCCCGGACGACGTCCGTCCACAGGGCGCCACCGGCCTGCCCGCCTCCGTGGAGGGACGGCTGCTCGTCGGTGCCGCGAGGGCGGGTGAACCGCTGACCGACGTCCGGCTGCTGGACGCGGACATCCCCGGATCGGGTGATCCCGAGAGTTCAACTGTCCCAGTGCGGCTCGCCGACGCCGGCGTCTCGGAACTGCTCAGGCCGGGCCAGCGCGTCGACGTCGTCGCGGCTGCCGAAGCCGGACGCGAAGCATCTGTGCTGGCCAGCATGGCCGTCGTGGCCGCCGTCGGCGAACAGGGTGCCCGGGATCCGACCGCTCCCGGCGCCGGGAGCAAGGGACCTTTGGTGCTGCTTTCCCTGCCTTCCGCGATCGCGACACGAGTCGCGGCCACCTCGCTGGAACGGTCCATAACGGTTACCCTCCGCTAGCTCGCGCCTGCCCTATGGCGGCGGGCGCCTGCGTCCCCCCGGTATGGAAAGGGACGGTCGGCGAACCGTCCCAGGTGAAGAGGAGAGCGACTTGCTCAAGGGTTTCAAGGACTTCCTGATGCGCGGGAACGTCGTCGACCTCGCGGTCGCGGTGGTCATCGGCGCCGCGTTCACCGCGATCGTCACGGCCTTCACGAACGGCCTGATCAAACCGTTGATCAACACCATCGGCGGGTCGGACGCCGCCAAGGGGCTGGGGTTCAACATCCTGGCCGAGAACGACGCCACGTTCCTCGACTTCGGCGGCGTGATCAACGCGGCGATCAACTTCGTGCTGGTCGCGGCCGTCGTCTACTTCGTGATCGTGCTGCCGGTCAAGCACGTCCAGGAGCGGCGCAAGCGCGGCGAGGAGGCAGGCCCGGCAGAGCCGACCGACGTCGAACTGCTCACCGAAATCCGGGACCTGCTGCGCGCGCAGCAGAACCGCCAGAGCTGACCCGGTTCACCGGTCGTGATGAGGCGGCCGGTTCTCCAAGAACCACGAGTCGGAGTCCGGGGTGCGCTGCCCCGGCTCTCGCTCGTCGGAGGTCGTGTCCGGCAGGACGTCGCCGAAGATCTCGTCGACCCGTCGTTTCGCCGCCGCGGCGGAGCGCTTGTCCTCGTCTTCACCTGGCATGACGTCCATTTTCGCACCGGTCGCGAGGTACCCCGACCGGTGGGACCATCAGCGCATGAGCATTGTCGACAAAGCGAAGGGGCTGGCCGCGCAGGCCATCCACAAAGCGGAAGAGGTCGCGGGCGAAGTCCGCGAGAAGGCCGGGCCGCTGGCCGAGAAGGCGGGCGACGTCGCGGCCAAGGGTGTCTCGGCGGCGTCGGCCGGGGCGAACAAGGTCACCGGTGGCCGGTTCGAGGACAAGATCGGCCAGGTCACCGAAAAGGTGGAAGGAGTGCTGCACCACGACAAAAAGGGCGAGCCCGGGACAGAGCCCGGACCCGCCCCGAAGAACTAGGCCTCTTCGAGCCCGGACAGCTCGTCGATCACGTACGGCACCAGCGACGAGAGCGTCGCCATGCCGTCGCGGACGGCCGCGCGGGAACCCGCGAGGTTGACCACCAGCGTGCTGCCGGAGACGCCGACGAGCCCCCGGGAGATGCCCGCGTCCACCGCGCCGGCGGCGAGACCGGACGCGCGCAGTGCCTCGCCGATGCCCGGGATCGGGCGGTCGAGCACACCGGCCGTCGCGTCGGGTGTGCGGTCGCGCGGGGAGACCCCGGTGCCGCCGACGGTGATCACCAGGTCGGCGCCGCCGATCACCGCGGTGTTGAGCGCGTTGCGGATCGCGGCCGTCTCGGCCTCGACCACGACGACGCCGTCGACGATGAACCCGGCCTCTTCGAGCAGCTCCGTGACCAACGGTCCCGTGTTGTCCTCGTGTTCGCCGTGGGCGACGCGATCGTCCACGATGACCACCAGTGCGCGGCCCAGCCGTTGTGCGCTCCGTTCCATAGGCACACCGTATCCGGTTTCGGCTGATCTTCGCTCCGGCGGTGCCGCGTAGTTGTGACGATTCCCTGACGTGAGCCGGTGATCCGGGTCCACCGCCGGAAAACGCCCCTAGCGTCGGAGTGGTGCGAACACTGATAACCGGCGGGGCCGGGTTCATCGGCTCCCACGTGGCCGATCTGCTGTCCGACGAAGGCCACGAGGTCGTCGTCCTCGACAACCTCCTCGGCACCGCGCACGGTTCGCCGCGCCCGCCCGGGTACACCGGCCGTCACCGGTTCCTTCGGGGCGACGTCACCGACACGGAGCTGGTCGCGGAACTGCTGGACGGTGTCGACGCGGTCTGCCATCAGGCGGCCGTCGTCGGGCACGGGGTCGATCCGTCCGACGCCCCGTCGTACGCGCTGAACAACGACTACGGGACCGCCGTGCTGCTCGCGGCCATGCACCGGGCGAAAGTCCGGAAACTGGTGCTCGCCTCGTCGATGGTCGTCTACGGCGAGGGTCGCTACGAGTGCGCCGTCCACGGCATCGTCGCGCCGTCGCCGCGGAAACAGTCCGATGTGGATGGCGGACACTTCGAGCCCACGTGCGCGGCTTGCGGCGCCGAGCTCGGCTGGCGGCTGGTCCCCGAAGACGCGCCGCTGCGGCCGCGGAGCACCTACGCGGCCACCAAGCTCGCGCAGGAACATCTGGCGGCGGCGTGGGCCCGTCAGACCGGCGGAACGGTCTGGGCCCTGCGCTATCACAACGTCTACGGTCCGCGGATGCCGCAGAACACGCCGTACGCGGGTGTCGCGTCGCTGTTCCGTTCCTCGCTTCTGCGCGGCGAAGCGCCGATCGTGCTGGAGGATGGCAAGCAGCAGCGCGACTTCGTGCACGTCCACGACGTGGCGAGGGCGAACGTCCTGGCGCTGAGCACCGACGGGCCCGAAGGCGACCTGACTCCGCTGAACATCTGCTCCGGGCAACCCCACTCCGTCGGCGAACTCGCCGAAGAGCTGGCGAAGGCCTGTGCCGGGCCTGCCCCGAAGATCGCCGGTGGGGCCCGGCCCGCCGACGTCCGGCATGTCGTCGCGGATCCCGCCCGTGCCCGGCGGTTGCTCGGCTTCACCGCGCGAACGGGTTTCGCCGAAGGCATCGCCGGTTTCGCCACCGCTGAGCTGCGGGAACCGGTCGGTTACTGAAACCGGGAACAGACCGGGCCCCCGGCCGGTTGTCGTTCCCGGCAACGGAATCGACTTTTTTGGGGGTTTTGGTGGGCATCACCGTCGGAGACATCGAGATCGAAGCGATCGGGGACGGCCTGATCCGGCTGCCGCTCGCGTTTTTCCCCGGTCTCGACCCCGAAGCCCACCGGGACGTCTTCGACGAGGACGGCACCGTGCACGTCCCGACCGGCGCGTACCTGATCCGCGGCAACGGCCGCACGATCCTCGTCGACACCGGCCTCGGCCCGCGCGAATTCGCCTTTCCGCCGGGGATGACGCCCGCCAAGGGCGATCCGACGCCGCCGATGGGCACGGGTGGCGACCTCGCCGCCGCGCTGGACAAGGCCGGATGCCCGGTGGACGAGATCGACACCGTCTTCCTCACCCACCTGCACAACGACCACATCGGCTGGATCGCCCCCGAAGGCGACCTGACCTTCCCCGGTGCCCAGGTCGTCTTCGGCCGGCTCGACTGGGACGCGCTGATCGCGCCCGCCGGGACGGGCGAATGGAGCCGCGTCGGGATGGAGACCGCCCGCGGCGCGGGGCTGACCGAGGCGATCAGCGGCGACGCCGTCGAGATCGCGCCCGGGATCGTGGCGCGGCACGCTCCGGGACACACGCCCGGCCACTACGTCCTCGACATCACCGCGGACGACGAGCGTCTGCTGCTGCTCGGCGACGTCCTGCACACTCCCGCGCAGTTGACGGACTCGCGGGTCGGTTTCCTCGGCGACGTCGACCCCGATCTCGCTCTCCGTACCCGGCAACGCTTTCTCGCCGAAGCGGAAGAGACCGGCGCGATCATCGCGCCGGCCCACTTCCCGGACATGGGGTTCCTGCGGCTCTGACCTACTTGCCGCACAGCACCTTGTCGGTGAGCAGCTGGTCCGCCTTGTTGTAGGCCTGCCCCAGATCGGCCGCCGAGTCGCCGTAGGTCATGGACAGCTCGAAGGTCCGGCTGCCGTCGGCCGTGCCGGCCATGACCGTTCCAAAGCCGTGGAAACCGCCCATTCCCTTGAGGACGGTGCCGCAGCTCGCTTCCTGGACGTACAGGCCGAGTCCGTAGCCGCCCTTCGGGTGCGGTTTGCGCATCTCGGCGAGCAGCGGGGCGGGCAGCAGCTTTCCGTCCAGCAGCCCGGAGAAGAACGTGTGGAGGTCCTTCGTGGTCGAGATCAGCTCACCGGCGCTGGACGCCCACGACGGGTTCTGGTTCGTGATGTCGACCGTCTTCCACTGGCCGGGCTTCTCCTCGTAGCGGTAGTAGCCGTGGGCATGCGGCCCGGGGATGCCCGGCCAGGTGCCGGGAACCACGGTGTCCCGGAGCCCGAGCGGCCGGAAGATCCGCCGCTGGAGCTCGTCGCCGTACGGACGGCCGGTGACCTTCTCGATCACCAGCCCGGCCAGGACGTAGTTGATGTTCGTGTACGTCCAGTCCGTGCCCGGCGCGAACAGCGGCGGCTTGGACAGGCCGAAACGCACCAGCTCCTCCGGCTGGTAGGTGTGATACCGGTTGTCCAGGAACTCCTTGCCCGTCAAGGGGATTCCCGGCACGATCGTGCCGTCGGGCAGCATCGCGCCGGTGTAGTCGAACAAGCCGCTGGTGTGCTGCAACAACATCCGCACCGTGATCCGCCGGTCGAGGCCGAACTCGGGCAGGTACCCGGCCACCGGCGCGTCCAGGCCGATCTTGCCCTCCCCGACCAGTTGCAGCACGACGGTGGCCACGAAGGTCTTGGTGTTGCTGCCGATCCGGAACCGTCCGTTGGTCGGCGGCTTGGCGGCCGAGCCCAGCTCGCGCACCCCGGCGCTGCCGGTCCAGTCACCTCGCGGGTCGTGCACCCGCAGCTGCGCGCCGGCGAAACCGGAGGCGACGATCTCCTCGGCCATCGCCCGCAGGTCCGGCCGGTCCCGTCCGCTGTCCGCGGCGGCGAGGCCAGGGGTGACGCCGGCCAGCAGCGCGGCCGCCACCGCGGTGATCGTCGCCCGTCGGAAGAATCGCTTCGCTGAAGTGGTCATGGCGGCAACGATCGCCGTCCACGCTGACACCGCGGTGACACGCCGCTGACACGTCAGGGCATGGCGAGCGGAAGCCGGACCTCGAACCGGCAGCCGGGTCCGTGGTTCTGGACGCCGATCCGGCCGCGATGGGCTTCCACCAGGCCTTTCGCGATCGCGAGGCCGAGTCCGCCGCCGCTCGCCAGCCCACCTCGTTCGGGCGTCCGAGCCCTCGTCCCGCGGAACGCGACGTCGAAGACGCGGCCGATTTCGTCGTCGGGGATCCCGCCGCAGCCGTCGGAAACCGCGAGCAGCGCCTCTCCGCCCTCGATGCCGATCTGGACGGCCACCGTCCCGTCCGGCGGGGTGTGCCGCACCGCGTTGGACACCAGGTTGCGCACGATCCGCGCCAGTTCCGGGTCGCTGCCGGAAACGACCGGCCACACGTTGGCGTATTCGATCATGCGTACGCGTTTCTGCTCGGCGAGCGGCGCCTGCGCGGCGACGGCGTCGCTCACGACGTCGCGCAGCGGCACCGCGGCCATCGTCAGCTGCAGCGCGCCCGCGGTGATCCGCGAAAGCTCGAACAGGTCGCCGACCATGCCGGACAACCGCGTGGTCTCCCCGCTGATCCGCCGCGCGTAGCCGGTGACCTCGATCGGGTCGGCGACGACGCCGTCCGCGACGGCCTCGGCCATCGCCTGGATCCCGGCCAGCGGGCTCCGCAGATCATGGCTGATCCACGCGACCAGTTCGCGCCGCGACGCCTCGGCCGCGCGCTCCCGTTCCCGTGCCTCCCGTTCCCACACACTGCGGCGCGCGATCGCGCGGCCGAGCACGAGCGCCGCCGGCACGGTCACGAGCGCGACCAGCAGACAGACCAGGGTCATCGTGGTCAGCGCCGGGGTGAACATGAACCCGCTGATGCCGAGCACCGCGATCAGCGTCGCGAACACCGGGATCAAAACGAGGATCGTCATCGTGCTGGCGAGCGAACCGTGCCGGAGCAGGTACAACGCCAGCCCGCCGAGCAGCACCACCGGCAGCGCGAACATCAGCGCGAACGGCAGGATGTGCCAGGCGTGGGCCAGCATCTCGCCGAGCGACTCCCCGGAGCCGATCATCGCCGCACCGGGTCGTACCGGTAGCCGACGCCCCATACGGTGGCGACGCGGACGGGTTTCGCCGGGTCCTTCTCGATCTTCTCCCGCAACCGTCTGACGTGGACGGTCACCGTGGACTGGTCGCCGAAGTCCCAGCCCCAGACCTTCTCCAGCAGGTCGGCGCGGGAGAACGCCACTCCGGGATGGGTGAGGAAGAACGCGAGCAGATCGAATTCCCGGCTGGTCAGGGGAAGTTCCACGCCGCCGAGGGCCGCCTGCCGCGCCGACATCTGCAACGCGAGGTCTCCGTCGGTGATCACGCGGGCGGCCGGTTCGGGCCGCGGCATCCGCGCCCGCCGCAGCACCGACGCCACCCGCAACGCGAGTTCCTTGGGGCTGAACGGTTTCGTGACGTAGTCGTCGGCGCCGAGCTGGAGTCCGGCGATCCGGTTCTCCTCCTCGCCGAGCGCCGTCAGCATCACGACCGGCACCTGGCTCACCTGCCGCAGCCGACGGCAGACCTCGAGCCCGTTGAGCCCGGGCATCATGACGTCGAGGACCACGAGGTCCGGCCCGGTCGTGGAGAACAGCCGCAGCCCCTCGGTGCCGTCCCCGGCGACGTCGACCTCGAAGCCCGCGACCTCCAGATACCGCCGGACGACGTCCCGCACGGTCTCGTCGTCGTCGACGACGAGCACCCGGCCCTGCTCTGTCATGCCATCCACCTCACCAGCTCGTCAGCACCAGATGGTTCACCACCAGCGCCGTGGCCGCCGACGCGGCGAGCCACCACCGCCGCCCCTTCGACGGCAGCAGCGCCACCGCGGGCAGCAGCCACACCTCGAACGGTAGCCAGATGCGTTCGACCTCGGCCTTCGACAGGCCGGACAGGTCGGCGAAAGCGATCGTCAGCACCGCGGCCAGCACGATCAGCGTGACCGGCTCACGGAACGACCGTTTCGGCTCGGCGAGGAAGTCCGCGCCGGCCCGTCGCGTCCCGGCGATCACGGCGGGGCCGATCGCGATCAACACCGCCGCGATATCCGCCCACACCCAGTAGGAGTACGGGCGCAGCGTGGCGATCCCCTGGTAGTAGCGCTCGACGACCAGGTGATAGCCGTCGAGCCACCAGAAACCCGCCAGCGCGAACGCCACGACGACCACGGCCACACCCGCCGTGGCGAGGAGCAGGATCCGCCACTCGCGGGTGAGCATGACAACGGCCAGCACGAGCACGGCCAGCAGCACGAGACCGTAGGAGAGAAAGAGCCCGAACCCGAGCAGCAGACCACCGGGGAGCGCGAGGATCCGCCGTCGCTTGGCGAGCGCCAGCAGCGCGATCCCGGTCGCCGTGACCCCCGCGAAGAGCCCGTCCGCGGACACCCCGATCCAGATCGCGCCCGGAGTGAGCACCGCGAACGGCAGGACCGTCCTGGCGGCGTCCTCCCGGCCCAGCGCGGCGAGCGTCACCGGCACCGCGACCACGGCCAGGCAACCGGCCAGCACGACGACCGTCGACGCCCACGCGCCGCCCTGCAGGCCGAGTCTGTCGAGCCAGACGAAGACCAGCGTCGCGCCCGGCGGATGCCCGGAAACGTGCGTCGTCCACGAAGCCGGCTGGAAGTCCAGGATTCGCGAGGAGAATTCGTTCAGCATCTTCGGGATGTCGGTGATCCCCGGGACCTCGTGCAGGTACTCGTGTTCGGTGGTGAGCCTGCCGGTGAAACCGCGCGCCCAGCCGTCGATCATCGCCAGCGAGAACGTCCACGCCAGCGCGGTCACGTAGCCGAGTGCGAGCAGCGGGCGCCATCGCAGCCGGGCGGCGAGCGAGGGACCTTTGGTGACGACCAGCAGCGCGAGCACGACGGCGGCGACCGAACCCGGCCCCACATGCGGCAGCCACAAACCGAACAGCGGCGGCGCGAACGCGTAGATCACCACGCCGGAACCGGGCCGGTTGTAGTAGAGGCCGACGCCGATCGCGGCGGCGACCACGAGCATCGCCAGCCCCACGGCGATCAGATCGGCCCGGCGACCGGTACGTGAAGGGGCGGTGACAGTGGACATCACCGGCACCATAACCGCGTTCCCCGCGCCCATCGGGCTGAACGCGGGATCCGTCAGAACTCGGTAAGGACTTCGCCGACGTCATGATTCGGTAAGCACGGCAAGGGTTTTCGTCCGTCCATCCCGGATTTAACGTGCGTTGCGTGAACGATGACCAGGTTGACGTCGTGCTCCCCTGTCTCGACGAGGCCGGCGCCCTGCCCGGCGTACTGGCGGCGCTGCCCGAGCGGTATCGGGCGATCGTGGTCGACAACGGCTCCACGGACGGTTCCGCCGAGATCGCGGCCGGGCTCGGGGCGAAGGTCGTCCACGAATCCCGGCGCGGCTACGGCGCCGCGGTGCACGCCGGGCTGGAAGCGGCGACGGCGGACGTCGTCTGCTTCGCCGATGCCGACGGCTCTCTCGATCTCGCCGAACTTCCGATGCTCGTCCGCGGCCTCGCGGACGCGGATCTGGCGGTCGGGCGGCGGGTGTCGTCCGGGCCGGGAGTCTGGCCATGGCACGCGAGAGCCGGGAACGCGCTGATCTCGTCGTTGTTGCGGTACAAGGGATTGCCGGTCCGGGACATCGCGCCGCTGCGGGCCGTCCGGCGACAGGCGCTCCTCGATCTCGGCGTCACCGATCGCGCCTTCGGCTACCCGCTCGAACTGCTGATCAAGGCGAGGCGCGCGGGCTGGCGGGTCACCGAATTCGACGTGTCGTACGGCGAACGCGCGAAAGGCACGAAGTCGAAGGTCTCCGGCTCGTTGCGGGGCACCCTGCGCGCCGCACGGGATTTCGGGCGGGTGCTGAGCCGATGACCTTCTGCCTGCTCATCGTCGCCAAAGCGCCTGTGCCCGGTTTCGCGAAGACGCGGTTGTGCCCGTCCGCGACAGCGGAACAGGCAGCCGGGATCGCGGCCGCCTCACTGCTCGACACCCTCGACGCCGCCCTCGCGACCCCGGACGCGCGCGTGGTCGTCGCCATGACCGGCGAACTCGGCGAAGCCGCCCGCGGCAAGGAAATCGCCGCGGCACTCCGAAAAGCGGAGGTGATCCCCCAGCGCGGTGAAGGTTTCGACATGCGGCTCGTCAACGCGCACGCGGACGCCCCTCGCCCCGGGGAATCGGTGCTGCAGATCGGGATGGACACCCCGCAGGTCACCCCGGCACTCCTGGCTCAAGCGGCGAGCCGGACCGAAGACTCGGTGCTCGGGCCTGCCGAAGACGGCGGCTGGTGGGCTCTGGGACTCAAGGACCCATTACACGCCAAAGCTCTGGCCGGGGTCCCGATGTCGCGTGACGACACCGGGCGGCAGACCCTGCGCGCGCTGACCGAAGCAGGGCTTTCTCCAGGACACCTACCCATACTGTCCGATGTGGACACGATCGCGGACGCACGCCGGGTCGCCGAAGTGGCACCACACGGCCGGTTCGCCCGAGCGGTGGCCGAAGTCCGGTGACCGCCTTCGACCGCGGCCTGCTCGGCCACCGCTGCTGGCTGGAACTGGCGACCGGCGAACGCGTCGACCTGCCGGTGGACCGCTGGACGGCCATCCCCTGCGAGGGCGACGAAGTCCTCCTCGACGCTTGCGACGGCCCGACTCTCGACGTCGGCTGCGGCCCCGGCAGGCTCACCGCCGCGCTGTCCGAACGCGGGGTCGCCGCGCTCGGCGTCGACATCTCCGCCACCGCCGTGCGGCTCACCCACGACCGGGGCGCCGCCGCGCTCCATCGAGACGTCTTCGACCGGCTTCCCGGCGAAGGACGCTGGCGGCACGTTTTGCTGGCAGACGGGAACATCGGCATCGGCGGCGATCCGCACCGCCTCCTGACGCGGATGGCGGAACTGCTCACCGAGAGCGGGACCGTGCTCGTCGAACTCGACCCGCCCGGCCGCGGCCTCCGCCAGGACCGGGTCCGGCTGCGGCCCGAGGACGGCGCGTGGTTCACCTGGGCGTGGGTCGGTGTCGAGGCGATCGCGGACCTCGCCGCCCGCACCGCGTTCCGCGTCGCCTGGTCCACCAGCCACGGTCACCGCTG
Organism: Amycolatopsis sp. WAC 04169; assembly: GCF_003947535.1. Classification (NCBI taxonomy): domain Bacteria; kingdom Bacillati; phylum Actinomycetota; class Actinomycetes; order Pseudonocardiales; family Pseudonocardiaceae; genus Amycolatopsis; species Amycolatopsis sp. WAC 04169. The sequence goes on along the minus strand of NZ_QHJI01000012.1, from coordinate 176,545 downwards.
GTTCGCTTGCCTGGAGAAAGCATGAACACGCCTTCGGAGCGCGTGACGTCCCGGATCGGGCTCGCCCTCGCCGTCACCCTCACCCTGTGTTTCGTCACCGGCCTGCTCAGCCATCTCATCCAGCATCCGCCGTCGTGGTTCGGCTGGCCGAGCCGTCCGGTCTGGCTGTACCGGGTCACCCAGGGCACGCACGTGGTCTCCGGGATCGCGTCGATTCCGTTGCTGCTGGCCAAACTCTGGAGTGTCTACCCGAAACTCTTCGAGCGTCCGGTGATCCGGTCGCTGCCGCACGCGCTCGAACGCCTGTCGATCCTCGTGCTTTCCGCGGCCGCCTTTTTCGAACTCGTCACCGGCCTGTTCAACGTCGCGCAGAACTATCCGTGGAACTTCTACTTCCCGCAGCTGCACTACGCGGTCGCGTGGGTGGCGATCGGCTCGATCCTGGTGCACATCGCGGTGAAGCTCCCCATCGTTCGCCGCTCGCTCACAACGAAGCCAGAACCATCGCGGCGAGCCTTCCTCCGGACGACCTGGCTGGCCGCAGGCGTCGCCGTCGTGGCGACGGCTGGAGCGACGGTTCCGTTGCTGCGTAACGTTTCCGGGTTGTCCTGGCGGAGCGGCAAGGGACCGCAAGGGTTGCCGGTGAACCGGACCGCCGAGGCGGCCGGTGTCCTGGCCACGGCGAGAGACCCGAACTGGCGGCTCACGGTGGTGACGCCGAGCGGCACGAATACCTATTCGCTGGACGAACTCCGTGCCCTGCCGAGAACTTCGGCGGAACTGCCGATCGCGTGCGTCGAGGGATGGAGCGAATCCGCGCACTGGAGCGGCGTCTCCCTGCCGGACCTGCTGCGGCACGCCGGGAGCACACCGGGCACGCCGGTCCGCGTGTTCTCCCTGGAGAAGGCTGGGCCGTACGGGATCAGCGATCTCCCCGGCGAGCACACCGCGGACGAACTCACCCTGCTGGCTTTGGAGCTCAACGGTGAAGTACTCGACGCCGACCATGGCTTCCCGTGCCGGATCATCGCCCCGAACCGGCCCGGTGTCCTGCAGACGAAATGGGTCACCCGCTTGGAGACGCTGTGAAGACGTTGCGGCTGCTGCTGTTCCTGCCCGGCCTCGCCGCGCTCGCGTGGGGCGCGGTGCTGTTCTCCGAGTACGCTTTCCCGCTGCGCCCGGACGTCTTCGGGACGCTCGGCTGGCTCGCCGGCGGTCCGCTGGTCCACGACCTGCTGGTCGCCCCGCTGGTCGGAGCCGTGGGTTTCACGCTGAGCAGATTCCTCCCGGACCGTTGGAAAACCCCGGTCAAAACGGGCGCGGTGCTCACCGGTGTCCTGACGTTGCTCGCGTTCCCGTTGCTGTGGCGGCCGTTCGGCGGCGCGCGGAACCCTGGCCTGCACGACGCCGACACCGTCACCGGCCTGCTCGTCACCCTGGCGGTCGTCTGGCTCGGTGTGCTCTTGGCCGTGTTCCTCAGGCGTAAGACGCAGTAAAAGGGGCCACGCGCGACCGGGATTGGCAGCCGGTCGCACGTGGCCTCTTGGGTCCGGCCCGCTGGGGGTTCGAGCCGGAGCTGGTCTCGGCCGCGCACTGCGGCCGAGCGTCTCTTAGTTCGGGGTGACGGGCTGGCCGCCGAGGGTCACCTCGATGACCTTGTCCCCGCTGAGGGTGAACTTCACCTTGTCGTTCGGTGCCCTGGTGCGGATCTCGGCGACGAGCGCGTCCGCGTTGGGGATCGACCGGTCATCCAGCTTCGTCACGACGTCGCCGGACTTGAGGCCCGCCTTCTCCGCGGGGCTGCCCGGCGAGATCTCACCGAGCTGCGCTCCGCCGGTCGGCGCCGTCTGCACTCGCGCGCCGATGAAGGTCTGCGTCGCCTGGCCGGTGTTGATGATGTCGTCGGCCGTGCGGCGCGCCTGGTCGATCGGGATCGCGAAGCCGATGCCGACGTTGCCGCCGGTCTCACCGCCCTGGCCTTGCGCGGACTTCGGGCTGTAGATCGCCGAGTTGATGCCGATGACCTGGCCGGCCATGTTCGCGAGCGGGCCGCCCGAGTTGCCGGGGTTGATCGCCGCGTCGGTCTGCACCGCCGACATCACCGTGGTCTGGTCGCCGTTGCCACCGGCGCTCACCGGCCGGTTCAGCGCGCTGACGATGCCCGAGGTGACCGTGCCCGTCAGCTCGAACGGCGAACCGATCGCGACCACCGGCTGGCCGACCCGCAGGTCGTCGGAGCGGCCGAGCTCGACCGGGGTCAGGCCGCTGACACCGCTGACCTTCACCACGGCGATATCCGTCGTGGGGTCGCGGCCGACGACCGTCGCCGTGCCCTTCTTGCCGTCCTGGAACACCGCCTGGATCTGCCCGCCACCGGCGGCGACCTCGACGACGTGGTTGTTGGTCAGCACGTAACCGTCGGTGCTGAGCACGAAGCCGGAGCCCTCGCCCGCACCCGACCGGCCGGACACCTGCAGCTCGACCACGCTCGGCGACAGCTTCTGCGCCACGGATTCGACCGAACCGGCGGGCAGGTTGCCCGTCTGCTGGGCCGGCTTCGGCGCGTCGAGCGCGTTCACGGCGGAACCGCCGGACCCGTCACCGGTCAGGTAGCCGACCGTGCCGCCCGCGACGCCGCCGACGACGAGCGCGATCGCCGCGACACCGGCGAGCAGCTTGCCCGAGGTGGACTTCTGCGCCTGGCGCTGCTGCGGGACCGCGTAGACCGACGGACCCGGCTGGGTGAACGGCGTCTGCTGGCCGGGGATCTGGTGGCCCTGGGTGTACTGTCCCTGCGCCTGGTGCTCCTGCGTCTGCTGGGCCTGTGTCTGCTGGGCTTGAGGCGACCACGGGTTGTACTGCTGCTGCTCCGCGGGGTAGGCCTGCTGCGCTCCGGTGTGCGGAGTGGCATGGCCGCCGAGGCCGGTCGCGTCAGGCTGTTGCGGCGCGGGCTGAGCCGCCCAGTTCGCGCTCTGCTCCGCGTCCGGCCGATCGCCGGCGGGCCGCGCCTTCTCGGCGTCGTTCTCGGTCATGTCTTCACCTTGCGGGATGGTCCTGAGAAGTTCCTGAGCCAAAGCTGTGCATCGCACATGAAGTATGGCCCCATCGGCGGGTGGCGCGCTGCTTATCAGGCTTCTTCGGCCTCAGCCGTCTCCGCCGTTTCGGCGATCATCAGCTCACCCGCCTGCTCGGCGAGCGTTTCCCTTGCGTTGTCGGACAAACCGTCGTCCGAGACGACCACGTCGGCCTCTTCGAGCCCGGCGATGGTGGAGATCCCGACGATGCCCCATTTGGTGTGGTCGGCCAGCACGACCAGTTTGCGGCCCGCTTCGACCAGCGCGCGGTCGGTCTCGGATTCGGTGAGGTTCGGCGTGGTGAAGCCGGGGCCGTCGGCCATCCCGTGTACGCCGAGGAACACGACGTCCAGGTGCAGCGACCGCAGGCTCTGCACGGCGACCGGACCGACCAGCGCGTCCGACGGGGTGCGGACACCGCCGGTGAGGACGACCGTGCGATCCGGCTGGTTCGCGCCGCGCAGCACGTCGGCGACCTGGATGGAGTTCGTGACGATCGTCAGGCCGGGGATATCGTCGAGCGCCCTGGCCAGCGTCCAAGTGGTGGTGCCCGCGGAGATGCCGATCGCGGTGCCCGGCCGGACCAGCCCGGCCGCGAGGGCGGCGATGGCCTCCTTCTGCACGCGCTGGCGCACGGATTTGGCCTCGAAACCGGGTTCGTCGGTGCTCTTGCCGACGACGGAGGTGGCGCCGCCGTAGACCTTCTCGACCAGGCCGCGGCTCGCGAGCACGTCGAGGTCGCGGCGCACCGTCATATCGGAAACGCCGAGCCTCACGACGAGATCGCTGACCCGGACCGCCCCGGTCCGGCGCGCCTCCTCGAGGATCACCGCCTGTCGCTGCCGCGCGAGCACGAATCCTCCGATGACTACACTAGTTCAACCACACAAAATCCTACGCGATCAAACATGGCGCGACGAGCCGTGCAGCCTGCCACCATGAGGCCATGGCCAGGCTTCGCGACGTCGTCTTCGACTGCCGGCATCCGGCTTCGCTCGCCCGTTTCTGGGCGGCCGCGCTCGACGGCTACGAAGTCGCACCCTATGACGAAGAGGAGCTTGATCGCCTTCGTTCGCTGGGGTTTTCCGGCCCTGAAGACGACCCTTCGGTGTTGGTCGAAGCGGCGTCGGGGCCGCGGCTCTTCTTCAACCTGGTGCCGGAATCCAAGGTCGTCAAGAACCGCGTGCATCTGGACCTGACGGGAGACAGCGTCGAACGGCTCGTCGCCTTGGGCGCGCGCGTACTCGCACAACCCGAAGACGGGTTGGTCGTGCTCGCGGATCCCGAAGGGAACGAGTTCTGTCTCGTTACTCCTCGGCCGTCTCCTTGACGCCCTCGATCGGGACGCCGCGGAAGCTCAGCACGAAAAGCGAGACCGCGCCGAAGAACAGCGCGATGTCGGCGACGTTGCCGACGAACCAGCCGTTGTAGTCGATGAAGTCGACGACGTGACCGCGCGCGAAACCGGGCTCGCGGAACAGGCGGTCGCCCAGGTGCGTCGTCGCGCCGCCGAGCAGCAGCCCGAGCGAGATCGCCCAGCCCGCCGAACGGACCTTGCGCGAGATCCACAGCAGCGCGACCACCGCGACCGCGGCCAGGATCGCGAAGATCCAGGTGGAATTCGCGCCCAGCGAGAACGCCGCGCCCGGGTTGTAGAGCAGCCGGAACCGGATGAAGTCGCCGATCACCGGGATCGGCGCGTGTCCGGTGAGGGCGTCGACGGCCCACCATTTGGTCAGCTGGTCCGCGGCCAGCAGCACCGCGGCCACCAGCAGTGTCCACAGCAGACGGCGGGGCGGCATCTCAGGCGCGTTCTCGGTGCTCATCACCCGTCAGAGTAATCACCCGTCAGGCCGGGGCTCCCGGGAGCCGCAAGGTCATCAGCGCACCACCGGTGGCCGCGCGGCCCGCGTAGACGTCACCGCCGTGCCGTTGCGCCGCGTGCTGGACGATGGCCAGACCGAGCCCGGAACCGGGCAGCGTCCGCGCCTCCGACGAGCGGTAGAAGCGGTCGAACACCTTCGGCAGGTCCTCGTCGGCGATCCCCGGCCCGGAGTCCTCGACTTCGAGCACCGCCGTGCCGTCGCCGACCGGGTACAGCCGGACCCCGACCGTCGACCCCTCCGGCGAGAACTTCACCGCGTTGTCCAGCAGGTTCAGCACCGCACGCTCCAGTGCGCTGGTGTCGCCGGTCAGCACCCACGGCTGGAGCGAGACGTCGAACTCGATCTCGCCCGCGCGGCGGCGCGCCCGGTCCAGCGCGCGCTCGACGACGTCGACCATCTCGACCCGCTCGTGCTCGATCCGCGGCTCGTCCTGGCGCGCGAGTTCGACGAGGTCGCCGATCAGCTGGGTCAGCTCGTCGAGCTGGCCGCGGATGTCGGCCTCGATGTCGCTGCGGTCCTCGTCGGACAGCGTCCGCGCGCCCGGCCTGCTCGCGGACAGGAGGAGCTCCAGGTTCGTCCGCAGCGACGTCAGCGGGGTGCGGAGTTCGTGTCCGGCGTCCGCGACGAGTTGTCGTTGGCGTTCCTGCGATTCGGCGACCGTGCCCAGCATCGTGTTGAAACTCTGGGTAAGGCGGGCGAGTTCGTCGTCGCCGCTGACCGGGATCGGCCGCAGGTCACCCGTGGTGGCGACGCGTTCCGCCGCCGACGTGAGCCGGTCGACCGGCCTCAGCCCCGCTCTCGCGACGGCCGTTCCCGCCGCCGCGGCGACCAGGATCCCGGCGCCGCCGATCAGGAACAGGACCACGGAAAGCTCGTTCAGGGTGCGCTTGGTCGGGCCGAGCGACTGCGCGAGCACCATCGCCTGACCGGCGCCCTGCGGGAGGGCGACGACCCGGCTGTCGGTCTTCGGGTCGGTGCGCAGGGAGAACGCCTTGTCCCCGGAGGCGACGGCGATCTCGTCGTCGCCGTATGGCGGGCGGCTGCCGGACTGCGGATAGGTCAGCCGCACCTTCTGCCCCACCGTCAGCTGGCCGATCTGCAGGTCCGCGCTGGCCAGGAAGGCACCGGGCACCTGCTGCAGCTCGGTCTGCACCTGCGGCGATTCGACCGCGGCCTGCGCGCGGGCCAGCAGGTTGTCGTCCACCTGCTGGTAGAGGTTGTCGCGCACGACGAGGTACGCGCCGAGGGACACCAGCGCCACCGCACCGGCCACCGAAGCGGCCGCGAGCAGCGTCACCCGGCCGCGGAGCGAGAAGCGCCGCGTGCCCCAGCGGTCGCCGCGCGGATCCTTTTCGGATACGTCGACGACCGGCACCGGCTCCGTCACGGCGGGGTTTCCCTCAGGACGTAGCCCACTCCCCGCACCGTGTGGATCAGCCTCGGTTCGCTCCCAGCCTCGGTCTTTCGGCGCAAGTAGCCGACGTAGACCTCCAGCGCGTTGCCCGACGTCGGGAAGTCGTATCCCCACACTTCCTCCAGGATCCGGCTGCGGGTCAGCACGTGCTTCGGGTACGAGAGGAACAGCTCCAGCAGGGCGAATTCGGTCCTGGTGAGACTGATCTCCCGCCCGGCGCGGCGCACTTCGCGCGTCCCCGGGTCCAAGGTGAGGTCGGCGAACGAGAGGACCTCGGCGTTCTGGGCAGCCTGCGGATCCGGGATCGCACGGCGCAGAAGCGCGCGAAGGCGCGCGAGCAGCTCTTCGAGCGCGAAGGGCTTCGGCAAGTAGTCGTCCGCGCCGGCGTCGAGGCCGGAGACGCGGTCGGACACGGTGTCCCGCGCGGTCAGCACGAGAATCGGCAGGTCGTCGCCGGTGCTTCGCAGCCTCCGGGCGACCTCCAGGCCGTCGAGCCGCGGCATCATCACGTCGAGGACCATCGCGTCGGGTCTGTTGGCGATGATCGCTTCCAGGGCCTGCGCGCCGTCCCCGGCCAGTTCCACCTGGTACCCGTTGAACTCAAGGGATCGCCTGAGTGATTCACGGACGGCCCTGTCGTCGTCCACTACGAGGATGCGCATGGCGACAGTCTTACGCAGAGTGCTGAGACTCGCCTAAGAACACACACAGAACCAACAAAGGAAATCCGGCAGTCCAGAAGACGTTTCAGCCGGTCTCAGGGCCTTTTGCAACGGGTGCGTTCCATCTCCGCCACAAAGCGAGCATCCGGACCCCCACGACGGCGGCGGCTGCTACCACCGTCACCGGCCCCGGCGGCAGTCGCAGAGCGTGACCGATCACGACGAGCACGGCCCCCGCGAGCGCCGCGACCGCGTAGATCTCCTTCCGCAGCACGAGCGGGATTTCCCGCAGCAGGAGATCACGCACCGCACCGCCGCCGATACCCGTCGTCATGCCGATCAGGCACGCCGCGTAGGGAGTGGCGCCCGCGTTCAACGCGATGGTGGTCCCCGCCGTCGCGAAGACCCCGAGCCCGAGCGCGTCGGCGAGGAGTACGGCACGCCGCAGCTTCGCGATCTGCGGATGGAAGACGAACACGAGCAGCGCGGTCCCGCCGCAGACCGCGAGATAAGGCCAGGTCCGCAGGGTCGTGGGCGGCGTGATCCCGAGCAGGACGTCGCGGATGACCCCGCCACCGAGCGCGGTCGTCAACCCGACGACCACGACCCCGAAGACGTCCAACCTGGACCGCACCGCCGCGAGCGCCCCCGAAGCGGCGAACGCGATCAAGCCGAGGAACTCGAGGGCGGTGAGGATCATTACTGGTCGAGCAGGCCACCGCGGTAGGCCAGCAGCGCGGCCTGCACCCGGTTCGCCGCGCCGATCTTGGACAGGACGGCCGAGACGTAGCCCTTGACCGTGGCCTCGGACAGGTGGAGGCGGCCGCCGATCTCGGCGTTGGACAGCCCCTGCCCGATCAGCCCGACGACCTCGCGCTCCCGCTCGGACAGCGACGCGAGCAGCTTGCGCGCCGGCTGCGCGGCCCGCTGCTCGTCCCGGTGCGACTGCACCATGCGCGCCGCGACGCCGGGGTCGAGCACCGCGCCGCCGCGGGCCAGGTCCCTCACTGCTCGCAGGAGAGCCGCCGGGTCGATGTCCTTGAGGAGGAAGCCGTTGGCCCCGAGCCTGAGCGCGAGACTGACGTAGTCGTCGATGTCGAACGTGGTCAACATGGCCACGGTCGGCGGATCCGGCAGGGCGAGGATGGCCCGCAGCGCGCGAATGCCGTCGTCAGGCGCCCGCATCTTGATGTCGAGCAACGCGACGTCGGGGTGGTACCTCCGGGCGACCTCGACCGCTGATCTCCCGTCGCTCGCCTCGCCCACGATCTCGATATCGGCAGCGCCCGACATCATGGCACGCAGGCCCGAACGGACCAGTTCCTCGTCGTCGGCGAACATGAGCTTGATCAACGAAGCCCTCCGGCAGCCGGGGGAGCGGCGTCTCGCGTCCCGTTAACGAAGATTACCTACTGTTGTTCAGGGTTTCGAAACCAGACACGTACGAGTGACCCACGCGGGTCATCTGTGTCGATCTAGGCGTCGATTCAGACCCTGTTTTGCCTGGGTCGAGTGTCGCCGCTCCCTGTCGGATCCGCAGGTCGAGTGTCACTGGACGGCCACTGTCGCTGTCCGGCCGCCGATCTTGGAGCGCCTGGCGCGCAACCGCCGTTCGGGGCATTCGGGGCCGGCCGCTTGGTCCGCCCGGGTGTGACTTGCGACCTCGCGCTCGGGCGGCTCGCGTCACCCGGTAGGCTGCGCCTGGCAGTACATGCCCTCGTAGCTCAGGGGATAGAGCACCGCTCTCCTAAAGCGGGTGTCGCAGGTTCGAATCCTGCCGGGGGCACACACCAAGGCAACATCAACATCCAGACGGTTGGTACTCGAAGACACCTACAAGGTTTGACTTCCCGAGCCAGCCGTCTCTTTTGTTTTCTACTGCGGTTGCGAGTAGTGAGCCAGTAGACAGTTCGACTTCAGCACTAGAGGCTCATCTAAAGACAGTGGAGCCCCACTTGAGCCCCAGCAGGGTGCTGTCGATGCAGTGTGCGGTGAGCACTCGTCTCAGACACTGCGAGACAGGCTTCGTGGAGTACGAAACCATTTGGCTCAGCGGCAATCCGTAACGAAGCTCCGCCTGTGGACCGATCACTTGACTAAGATCGAACACCCCTACGGTTCACCCATCTAGGTACCAGCACGGCGTCTAGATAGCCTCCGTAGGTTCAGGTTGGCGCTCATACGGGGCAGGAAGGGACCACGTGGACGACCGGCTTCGTGACTTCGGCAAGGGATCCCCGAACTTTGGACTCCTGTACCGCCATCATGCACTGCTGTCGATCTATGGCGCGCTCGCTGAGACGACCGTTTTCACAAATCCAAATTCGTCTCTGGTCCAGGCAGGCCAGTTTGGCGAGGTCCTTGCCGAAGAACTTGTCGCACGCATCGGCATGCAGGTCGAGGGCGATCGCCAGGTCGACCGTCTCAATGCGCTGACCAGGGCCGGCGTTCTCATCAGCGGAATTCGTGAGGACTTCGACCAACTGCGCCGCGACCGGAACACGGCCGCCCACCGGCACCTTTTCGACACCGCACGTGCGCTGGCCGCCGTACGGATCTGCTACAAGCTCGGTCTCTGGTTCCACGATGCGATCGAGGGCCGCCGGACAGTCGCCGAGTTCGTGCCGCCCACCGATCCGGGCGACAGCGCGCAGGTCACAGATCCAGCCGAACTAGCCGAGCTGCGCGAAGCCCTTGATGGCCACCGACAAGCCCTGACCCAGGCCCGTACGCGCCTGGCCGAGTCGAACAGCGCTTTGGAGGCCGAGCGCAAGGCCCGCGTTGAGGCAGAGCGCTTAATCGCCAGCGCCGCTGCCAACAAGGAAGCGCTACTAGCCCAGGTCGAGCAGCTAAGCGCTCAGATAGGCGACCTCAGAAGCACCCAGCACGCGCGGTACGAGGCAGCACGCAAGCAGCCTCGTCAAGTCGACGCCCAACGCCGAGACGCGATCGTGCACCGGGCGCAGCGCCCCGCGCCGCTCAACGAGGTGCAGGCGCGCGACGCGATCGATGCGATGCTGCGCGCGTGTGGCTGGGATGTCCAAGACCGTGACCAGGTGAATCCCCTGGCTGGCCGAGGTGTAGCTGTCCGCGAGTTCACCCTCGCCACCGGCCGGGCCGACTACGTCTTGTACGTCGACGGTAAGATCGTCGGCGTCGTGGAGGCCAAGCGCGAGGGCGACCACCTCTCCAGCGCAGTTGAGCAGAACGATCGGTATGCAGCCGGGGTGTTGAAGGAATATCGGCTCGCGGTCTGGCAGGAGAGCGAGCCCTTCGCATTCCGTTACGCCACTACCGGTACCGAGACTCACTTCATCAACCGACTCGACCCCGACGCCCGGTCCCGTGAGGTCTTCGCCTTCCACCGTCCTGAGACCGTCGCGGACTGGATGCGAAGCGCCGAGGAAGCACCTGCTGCACCCACGTTGCGAGCCGCGCTGCGCAGACTCCCGGTGCTGGAACCGAACGGACTGCGCCTGGCTCAGGTCGATGCGATCACGGGCCTTGAAGAATCCCTCGCCCACGATCGGCCGAGAGCGCTGATCCAGATGGCAACCGGCGCAGGAAAGACCTTCACCGCAGTGGCCCAGACCTATCGGCTGCTCAAGCACGCCAAGGCCCGACGGGTCCTGTTCCTCGTTGACCGCAACAACCTGGGCAAACAGGCCTACGACGAGTTCCGCAAGTTCACGACGCCCGACGACGGGCGCAAGCTTTCGGACATCTACAACGTCGACAGGCTCGGCGCAGCAGGGCTTCAAGAGACCTCGTCGGTCGTAATCTGCACGATCCAGAAGATGTACTCCCTGCTGTGCAACGAAACTCTCGTCGATGACGATCCCTCGGACGAGGCCGCGGACAGCCTGGCCTACGAAGACACCTACGCCACGGACCAGCCCATCTCGATCTCCTACAATGAGACTGTGCCGATCGAGTCCTTCGATTTGATCATCGTGGACGAATGTCATCGCTCGATCTACGGCTTGTGGCGGGGAGTGCTGGAGTACTTCGACGCGCATCTGGTTGGTCTGACCGCGACCCCGACGCTTCAGACACTCGGCTTCTTCGGACGCAACCTGGTCTCCGAATACACCTATCCGCAAGCGGTCGCGGACGGGGTGAACGTCGACTTCGACGTCGTGCGGATGCGGACGGATCTGCGGGAGAAGGGCGCGGCGACGATCGAGGCCGGTACAACCGTTCGCGTCAAGGACCGCAAGACTCGACGACAGCGCTACCAGGAACTGGCCGATGACTTCACTTACACGACTGGACAGATCGGCCGGTCAGTCGTCACGGTCGACGAGATCAGGGCTGTCCTCACCGCCTATCGGGACAACTGGAAGCGTTGGTTCCCCGGCCGGATCGAACTGCCGAAGACTTTGATATTTGCGATTGGTGAGGACCACGCCGAAGACGTCCTCGCACAGGTCAAGGATGTTTTCGGACGCGGGGACGACTTCGCGAAGAAGATCACGTACAAGAGCCGTCAGGCCGGCGAGGACCCGGACGAGTTGATCCGCTCGTTGCGGACCTCGCCTCGGCTACGTGTTGCCGTCACCGTGGACATGATCGCTACCGGCACCGATATCAAGGCGCTGGAGTGCGTGATCTTTCTGCGCGAGGTCCGTAGCGCGGTGCTGTTCGAGCAGATGAAGGGCCGCGGCGCCCGAACCATCGATCCGACAGAACTCCAAGGGGTCACCCCGGATGCGGACGACTCGGTACGAAAGGACCGTTTCGTGCTCGTGGACGCGGTAGGCGTGACAGACTCGCCACTGGTCGATGCCAGGCCGCTGGTTCCGGCAGGCGAGCGACAGGTCTCGCTCGCAAAGCTGCTTGATAAAGCTGGCACGAACTCGATCAGCGCGAGCGAGGCCGAAATCATGGCGGGCCGACTGGCGCGCCTCAACCAGCAGCTGACCGACGAGGAGCGGGAGCTACTCACCCGCGCGGCGGGCGGACGAACCCTGTCAGAGATCGCGGGTGCCATCGTCAAGGCAGTAGACCCCGATCGGCAAGAGCGAGCGCTGGATGAGGGCGGGCAGACCGCAGCCCGACAATTGATCGAGAACGCAATCGCCCCGCTGACCGAACATCCCGAACTACGACGGCACATCATCGAAATCCGGCGGGACAAAGACTACCTATTTGACGAGTTCACGCCTGTCGAGGTGACCGACCTGGTCGAGATTCCAAAAGAGGAACGGGCCAAGGAGCAAGTCGACCGGTGGAGCCAACTCCTTAAGGAACGCCGTGATCGCCTTGCCGCTATCGACATCGCGTTGACCAGTCCCCGCTCCGTATCACCTGCTGAGGCGTACGGGGCGTTGAAGGACCTGGCGCAAGAAATTCGCCGCCCAGACTATGCGTGGACTCCGCAGTCGTTGTGGGGCTTCTACGAAGACCTCGGAAAAGCAGCCCACTACCCGGGGAAAGAAGCAGGTCTGCCTGACCTTATCTCCCTCATCCGGTATGAGCTGGGCGTAGACGACGAACTGAAGCCATACCGGGATCTCGTAGAAGAACGCCTTGAAGGGTGGCTGCTCAAGCAGCGCCAGGCGGGCGCAGACTTCTCAGAGGACCAGTTGTGGTGGCTGCGGGCCATCAGCGACGTGGTATCCAGTGACGTCGGCATCAGCCCGGCCGAGTTCAACGCCGAGCCCTTCAAGGGAAAGGGCGGCGGCCGAGGTTTCGCGCACGCCTTCACGGGGCGGGATGTCCGGTCTTTGTTAAGTGATTTGAATCGAGAGTTGGCTTGAACGAGATGAGCAACCTGGAGTTACCAGCGGGGTGGGTTCGCACCTCGCTGGCGGATGTCGGCGAGGTGGTATCGGGAGCTACCCCGAAGACCAACATCGCAGAATACTGGGGTGGAGATATCCCATGGATTACCCCAGATGATCTTTCCAAGAATCCTGCGAAGAGAACAAAGGTTGGACGCAGATCCCTTACTCGAAGCGGCTACAATTCATGTTCAACTCGCATAGTTCCACCAGAATCAGTGTTATTTAGCTCGCGTGCACCTATCGGTTATGTAACAATAGCCAGCGATTACCTGTGCACCAATCAAGGATTTAAGACAATAATCCCCGGGCCTGCAGCATGTGCCGACTACCTATACTGGTACTTGCAGTATAAGACCCCGGATATTATCGCCAATGCTAGCGGAACCACATTTAAGGAGATTTCCGGAAAGAAATTTGCAGAAACAGAATTGCTCCTCCCTCCCCTTGCAGAGCAATATCGCATAGTTGAAGCCCTCGAAGACCACCTCTCCCGTCTCGACGCGGCAACGGAAGCCGTGACGAGCGCCAAGCGACGCCTTAATTCCTTCTCGGCCTCCGTACTCAACAGAACTACCCTCGGGATCTCGTCGACGGCCGGTTTCGTTCCAGGCACAGGAAATTCCAGCCATGCCCTACTGCAAAACCTGTCAAGTAGGCGTTTCGAATACACAGCCCTGCCCCCACTGCCTGAAGGTTGGTTCTGGCGCCAAGCCTCCGATGTGTGCACCCTTATTAGCAGCGGCTCCACCCCTAAGGCGCATTTGATGCACGCCGGAAGCGGCGATGTCCCGTTCCTGAAAGTTTACAACATCACACAGGACGGACAGGTCGACTTCACCAACAAGCCGACCTACATCGATCGAGAGACGCATGAGATTCACCTAAAGCGATCGCGTGTGCGACCAGGGGATGTAATAACAAATATCGTGGGCCCTCCGCTCGGAAAAACGGCCGTAGTTCCAAATCAACATCCCGAATGGAACATAAATCAGGCAATCGTGGTATTTCGATCCGGACCAGATATTCAGCCCGAGTGGCTCGCCCTAATCCTTCAGTCGCCGACTGTGATTGAAATGCTAAAAAAAACAGCTAAAGCGACCGCCGGTCAATTTAATATCGCACTATCAACATGTCGCGAACTTCCACTACCCATTCCACCCAGGGACGTGCAGCTCGAACTTGTCAAGCAATCTGCGGAAATCCTGGAAATCAGCGATCGATTCAACAAGCAGGCAGCTATCATCTCTTTGCGGGCCAAGAAGTTTCGACAGGCAGTCCTAAGACGAGCCTTCTTGGGCAAGCTCGTCCCCCAAAGTCCGGCAGATGAGCCTCCGTCCATACTCCTCGACCGTATTCGCGCTGAGCAAGAGCCCGGGGACAGCAAGGCCCAGCGCGCTACCCGCCGCCGCCAGGGCGAGACCACTGCAAAAACATCGCTCGCGCCCTCCGCCCCGACCACCACCGTTCAGCAGGAGCTTCCGCTGTGACCCTCGTATCCCCCGCCCAGGCTCACGCGCAGACCAACGCGCTAGTAGCCAAGCTCTGGAACTACTGCAATGTCCTCAGGGACAACGGTCTCTCCACAATTGAGTACGTCGAGCAGCTCTCGTACTTGCTCTTCCTCAAGATGGCCGACGAGATCGCCTCTGATCCATTCACCGAACAGGAGGCCAAAGCCGTTGTAAAGGCTCCATACGACTGGAAGTCGCTCGCCCGCCTCAAGGGTATCGACCTCGAAATCCATTACCGCGCAACCCTCGAAGTGCTCGCGAAGAAGCCCGGCACCACCCTCGGCACGATCTTCGCTAAGTCGCAGAACCGAATCACCGAGCCCGCACTTCTCGAAAAGCTCGTTGTCGACCTGATTGGGAAGGAGGAATGGACGATCCAGGGCACAGACCTCAAGGGCGATGCCTATGAAGGTCTGCTCGCCAAGGGCGCTGAAGACACCAAGACCGGGGCCGGCCAGTACTTCACACCCCGCGCGCTCATCGACGCCATGGTCGACGTGATGCAACCGCAGCCCGAGGACACCATTACCGATCCCGCCTGCGGCACTGGCGGTTTCCTCATCGCGGCCCATCACTACATCCGCAAGAACCACATGCGGGATCTCTCCCGTGAGCAGCGTCTCGCGCTCGGGTCCGGCAAGATCTGGGGCAACGAGCTGGTCACCGGCACTGCCCGCCTCGCAGCGATGAACATGCTGCTGCACGGCATCGGTGACGCCGAGGGCCCTTCACTCATTACTGTGGGCGATGCACTCGCCGAACAGCCGCGTCGGCACGCCTCACTGGTCCTTGCTAACCCGCCCTTCGGCAAGAAGTCAGCGATCACCGTCGTCGGCACGGATGGCAAGGCGGAGAAGGAGGACATCTCCTACGAGCGAGATGACTTCCGTGCCACCACCACCAACAAGCAGCTCAACTTCCTTCAGCACATTATGTCTCTGTTGGAGATGAACGGCCGCGCGGCCGTGGTCCTCCCGGACAACGTGCTCTTTGAAGGCGGCGCGGGCGAGAAGGTACGTCGCCGACTGCTGGAAGAATTCGACCTGCACACCATCCTGCGTCTGCCTACTGGCATTTTCTACGCAGGCGGCGTTAAGGCAAACGTCCTTTTCTTCGAGAAAAAACCACCTCGTAGCGGAGTTGCGCCCAACACATCACGGCTCTGGGTCTATGACTTCCGCACTGCCAAGCACTTCACCCTCAAGCAGCACCCGTTGCGCCGCGCGGATTTGAACGAGTTCTCCGAGGCATACCTGCCGGGCAAACCACGCAACGAGCGGGTGGAGTCTGAGCGTTTTAAGTCCTTCGACTACGAGGAACTCATCGCTCGGGACAAGGTCAACCTCGACATCACCTGGATGAAGGACCCGGCGCTCGACGACGCCGACAGCCTGTTGCCACCTGCGGTGATCGCACAGGAGATCGTGGAGGACCTACAGGCCGCTCTGAGCGATTTCGCCGCCATTGCAGAGGCACTCGGCGGTGAAGTTCCAGCCGATGTCGATGCGATCTCGCCGCATGAAGCAGGGTGACACCAATCGACTTGCCCTACCCCGGCTCTCACAGGCATCGTGAGGTCGATCAATCGACGGGATGGGGAGCCCGATGACCAACGCACATCCACAGACACGAGAGTTCCGGGCGTTCCTGAACAACATCGAGTACGCCCGGAAGATGATCCTTGCAGGTCGCAGCCTGGCCGCCTTCCAGTCTCCAGTCATCGACATCGGCGACTTCTACCGTGCCGCGTGGGTACAGGCTGTCAGCGCCATCGACCACTGGTTCCACGAGGAGCTGTACCGCCGAGTCGCTGAGTTGACCGCTGAGGACCGTCCGACGATGCCCTACCAGCTCACCAAGTTTGAGCTGCCGCTGACAAAGGTGGAGGAGGTACGGAGGGGCGCTACCACGCTCGCCGATGCCGTCTCGGAGCACGTCAGAGCAAAGTGGTCAAACGCAGCCCTCCAAAACCCACGCAAGATCAGCGAGGCACTTAAGTTGGTCTCAGAGGAAGACATCTGGGCCAAGGCGGCAGCCAAGCTGAACGAGTGGAACCACGGTCGCACGTCTATGAGCGCGCAGACCCTGAAGCAGCAGTACAACTCCATCACCGAGCGCCGCAACAAGATCGCCCATGACGCGGACCTGTTGGACGGCGACCTCAAACGCCGGCGACCTATCTCGGACGCGGAGGCTACGGACGCCATCGATTGGATCGAGCGAATCGCCCTCGCCATCGCCCACGTCCTCGGGTAGAAACCCACGTGCTCGAGCCCCGTCAGCTGGGTTCTTTGCGCGAAGGACATTCCGACCGACGGCTTGCCGCAAGAGTTTTGTCACCACCGCTACACGCGGAGCGACGACAGGCTCCCAGGAATGGCGCAGACGGACGAAGGACCTCACATGGTGTGGGCGAAGTGCCGCGCGAGAGGCTCGGCGGTTTGTGCCCGTCCGGCACTGAAAGGGCACAACCGCCGTCGCCGGTCTACATGAGGGGAACTCGCGCCATGGTGACCGATCTGTTAGCTCAGATGACGATCGGCCGTCGGTTAGATGATCATTTTCGACCTATGCCAGCCTCACAGGCAAGGCTCAGTCGATCGGCAGCTGAGCCGACCGCTCCAAACTTCCGGAAGCAAGAAGCTTGGCACGAATATCATGTAAAGTACTTTGCCCGTCGCGATTAAGGCGCCAAAATGTCCATCCATTGCATGATTGGCGATCGATAACGAACATCGCGGCACGAGATGGACTGGGAAACAACTCTCCGGAGGGAACACTTATCCTGCCGTCCCGCTCGATCGTTGCTGTATAGTCGTTGCCTTTGTTGCGACCGATCAACACGTCGCCAGGCCTCAGCAATCGAGCAGTCAGCAATTCCGCGATCGTCACGTCGTATCGAGCACGAGTTCGTCGAGCCACTCGCCGCTGAGGGCTCAGCGTCCGAGGAACCGTGAAACCTAACGTTTCTGGCTTCCAAATAAGCTCGCACATCTTTATGTAGAGCCGCTGGCGCTCATCGATGGATTCTTTGGTAAAATCGTCGTAGTGCCTCATAATCTTCTTGAGGTTGTATTTTTCAAGAAATCTCCGATATGCCGGGAACTTCGAGTAGCTGTGCTTACTCAGCGACTTGACGAGCATATTCTGACGAAAGTAATACGGAAGCTTGTCGGCATAGCTATCCGCGTTATAGCTAGCATTATCAGACTTCGGCAGCAACAATAGGCCACCCAACCTATTGCGGGTCGCCTTGAACGCCTGCGGCGTCTTTACTTCCACCTGATGCCGATCGAACTTATTCGCCCAGACATGTTCAATCTCATATGGACGTTCTCGATCCACATATGCCGGAAATTCATTGCTTCCATCGCACTCAGATTCCACAAATGCCGTTATTCTGGCGAGCAGATACCTTACTTGTCGCGAATTGTCGGGCTGTAGGCCGAACTTCGACATTCCAGAAAATTCATCGTCAAGATCCACAATGTATCTAGACAGTAGCGTGCGCAACTCGCCCACGGATCGTGTCCTCCGCGCCAATGGCACTATTTCATAGACGTCTTCGTCAAGATCCGCAGGCTTACTTACAGAACCGTTTACCAATTTTCTGATGTATATTAGGTCCAGAAATGATGCAGCAAGATTCGCCTTTTCCCAAAAATCCGACTCGCTATCCCCTGCCCCGACAGCGGCTAAGATCAAGAGCAGCTGCTTATCCATCCCGGTAATAGAATTGTAGTATACAGGACGCAATTCATCCGTGAAGTTCATTGTTGCCCAAACGAGGGACTGATAACGCTCCGAAAGCTTGGCAACGGTGACCTTCAGAAACTCCCTATAATTGTCTGCCGTATGCAGCCCCATCCTGTCAGAATTGACGCGAACCCATTCGTGCGCCGCGTTTTCGACAGCGTCTCGCTCGGCGCGGTCGCCGACATTGGCATACTTGGCGAGCAGCAGCGTACTCAAGAACTCGCCCGGCACCCGCGAACCTAATGTTGAAAGGTTACTGAGCATCTCACGCCACTGCGTGTTCAGATCCGTGGCGTCCAGGCGAGCCATCTCAATAAGATGCCCTTTGAGAAGATCAATCGGCGCCAGCCTGACGCCTCGATCGTTCATCGTGACGAAGATTTCCCAACCATGTCTCTCACTTTCCGCCTTGATGCCCACCAGGCACACACGGTTCAGAAGCCAGTCCGTGAATGGAAGTAGGCTCTCTCCCCGAAGATCCTCCGGAAAATCCTCCACGAGGTCACGTGCTCGCTGCGCAAGATTGCGCACAGACGGACTCGGATTGGAGGGCAGGTCGTAGCTATGTCCGTGAACCAACGCTTCGAGTAGATCCCTGCGCTCCGACGCGTTGACGGTGAATGTGGTCTCACCGTAGTTGACAGTCCAGATCAGATTAGCAACCTTCGTAGCATCGACCCGCTCATCGGCTTCGTCGAGCAGTCGATACAGGTGGATGAGTAGTAGATGCAACGAGGTCATTCTCTGCTGGCCGTCTACCAGAACGGTATTGTCGTTCCCTTCGACATAGACGTAGGGCCCAAGGAAGTACGGCTTGTATGCAGCAGTCTCCTTCCGGCCGTCACCGGCTTTGCGCGACGACGAGAAGCTCTTGTATAGATCAAGGATCAACGTCGCGACATCTTTGCGCTCCCAAGTGAACTCGCGCTGGTAATTATCAACCCGGAAGCTTGCACCGGAAAAAAGCTGATGGACAGTCTGCGAGAACGCTTGAATCGGCGCATCCGGCATCTACAACCCCTCGATCAATTTGACTTGACATCAAGACATAACACACAAACCACTTGTCGCCCATCCACTGTTCGAGTGAAATTCAGCGCCAAGAACGAGTCTCATGAAGAAATAACGCATTCTTGCAGAGCCAACCCCCTTGGCCGAAGGTGGCGACCGCTGCGGGGGACACTGTGCCAGACGCAAGGCGGCGAGTTACGATGAGTTTAGGCTTGCGTAGCGAGCGATGCGTACGGAATCGTTACTACAAACATGGAAATTCACCTCCTTTGTAAAACGATTGCCCTCTTCGGTAATTACTCGCGCATGAATATAGCTTGCCTGGCGACGGAATGCCCGACGATGCCAGTCAGCCAGTTCACGAACGAGCTGGAAGGCTACTTTCCCAGCCTATTGCTCCGTGCGAAATACGCATCCGACCTCAGTAGAATCTCGTTCCTCTGCTCCGTCAGGCGAATGCGTTTGCTGGTTCACGTAGCTCGCCAGAATGATTCCAGGAATACCCGACCAGTTGCCACCCTCAACGTTCGCAGCACATGTTCAGTCGATGAGGAAAGACTCGCAGATCCTGAAGTCCTTGCCGCCTGCCGCACCCGGATACCGACCTACCCTGATCAGCGGCCCGCGGGACTGCCGTCCGGGTCCGTCATCGTGATGGCACCACCCCGTGCCTGCAGAACCACGTCGGCACGGTACTTCCCGTCGCCGAGTGCGGCGAGAGTGCCGAGGCTGACCATCCGCGTGGTAGCACCATCACAGTCGAACACCAGCAGATTGCCGTCCTGGACGTAGTCTCCACTGTGTGTGTCATCCCCCTCGACTGTGACGGGCCTGCCGAGTTCGCGTTCGATTCGCGCACCAGAAGCGGGGCCGGTGAGGACCTGCACCGAGGTCCAATCGCCGGGCGCCAGTTCCTTGAGCGGGCGCGAGCCGCCTGACTTGGCGAGATCGCCGATCGTTTTTTCGAGACCTTCGTCGAATTCCACTGTCACTCCTGGGGTGCTCGTGCCGCAGGCCGCCACGAGGGCGAGCAGGGCGAGCAGAGTCACTATCAAGCGCATGGTCAGTATTGGTCCGGATACGCCGACGGATCGCCGGGGTCGTGGTCGTCGTTGCGCCCCGGATTGTCCGTGGGCCAAGGCGTGTTCTTGGTTTCGCGGGTCTCGCCTGGAGGCGATTCGCTGGACGGTACCAGTGTGTCGTTCTTGTCGATGACCACCATTTTGCCGTCCTTGACGGCTTGTTCGATCAGGTTCGCCATCTGCTCGGGACTGGCGTCCGGGTTGGCCCGGGCGATCGCGCGGCCGACTTCGTTGTTGTGCAGGTCCATGGCCACCGGGACGTGATGGCTGCCCGGGTTCCGCTCGTGCGCCGTGGCGAAGTCGCGGGCCCATTCCTCCCCGTACCGCTGCGTCCCATCGCGTTCCAATAGGCGTGGCGGAACGCGTCGGCGTGGCCGTCGGTCAAGCCTTTGCCCTCGAATTTGCCTTCGGCGACATGCAAGGCGTCCTGCCGGATGTCGGCGAACTCCTTGAGCCCGAGCAAGCCCTTGCGCATCTGCAGGTCGTCGAGCAGCTTGGCTTCGGACTGGGTGATCTTCTCCTTCGAGAAACCCGCTCGTTCCGCGAGCCAGCCGGTCAAGCCGCTCGGCCACACCGTCGTGCCGTCCGTTTTGACCTGGTACTTCGCCAGGAGATCGCGGTGCCGCTGTTCGTCGGCGATGCGGTCTTCGCTTGCCGCGGCGGCCGCTGCCAGCGTCGTCGCGCCGGCGTCACCGATTTCGCCTGCCATGATGCGTTTGAGCACCGAATTCAGTTCGGTGTCGATCTGGCCGGAGCGGGCGAGGGTGGCCTCCACCTCGACCTGCAAAAGCATGGTGGAGAGAAACCCGCTGGCGCCCTCGGTCTCGACGACCTTGCCGTTGTCGATCCGGAAACCGTTCTTGGCGGCGAAATCCGCGGTCGTCTCGACACTGCGCACCAAATCGCGCACTGCCTGCTCGGTGTCGTCGATGGTCTTCACTGCCGCAAACAGGCGCGCCGCGAGGTCCTCGAGTTCCTGACAGCGGGCGCGCAGATTTTCGGCCGCCGCGTCCGCCGCCTCACCGGCCCACCCAGCGGGTTTGGGCCGTCGATCTCGTCCTGCAAGCCGAGCACCTGGCGGTTCTGCGCGGCCAGGTGGTCACCGATCTGCCCTACCCCGTCAGCCTTCCATTGGCTGACATCGGCCCAAGTGACCATTATCGACCACCTGTCCCGTCGAATTCCTGTTCACCGGCGTCGTCCCGAACCCGGTACGCGCTCGCGGCGGTGGTCAGCGATGCCGCGTAGGAATCCACCCCTTTCGCCCAGACACCGATCGAGTTCTCCCAATGTGGACCGAGCTTGGCGGCGGTCTTCGCCGACTCGGTTCCAGTCAACGCGCCGGAAAGCGCCGCCACCCGCTCCAGATCCAGCTCTCGAACGATTCCCGCGGCTCGTTTGGCCTGGTCGGCCGCGTCGCGCAGGCTTTCGGAGCAGCTTCGAACCCCGTCATGAAACCCCTCCCCCCTCAGACTGAGACTACTTGTTCTTGGGAGGTTCAAGCCACTGTCAGGCTTCGTGGAAGTCGTCGAGGCGATGCGCCTCGGCCGATGACTCCGTAGCCGCCAGCCAATGCGGATAGGTGACATAGACGAGTTCCGTGTCCTCCTCGGCCACGTAGACGACCTCAGCGCCGGAACACAGGTAGATCACCTCGCCGGCCCGAGCCGTCACCGAACCCGAAGGGCCCTCGACGGTGAAAACACCGGACGTGATGACGAGGGCTTCGTCGTAGGTCATCTTCCAGGGGTTCTTCTCGCCTTTGCCGTACCGGGCGAAGCCGACGGACATGGCCGCGCCGCTGTCTTGCGCGAGGACGTCGGCCAGGAAGATCTGCTGGTCGAGCCGCTGGAACCAGGTTGAAGCGTCGTCGCTCGTGAAGTGTTCGACGAACATGCAAACCTCCTAAGTGGAACTTCCTCCACTTAGTTAACTGGAGAAAGTTCCACTTGTCCACCGACTAAGCTCACGGGGTGCTTCCCATCGCAGGGTCCGGGCCGGTAGAGCGGGCGGACGCGGCTCGCAACCGGCAGAAGATCGTCCGCGCGGCGGCCAAGCTCGTTGCGGCCAAAGGGATCGACGGGCTCGCGTTGGACGAGGTCGCGGCGGAGGCGGGTGTCGGGATCGGGACGGTGTATCGGCGGTTCCCGGACAAGGGGGCGTTGGCGCAGGCGTTGCTCGACGAGAACGAGCGCGAGTTCCAGGAGGCGTTCATCAGCGGGCCGCCGCCGCTCGGGCCCGGGGCACCCGCGCCCCAAAGGCTGAAGGCGTTCCTCGAAAAGTACGTCGACCGGCTTGAGACGCATGGCGAGCTGCTCATGGTCGCGGAGACGGAGACGCCGATGGCGCGGTTCGTGACGGGCGCGTACCGGCTGCACCACAGTCACCTGGTCGCGCTGATCAGCGAGATCGATCCGAAGACCGACGCGCACTTCAGGGCCGATGCGATCCTCGCGCCGCTGGCGGCGGCCCAGTACGTCTACCAGCGGCGAAGCATGACGCCGGAACAGATCAAAGCGGGACTAAGAGATCTCTACCGGACCGACGCGTAAGACGCCGTCGTCCAGCGGCACGCACCGCTTCCCACCGCGGCCCCGCAAAGCGCGAAAGGTCCCGACCGGGTAGACGACGTCCATCCAGGCGCACGGGTTCGCGGGCCGGTGGACCTCGAAGCGCACAGGGCCGTCACCGGAGTCCAAAGTCACGACCGAGCCCCGCGGCAAAGCGTCCACATCGAAGCCCGAGAGCACGATGTTCCGCCGGGCCAGCAGCGGATCACCAGGGACAGCGGAAGAGAAGAGCGTGACCGCGGCGGAACGGTGCGCGGGGTGGTTGAAGTACCGGTCCCCCACCAGCCCCAGTCCCGCGCGCACCTCGACATGGTCGCGCGAGACCGGAGCGGGATCGGGGCGAGGGCCGTCAGAGGGACGGCCCTCGTAAGCGTGCACGGAAGAGACGTGCAGTGCGACGATCAGCGCTCGCCGAGCTGCCATTCCGGCCGCACGTAGTGGCAGGTGTAGCCGTTCGGGATGCGCTCCAGGTAGTCCTGGTGCTCCGGCTCGGCTTCCCAGAAGTCACCGGCCTGGGTCACCTCGGTGACCACCTTGCCCGGCCACTTGCCGGAGGCATCGACGTCCGCGATCGTCTGCTCGGCGACCTGCTTCTGCTTGTCGTCGGTGTAGAAGATCGCCGACCGGTAGCTGGTGCCGATGTCGTTGCCCTGGCGGTTGCGGGTCGTCGGGTCGTGGATCTGGAAGAAGAACTCCAGGATCTGCCGATACGTCAGCTGCGCCGGGTCGAAGACGATCTCGATGCCTTCGGCGTGGGAGCCGTGGTTGCGGTAGGTCGCGTTCGGCACGTCGCCGCCGGTGTAGCCGACCCTGGTGGAAACGACCCCGGGGTGCCGGCGGAACAGGTCCTGCATGCCCCAGAAGCAGCCGCCCGCGAGAACAGCCTTTTCCGTCACTGTAGATCTCCTTCGGTCGTTGACACCCAGTACAACGTGTCGCACCGCCCCTGTCATCCCCGTCCAAGTGTGACGGAACGCTTACGTCCACCGTGCGTCTCACGCTAGGTGAAAGCCCTCCTCGCGGTCCTCGCCCTCCTCCTCGCCGGCTGTGCGACGGCCCCGCCGAGCCCGACGCCCGAGGACGCCTTCCGGTTCGGCGGGATCTCGATGCCGGCCAGCGGCAAGGTGCTGGAGACGCAGTACGACCGGGGCATCGACTCGCGCTACGTCGTCGTCCTCACCCTGCCGGCGGAGGACGTGCCCAAGCTGCTCGAAGCGTCGAACTTCGCGCCCGGGGTCATGAACGACGACCGGGTCGTCGAGGGTCGTCACGTCTTCCGCAAGGTCACTGTCGAGGGGACCACGGTGCGCCTCGAGATGTTCACGACGTGAGCACTCTGCGTGAAAAAGATGGGCCGTTCGGACTCGCTTGGGTGACCCCCTAACGTGTACCTCCACGCACCATCCGCCGGAGGACGCATGGATCCGTTCCGTGTACCGCCCGAGCTGTTCCGTTTCACCGACGGCAGCAGATCAGGGCTCCCCCTGGCGATCCTGCACGCCTTCGGTGAGGCGAACGAGCGGCTCGAGACGGCGCTCGGGATCGACGACGTCCGCACTCGGCTGCGCGAAGTCGGCTGGCTGGAGACGCTCGACGACGATGACCTCGTCAAAACGCTGGACCAGCTCAAGGACCAGGGCCATCTCGAAACCGTTCAGAGCCACGCGGGCGACTACCGGACCGCGTCCGAGTACGAGCGCCGCAATCTCCAGTACGCGCTGACCAGGCAGGGTGAAGCGGCGTACGCGGGTGTGGTCCGTGCGAACGAGGTGCTCAACGCGACGGGCGCGCTTCAGACCGCGACGCTCGAAGCGCTCGGCGAGCGGCTCGGCGAGCTCGCGAAGCAGCTCGAAGACGGCACCGACAGGCGCGTGTTCAGCACGCTCGCCGAAGTCGAGGGCCACCTCGAAGCGTTCCGCGACAACACGAAACGCTTCAACGGCGACCTCCAGCGCCTCCTGCACGCGGAGGCCGACATGGCGACGTTCCACGAGGTCAAGGCGGCGACGGTCGCATATCTGCAGGAGTTCCTCAACGACCTCGAGCATCACACCCACACCATCGCCACCCGCATCAAGGAGATCGACGACCACGGCATCGAGCGCGTGCACCGGCGGGCGCTCAACGGAGCGGCGCTGCCGAAGCCAGACGCGCGTTGGCTCGACGTCCGCAAGGCGCGGTGGGACGGGCTTCGCGCGTGGTTCCTGCCCGAGGACGGGGCGACGCCGCGGGTCGAGGACCTCCACAACCTCGCGCGGCGGGCGATCATCACGCTTCTCCAGGTCCTGGACCGGATCACCGAGTCGCGGCGGCGCGCGAGCAGCGCGGTCGCCGATTTCCGTGAGCTGGCGCGGTGGTTCACCGTCGTCCCGGCGCAGGAGGACCTGCATCGCCTGTGGTCCACGATGTTCGGGCTGAGCTCCGCGCGGCACGCGCATCTCGCCCACGCCGACCCGGAAGTGGTCAGCACGACGGCCTCGTGGCTCGACGCGCCGCCGGTCGAGGTGTCGGAGTTGCTGCGCTCCGCGGGCCGTACCGAACGGTTCACCCGGACCGGACGGGTCCGCGACGTCAGCGCGATCAGAGCCGCGAGAGCCGAAAAAGCCCTGCAGGAACGCGCCGAACTCGAAGCGGCCTGGAACATGCTCGACACCGGCGGCGTCGTGCGGCTTTCGGCGTTCGAGAAGCTGGACCACACCGTTTTCGAGCGGCTGCTGGACCTGCTGGGCCAGGCGCTGGGCAGGCCGCCCGGCGCGGAGGGCACCAGGCGGAGCACGACGTCCGACGGCCAGATCGAGATCGTCCTGCGGCCGCCGAGGAACGGCGCGGTCGCCCGCTTGACCACCACGAGCGGCGTCTTCCGCGGCCCCGATTACGAGATCGAGATCAGCACGGCCGGAGGCGGTGCGTGAGCCTCACGAACCAACTGGTCATCGCGGAACGCGAAGAGGTCGCGCGCGGGATCCGGGCCCTGCTGGCCACCCCGTTGATCGGCGAACGCGGCTCCCCCGAGACCTTCGACCTCATCCGGCGCCGCCGCGAGCCCATCCGGCAGTGGTTCGACTACTACTGCGGCTGGACGCTCACGGTCGAACCGCGGCTCGGCTACACCCGGCTGGTCAAGGTCCGCGCGGCCGCCGACCCCACCCGCCCGGCGCGACGGCTGCGCTCCGGGCGCGCGGCGTTCGACCGCCGCCGCTACGTCCTGCTGTGCGTGGTGGCGGCCGAACTGCTGACCGTGCCGGTGACGACCATCGGGTTGCTCGCCGGCCGCGTCGCGCAGGCGAGCGCGGCCGACGACCTCGTCACCACGTTCGACGTCGCCACCAGGGCGGAGCGGCTGGCGTTCGTGGACGTCCTCAAGCTTCTGGAGTCCTTCGGCGTACTCGAAGCCGCCGACGGTGATCCGGAGTCCTTTGTGGACGATCCGGCGGCGAAGGTGCTGTTCCGGGTCGACGCGACGTTGCTGCTGCGGCTGCTCGCCGCGCCGGTCGGTCCTTCCCAGCTCGCCGTGCCCGCCGACGACGTCGCGCTGCGGTTCGAGGAACTGCTGGAGGCGGTGTCGCACGAGCAGCGCTACGGCCTTTCTTCCGGCCGCCACGAGGACACGCCGAGCGCGTCCGACGTCCAGCGGAACCTGTGGCTGCGGCACACGGTGTTCCGCCGTCTCGTCGACGATCCGGTGCTGTACTTCGCCGAGCTGACCGCGGAGGAACGCGCGTACCTCGGCACGCCGACCGGACGCCAGTTGCTGCGGCGTGCCGCGGAGCAGGGCGGTTTCGTCCTCGAAGAACGCGCGGAGGGGGTGCTGCTCGTCGACGTCGACGGGCTGGCCACCGACGAGCGGTTCCCGGACGACGGCAGCAACGCCAAGGTCGCCGCGCTCCTGCTGCTCGACGCGCTGGACGAGCCGCGGACCGTCGATTACCTGCAGAAGGCCACCGCCAAACTGCTGAAACGCTTCCCGCGCTGGGCCAAGACCTACCGGGGCAAGGACGGCGTGCGACGGCTGACCGTCGACGCGCTCGCCGTGCTGACCGGCTTCGGGCTGGCCCGCACCGAAGCCGAACTCGTCCGGCCGCTCCCGGCCGCCGCGAGGTACACCGACCGCACTGAGGAGGCGCCGTGACCGTGACGAGGTGGATCCCCTCCCGTGCGGGCATCCTCAACATCTGGCGCTACTACGACGAGATCTTCGAGTTCCACGACGGGCGCCTGCTGCTGCGCGGCCCCAACGGGAGCGGGAAGTCGAAGGCGCTGGAGCTGCTGCTGCCGTTCCTGTTCGACGCGAGCCTGCGCGCCAACCGGTTGTCGACCTTCGGCACCAGCGAGCGCAGCATGCACTGGAACCTGATGGGCGAAGGCGCTTCCGGCGCCACGCGCGTCGGGTACGTCTGGCTCGAATTCGGCATGGCGGGCGAGAAGTGGTTCACCTGCGGCGCGCGGCTGCAGGCCAGCACGCACACCAGCACGGTGCACGCCGACTTCTTCACCACCGATCAGCGCGTGGGCGACGGCTTGCCGCTGGTCAACGAGGCCGGTCAGCCGCTCACCAAGGGCGCGCTGGAGGAGGCGCTCGGCGAGCACGGGACGGTGCACGACGGCGCGGCCGAGTACCGCGCCGAGATCCGCGCGAAACTGTTCCCCACCCTGAGCGAACAGCGCTACGACGCGCTGATCACCGCGCTGCTGCAGCTGCGGATGCCCAAACTCTCGCAGCGGCTCGACCCGAGCCTGCTGTCCAATCTGCTCTCCCGCGCGCTTCCGCCGTTGGGGCAGCAGGAGATCGCGGATCTCGCCGAGGGTTTCGAGCGGCTCGACGCGCAACGCGAACGGCTGGGCTCACTGGAGACCGAGGTCGACGCGACCCGCGCGCTCGCCGCCCGGCAGAAGACCTACGCACAGCGTGTGCTGCGCGCGGGCGCCGCGAACCTCATCAACGCCACCGCGGAACTCGACGAACTCGCCGCGGCCGCCCGCCGTTCGGCCGAGGAGCACGACGAGGTCGCCGCGAAGAAGGAGGCCGCCGAGGAACGGGCGGCGAAGCTGGAAAAGGACGTCGAAGAGACCGAAGCACGTCTGTCGGGGCTGACCGAGTCCGAGTCGTACCGCAAGGGCCAGGAGCTCGACAAGCTGCGGCAACGGACCTTGTCCACGCGCGAGAAAGCGGAGGCACTGCGGGCGGACGCGGACCGGCTCCGCGCCGAGGCGGACGCCGACGAGGAGCGCTCGCGGGCGGCGAAGCAGGCCGCGAAACGGCAGGCCGACCTCGTGCGCTCGCTGGAAACCGAGGTCCGCGCCGCCGCGACCCGCGCGAACCTGGCCGGGGTGCACGACGAACTCGTCGCCGGGCTGGACGAACCGGCCCGGCTCCGCCCGTTGCTGCAGGCCGCCGTCCGCGGCAAACGCGACCAGGTCGAGACGATCGGCCGGGCGCTGGACAAACACGAACGCGCCGTCGGGCGGCGCCACCAGGCCGAGGCGGACCTGGACCGCGCGCGAGCGGATTTCTCCGTCGCGCAGGAGCGGGTGGAGCTCACGACGGCGACGCGGGAACTCGCGCTGAGCGATCTGCGCACCCGGCTCGCCGAATGGGCGATCGGCTGCCGTGAGCTGCGGTTCCCCGACGTGGAAGCGGTCGTCCGGGACGCCGAGGCGGAGGTCTCGCTGCTGGGCAGGCTCGGCGCCGTCGCCGAGACCGTGCTCGAAGACATCATCCGGCGGGAGGCGGCGACCGGTGCCGCGCTGGCCACCGCGCGCGCCGAGCACGACGAACTCCTCGTCGAGGCGGGCGTGCTCGAAACCGAGGACGTCCTCGCGCCCGAGCCACCCCGCACCCGCACGACGGACCGGGCCGAGATGAGCGGCGCGCCGTTGTGGCGGCTGGTCGATTTCGCCGGCTCGGTCCCGGAAAGCACCCATGCGGGGATCGAGGCCGCGCTCGAAGGCGCCGGGCTGCTCGACGCCTGGGTGAACTCCCACGGTGTCGTCGACGGGCACGACGTGCTCGCGGAGTCCGGCACGCTGCCGGTGGCCTCCGGTCGTTCGCTCGCCGACGTCCTCGTGCCGGAACCCGACGCGGAGGTTTCGCCTACGAAGATCCGCCGGATCCTGGAAGTGATCGCCTTCGACGACACGCTCCCCGCCGGCCCCGCGGCGATCGGCGCGGACGGCGCCTGGCGGATGGGCGGCCTGTCGGGCAGCTGGACGAAGGACGCCCCGGCGTACATCGGCGGTTCCGCCCGGCTGCGCGCCCGCGAACGCCGCATCGCCGCGCTGCGGGACAAGATCTCCCTCCGTGAGAAGACCATCGCCGAGCTGGAGGGCGAGCTGGCCGCGCTGCGCGGCAGGCGCGAGCTGATCAAGATCGAACGCGCGGCCCGTCCCGGTCACGACGATCTCCTTGCCGCGACCGGGGAACTGACCACGGCCGAGGCGGAGCTGACCGCTGCCGACGCCGCCGTCCGGCATCTGGAGAACACCGTCTCCACGCTGGAAACCGAGGCCAAGACAGCGCTGCACGAGCTGACCGCCCGGGCTTCGGAATCCGGGCTGCCGACCGAACGCGCGCCGCTGGCCGCGCTCGCCACGGCCCTGCGCACGTACTCCGACCAGGGCGAGAACTGGCTGTACGAGCACGGGAACCTGCTCACCGCGACCCAGCGGGCCGAGCTGTGCGCCGAACAGGCGGACCGGTCGGAAGGGAACGCGGCCCGGCGCGAGGAGGAGGCCGCCGACGCGGAGGCCGAACGCACCAAGCTCACCGCGATGCTCGACGCGATCGACGGCACGGTCGGCACCGGCCAGCGCGAGGTGCTCGCCGAAATCGACGGCCTGCGCACGAAACTGCGCGAGCTTTCGGGTGAACTCCGCGCCGCGAACGCCGACGCCAAGGAGCTCGCGGTGTCGCTGGGCGCGCTCGGCGTCCGCCGGACGACCGACGCGCGGGCACGCGAAGAGGCGGCCAAGAAACAGGACGCGGCAGCGCTCCGGTTCCGGAAGCTCGCCACCGGCATCTTCCCCGCGGACGGCGGGATCGAGGATCTGCCGAAGTTCCAGGCCACCCTGTCCGCGTCCGAAAGTGTCCGTGCCGCGCTCGACACCGCCCGGCTGGTGGCCGCGGCGTGGCCGTCCGTGCCGCACGCGCCGAGCAACCTCGGCGAGGCACTGCACCGGCTGTCGGAAGCCGTGCACACCTGCCGGAACACCCTCAGCTCGCGGGCGGAACTCGATCTGGAGACCGACGAGGACGTCCAGATCTTCACCGCCGTCGTCGACGGGCTGCGGGTCGGCGCGGCCGAACTGCTCAAGATCCTTTACGCGGAAGCGGAACAGAGCAGGCACGAGATCACCGACCGCGAGAGCGACCTGTTCGACAAGACCCTCACCGGCGACACCCGCCGTCATCTCGCGGCCCGTATCCGGCAGGCCAACGACCTCGTCGACGGCATGAACGCGCGGCTGGAACGCGTGCGGACCGCGTCGCGGGTCGCCGTCCGGCTGGTCTGGCAGGTCTCCCCGGATCTGCCGCCGGGCACGAAGACCGCGCGGGATCTGCTGCTGAAGGATCCGGATCAGCTGACCGCCGAAGACCGCGTGTCCCTGCACAAGTTCTTCCGTGAGCGCGTCGAGCAGGCGAAGGCGGACGACACGGCGACCAGCTGGGAACAGCAGCTCGCGCAGGTCTTCGACTACACGTCGTGGCACCGGTTCGTGGTCAAGGTGGACCGGGCGAACGGGGCGGGCTGGCAGCTGCTGACCAAGAAGCTGCACGGCGCGCTTTCCGGTGGGGAGAAGGCAATCGCGCTGCATCTGCCGCTGTTCGCCGCCGTCGCCGCGCACTACCAGGCCGCGCCCAAGGCGCCGAGGGTGATCCTGCTCGACGAGGTGTTCGTCGGCGTCGACACCACCAACCGGGGGCAGGTGTTCGGCCTGCTGTCCGCACTCGACCTCGACCTCATGCTGACCTCGGACCACGAATGGTGCACCTACGCCGAACTCGGCGGCGTCGGGATCCATCAGCTCATCACCGGCGGCGACGGCGACGACGCGGTCACCACGGCCAGGTTCACCTGGAACGGCCACGACCTCCAGCCCGCGGGGCATTAGCCTGAGCGGCCCCAAAGCCGGGCGCAGCGGGGCCCTTTCCGTCGTCGTTCCTTGTGCGGCGCGGAAGGGCTCGCTACGTTCCTGCCGGTGGCTGTGCGGATCCAGGTGCTGGGCTCGCTGCGCGTATGGCTGGCCGGGGCGGAAGTCGACCTGGGCCCACCGGGCCGCCGCGCCGTCCTCGGCTTGCTCGTGCTCGCCGGCGGCGAGGCGATGTCCAAGCAGGAACTGGTGGACGCGCTGTGGGGTGACCGGCCGCCGCGCAGCGCGGTGAACGTCCTCCAGACCCACGTCAAACATCTGCGGCGACTGCTGGAACCAGGCCGTCCGTCGCGATCCGGGAGTGAGATCCTGCCGCATGTCGGCGGTGGTTACGCGGTGCGCTGGGAGGCCGTCGACATCGACCTGCCGCACGTCCGCGGGCTCGTCGCCGAGGCGACCGGCGCCCAGCGCGACGGCGAGACCGGCCGCGCCGCGGCGCTGTTCGGCGAGGCCCTGCGCCGGTGGCGTGGCAGGCCGCTGGCCGATGTCCCTTTGCTCGCAACGCATCCGAAGGTCGTGGCCCTGCTCGCGGAACGCCGCGCGCTGCTCGCCCGGTACGGCGACGCGATGCTCGCGATCGGCGCCGCCGACGAGGTGCTGACCGAACTGGTCGAAGCCGCCGCGGATCAGCCGCTGGACGAACCCGCGCAGGCAAGGCTGCTCCGCGCGTACCATCTCGCGGGCCAGCGGGCGTCGGCTTTCCGGCTCTACCAGGAGGTTCGCGAGCGGCTGCTCGAAGAACTGGGCGTCGAACCCGGGCCGGAACTCGTGGCGGCGCACGCCGCGCTGCTCGAAGACGGCGAACCGCTCCCGGGCCCGCCTTCCGCCCCCTGTGTCCCCCGGCAGTTGCCCGCCGAACCACCCGGCTTCACCGGACGGGCGATCGAACTGTCCATTTTGGATGAATTGGTGCCGCGCCCCGGCGGCTCCGGCGGGACGGTGGCACTCGCGGCCGTCACGGGGACCGCGGGCGCCGGGAAGACCGCGCTGGCCGTGCACTGGGCGCATCGGGTGAAGGGCCGGTTCCCGGACGGGCAGTTGTACGCGAACCTGCGCGGCCATTCCGGCGGCGCGCCCGCGACGGCACTCGAAGTGCTCACCCGGTTCCTGGCCGCGCTGGAGGTGCCCGCCGAACGCCTTCCCGCGGACACGGAGACCGCGTCCGCGCTGTACCGGACGCTGATGACCGACCGGAAGGCGTTGGTGGTGCTGGACAACGCCGTCGACGTCGCTCAGGTCCGGCCGCTGCTGCCCGCCGGTCCGGGCTGCCTGGTGCTGGTCACCGCCCGGGACCGGATGGCCGGTCTGGTCGCCTTCCACGGCGCCCGGCGGGTCACCTTGGGCATGCTCGATCCCGGCGAAGCGCTGGAACTGCTCGCGCGGCTGCTCGGCGCCGAGCGGGTCCGGGCCGAACACGAAGCGGCCGCCGAGGTGGCCGGGCTGTGCGCGTATCTGCCGCTGGCGCTGAGGATCGCCGCGGCCAACCTGGCCGACGATCCCGGCAACGGCATCGAGGACTACGCCATCGAGCTGCGCAAGGGGAATCTGCTCGCCGCGCTCACCGTGCCGG
Source organism: Amycolatopsis sp. WAC 04169 (assembly GCF_003947535.1). Lineage (NCBI taxonomy): Bacteria > Bacillati > Actinomycetota > Actinomycetes > Pseudonocardiales > Pseudonocardiaceae > Amycolatopsis > Amycolatopsis sp. WAC 04169. The sequence continues at coordinate 144,072 of NZ_QHJI01000012.1, read as the reverse complement.
GTGACGAGCAGATCGCCGTCCGGACCGCCTTCGACCTTTCGTACGCGGCCTTGCCCGCCGAAACACGCCGTCTGTTCCGGCTGCTGAGCCTGGTGCCGGGCAACGACATCGGCGTCGAAGCGGTCGAGATCCTTACCGGTTCCGATCGGGCCGGTCGGATGCTGGACACCCTCGCGGGCGCGCATCTCGTCGAGCAGCACGCGCCGGGCCGCTATCACTTCCATGACCTGCTTCGCCGTTATGCGGCCGATCGCCTGGAAGCGCGGGAATCCCCGGCGGAACGCGCGTCCGCCCGCCGCCGCCTGCACGAGTGGTACCTGCGTGGCGTCGACGTCGCGGCGAAACTGTTGTACCCGCACATGTTCCGTCTCCCGCTGTCCGTGCCGGACGGCCCGGTTCCCGCCGCGTCGGCGGAGTGGCTGGAAACCGAACTGGGAAGTCTTGCCGCCGTCGCCGAAGACGCGGCGCGGACCGGACCGCTTCCGGTCGCCTGGCTGCTGTCCGACGCCCTGCGTGGCTACTTCTGGATGTCGTCGCGCCAGGTGGAATGGCGGGCGGCCGCCGGGGCCGCGCTGTCCGCCGCCGAGGAGGACGGCGATCTCCGTGCCCGCGCGTCCGCCCGGTTCAGCCTGGCGGACCTGGGTTTCCGGCAGGGACGGTATCGGGAGGCCGTCCGTGGCTACACCGGCGCGCTCGTGCTCGCCCGGCGGGCGGGCTGGGTGGAGGCGCAAGCGGCGGTGCTGGGCAATCTCGGTTGCGTGTACTGGCAATCCGGACGGCTCCCGGCGGCCGCGGCACGGTTCTCGCGGGGGCTGGAGCTGAGCAGACGCGCCGGAACACCCGCCGGGGAGGCCGTCGCGCTGGGCAATCTGGGGCTGGTGCGGTGGGAGATGGGCGATCTGCCCGGAGCCGCCGGAAACTACGTCGAGGCGCTGCGCCGGTATCGCGGCATCGGCTCGCGGTACGGGGAGGCGATCAACCTGGCCAACCTCGGGCAGGCGCAGCACGCCCGCGGCCGGGTCGCCGAGGCCGCCGGGCTGCTCGTCAAGGCGCTCGCGCTGCATCGCGAAGCCGGGAATCGGGCCGGGGAAGCGGAAACGCTCGGCAGGCTCGCCTCGGTGTACTGCGATCTCGGCCGTCGCGCCGACGCGCTCGACCACGCGCGCGAAGGACTACGGCTCGCGCGGGAGACCGGCGAACCGCGCAGTGAAGGCGAAGCTCTCGTCGCACTCGCGAGCGTGCACCACTGCGCGGGACACCGGCAAGAGGCCGTCCGCCGGTACCGGCAAGCACTGGTCCTGTTGCGGGAGACCGGCGACCGGTATCCCGAGGTCGACGCGCTCATCGGGCTCGCCACCGTCTCCGGCGACCTCGGGCAGGCCCGTCATGCGCTCGCGCTCGCCGAGCGAGCGGGGTATCGCGCGTTGCGAAGACGGGCGGCGGCCGTGGTGGAGTCGATCCTCCGGGCCTAGGCCGCGATGTCGCCGCTGGTGTCGTACGCGCCCGCCGGATGGAAGGTCACGACCACCCACGGATTGACGCCGTGTTCCTTGCCCGCGCTGTCCTGGCAGGAGAACTCGCTCATGTCGAACACGCTCCACGCCTTGTCCGGGAGTTGCCTGATCGACTCCTCGACACGGCCGACCCAGCGGCAGGCCGGGCTGTGCACCCGCGGCGTCACCGAGGGCTCCGCCCAAATGATGCTGCCGCCGTCCGCGCACCACGCGAGGTCGAACGTGTAGGTCCACCTCCCCGGATCTTCGAGCACGACCGGCTTGATCACCTTGACGCCGGAACCGCATTCCCGGGCCGCTTCCGCCTCACCGGGTGCGGCCAAGACGAGGCCGGCGCCGAGGACCATCGAGCAGGCAAGGATGTTCATCTCTCCCACTGTTCCGCCGGATTCGCCCGGCCGCAAGCCGCCGGATGCCGGGTCCAACCGACGTCCAATGGCCGTCCAGTGCCGCCGAATAGCTTGTGCTCGCACAGTTTCCGCTGAGGGGAGTACGGATGAAGGCACGACTCACGAAGGTCTTGGCCGTGGTGGCGCTCGCGACGGCGCTCGTCGTCGGCACCGCGAACTCGGCGCAGGCCGCCGGTCCGCGGGCGTTCGCGATCTCGTCGGACGGCAAGCTGATGGCCACCTTCTACACCGACACACCCCAGGTCCTCGACTGGGTCCGGCTCGTGCAGGGGCTCACCTGCGGGGAGACGCGGCTGATCGGGCTCGATTTCCGCGTCCAGAACGGTTTGCTGTACGGCGTGGGCGAGAAAGGCTGTATCTACACGATCAAATTCCCGCCCGCGGCACCCGATGTCGTCGTCACGAAGGTCTCGCAACTGAGCGTTCCGTTGTACGGCAAGGACTTCGGCGTCGACTTCAACCCGGCCGCCGACCGGCTCCGGGTGATCAGCGACTACGGCCAGAACCTGCGGCACAATCTCGCCGACCACGTCACGATCGAAGACACCATCCTGACCACACCGCCGGCGGGCGGGCCGACCAGGGGTGTCACGGCGGCCGCCTACACGAACAACGATCTCAACCCCGACACCGCGACCACGTTGTTCGACATCGGCACGCTCACCGACCAGGTACTCGTCCAAGCGCCCGCCAACAACGGCTTCCTCAGCCCGACCGGCGCACTCGGCGTCGACACCGGCCCGGCGGCGGGATTCGACATCTACAGCGATCTGACCAACGGCAAGACGACTTCGGTGAGCGCTTTTGCCGTGCTCAACCCGGCTTCCGGGCCTTCGAGTTTCTACAGCGTGAATCTGCTTACTGGTGCTGCTGCGAAGGTCGGCGATTTTCCGCTGCCGATCGCGGATGTCGCGGTGGCTCTCGATACGAACTGAGTGGGGAACGCCGCTGTCCGGTGTCCGGTCTTTTGGGGCCGGGCACCGGATTGTGGTGTGCGGGCATTGCGCCGAAGGACAGTTTCCGTCTGGTTTGACTCGTCCTTCTCCGCTCGCTTGTACTGGAATCGGCAGCGGTGAACGGGCGACCTCAGTCGCTTGCTCGGCCTCGTTGCCGAAAAACGGCGATTCGGTGTGATGGCTGAACCCTGCGGCTTCCGAAGGGGCGCGTTGCCGGAAGACGGCGACACCAACCCGCGACCAAGACCAGCCGCCCTTTACCGATTCCTTGTTGCCTAAAATCGGTAAGGCCTCCCTTGCTCGTGAGGCCCCGGAATTGTCGGTGGTGGGTCGTAGGTTCGTGGGGTGGATACTCATTCCGCGCCTGTGGCGCTTCTGGAAAGCCTCACCGATCCTGAGGTGCTGACAGCGGTGAACGATGCCGCGAACATGTTGGACGACAAGGATTCCATCGCGTTGGCGCAAGCCGCGTCGGCCGGGATCGCACGCCTGGAAGCGGTGCGGTTCCGGGCACTCGCGCAGTTGAACCGGCATCGTGAGGGGGCGCGGAGCGTGGCGCAGGAGGTCGCGTTGGCGTTGTCTGTCACGGACAATCATGCGGGTGCGCTGGTGGCCGCCGCGGACGCGGTGACCAGCCGTCTGCCTCGCACCCTGGCCTTGATGGACAACGGGAAATTGAGCGGGTTCGGTGCGGCGAAAGTCGCCACCGCCACCGCGTGGCTGTCGGACGATGATGCGCGTGCGGTGGACGCGTTGTTGGAGGATCGGATCGCGGAGAAGAATCCGGATCAGGTCCGGAAAGCGGCCAATCACGCGGCGAACACCATTGACCCCGACGGGGCCGGCAAACGAGCCGAGCAGCATCGCGAAGGCCGCCGCCTCACGCTGCGGCATGGGGAGACCGGGGTCGCCTCGATCGAGGTCGAGGATGGGCCGGTGGAGAAGGTCGCTGCCGCGTATCAGCGGATCGACCGTGAAGCACGCGCCCTCAGGGTTGGTGGCGAGACCCGTACTCTGGATCAGCTGAGAGCCGACGTCGCGCTCGATCTACTGCTCGGCGGGCAGGGCGGGCCGAGTGAGCGCAGCGAAGTGTTCCTCTATATGGACTTGTTCACCTATCTCGGTTTGAACGAGGACCCGGCGGAGTTGGCGGGGCATGGCACGATTCCCGCGGCGTTGGCCAGGCATATCGCTGGCGGTGAGAACAGTGTGTTGCGGCGGATCGTCACCGATCCATTGTCCGGGCAGGTTCTCGATCTCGGCCGGGACCGGTACCGGCCGACCGCGGGTTTGGCGGAGTTCGTGCGGGTGCGGGATCGTGAATGCCGAAGACCCGGCTGCCACCGGCCGGCTCAGGCGTGCGACCTCGATCATGCGGTGCCGTGGCAGCATGGCGGACACACCACCGATACCGAACTCATCGACCTCTGCCGCCGCGATCATCGGCTGAAAGACGAACCCGGCTGGACCTACCACCTCGACCCTGATGGCACCCTTACCATCACCACCCCTACCGGGCAACGCCACGACAGCACACCGCCGCCGCTTCACGAACCCCGCCCATTAGGCGACGAGCCACCACCGTTCTGAACCCGTCGCCGAAAAACGGCGACGTGCGGATGTTGTGCGGAGAAGACTCCACCCACGGTCGGACCCCACAAATCGGCCCCTGACCCGATCCGCGAACCCACCGCGACCGGCACGCTCACCAAGCATGGAAACCGACCACGTCTTCCCCGGCCGCCGCATAGCCGCGGTCTCGATGATCCTCGGCCCGCTCCTGCTGCTCACCGGGACGCTGTTGCGGTCACGCTTCAACTTCTTCTTCCCCGACCAGCTGAAAGCGATGAGCGACCATCCCGCGCTGATGACCGCCGCGTACACGTGTTTCCTGGCGGGCAACGTCGTGTTGTGGCCCGCGATCGTCGCGCTCGCCACGAAGATCTGCCGGACCAGGCCGGCGTTGGCCGCTTGGGGTGGCCTGTTCGTCCTTTTCGGACTCTTCGAGCGGACCTTTCACGCCGGGATCGACCAGGCCGCCCTCAGCCTTGCCGAACGGCGCGGAGCCGGATTCGCCGAGAGTGTGGTCAGCGAGTCGTACCAGGATCTGCATCTGTTCAGTTTTCTGTCGTTCACGATCATGTTCGGCTGGTACGTGCTCGCGTTCGCCGCCTATCGGGCGAAAGTGCTCGGCATCGCCGGGTCGATCGGGATGGCGACGATGGGACTGCTGCCGCTGGGTGTTTTGAAGGGCACCGAAATCGTGTCGATCATCGGCACCGCCGGACTTTGTCTCGCGTTGGTTCCGGCCGGTGTCCGCGCATTACTGGAAAGTCCCAAACCGAGCCGCCGGACGGTGTTGTTCGCGGCGATCGCCGTTCCCGTTTTGGGCGGCCTCGCCTTCGCCAGCGCGCTGGGCTGAGCTCAGGCCAGCCGTGCGGACGCTTTCCTTTCACCGGATTCGTGTTCGTGCCCCGCCGGGAGGCAGCTCATCAGCAGTACGACACCGACAGCACCGAGAAGCATGTGCCCGGCGAGGATGCACAGCCCACAGAATCCGATCCACAATGAGATCTTCATTCTCAGAGGGTAGGGCCGTTCTCAGTGTGAGGCCCCGAACTTGGGAAAGACTTAAGGTCTCCTTTGGGAAAAGGGTCTGTCCGGCGTACGCGCGTAATACACCACCAGCGACACCGTCGCGGCCAGGAAGACCACCTGCATCAGGCTGCGCGGCACCAGTTCGTCCATCGTCGAAGTCACCGGGCCGTGCAGGGCCTTGTACACGTTCGCCGGGAACATCCCCAGCAACAACAGCGTCAGCCCGGCGGACGCCCACGGCGCGGTCCGCGACCACAGCACCCCCGCGGCGCCCGCGAGTTCGAGGACACCGGTGACGGTGACCAGCAGTCCCGGCGCGGGCAGCGCGGGCGGCACCATCGCGACGAGTTCCTCGCGCATGCCGATGAAGTGCGCGAGACCGGTGGTGACGAACAGTGCCGCGACACCGCCGCGCACGGCCACCGGCCACGGCTTCAAGCGCTGGACGCTGAAGACGCCCAGCAGGAACAGCGTCGCCGTGACGGCGACCAGCATCAGTACGGGTACGAGACCGGGATCCATGACCATGTCCTCCCAAGGAGCAGCGAATCTTTCCACTGACAAGATGCGCTGTTGCAGGCCATCTTGTCAATGACTAGATTCATCGTCATGAGTCCCTACCATCACGGCGACCTCCGCCGGGCCGTGCTCGACGCCGCCGTCGCGGCCATCACCGAACACGGCCCGGCCGGGATCAGCCTCCGCGACCTCGCCCGGCGTGCGGGGGTCTCGCACGCCGGGCCGGTGCACCATTTCGGCGACAAGGCCGGGGTGCTCACCGCGCTGGCCGCCGAGGGGTTCGACCTGCTCGCGGACGCGCTCGCGGCCGAGGGCGAGCGGGGCTTCGTCGAGGTCGGGGTGGCGTACGTGCGCTTCGCGATCGAGCATCGCGCGCATTTCGAGGTGATGTTCCGCCCCGAGCTCCACCGCGAGGACGACGAGGCGCTGACCGCCGCTCGCGACCGTGCGGGGGCCCTGCTGACCAGCGGCGCGTCGTCGGTCAGCGACGACGCGATGGCGGGGGTCGCCGCATGGTCGTTGATGCACGGGTTCGCGAACCTGTGGCTCACCGGCGCGCTACGCGCCGAGCTCCAGGAGGATCCGGACACCGCCGCCCGCGCGATCGCCCGGATCCTGTTCCCCTGAAACCGACTCAGACCTGCGCGGTGGGCATCACGGTGACCTGCTGGAGGTTCACCCGCGCCGGGAGCGAGGTCAGGAACGCCACGGTCTCGGCGATGTCCTCCGGCTTCAGCCAGGTCAGCGTCTCGCGCGCGCCGTCCAGCCACTCCAGCGCGCCGGCGTCGGTGACGTGACCCTGCAGTTCGGTCTCGACCAGGCCCGGCTCGATCGCCGCGACCCGCACCCCCTTCGGGCCGAGGTCGGCGCGGAGGTTCTTCGACAGGTGCGTCACGTATGCCTTCGAAGCGACGTACACGGCGAAGGAGGGGAAGACGGCCTGCGCGCCGATGGACGAGGTGTTCACCAGGTCCGCGACACCCTTTTCGGCCGCCGAAGCGACCAGATGCGGGACGAAGGCGCCGATGGCGTTCATCAGGCCCGTCATGTTGACGTCGATCATGCGCTGCCAGTCGCCGGTGGCGAGTTCGTCGATCGGCGCGGCCAGCATCACGCCGGCGTTGTTGAACAGCAGGTCCGCGCGGCCCAGTTTCGCTTCGACCTCGGCCGCGGCGGCCCGCATCGCCTCGGCGTCGGCGACGTCGGCCGCGAGCACGAGCGCGGTGCCGCCGTCCCGTTCGATCTCCTTGGCCAGGACTTCCAGCCGGTCGGCCCGGCGGGCGACGAGCGCGACCGCCGCACCGGAGCCGGCGAGCCGCCGCGCGGCCGCTTCGCCGATCCCGCTGGACGCTCCGGTGACGACGGCGACCCTGTTCGCGTGCGGTGCCGGGGAATTCGTCATCTCTGTTTCTCCTAAGTGGACTCGGGTGATGAGTCCAGAAAACCGGGCCACGCGCGGAGATGGCACGGTCTGTCCAGCCTGGGTCCGGCAGTACCAGTCAGGCCGCGCACGGAACTGTTACGTGCTCATCGAGTTCCGCGGACACGGACCGGCCACCGTGATCCGCATGCGAATCCGATCCCTCGCACTCGCGCTGACCCTGATGACGGCGACCGCCGCCCCCGCGGCGGCCGTCATCGGCGGCACCGAGTCCACCACGCCCTACGACTTCATGGTCTCGCTTCAATACGAAGCTCCCCGCCCGGACGGTCATCGGTGCGGGGCGGTGCTCATCGCCCCGCAGTGGGCGGTGACCGCCGGCCACTGCGCCAACACCCCGAACGGCGCGACGGCGGGCGTCCCCCGCGGCTGGAAGGTCCGCGTCGGCTCGCTGGACACCACCGCCGGGGGCGAGGTCACCGAAGTCGACAAGTTCTACCGTCGCCACCTCTCCTACAACCCGCCCGGTGAGGACATCGCGCTGCTGCACCTGCGCGCACCGGTGCGGGCCAAGCCGGTCCGGCTCGCCGGGAGCTCCCCTGCCGTCGGAACCCCCGTGCGCATCCTCGGCTGGGGCGCGGCTGCGACCGGCTGCGACGACTTCGCCGACCCGAAGTGCTTCCCGAGCAAGCTGCGTGAAGCGGACACCGAAGTCGTACCGCTCGACCGCTGCTGGGACGACGACGGGAGCACGCTGCCGTTGTGCGTCGGCCGCACCGATCCGCCGGTCGGGCCGGGGACGACGGATTCCGGCGGCCCCGCCCTGATCCGTTCGGGTGATGGCTGGGCGCTGGCGGGGACGGTCATCGGACCGGGTATCCGCGGCTCCGACTTCCCCGACATGTACACCGACGTCGCGAAGAACTCGGCCTGGATCGACGGCATCGTGACCGGCACCGACGTCCCGCCGGACGACCCCGGCCCGAACGTGGAGGGCACCGCCGCGGTGGGTGACTGCGTGGGCGCGGTGGTGCGCCCGGCCTCCGCGCGTCCTCACGATCAGGCGCTGGTGCTGACCAACGGCCATTGCGTGCCGAGCGGACGGCCCGCACCGGGGAAGGCCCTGGTCGACCGGCCCGCCGACCTGCCCCGCCCGGTCACCATCGCCGGCCGGGACGGCTATCCGAAGAGCAGCGCCGGCGCCACCCGATTGGTGTACGCGACGATGACCGGCACCGACATCGCGCTGTACCGGCTGAACAAGACGTACGCGCAGCTGGCCAGGGAAGGCGCGAAGGTCTTCCGGCTGACCACCACCCCGATGCGCGCCGGAGACCGCCTGCTCATGTCCTACGCCAGCGGCCGCCCGCAGTGCACGATCGAGGCGGTGGTGCCGCATCTGCGCGAGGCGGGATACCAGCAGGACGACGCGGTCCGTTACGCCCAGAGCGACACCTGTGTGAGCAGGCCCGGCGCCTCCGGCTCGGCGCTTTTGTCCCTCGACGGGAATACCGTGATGGGCGTCAACAACACCCACAACCGGGACGGTGGGCGATGCACCGAGGGCAACCCGTGCGAGGTCGGCCGGGACGGCACCGTGACCGCGGTGCAGGGCCGCGGCTACGGCCAGCAGGTCCATCGGATCTCGGCCTGCCTGACCAAGGGCGCACGGCTCGACCTGTCCCGCCCCGGCTGCCGTCTGCCCGCCTGACCTGCGACGAAATGCGCGGAAAGAAAAAACCCGGAAAGATCGCCGTCGCTGTCGAATCGGCGGGTCGCCCTTCGTATAGGGAGTGAAAGTCCGCACGAACGAGGAGGACGCCATGACCCAGTACCTGATCAGCCTCTACCACCCCGACGGCCCCCTTCCGCCGCCGGAGTTCCTCGAGTCGGTGACGCGCAAGATCCAGGCGCTCAACGACGAGATGAAGACCGCGGGGGTGTGGGTGTTCGCCGCGGGCCTGCACCCGCCGACCACCGCGACCGTGCTGCGGGCCTCGGAGAACGGTCAGATCGCGACGCTCGACGGCCCGTACCTCGAAGGGAAGGAACATCTCGGCGGTTTCACCATCGTCGAGGTGCCGGATCTGGACGCCGCGCTCGACTGGGGCCGCCGGATCGCCGAGATCACCTATCTCCCGGTCGAGGTCCGGCCGTTCCAGGGTGTGGAAGACCCTTCGTGCGTGCCCTGACCTCCGAAGACATCGGCCGGGTCTTCGCACAGGAGTACGGCCGCGCGGTATCCGTGCTGGTCCGCGTCTTCGGCAGCATCGACATCGCCGAAGACGCGGTCCAGGACGCCTTCGCCGAGGCGGTGGACCGGTGGCCGTCCAGCGGTCCACCGCCGAGCCCGGCGGGCTGGATCATCACGACCGCCCGCAACAAGGCCGTCGACCGCCTGCGCCGGGAAGCCGCGCGCGACGACAAGCACGCCCAGGCCGCGCTGCTCAACGCGGACAGCGAACCAGTGGAGGAGGGCCCGGTGCGCGACGATCGCCTACGCCTGATCTTCACCTGCTGTCACCCCGCGCTGGCCGTTCCCGCGCAGGTCGCGCTGACACTGAAACTGCTGGGCGGCTTGACCACCGCCGAAATCGCGCACGCGTTCTTCGTCCCCGAGACGACGATGGCCCAGCGGCTGGTCCGTGCGAAGGGCAAGATCCGCGACGCGAAGATCCCGTATCGCGTCCCCGGCGACGCCGACCTGCCGGACCGGCTGCGTTCGGTGCTCGCCGTGATCTACCTCGTGTTCAACGAGGGATACACGGCCAGCTCGGGTGAGCGGCTGGTGCGGGAGGACCTGTGCGCCGAGGCGATCCAGCTCGGCAGGCTGCTGGCCGGCCTCATGCCCGACGAACCGGAGGCCACCGGCCTGCTGGCGCTGATGCTGCTCACCGAGTCGCGCCGCGCCGCCCGCACCGGTGAAGACGGCGACGTCGTGCTGCTGGCGGAGCAGGACCGGTCACGCTGGGACCGGGCGCTCATCGCCGAAGGGCAGGAGCTGGTCCGCGCCTGCCTGCGCCGGAACCAGCCGGGGCCGTATCAGATCCAGGCGGCGATCAACGCCGTCCACAGCGACGCCGCCGACACGGCGAGCACCGACTGGTCGCAGGTCGTCGAGCTGTACGACCTGCTGCTCGCGATGAATCCGACGCCGGTCGTGGCGCTCAACCGGGCCGTCGCGGTCGCCGAGGTACGCGGCCCGGAGAAGGCGCTCGACGTGATCGATGCCCTCGACCTGGAGGGATACCACCTCTACCACGCCATTCGCGCCGATCTGCTGCATCGCGCGGGCCGTACGGCCGAAGCCGCCCAAGAGTACGAAGAGGCGATCCGGCAGGCGGGCAACAGCGCCGAACGACGGCTGCTGGAACGAAAACTGGCCGTGCTCAGTCGCTGATCAGCCGCGCCGGGCCGGGTCCCTTCGCGGCGAGGAAATCGCCGGGGTTCACCAGCACGCACTGATCGAAGGACAGGCAGCCGCAGCCGATGCATTCGGTGAACCGGTCCCGCATGCACTCCAGCTGCTCGATGCGCTTGTTCAGCTCGGCACTCCAGCAGGCCGAAGCCCGTCGCCAGAACGCGTGATCCGGCGCGGCGCCCTCCGGCAGGAAGTCGAGTACGCCGCCGATCACCTCGAGCGGGATGCCGAGATGATGCGACGCGCGGATGAACGCGACGAGGCGAAGTGTGCTCCGGGGATAGCGACGCTGGTTTCCGCTGGTCCGCCTGCTGCTGATGAGGCCCTGGCGTTCGTAGAACCGCAGGGCGGAGGTGGCGACACCGCTGCGCCGCGACAGCTCCCCGATGGTGAGTTCGGCCGGGAGTTCTGACATGCCCGTGATCCTAGCTTGACTTCAACCCTTGTTTAAGTTTCATGCTGGAGGCATGACAGTACAGGGGACCTCCGAAATGACCATCCACAAAGGACATTGGCCGACGCCCGACGACGCGACCGTCGTCGTGGCGCGGGAATGGCCGGACGCCGACGCGGCACGGGCGGCGTACAAGAGCCACGAGGGGCTCGTTTCCTTCACCGCGTACGAAGGCATCGACCACGACGGTGCCTTCACTTACGAGCAGTGGACCAGCGAAGAAGTCATCCGGAACCTGGACGGCGCGCCCGTGTTCCACCTCTACCGCGGCCACCGCGGCGAAGGAACGCCGGGCTGCCTCGTGATCGTCTCGGTCGAGTTCGAAGGACCTGACGAGCGGCGGCAACGCGACTGGATCGACCTCGTCTTCGAAGCGCTGGCATCCGAACCTGCACATCCCAAAGGCGGGATCTCGGGGTACTTCCACGTGAGCACCGACGGGACCCGCGTGCTGAACTACGCCGAATGGGTCAGCGCCGAAGCCCACCTCGCCGCGCTCGCGGCCCCCGGCGCCGACGGCATCGGCACGACGGACGCGTGGAAGAAGGTGCAGACCTACCCGGGGATGTCGGGCGGGTCGGTCAAGCGGTACCGCCCGGTCTTCTCGGCGGTGGCGGCATGAAGCCGATCCTGGTCGCCGGCGCGACGGGCAACGTCGGTTCGCAGGTCGTCGCCCGGTTGCGGGAGCGAGACGTCCCGGTCCGGCCGCTGAGCCGGAACCCGCCGCCGGACGGCGTCCGCGGCGACCTGGCGAAACCGGAAACGATCGCGCCGGCGCTCGACGGCGTCGACACCGTGTTCCTGATGCTCTCCGGCGCCGCCGAAGCCCTGGTCCCCACGGTGTCGCTGCTCGGGGAACGGGCGAAGCGGGTGGTGTTCCTTTCCTCGGGCGCCGTCGACGACTCCCTCGTGGAGCAGGACAACGCCATCGGTGCCTGGCATCGCACCGTCGAGGAGGCGATCGAAGCCGCGGGCGTGGAGTGGACCTTCCTGCGGCCGCACGCGTTCGCGACCAACACCCTCGGCTGGGCACCGTCGATCCGCGCGGACGGCGTCGTCCGCGGCGCGTACGGCGAGGCGTCGATGCCGCTGATCCACGAGAAGGACATCGCCGCGGTGGCCGTCGAAGCACTGACCGGCGACGGGCACGCGGGGGCGAAGTACCCGCTCACCGGCACGCGGCCGATCACGCAGGCCGAACAAGCCCGCATCATCGGCGAGGCCGCGGGCCGTCCGGCGCGCTGGGAGGAGATCCCGCTCGGCGAAGCGCGTGCCGCCCTGCTCACCAAGATGCCGGACTTCGTCGTCGACACGATGCTGACCGGATTGCGGGAACTGGTGACGAAACCGGGCGAGGTCACCTCGACCGTCCAGGACGTCACCGGTAGGCCGGGGCTGGACTTCGAGGTCTGGGCCACCGATCACGCCGCGTCGTTCCGCTAAACTCGGCTTCGTGTCGACACCGGTTCATGCTGCGGTGGTCCACTAACCGCCGTTCCTGACCACACCCCACGGAGCCCGAGGGGTCTCTTCGCCGCGGGCGAAAACAGGAACGGAAACCATGAACCCCCTGTCCACAAAGGACGGTGGTCGGCGCTGGCTGACCACCGTCGGCACGAAACGCCCCGAACGCCTCGTCGACGTCGACGATCGCATCACCGCCGACGAGGCGTTCCTGCTCGCCGCGTCCGGCACCGGACTCGCCTGGTACGGCGACTTCCCCGGCGCGCGGAACCTCCTCGCCGCGATGTCCCGGCGGTGCGGAACGGCGGCGGGAAAACCCTTTCCGGACCAGCGGAACCAGCGGTCACGCCGGGCGCGGATCCTCGGCAGGCTGCTGGTCCCGCTGGATCCGGGCCATGTCCTGCCGTTGCGCCGCGGGCCGGACGTCCGCGAGGCTTGCGCCGAGGTCTACGGGCCGTCCGAAACCGCGTCGCTGGTCTCCTTGCGTGAACTGCTCGGCGTCGTCGGCGCGCACGAATGGCGCGTGAAGGGCGTCGAGATCCCGGCGCTCGGCGCGAGGATCCACCCGCACCACGGGGTCTTCTCCCCCGTCCGCGGCGAGTACGTCGATCTGGTGGCGAGAACTCCCTTGCCTGCCAAGGAACTCGCGTTCGACATCGGCACCGGCACCGGCGTGCTCGCCGCGGTCCTCGCCCATCGAGGCGTCGAACGCGTGGTGGCGACGGACAACGAACCTCTCGCGCTCGCCTGCGCGCGGGAGAACTTCGATCGCCTGGGTTTCGACGCGATCGAAATCCTCGAGACGGACGTGTTCCCGCCGGGCCGCGCACCGCTGATCGTCTGCAATCCGCCCTGGCTGCCCGCCCGCGCGTACACCCCGCTCGAACGTGCCGTGTACGACCCGGGAAGCCGGATGCTGAAGGCGTTCCTCGACCGGCTGCCGCGGCACCTCGAACCCGGCGGGGAGGCGTGGCTGATCCTCTCGGATCTTGCCGAACTGCTGGGCCTGCGCCGTCGCGAAGAACTCCTCGACCTGTTCGAGCGGGCCGGTCTCGAAGTGCTGGGCAAGGAGGACATCCGGCCGAGGCATCGACGGGCCGACGCGAAGGAGGTGACCTCGCTGTGGCGGCTCACAACCCGAGCAGCGCCCGTGCCTGACTGATGAACACGCGGGCGGCGGGGCTGACCGGCCCCTCCGTCCGCCAGGCCAGCGCCAGTTTCGCGCGCAGTCTGGCCGGCCGCGTGATCTTCATGGCGTGCAGTTTCGTGTAGTGCGTCGCCAGCGACATCGGCACCACGGCGACGCCGAGCCCGCGCCCGACCAGTTCGGCGACGACGTTCGGATCGCCTGCCTCCAGCGTCACCCGAGGCTGCGCGCCGTCGGCGAGGAACGCCGCGTCGACGATCGCGCGCATGCCGGTGCCCTTCGGCAGGCTCACCAGCGACCGGCTTTCCAGCTCCGACAACGTGATCGTGGCCTGCCCGGTGAGCGCGTCGTCCGGACCGGAGATGGCGACCAGCGGCTCGTCGAGGACGACCTCGAGGCCGATCCCCGGCGGCGGTTCGCCGGAGACGCCGATCAGCGCGACGTCGAAGCGGCCGTCGGCGACGCCCGCGAGCAGGACGTCGGAGGTCGCCTCGGCGAGCGTGATGTCGACGGCCGGATGCCGCTCGTGGAAGCGCGCGAGCAGATCGGGCAGGTTGACCGGGCCGCGCGAGGACACCATGCCCATCGCGACCTGGCCGCGGACCAGCCCGGTGAGATCGTCGACCGCCTGCCGCACCCCGGCGACGGCGGCGAGCGCGGCCCGCGCGTGCGGGAGCGCGGCGGCACCGACCTCGGTCAGCCGCACCGCCCTGGCCGACCGGTCGAGCAGCGGCTGCCCGAGTTCGCGTTCGAGGCGGCGGATCTGGGCACTGACGCCGGGCTGCGCGACGTGCAGCCGTTCGGCGGCGCGGGTGAAGTTCGCTTCCTCGGCCACCGCGACGAAGTATTCGAGCTGGCGCAGTTCCATAACCAATGATTCTAGTTGCCAGACAAACCAGATCTTGGACTTCTGACCGAATCGAGATCACGCTGGTCTCATGACCACGATGCTCCGCTCCGGCGACCCCGATTACGACACCGAACTCGCCGGTTTCCAGACCGCAGTGCCCCGCCGTCCCGACGTCATCGTGCCCGCCGCTTCGGCCGCCGACGTCGTCGAGGCCGTCCGTCACGCCGCCGAGCACGATCTCCCGATCGCCGTCCACTCGACCGGGCACGGCGTGGGCGTCCCCTTCGAGGGCGGCGTCCTCGTCACCACCCACCGCATGACCGGGATCCGGATCGAAGACGGCATCGCACGAGTCGACGCGGGCGTGCGCTGGGGTGCGGTCATCGAGGCGGCCGCGAAGCACGGGCTCGCGCCGCTGAGCGGTTCCTTCCCCGGAGTCGGCGTCGTCGGGTACACCCTCGGCGGCGGGTTCAGCCTGCTCGGCCGCAAGTACGGGCTGGCCGCCGACCAGGTGACCGCGATCGAGGTCGTGACCGCCGACGGCGAACTCCGCCGCGCCACCCCGGACACCGAAAGCGACCTGTTCTGGGCGCTGCGGGGCGGCCGCGACAACTTCGGGATCGTCACCGCGCTGGAGTTCCGGCTCGTCCCGGTCACCCGGCTGTACGGCGGGAGCCTGCAGTTCGGCACCGAATCGCTGTCCGCCGTGCTCCACGCCTGGCGCGACTGGGCGGCGGACCTGCCGCGCGAGATGACGTCGTCGCTGGGCATGGTCCCGATGCCGGACCTGCCGATGGTCCCCGAGCCGCTGCGCGGACAGCACGTCGCGCAGATCCGGATCGCCTATCTCGGTGACGCCGCCGAGGGCGAGCGCCTGGTCGCCCCGCTGCGCGCCGCCGCCCCCTTGCTGGGTGACACGCTCGCCGAAATCCCCTTCACCGAATCGGGGAAGATCGCGAACGAGCCGCCGTTCCCGCACGGCTACCGCGCCGACAACGCCACCGTGTCCGAACTGGACGACACGATGCTCGACGCGATCCTCGAACACGCCGGCCCCGGCGCCCCGGTGCCGACCGTCGTCCTGCTGGACCTGCTCGGCGGCGCGCTGTCCGACCTGCCCGAGCACCCCGGCGTCGGCTGGGACCGCGAAGCCCGCTTCACCGTCCGGGCACTGTCCGTAGTGGATGACGCGGGCATGGCCGAGATCAAGGCGGCCCACGGGAAGCTGTTCGACGCGCTGAAGCCCAAGTCGACCGGCAAGCTCCTGACCTTCGTCTACGGCGACAGCGGCGCGGGCGACGAAGCGGCCAAGGTGTACTCACCGGCCGATCTGCGGCGGCTCGCCGAGGTCAAGGCGGCCGTCGATCCGGCGAACCGCTTCCGGCTCACTCATAACGTCGAACCCGCGCGTGACGCTGGGTGATCTCCGAAATCCGCTGGTAGGAGGCCCCCATGCGGGGCGAAGGCACAGTGGGCGGCACCCGTATACTTCCGGGCCGATACCGCCATTAGGGGGCACTGTGCGCACTTTGGACCATGACGAGTTCCTCGCCATGCGTCGGTTCCCCGCGCTCGACGGGCTGCGCGCGATCGCGGCCACCATCGTGATCCTCTTCCACTTCGCGGGTCCGAAGTGGAGCTGGCTGTCCGGCTGGGTCGGTGTCTACATCTTTTTCGTGCTGTCCGGTTTCCTGATCACGACGCTGCTGCTGCGTGAGCAGGACCGGACCGGCCGGATCTCGCTTTCGGCGTTCTACCTGCGGCGGGTGTTCCGGATCCTGCCGCCGTACCTGGTGATCCTCGGCGGGATCATCGTGTTCGTGTGGCTGCGCGGGGAGTTCTTCACCCGCGAGCTCCCGCACGCGCTGAAGTACTACCTGACCTTCTTCAACGAGTTCCTGCCCGCCAGCAGCCCGAACGGCCCGGACAACTTCTTCAGCGGCTCGTGGACGCTGGGCATCGAGGAGAAGTTCTACCTGGTCTGGCCGTTCCTGCTGGTGGTCGCGGGCGCCGTCGGGCTGGCCGCGGCCTGGCGCAAACTCGCGCTGGCGATCGCCGCGTTCGCGCTGATGGCCGGGCTGGTCGGGGTCACCAGCGGCTGGGTGCTCAACGGGCCGCAGGTGCCGATCTACCGGTCGACCGTGCACTACGCGATCCTGCTGATCGGCTGCGTGCTGGCGATCGCGATGCACTACCGGCGGTCCTACGCGGTGATCAAACCGCTGACCCATCCGCTCGCGGCGATCCCGGTGTTCGGCGCGTTCGCCGTGCTGCACGTCAACATGGAAAGCCTGTGGTGGGAGACCGGCAGCAACCTCGGCCTGCTGATCGCCTACGGCCTGCTCTCGGCGATGTTGCTGGTGGTGCTGGTTTCGCCGGGGCCGCTTCGCTGGCTGCTGGCGACGAAGGTGATGCGGTTCGTCGGTGAGCGCTCGTACTCGCTCTACCTGCTGCAGGGCCCGGTGCACTTCGCCGTGGTCGCGGCCATCCCGCCGCTGGGCGAGCACCGGATGATCAGCGCGCTGACCGTGTTCGCCGTCGGGCTCGCGATCGCCGACCTGATCCACCGCTGGGTGGAGCAGCCGATGATCCTCACCGGCAAGAAGCTGATCGCGCGCCGCCAGGAGCGCAAGGCGCTGCGCGCGGCCGAAGCCGAACTCAAGCGGCCGAACGCCGTCGAAGCCCCCAGCGGCGCACGCTGACCCCCTCGCGTTTCGTCCTCTGAATGCGGTAGTTGCCGCACGCACTCACGTGATCGAAGCCGGAACTCGCGTGATTGAAGGCGGAACTCACGTGATCAGCGGCGGAACACGCGAGTGCGGCCTCCAGTCACGCGAGTTACGCCTCTGATCACGCGAGTCACGCCTTGGCTCACACCGCGCGCCTGTGTGCCTAGTCCGTATCAGCGCGAGATGGTGACGATCGGGATCACCCGGTCGGTCTTCTGCTCGTACTCGGCGAAGCCCGGCATCATGCTGACCATCTTCGCGTACAGACGGTCGCGCTCGGCGCGGTCTTCCAGGACGACGGTCGCGGTCGCCTCGAACTTCTCCGTGCCGACCTCGATGGTGACCTTCGGGTTCGCGACGATGTTGTGGTACCAGGCCGGGTTCTTGTCCGCGCCGGCGTACGAAGCGGCGACGATGTACTTGCCGTCCTCCATCGCGTACGCGAGCGGCGACGTGCGCGGCTCACCGCTCTTCGCCCCGACGGTGGTGAGCAGCAGCAGCGAGCCGCCCTCGAACGGGCCGCCCACCTTCCCCTCGTTCTCGCGGAACTCCTTGATGATGTTCTTGTTCCAGTCGAGTGCTTCGGACATTCTTTCCTCCAGTGTCGATCTCTCCGCCGAGGCTACTCAGCCTTCACGGGCCTTGCGGCGCTGCTCCTCGGCGCGCTCCCGGCACTTGCGGAGGAACTCTTCGTCGTCGGCCGCGCTCGTCGCGGCGAACCGGCCCGGCCGGTCGTACTCCGGGAACGCCGGCGTCTCCCGTTCGTACCGTCCGCGCGGCGCGCGGGCGGCGTGCTGCGGGCGCCCGGCGACCAGCCAGACGATCGAGCCGATCAGCGGGACGATCAGCACCAGCAGCAGCCACATCCCCTTGGGCATGTTGCGGCACGATCCCTCGTCCGTGGTGATCACGTCGACGATGCAGAAGATCCACAGACCGAGCGTGAGAATGCCGAAGAAACCATTGAAATACAGCATCGAAAGACTCCCCAGTTCCAGATGACCGGGGTAAGTCTTAGCACAGCAGGGCGTCGAGAATTCCCGCGGCCACTTGCCGCGCCGACGCTTCTCCGGGGCACTGTTTCGGCCCTGCTCCGAACGGATGCCCCGACAGGTCCACCTCGACCACTTCGCCGCCGACCCACCGCCGGGTGATCCGGACCGGCGGATCCTCGCGCAGCACACGGTCGAGCAGGCTTTCGACGTCCTCACCGGACCGATGGGCGGCCAGCGCCTTGCCGAGCAGCTTGGCCGTCGCGTCGCAGGCCTGCACCAGGAGCCCGATCCGCGCGGCCGTCCGCTCGTCCGCGTCACCGCCGCAGACCTCGACCAGCCTGTGCATGGCTTCTTCGGTGTCGGCACCGATTTCCGTATGCGGGTGATAGGCGGCGGAAACCGCCGCGATGTCGCGGGAAACGTCGGGCAGGCCGAGTTCCGCGGCCAGTACGGCGACCGGCACCCGCTCCACCTCGTCTCGCATCGCCTTGGCGAGCGCGAAAGCCTTGTCCCGCAAGGATCCCATCGGTGCCAGCTCGGTGAGCACGAGCGCCCGCCGCCGCGCGTGGTCCTCCGGCTGGCTGAACCGGGCGACGTTCGCCCGCAACCACCGGACGCCACCCGGCTCGACGTCCTGGGGCACCGGCGGAACGGGGGCTTCGATCAGGGGATTCTCCATACCGTGACGCTAAGTGCGGAACGCTTCGGTCACGACCGAAACATGAGCTCATCGCCGTTGTATGGTGACCGGGTGACGGCCGTGTCGGAGGCAACCGAAGTCGACGGCGCGGGGCGAACGGCGCAACCGCGCCAGTTGATCGTGACCGTGTACGGCCTCTACTCGCGCGGCGAGGGCGGCTGGCTCTCCGTCCGCTCCCTGATCGACCTGCTGGCCGGAGTGGACGTCGAGGAACCGGCCGTCCGGTCGTCGATCTCCCGGCTGAAGCGGCGCGGGATCCTGTCCGCGGTGCGCCGCGACGGGGCCGCCGGGTACGAGCTTTCCGAGACCGCGCTGGCGATCCTGCGCGAAGGCGACGAGCGGATCTTCCGCCGTGAACGCGCCACCCCCGGCGACGGCTGGCTGCTCGCGGTGTTCTCCGTCCCGGAGGCCGAACGGCACAAAAGGCACGTTCTGCGCACGCAACTGGCCAGGCTCGGCTTCGGGACCGCGTCTTCCGGCGTCTGGATCGCGCCCGCGCATCTGCGGGACGCGACGTCCGACATGCTGCGGCGGCTCGAACTCGAGGGCTACGCCGATCTCTTCCACGCCGAGCACCTCGCGTTCGGCGACGTGCGGGAGAAGATCCGCGAGTGGTGGGACCTCGACCAGCTCGAAGCGCTGTACACCGCCTTCGTCGACGAGCACGCGGCCGCGCTGCGGCGGTGGCAGCTGCGCAAGACCACGGACGAGGCCGAAGCGTTCGCCGACTACGTCCGGGTGCTGACCGACTGGCGGCGCCTGCCCTACCTCGACCCGGGCCTGCCCGCCGAACTGCTGCCGCCGAGCTGGGCCGGGATCCGGGCCGCGGACCTGTTCTTCACGCTGCACTCGCGGCTGGGCGAGGCCGCGGCCGCCCACGTCTCGCGCACCCTGCCCTAAACGACCGCGAAGCCCTGCACCTCGACCAGTGCTTCCACGTCCCAAAGCCGGCTGACGCCGATCCCCGCCATCGCGGGGTACTCGCTCCCCGCGAGCCGCTTCCACACCGCGCCGATCTCGCGCGCGTGGGCCCGGTAGTCGTCCATGTCCACGATGTAGATGGTCACGCTGCACAGGTCCGACGGCTTCCCGCCCGCCGCGCGCAACGCGGTGAGCAGGTTGGACAGCGCGCGTTCGAACTGCTCGACCACGCCGTCGCCGACGATGCGGTTCTCCTCGTCCAACGCCGTCTGACCGGCGAGGAAGACGAACCGGCCACTCGCCGCGACGGCGTGCGAGAAACCGGAGGGGCGGCCGAGCTCGGGCGGGTTGATGCGCTCCATACGGGTCAGCATATCCCGTATCGTTGACGGTCGTACATACCGCGACATACCCTGAGCGACGTGCGTATCGCGGTGTTAGGCGGCGGCCCGGCGGGGCTCTACTTCGCCACGCTGGCGAAACAGCTCCATCCCGATCACGAGATCACCGTCTGGGAGCGCAACGCGCCCGACGACACCTTCGGGTTCGGGGTGGTGTTCTCCGACGAGACACTCGGCGGCATCGAGCACGCCGATCCGGTGATCCACGCGGCCATGCGCCGGGAGTTCGCGCGCTGGGACGACATCGACGTCCACTTCCGCGGCACGGTGCACACCTCCGGCGGGCACGGGTTCGCCGCGATGAGCCGCAAACGGCTGCTCGGCATCCTCCAGGAACGCTGCGCGGAGCTCGGCGTCGACGTCCGGTTCCGCACCGAGGCGCCGAGCGCGGCCGAGGCGAGCGCCGAGTACGACCTCGTAGTCGCGGCGGACGGCGTCAACTCGCCGACCCGCAACGCCTTCGCGGAGAGCTTCCGGCCGAGCCTCCAGACCAGGCGCTGCAAGTACATCTGGCTCGGCACGGACCTCGTCTTCGACGCCTTCAAGTTCCACGTCCTGGAAACCCCGCACAGGATCATGCAGATCCACGGCTATCCGTACAGCGACACCGCGAGCACGTTCATCCTCGAACTGCACGAGGACGTCTGGCAGCGCGCGTTCGGCGAGATCGCCGCGACGTCACTGGCGCCGGGCGAGAGCGACGAGAAGTCGATCGAGGTCATCCGCGAGCTGTGCGCGGACGTCCTCGGCGACCATCAGGTGTTCGCCAACAATTCGAAGTGGACCGCCTTCGCCACCGTCCGCTGCGCGAGCTGGCGGCACGAGAACGTCGTCCTGCTCGGCGACGCCGCGCACACGGCGCATTTCTCCATCGGTTCCGGCACGAAGCTCGCCATGGAGGACGCGCTCGCGCTCGCCGCTTGCCTGCACGAACAGTCCGATATGGACAGTGCGCTGAAAGCCTATGAGGCGGAGCGAAGGCCGGTCGTCACCTCGACCCAGCGCGCCGCGCAGGCGAGCCTCGAATGGTTCGAGAACCTGGGCCAGTACACCCACCAGGATCCGGCGCAGTTCGCCTTCAACATCCTCACCCGCAGCCGCCGCGTCACCTACGACAATCTCCGGCTGCGCGATCCCGAGTTCGCCGCGGAACTGGACAGCTGGTTCGCGTCCACTTTGGACACCGAAGTCCGGCCGCCGATGTTCCAGCCGTTCCGTATCGGGAACCTGGACCTGCCGAACCGCGTCGTCGTCTCGCCGATGGACATGTACTCCTCCGAGGACGGCGTCCCGACCGACTTCCACCTGGTACATCTGGGAAGCAAGGCGCTCGGCGGCGCCGGGCTGGTGATGACGGAGATGGTCTGCGTCTCCGAAACCGGCCGGATCACCCCGGGTTGCGGCGGCCTGTACACCGAGGAACAAGAACGAGCGTGGAAGCGGGTCACCGACTTCGTCCACGGGCATTCGCCCGCGCGGATCGGCGTCCAGCTCGGCCATTCCGGGCGCAAGGGCTCCACGAAACTGATGTGGGACGGCATCGACCAGCCGCTCCCCGAGGGCAACTGGGAGATCTGCGGCCCGTCCGCGATCCCGTACAGCGAAGCGAACCAGACCCCGCGCGAACTCACGGTCGCTGAACTACAAGAGATCCGCGACCAGTTCGCACAGTCCGCCCGAGCCGCCGCACGGGCGGGGTTCGATCTCCTCGAACTCCACTGCGCGCACGGCTACCTGTTGTCGTCGTTCCTGTCCCCGCTGACCAACCGGCGCACCGACGAGTACGGCGGCTCACTGGAGAACAGGCTGCGTTTCCCGCTCGAAGTCTTCGACGCCGTCCGTGCCGCGTGGCCCGCCGAGCGGCCGATGACGGTCCGCATCTCCGCGACCGACTGGTACGACGGCGGGATCGACGTCGACGACGCCGTCGAGATCGCCCGCGCGTTCGCCGAACACGGCGCGGACGGCATCGATGTGTCGACAGGTCAGGTCGTCAGCGAGGAGAAACCCGAGTACGGCCGCAGCTATCAGACGCCGTACGCCGACCGGATCCGCAACGAGATCGGCCGCGAATACGGGATCGCGGTGATCGCCGTCGGCGCGATCTCCTCCTACGACGACGTCAACTCGCTGATCCTCGCGGGCCGCGCGGATCTGTGCGCGCTCGGCAGAACCCACCTTTACGATCCACAGTGGACACTGCACGCCGCCGCCGAGCAGGGCTATCCGATGCCGTGGCCGAAGCAGTTCGCGGCGGGCAGCCGGAAACCGCAGGGCGGCCGCACCGACGGGCCGAAACCACGGCTGGAACTCCTGCGCTCGGGAGAACCCGGCACCGCGCACGCCCGCTGGCGACCTGGGAGCGACCGATGACCGCCTTCGCACTGAGCCCCGATCAGCAGTCCTTCGCCGAAGAAGTCCGGCGGCTGGGCGCCGAAAAACTCCGCCCGCTGGCCGAATCCGGCACCGAAGGCGCGGTCAACCGGCCGCTGCTCAAGGAACTGGGCGCGCTCGGCCTGCTCGCCCGGCTGTTCCCCGGCGTCGACGGCGGCAGCCCGAGCCGGGAGGCCGCCGCGACGGATCTCTGCATCCTGCGGGAATCACTCGCGAGCCAGAGCACCGAGGCCGAGACGGCGTTGGCGCTGCAGGGCTTGGGCACGTATCCGGTGCTGCAGTCCGGGCAGGACTCGCAGGTCGCGAAGTGGGTTCCCGCCGTGGCCGCGGGCGACGCCGTCGCCGCTTTCGCGCTCACCGAGCCGAACGCGGGTTCGGACGCGGCCGCCCTGGAGCTCGCCGCCGAGCCCGACGGCGACGGCTGGCGGCTCACCGGCGAGAAGATGTGGATCTCCAACGCCCCCGAGGCCGATTTCTACAGCGTTTTCGCCCGCACCACACCGGAAGCGGGATCGCGCGGGGTGTCCGCGTTCGTCGTCCCCGCCGACCGGGCCGGGCTGTCGGGCGAACACCTCGACCTCGTCAGCCCGCATCCCATCGGCACCCTGGTCTTCGATGGTGTCCGCGTCGAACGCGACGAACTGCTCGGCGAACAGGACCGCGGCTTCGGCGTGGCGATGCGGACACTGGACCTGTTCCGGCCGAGTGTCGGCGCGTTCGCCGTCGGGATGGCGCAGGCCGCGCTCGACGCCGCCGTCGCCCACGCCCAGACCCGGGTCGCGTTCGGCGGGCCGCTACTGAAGCAACAGACCGTGGCGCACACCCTCGCCGAAATGGCGACCCGCACCGAAGCGTCACGTCTGCTCGTCTACGCCGCGGCCGCCGCGTACGACGCGGGCGAGCGGAACCTCGCCGGCCGGGCCGCGATGGCGAAACTGTTCGCCACCGAGACCGCGCAGTACGTCGTCGACTCGGCCGTGCAGATCCACGGCGCCCGGGCGCTGCGGCGAGGCCATCTGCTCGAGCACCTCTACCGCGAGGTCCGGGCGCCGCGTATCTACGAGGGCGCGTCCGAAGTGCAGCGCACGATCATCGCGCGGTCGCTGGCTTCTTCCTAGCCGGACGCCGGTCGAGGTGCCACTGCGCGGCGAACAGGACCAGCGTCGTGCTCACCCAGGCCGAGATCGCGGCGACCGACTGGGTCAAGGCCAGTTCGCTTCCGCCGAACGTGGTCTCCAGCTGCGGCTGCAACGTGATCAGCGCGATCGGCCCGGTCACCCGGCTGACGATGATCGACATGGTCAGCGCGAAACTGCGGACCATCCAGCGGCGGTGATCGGCGAACCGGCGCTGCCGTGCCGCGTGCCAGCCGGCGAACGTGCACCCCAGCCACAGCACCCCGGCCACGACGTTGGCCACCCGCGTCGCCGGGCCGAACGGGCTCAGGGCGCCGACGGTCAGCGCCATCGCCCCGGCCGGGAGCACCCCCGCGAAGACGTACACGCGGCCGAGCTTCCGGTGCACCGCCGGGTACTTCGCCCGGAACCACGGCCAGATCTGGAGCAGCGCGGAGATCATCGCGATCGAGCCGAACAGCACGTGCGCCGAAAGGAACCAGTAGTGCGATGTGAACCCCGGCGGTTGCGGCACCCGCGACTGCGACGGGTCCAGCGACAGATACGGCGGCATCGAAAAGGCCAGGAACACCACGATGATGACGGCCATCGGCGCTATCCAAGGCCTTCGCCACCACGTTTTCCGCGGCGCCGTCTCCGGCCGATCACGACGTTCCAGCCTGACGGTCATCACTATCCCCCACGTTCCGGTACCGGCGAAGAACTTTCGCTGCCGAACCTAGAACGCGGGGCGTGGCGGAAGAATGGAGCGCGCCGCCGGTTCGATGGTGGAGCGGGCCCTACCGCCGGCTGCCACGCACCCGGTGGACGACGTCGCGGTAGGCCAGGCCGCTCTGCTTGATCGTCCGCGCCTGCGTCTCGCGGTCGACCCGGACCAGGCCGAGCCGTTTCGCGTAGCCGTACGCCCATTCGAAACCGTCCAAAAAGGACCAGGCGAAATAGCCGCGGACATCCGCGCCCGCCTGCCGGGCCGCGGCCGTGGCGGCGATATGCGCGGACAGGTACGCGGCGCGGTCGTCGTCGCGGACGAACCCCGTCTCGTCGGGGACGTCGGCGAACGCGGCACCGTTTTCGGTGACGTAAAGCGGCAGGCCCGGGTAATCCCGGCCGACGCGGACGAGCAGTTCGGTGAGCTTCTGCGGCAGGATCTCCCAGCCCAGCGCCGTCGACGGCGCCCCGAACGGCACCTTGCGGAACGCGGGCAACCCGAAATGCTCCACCGCGTCGCCGTTCTCCTCCACGCCGGAATACCGCGTCCCGAAGTAGTAGTCGACGCCGAGGAAATCGAGCGGTGCCGCGATGATCGACGGATCCCACGGCTCGGACGGCAGGCGGATGCCCTGGCGCGCGAGGGTCTCGAGGACGTCCTCCGGGTACCGGCCGTGCACCAGCGCGTCGAGGTAGAACCGCGTCCCGAGCCCGTCCTCGAAGCGGGCGGCTTCGCGATCGGCCTCGCTGGGCGTGGCCGGGTCCGCGGTGCTCAGGTTGAGCGTGATGCCGAATTCCGTGCCGGGCTTCGCGAGTTCCCGCATCCGCCGCACGGCGAGCCCGTGGCCGAGCAGCAGATGATGCGCCGCCGCCATCCCCGCCTTCGCGTCCCGGCGGCCGGGCGCCATCACACCGTGGACGTACCCGTGCATCGCCGTGCACCACGGCTCGCTCAGCGTGGTCCAGTGGCGGACACGATCACCGAGCCGCTCGAACACGAGCATCGCGTAGTCGGCGAACCGGACGGCGGTGTCACGCGCGGGCCAGCCGCCCGCGTCTTCGAGATGCTGGGGCAGATCCCAGTGGTACAGCGTCAGCCAGGGATCGATGCCGTTGTTGAGCAGTTCGTCGACCAGCCGGTCGTAGAAGGCGATGCCGGCGGGGTTGACGCCGCCGCGTCCGCGCGGCTGCACGCGGGGCCAGGAGACGGAGAAGCGGTAGGTGTCGACCCCGAGTTCCTTGATCAGCGCGATGTCGGCGGGCATCCGGTGGTAGTGGTCGCAGGCGATTTCGCCGGTGTCACCGTTGTCGACCGACCACGGCGACCGGGCCCAGGTGTCCCAAATGGACGGTGTTCTTCCGTCTTCGGCGACCGCGCCTTCGATCTGGTACGCCGAGCTGCCGACCCCCCACCGGAAGTCCGGCGGCAAGGAGCCGATGAGCTCGTCCTCCCCCGTCATGACCCTCTTCCCGCCTTATTTCACCAGTTGATACATGGCGGAGGCTAAGGTCGTGGGGCATCCTGGAAAGGTCCGCCGCCATAAGATGGGTATCCGCATGCCTGCCAAGCGCACCACCGTCCGTGACCTGCGGCGGCACAACCGTTCCCTCCTCCTGTCGAAACTCTACTTCGACGGCCCGCTCAGCCGCCACGAATTGAGCGGTCTGACCGGTTTGAGCGCCGCGACCGTCAGCAACGTGACCGCCGAACTCGGCGAGGAACGCCTCATCGTCGAAGCCGGTCTCGTCGAGTCCGATGGCGGCAGGCCGCGCGTGCTGCTCCGCGTCGATCCGGCGTACGGCCACGTCGCGGGCGTCGACATCGGCGAGACCGGGGTGAAGGTCGAGTTGTTCGACCTCACCATGAACCGGCTCGCCACCGTCGAGCACCCGCTGGCCTCCCCGCGACCGGACGCGGCCGCGGCGGTCACCCAGGTGGCGTCCGGGCTCCGGGAAGTGATCGCGGAATCGGGGATCGACGAGGCGACCGTGCTCGGCGTCGGCGTCGGCGTCCCCGGCACCGTCCAGCAGGGCGAGGCGCTTCGCGTGCACGCGCCCACCATCGGCTGGAAGGAGGTCCCGCTGGTCGACCTCCTGCGCGCGGAGGGTGTCGAGCTGCCGCTGTTCGTCGACAACGGCGCGAAAACCCAGGGACAGGGCGAAATGTGGTTCGGCGCCGGCCGCGGCGCCCGGCACGCGGTGATCGCCCTGATCGGTTCCGGGGTCGGCGCGGCCGTGGTCACCGACGGCACCACGTACCGGGGCTCCACCAGCAGCGCGGGCGAATGGGGCCACACGACGATCGTCTACGGCGGACAGGAATGCCGTTGCGGGGCACGCGGTTGCCTGGAGTCCTATGTCGGCGCGGAGGGCGTCCTCGCCCGCTATCGCAAGGCGCGCGGCGGAAAGACGGCCTCGGACGAGGACGAGCAGACGCAGTTCGCGGCCCTGCTGGAGTCGGCGGGCAAGGCGAAGGCCGCGGCCAAGGTGCTGGAAGAGACCGCGGGCTACCTCGGCGCCGGGATCGGCAATCTGATCAATCTGTTCAATCCGGAGCGGATCGTGCTGGGCGGCTGGGCCGGGCTCGCGCTCGGCGAGCACTACCTGCCCGAGATCCGGCGCGTGGCGGGCGAGCACGCGCTGGCGCACGTGTTCGACCAGACCGAGATCGAGCTCGGGCAGCTGGGGCCGGACGCCGTCGCCATAGGAGCCGCCACCCTCCCGGTCGCCGCCCTCCTGGAGCAGGGCGCGGACCCGCGGACGGCCGGATCGAAGCGGGGCACCGCCGCCTGACCTTAATTCGAGGTCGAAAAATACGTCTTGTCGCAGTGGTAGAGACCATGCATACTTTGTTGCCAGGCACAACAAAGTGGTTTTTCTGCCTGCGAAGAGAGGCGACAACGATGTCCATCTCCTCCCGTTTTCGCTGGGCGGCCTTCCTCGCCGCCGGCGTTCTCCTCGGCTCACTCCCCGCCACCGCACCGGCCCCGGCCGAGGCCGCCGTCATGGCCGCGACCTTCACCGACGACTTCAACGGGCCCGCCGGCGCGGGCATCGACACCTCGAAGTGGCATTTCGAGACCGGCGACAACGTCAACAACCACGAGCGGCAGTGGTACACGTCCGGGACGAACAACGCGGCGCTCGACGGCCAGGGAAATCTGGTCATCACCGCGAAGAAGGAGAACCCCGGCAACTACAACTGCTGGTACGGGCGCTGCGAGTACACCTCGGCCCGGCTGTCCACGCAGGGTCAGTTCACCCAGACCTACGGCCGGTTCGAAGCGCGCATGAAACTGCCGCGCGGACAAGGGATGTGGCCCGCGTTCTGGATGCTCGGCGCCGACATCGGCAACGTCGGCTGGCCCAACAGCGGCGAGATCGACATCATGGAGAACGTCGGCTTCGAGCCGAACACGGTGCACGGCACCCTCCACGGCCCCGGCTACTCCGGCGCGGGTGGCATCGGCGCGGCCTACAACGGGCCGAACTTCTCCGACGACTTCCACACCTACGCCGTCGACTGGGCGCCGAACCAGATCAAGTGGTACGTGGATGGGAACCTCTACCAGACCCGTACGCCCGCCGATCTCAACGGCAATCGCTGGGTGTTCGACCATCCCTTCTACCTGATCCTGAACCTCGCCGTCGGCGGCTACTGGCCGGGTGACCCGAACTCCAGCACCGTCTTCCCGCAGCGGCTCGTGGTCGACTACGTGCACGTCAACTCCAGCGACACCGCCGGGCGG
Organism: Amycolatopsis sp. WAC 04169; assembly: GCF_003947535.1. Taxonomy (NCBI): domain Bacteria; kingdom Bacillati; phylum Actinomycetota; class Actinomycetes; order Pseudonocardiales; family Pseudonocardiaceae; genus Amycolatopsis; species Amycolatopsis sp. WAC 04169. The sequence goes on along the minus strand of NZ_QHJI01000012.1, from coordinate 115,625 downwards.
ACCGGGCGGATCACCGGCATCGGCGGCAAATGCGTCGACGTCGCCGGGGCGAACACCGCCAACGGCACCCCGATCCAGATCACCGACTGCAACGGGAACGCCGCGCAGAACTGGACCATCGGCGGCGACGGGACGATCCGCGCGCTCGGCAAGTGCATGGACGTCTCCGGCGGCGGAACCGCGGACGGAACGGCCGTGCAACTGTGGGACTGCAATGGATCCGGCGCGCAGAAGTGGGCGATCAGCGGGGCGCGTGACATCGTGAACCCTCAGGCGAACAAATGTCTGGACGCCACCGGGAACAGCTCCGCGAACGGGACCAGACTCCAGATCTGGACCTGTGGGGGCGGCGCGAACCAGAAGTGGACGACCCCCTAGCACCCCACGCGTTTCGTCCTCTGAATGCGGTAGTTCGACTACGAACTACCGCATTCAGTCCTCTGAACGCGTTTGGGAACGCTCGGCGTAGGCCTCGACGAGCTGATTTTCGGCATCGGTGAGGTACTGCGCGAGGAGCTTTTCGGCGCCGAGGCCGTCGCCTGCCTCGATGCGCTCGAGGATCTCCGCGTTGCGCTTGAGGTACGGCTCGTGGAAGCGCCGCGGGTCGGCCATCATGTGGAACACCAGCCGCAGCTCGGCCAGGATGCCGCGCATCAGCTCGTCGATCCGCTCGCTGCCGCTCAGTTCGGCGATCGCCGAATGGAACCGGATGTTCGCGGTGCCGAGGTCCTGCCACCGCTCACCCCGCTCGGCGACCCTGCCGTCCTCGACCAGTCGCGCGAGCTTCGCGAACGACGGCGGCTTCTCCGTCACCGCACGCACCGCCGAGCACTCGACGACCTTGCGCACCTTGTAGAGATCGACGACGTCCTCGACGGGCAGCACCCGCACGAAGACCCCGCGGTTGAGCTCGTGGGTGAGCAGGCGTTCGTGCGTGAGCAGCCGGAACGCCTCGCGCAGCGTGTTGCGGGAGACGCCGAGCGCCGAGCCGATGTCGTGCTCCGACAGCCGGACGCCGGGCAGGAAGAACCCTTCCGCGATGCGCGTGCGAAGGACCCCCGCGACCCTTTCGGCCGTGCTGGTGCGGCTCACCATGCCGCGATCCGCTTCGAGTCCTTGAACCGAGGCAGGACCACCCTCCGCGATCGTCACGTGACCGATCCTAACCGGCTACAAGAGAGCGAGCCAAGGATCCTCTTGTGGAATTGTTGAACAATACCTACAGTGGCTATCCATGTGACCCGTGCCACGATGGATTCACCCTCTGGAGGTGCCGATGGACGCGACAGCCACTACCGAAGACACACGCCCCTTCGCCTGGTTCCGCACGCTCGGTTCACGAGGCCGCCGGGCCTTCGTCGGGGCGTTCGGCGGCTACGGGCTCGACTCGTTCGACTACCAGACCCTCCCGCTGGGCCTGGCCGCGATCACCGCCTACTACGGCCTCTCCGGCGGTGAGGCGGGTCTGCTCGGCACCACGACGCTGGTGGTCTCGGCGATCGGCGGGATCGGGGCGGGCATCCTGGCCGACCGGATCGGCCGGGTCCGCACCCTCCAGCTCACCATCGCGATGTACACGATCTTCACCGTGCTGTGCGGATTCGCGCCGAACTTCGAGACGCTCCTGGTCTTCCGCGCCCTGCAGGGCCTCGGCTTCGGTGGCGAATGGGCGGCCGGCGCCGCGCTGGTCGCGGAGTACTCGCAGGCGAAGTACCGCGGCCGGACCGTCGCCTTCGTGCAGAGCGCGTGGGCGGTCGGCTGGGCGCTGTCCGTCGTCGTCTACACGGTGGTCTTCAGCATTTGGAGCCCGGACGTCGCGTGGCGCGTCATGTTCTGGACCGGCGTCATCCCGGCGCTGCTGGTGCTCTGGGTCCGGCGAAACGTCCAGGACGCGCCCGTCGCGGAGGCCGCCCGCGCCACGAAGAAGGAACGCGGTTCGCTGGCGGGCATCTTCAAACCGGACCTGCTGCGCACGACGTTCTTCGCCGCGCTGCTCGCCACCGGTGTCCAGGGCGGTTACTACACGCTCGCGACCTGGCTGCCGAGCTACCTGAAGACCACCCGCGGCCTCACCGTCATCGGCACCGGCGGCTATCTCGCGTTCCTGATCTCCGGCGCCTTCATCGGCTACGTCACCGGCGGCTATCTCACCGATCTTTTGGGCCGCAAGAAGACGTTCCTGCTGTTCTCGGTGCTGTCGGCGGGCCTCATCGTCGCCTACACGCAGATCCCGGCGGGCGCGAACACGCTCGTGCTGTTCCTCGGCTTCCCGCTCGGGTTCTCGATGTCCGCGATCTTCAGCGGGTTCGGCGCCTTCCTCGCCGAGCTGTACCCGTCGGCGCTGCGCGGCACCGGGCAGGGCTTCACCTACAACCTCGGCCGGGCCATCGGCGCGACGTTCCCCGCCGTGGTCGGTTTCCTCGGCGCGGGCGGCGCGATGGCGGTCGGCGCGGTCGGCTACGGCATCGCCGTGCTGGCGCTGCTCGGCCTGCCCGAGACTCGCGGCCGCGAACTGCTGTGACCACAATCGGAAGAGGAGGCACCACGATGACCACCTTCGACGACCCGGCGACGTTGTCCCCCGGCGAGGCGCGTGCCCTGTTCCGCGCGGGCACGGCCCGGCCGACCACCGGCTGGGCGAACGGGTTCACCCAGACCAACCTGATCGCCGTCCCCGAGGACTGGGCCTACGACGTCCTGCTGTTCTGCCAGCGGAACCCGCAGCCCTGTCCAGTGCTCGACGTCAGCGACCCCGGCGACCCGTCGACCAGGCTGGCGCCCGGCGCGGATCTGCGCACCGACCTGCCGCGCTACCGCGTGTGGCAGAACGGCGCGCTGGCAGGCGAACTCGCGGACGCGACCGGGTTGTGGCGCAGCGACATGGTCACGTTCTCGATCGGCTGCAGTTTCACCTTCGAATCGGCGCTGGCCGCGGAGGGCATCCCGCTGCGGCACGTCGACCAGGGCCGCAACGTGGCGATGTACGTGACGAACCGCGAATGCGTCCCGGCCGGACGGCTGCACGGGCCGATGGTGGTCTCGATGCGGCAGATCCCCGAAGACCGTGTGGACGACGCCGTGCGCATCACCCGCGGGATGCCCGCCGTGCACGGTGCTCCGGTGCACATCGGCGACCCGGCCGCGCTCGGCATCGCCGATCTCGGCAAACCCGATTTCGGCGACCCGGTCGTCGCGGAACCCGGTGACGTGCCGGTGTTCTGGGCGTGCGGTGTGACCCCGCAGGCGGCGCTGATGGCGTCGCGTCCGCCGTTCGCGATCACGCACGCGCCCGGCTACATGTTCGTGACCGACAAACTCGACAGTGAGTTCAGGGTGGCCTGATGGATCTCAACAGTGACCTCGGCGAAGGTTTCGGCGCCTGGAAGATGGGTGACGACGACGCCATGCTCGACATCGTCACCAGCGCGAACGTCGCCTGCGGCTTCCACGCCGGCGACCCGTCGGTGATGCGGCGCGTCTGCGAACGCGCGGCGGAGCGGGGCGTCGTCATCGGCGCCCACGTCGCCTATCGCGATCTGGCGGGCTTCGGGCGGCGGGCGATGGACGTCGCCCCCGCCGACCTGGCCGACGACGTGCTCTACCAGATCGGCGCGCTCGACGCGTTCGCCCGCGCGGCGGGAACGAGCGTGCGGTACGTCAAACCGCACGGGGCGCTGTACAACACCGCGGCGGTCGATCCGGAGCAGGCGGCGGCGGTGGTCGAGGGGATCCGGCGGTTCCGTCCCGGGCTCGCGCTGCTGTGCCCGCCGGGGTCGGAAATGGCCAAGCAGGCGGAAAAGGCCGGGTTCCCCGCGTACGCCGAGGCGTTCGCGGACCGCGCGTACACCCCCGAAGGCCTTCTCGTCTCCCGGAAACTCCCCGGTGCCGTGCTCCACGACGCCGACGAGGTCGCTTCCCGGGCGGTCGCGATGGCGACCACCGGCAAGGTCGTCGCCGCCGACGGGACCGAGCTGGCGCTGCAGCCGCATTCGCTGTGCGTGCACGGCGACACCCCCGGCGCCGTCGAACTGGCGCGCCGGATCCGCGCGGGACTCGACGCCTCCGGTGTCCACATCGGATCGTTCATCGAGGCCGCATGATGCGAGTGCTGCCCTATGGGGCGCGTGCGGCCATGGTCGACTTCGACGATCCGTCGGAGGTGCTCGGGCTGCACGCGTCACTGGAGCAGGACCCGCCGGACGGCGTCCTCGAACTGGTCCCGGCCGCGCGGACCCTGCTCATCCGGTTCGACCCCGGCCGCACCCACCACGACCGGCTCGCCGAAGACGTCCTCCATCGGGCAGGAGTGGACACCAAGCCACGCGAGGCGGCCGAGATCGTCGTGCCGGTGCGCTACGACGGCCCGGACCTGGCCGACGTCGCGGCCGCGTCCGGCATGTCCGCGGAGGCGGTCGTCCGGCGGCACGAGGACGGCACCTACGTGTCGGCGTTCTGCGGTTTCGCCCCGGGTTTCGCCTATCTGACCGGGCTGGACCCCGCGCTGCACCTGCCGCGCCGGTCGAGCCCGCGCACCCGGGTGCCCGCCGGCTCGGTCGCGATCGCGGGCGAGTACACGGCGGTGTACCCGAACGCCTCACCCGGCGGCTGGCAACTGATCGGACGCACGACGTTGCCGGTGTGGGACGTCGAACGCGAGCCGCCGAACCTGCTGGCACCCGGCACGCGGATCCGGTTCACTTCATGACCGCGAAGATCGAAGTGCTCCGGCCCGGCGTTTTCACCACCGTGCAGGACCTCGGCCGACCGGGGCTGGCCGCGATCGGCGTCGGCCGGTCCGGTGCCGCCGACCGCGGTTCGCTGCGGCTGGCGAACCGGCTGGTCGGCAACCCCGAGGGCCACGCGGCCCTGGAATGCGTTCTGGGCGGCCTCGCCCTCCGGTTCTCCGCTACGGCGACCGTCGCCGTCACCGGCGCGCCGTGCTCGATCACCGTCGGCGCGCGTGCCTACGGCCCCGGCTCACCGATCCCGGTCGGCCCCGGCGAAGAACTCGTCCTAGGGATGGCTTCTCACGGTTTGCGTTCCTATGTCGCCGTGCGCGGCGGCATAGACGTCCCCTCAGTGCTGGGCGCGCGGGCGACCGACACACTGGGCAAACTCGGCCCGCCCGCGCTCTCGGCCGGGATGACCTTGCCGGTGGGACAGCGGGTGCTGCCCCATCCTGGCGTGGATCTCGCTCCTCGTGCGCCCTTGCCGGACGTCCCGGTCCTGCGAGTGACTCCGGGGCCCCGGGTCTCGTGGTTCGTTCCCGAAGCACTGTCCACTTTGGTCTGCACGGGTTACGTCGCCACCGCCGACGTCGATCGGGTGGGTGTGCGGCTGGACGGTCCCGTGTTGTCGCGGGCACGTAGTGGCGAATTACCTCCCGAGGCCGCCGTGCCGGGGGCGTTGCAGGTACCTCCTTCGGGGCAGCCGATCCTGTTCCTGGCCGACCACCCGGTGACCGGGGGCTATCCGGTGATCGCGGTGGTGGAGGAAGCGGATCTGGATCTGGCCGCGCAGGTACGGCCGGGGCAGCGGGTGCTTTTCCGGCTCTCGTGAGTGGTAAGGACGGCTCTAACCAAGGGGGTCTTGGCTATTCACCGGCTTCCGGCGCACGGTCCGTGGAGGTGCTGGAGGTGTGTCGCGAAAGCCACTTTCGGGACATCAGATGTCGCGAAAGTGGCTTTCGCGACAGGATTGCCAGGGTGGTACCGGGCCCGGCCACAGCCGACGTTGCGAAAGCCACTTTCGCAACGTTGAAGGTTGCGAAAGTGGCTTTCGCAACCCCGAGCAAGGACGGCTCTAACCGTCCTTACCACTCACGAGGCCCGAAACCCGCAAAGTGATGTTCAACCGCCCCGCCAACCCCAGCGCCGGATCAGCGGTCCCCGGCAAAACCCGGGGCACCCCATGGAAAGCCAGCCTGGACTCCCCGCCGAACACGAACAGATCCCCCGAGCGCAGATCCACATCCGTATAGGGCCGCCCGCGATCGGTCGTGTTCCCGAACCGGAAGACGCAGGCGTCCCCGAGACTCAGCGACACGACGGGCTCCAGCGAAGCCTCGTCCTTGTCCTGATGCTGCCCCATTTTCGCGGCGGAATCATAGAAGTTCACCAGCGCGATGTCCGGCTCGTACGACGAAGTCCCGTAGGCGTCGGAGACGGCCCGGCGCCCGAGATCCCCCAGCCACGAGGGAAACGGCAGCACCGGCGAGCCGTCATCGGTCACCTTCGCGTACCGGTACGGATGCCAGTGCCAGCCGAGGCACACCGTCCGCACCGACATGACGCCGCCGTTCGGCAGCCGCGTCCGCCGGTAACCGCGCCAGCCACGGCAGGCTTCGACCAGACGTCGTTGACCGTCGAGGTCGAGCCAGTCCGGAACATGCACCGCGCCGGGCGCGACTTCGGTCCGCGGTCGGGGGATCAGCGCGTCCACACGTCGAGTCTGCCAGGGCGCGCGCCGATGATCCGGTGGCCCCGCACCATGACACCGGCCATGGCGAACAAGCGCAGCACGCGACGGCCGAATCGTGGCTCCACCGGGGCATCCATGACTGTCACGGCCAACGAAGCTGCCACAAAGCGGCGGGAGAAGCCACCTTTCGGACTACTCCGATCGGCCGGTTGACCGCAGTGCGTTCACCCGGTCACTGTGCGAATTCGACCACCGTCACCCCGGCCCGCGCGGGCACCGGGTCGTTCATCTCCGCGAGCACCGCGGGGACCTCGTCGAGGCCGACCCGCTTGCCGATCATGCCTTCGAGGTCGATCCCGGCCGTCTCCACCACGCGCAGCATCTCGGGGTACTCGTGCGCCTGCAGGCCGTGGATGCCGACGATCTCCAGTTCCCCGCCGATCACGCGGTGCATCGGGATCGGCGCGATGCCCTGCGCGGGAGGCATCAGACCGGCCTGCACGTGCCGTCCGCGTTTGCGGAGGCTGCCGATCGAGGCGGCGCAGGTGGCCGGCGAGCCGAGGCAGTCGAGCGAGACGTGCGCGCCGCCGCCGGTCAGCTCCCGGACGTGCGCGGAGACCGCCTCGTGCCCGTCGAACGCGGACGGGTCGACGCACACGGCAGCCCCCATCCGCGAGGCCAGCGCCCTGGCCTGCGGAGACGGGTCGACGGCGACGACCGACGCACCGGCCGCGACGGCCAGCAGGATCGACGAGACACCGACGCCCCCGCAGCCGTAGACCGCGACCCACTGACCAGGCCGGACCCCGCCCTGGCGCAGCACGGCCCGGAACGCCGTCCCGAACCGGCAGCCCAGGGCCGCGGCCTCGGCGGCGGACAGCGTGCCGGGCAGTGCCACGAGGTTGACCTCGGCGTTTTCGATGGCGACGTACTCGGCGAACGAGCCCCAGTGGGTCGCGCCCGGCTGGAACTCGCGGTCGCAGATCTGCTGGTCACCGGCGGCGCACTGGGCACAGGTGCCGCACGCGCAGACGAACGGCACGGTCACCCGGTCGCCCGCCGACCAGCCCCGGACGCCCTCGCCGAGCGACGCGATGCGGCCGGCGAGTTCATGCCCGGCGACGTGCGGCAGCTTCACCGACGTGTCGTGCCCCTGCCAGGAGTGCCAGTCGCTGCGGCACACCCCGGTCGCCTCGACGGCGATCACCACCCCGCCCGGCGGCGCGACCGGATCCGGCACCTCGCGTACCTCGGGCAGCACCCCGAACTCCTCGAAGACGACCGCCCGCACCCGCGCTCCCTAAGTGTCCCGGCCTCTCGGCATCACGAGGCCCTCGCCGGGCACCGTACACCGGGCCGCCCGCCCACGCGGCGGCCCGAGAAGCCGCGACAGCGACTCCGGCGGCACCCCGAGGACCTCCTCGAGATTCTTGAGCACCAGCAGGGATTCCGGCCGTTCGGGACGGCAACGTCCCGACTGCCAGTGGCTCAGGGTCGCGAGGCTCACCGAGCACCCGCGCCCTCTCAGCCGGTACCGGATCCGATCGAGCCCGAGGCCCCTCGCCCTGATCGCCGCCCTGAGGGCGTCCGCGAACGGTCCGGTCTCCAAAAGCCGCCTGAGTTCACGTCCTTCCGCCACCCCCCGGTCGATGGTGTGTGTCCGCTGACCGGTCATCTTCATCGCCTTCGCACGCTCGCTAGCCACCCGGAATAGCGCAGCCTAGGCGGGCGAACACATGATCGGAAGGGCCTTAGATCACCTATCGGCGTGGCAGGCGGGTGACGTAATTATGCAGAGACGTAGGAAAATTCCCACCGCGGCCGATACCGGTCCACAATGGACAGGTTCAGCGCAGCGCGACCGAAAGCGCCTGCGCGATCTCCTTGCCGATCGCGTGGGTGGCCGCGTCGGGCGGCGAGCCGACCTTGACCACCATCGGTCCGCCGAACGGCTGGCGCTCGACGACCTCGATCCGCTCGCCGAGGCCGATCGAATGCTCGGTCAGGTACCGCAGGAGCTCCGGATCGGTGTCCCAGACGCGGACGATCTCGCCGACCGCGCCGGGCGGGAGGTCGTCGAGGATGCGCATCGGCATTTCCTCGACGCTGCCGTCGGGGGCGGGGATGGGGTCGCCGTGCGGATCGCGCATCGGGTTGCCGAGCTTGGCCGCGATCCGCTCGACGAGCCGGTCCGACACCGCGTGTTCGAGCGCGTCGGCCTCCGAATGCACCTCGTCCCAGGTGTAGCCGAGCTCGGACACCAGGTAGGTCTCGATCAGCCGGTGGCGGCGCAGCACCGAGCGGGCCAGCAGCCTGCCCTCGGTGGTCAGCTCGATCCCGCGGTACGGCACGTGCGCGACCAGTCCCAGCTGGGACAGCTTGGTGACCATGCCGGACGCCGACGACGGGCTGACCTCCAGCCGTCCGGCCAGCGACGTGTTGGTGACGGCCTCGCCGCGCTCCACCAGCCCGTAGATCACCCGGACGTAGTCCTCCACGGACGACGACCTGCGACTTGCCCCTTCACCCATGGGTGCGAGTTTACGGCTTGCCGCCCGGTCGCGGATCACCCAGCGTGCGGCCGCCAGCGGTACCGGATCCAGCCGGGGACGGGGTCGGCGCCGAGCTGGGCGTAGAACGCCTCGCCCTTCTCGTTGCCCTCCTGCATGTCCCATTCGACCCGGCCCGGGGTCCGCGCGCTCAGCTCTTCGAGCAGCTCCCGCCCGAGGCCGAAACGACGGTGCTCAGGGCGTACGAAGAGGTCGTCGAGCCAGATCCCCGGACGCGCTTCCCAGGTGGAGAAGTTCCAGCTGCAGAAGGCGAAGCCCGCGACCTTGCCCGGCTCACCCGGCGGGGTGGCCAGCAGCACCCAGGCCTTCGGATCGGGCCCGAAGAGGAACCCGGCCATCTCCTGCCTGTCGAGCTTCAGATCGTGTTTGTCCTCGTAGACCGCGTGCTCCTCGATGAGCGCGCAGATCTCCTCGATGTCGTCCGCGACCGCGTCCCGCACCGGCATGGGTCTCAGCTCCGTTCGTAGACGATGTCGCCGCCGACGGCGGTGGCGACGACGTGGATCGAATCCAAAGTGGACTCGTCGGTCGGGTCGGCCGAGAGGACGGCGAAGTCCGCGAGCTTGCCGATCTCCAGCGTGCCCAGGTCCTTCTCGGCGAAAGCGGCGTACGCGGATCCGTAGGTGTACGCGCGCAGGGCTTCGGCGGGGGTGAGCCGCTCATCGGGACCCAGCACGACCCCGGACGCGGTCTTCCGCCGCACCATGTCGGCCAGCGCGAGCAGCGGCGCCCCCTCGACGACCGGGCGGTCCGAGCTGGCGGGCAGCACGCATCCCGCGTCGAGCAGGCTCTTGAGCCGGTAGCACCAAGGCTCGCGTTCGGGGCCGAGGGCGGCCCGCATCCCGTCGCCGATCTCGTTGACGAACCGGCCCTGCGGTGAAGCGATCAGCCCCAGCGACGCCAGCCGCTTCAGCTCCTCGGGCCGCAGCACCGCGCAGTGCTCGATGCGGTGCCGGTGGCCGGGACGCGGATCGGCCTTCAGCGCGGACTCGTAGGCGTCGAGGACGACGGTGATCGCGCGGTCGCCGATGGCGTGCGTCGCGATCTGCCAGCCGGCCTTGTGCGCGGCGGCGATCGTCCGCGCGATCTCGTCCTCGGGCACCTGGAAGTAGCCGACGTTGTCCGTTTCGCCGGCGAACGGCTCGTGCATGGCGCAGGTGCGGCCGATCAGCGAGCCGTCGGCGAACAGCTTCATCGCGCCGATCCGCAGCCATTCGTCGCCGAAGCCGGTGCGCATCCCCAGGTCGAGACCAAAACCCGCGCCCGCGTCCAGTTCGTGGAGCACGCTCGCCGCGACCATCACCGTGCTCCGCACCCGCAGCACCCCGCGTTCGCGCGCCAGCTGGTACGCGGCGAGCTCGGCGGGGGTCTCCCCCACGAGACCCCCGCCGATCCCGGCCTCCTGGACACTCGTGATGCCCTCGGCCAGGTAGCGCTCGCTCGCCCGGTCCAGCCCGCGGACGACCCGCTCGACCGGCGTCGGGTAGGTCAGCGGCCGCAGCATCAGCTGGGCCTGCTCCCGCAGCAGCCCGGTCGGCGAACTGTCCTCGTCGCGGACGACGTCGCCGCCGACGGGCACGTCGCCCAGGTCGAGTTTCTCCAGCACCGCGGAGTTGACCACGGTCATATGCCCGGACGTGTGCTTGAGCCGCACGAGATGCCCGGGAGCCGCGCGATCGAGCCCCTGCCTCGTCGGATGGCCGCCCACGAGCTTGTTCTGGTCGTAGCCGCTGCCGATGATCCAGCCGCCCGGCGGCGTTTCGGCCGCGCGCCGCGCGACGGCGTCGTACACCTCGTCGACGCTGCGGCAATCCGAAAGGGCGACGTCGTCGAGGGCCATGCCGAACCAGGCCATGTGGTTGTGCGCGTCGTGGAACCCGGGCACCACCACCGAGCCGCCGAGGTCCACGCGGCGCTTTGCGGAAAGCGCCGCCGCATCGTGTCCTAACGCCACAATTCGTCCATTGAGCGCAGCAAGCGCTACGGATTCCCCCGTTCCGGTGAGGAACCGGGCGTTCTCGTAGACCGTGTCGACCCGCATGGATTCGACCCTATCGATCGATCGATCGGTCGTCTAGGCTCGGCGTCATGAGCACCGTGGACTACGCACTCGACGACGGCATCGCCGTGATCTGGCTGAACCGCCCCGAACGGCTCAACGCGGTGGTCGCCGAACTGGTCGACGACCTGCTGGAGGCGCTCGACGCGGCCGCCAAATCGGAGGCGCGCGCCGTCGTGCTCGCCGGCCGCGGACGCGCCTTCTGCGCCGGTCACGACCTCAAAGAGCCCACCCCTGAGGGTGATTCACGCCCGCGACTCGACCGGCTACAGGACGTGACGCGCCGCCTTCGCGGCCTCCGCCAGCCCGTCATCGCCGCCGTCCACGGTTACGCGATCGGCGCGGGCGCCGAGTTCGCGATGGGCTGCGACCTGATCCTCGCCGCCGAAGACGCGATGTTCGCCTTCCCCGAGGTCTCCCTCGGCCTGAGCGTCACGGGCGCGGCGTCGCGGTTGCTGCCGTTGCTGGTCGGCCCGCTGAAGGCCAAGGAACTCCTGCTGCTGGGCGAACGGGTGAGCGGCGCCGAAGCGCACGAACTCGGCCTGGTCAACGCCACCGCGCCCGCCGACGACCTGATGGACACCGCGCTCGCGTGGGCGGCCAGGATCGCCGCGCATCCGGCCGCCGCGGCCACGATGGCCAAACGCGCCCTCGACTCCGGCATCGACAGCTCCCTCGACGCCGCGCTCGAACTCGAAGTCAGCCACGCGCTGATCACCGAACACTCCGCCGAGGTCGCCGCTTCCTCCGAGGCCTTCCGGAGCCGGGCATGACCTCGCTCGCCGGGATCGACACTCTCGTCAGGCTGACCACGAGGGCCGCCGCGCTCTGGCCGGACAAGACGGCGTGGATCTTCGACTCCACCGGGGAGAGCTTCACCTTCGCCGACGTCGACGCGCGCAGCACGGAGTACGCCCGCGCGCTGCTCGACCTCGGCGTGACGCCGGGCGACCGGGTCGCGGTGATGCTGCGCAACCAGCCCGAATTCCCGTTGCTGTGGCTGGCCTTGGCCAAGATCGGCGGCGTGCTCGTCCCGGTCAACACCGGATACCGAGAGTTCGACGGCGCCCACGTGCTGCGGCATTCCGGAGCCAGGTTCGCCGTCGCCGCCGAGGAATTCCTGGAGCTGCTGAACAAGATCGCGCCGGACACCTCGCTGGAACGCGTGCTCACCCCCGGCGAACTCACCGGTTCCGGGGCCACCCCGGACTTCACGAGCGAGGGCGAACGCCCGGTCAACATCCAGTACACCTCGGGCACCACGGGCGCCCCCAAGGGTTGCGTACTGCCGAACAGGTATTGGACGACACTGGCGATCAGCCTGGCCACGGACTTCCCGGCGGTCGGCGCGGACGACGTCATCCTGACCGCGCAACCGTTCCACTACATCGATCCACAGTGGAACGTGGCGCTGGGGCTCGCGGGCGGCGCGACACTGGTGGTGCTCGACCGCTTCCACCCGTCGACGTTCTGGGAGAAGATCCGCGAACACGGCGTCACCTGGTTCTACTGCCTCGGCCTGATGCCCACCCTTCTGCTGCGCCAGCCGGAAAGCGAGCTCGACAAGGCGCACCAGGTCCGCGCGATCTGCGCTTCGGCCATCCCGCGCGACCTGCACGCCGCGCTCGAAGCACGCTGGGGCGCGCCGTGGTTCGAGGCCTTCGGCATGACCGAGACCGGCGGCGACATCCGGATGTACCCGGCGGATCACGAGGAGACCGTCGGCACCGGCTGCCTCGGCAGGCCGGCGCCCACCCGCGAGGTGATGATCGCGGACGCGGACGGGAAACCGCTGCCGCGCGGGGAAACCGGCGAGCTGCTGATCCGCGGGGTCGGCCTGATGCACGGCTACCACGACGATCCCGAAGCGACCAGGCGCGCCTTCGACGGCGGCTGGTTCCACACCGGCGATCTGGCCACAATGGACGACGAAGGCCGCGTGTACTACGTGGGCCGCACCAAGGACATGATCCGCCGCAGCGGGGAGAACATCTCCGCCGACGAGGTCGAACGGGCGCTGCAGCTGCATCCCGCGGTCAAGCTCGCCGCCGTCATCGCGGTGCCGGACGACATCCGCGGCGAAGAGGTCAAGACGTACATCGTCCTCGACGAGAACGAGGGACACCGGTGCGAACCGGCCGAGCTGGCGGAGTTCTGCTCGGCGAAACTGGCCTACTTCAAGGTTCCCCGGTTCTGGGCGATCGTGACGGAGCTGCCGATGACTCCGTCGGAACGGGTCGCGAAGGGCGAGCTCAAGAAGGTGGAAGACCTCCGTGCCGGTTCGTGGGACAGGGCCACCGGAACATGGTTGTGAGCACCCGTGAACGAGTCCGGCAGGCGGCGGTGAAACTGTTCGCCGCCAAGGGGTTCCACGGCACCGGCATCCGGGATCTGGCGCAGGAGGCGGAGCTGTCGTCCGCCAGCCTGTACCACTACATGGGCACCAAAGAGGATCTGCTGGTCGCCATCATGAACGAGTCGCTGCGGCGGCTGCTCGACGCGGCCGAGCAGGCGACCGCCGGGCTCACCGATCCCGTGTCACGGCTCGGATCCCTGGTGGCGCTGCACGTGCTCGCGCACGCCATCCAACCGGATGACACCCGCGTGGTGGACAACGAGGTCCACGCGCTCACCCCCGGCGCCAGGGCCGACGTGGTGGCCCTGCGCGACGCCTACGAAAAGCTGTGGGCGGACGCCATCGAAGACGGTGTCACGGCCGGCGTCTTCCACACCGGGCAGCCTTCGGTCACCCGGCTCGCGCTGGTGGAGATGTGCAGCGGGGTCGCGCGCTGGTATTCGCCGAAAGGGCCGCTCACCCTGGATCAGCTGGCGTCCCATTACGCGGAGCTGGCGCTTCGGGCGCTCGCCTGCGAACGGCGGCTCGACGTCACAGCGTTGCAAAACTGCCGTGAAGTGGTCTCGGGAGTGTGGCGAGTGCCCGTTTAGCGCCGACTTTAGGTCTGTACGCCTTGCTCAGACGGCTTCTCTGGGGGACGCTCGAAGGGTGACTGAGCAAACGATCCAACTCGAACTGGACGACTCGGGTCTCTCGCCGGCGTTGCCGGTGCCTTCGAACCCCCGTGATCAGGTGCAGGACGTCCCCTACCGCCCGGTGGGATTCCGGGACGACGACCTGCCCACGGCCCTCGAACGGTGCGCGACATGGCTACGCCAGGCTCAGGAGTGGCTCGGGGAACCGGTCGATGTGCTGGCCGTCCATCTCGACTATGACGACCGCAAGGGTTCGCCCTACTACGACGTGAAGCTTCTCTGCAACGAGGAGGACCTGGCCGGGGTCCCGATCGCGATGCGGAACCAGAAGGACGAAGACTAGGGCCGACGCAATGAACGGGCCGTTCCTTGCGAATTCTGCGAGGAACGGCCCGTTCATTGCACGGGCGAGCGTCAGCCCAGCGTGCCGCCGACCTTGACGTGCCCCTTGAGCAGGTTGCGCGCGATGGTCCGGCGCTGGATCTCGTCGGTGCCCTCGTAGATCCGCAGCAGCCGCAGTTCGCGGTACCACCGCTCGACCGGCAGTTCCCGCGTGTAGCCCATTCCGCCGTGGATCTGCAGGACACGGTCGACGATCTCGTTCGCCTTCACCCCGCCGTACAGCTTCGCCATCGACTGCGCGTGCCGCGAGTCCAGCTTCTGGTCGACCTGCCAGGCGGCGTGCAGCACCAGCCAGCGCAGCGCCTCCAGCTCGGTGCCGGAATCCGCGATCATCCACTGGATGGCCTGGCGCTCGGCGATCTTCTGCCCGAACGTCTCCCGCGTGTTGGCGTGCTCGATGGCCATCGAGATCAGCCGCTCGCAGGAGCCGATGGCACGCGCGGGAAGTAGGTAGCGGCCCGCGCCGATCCACTGCATGGCCAGGTCGAAGCCGTGGCCGAGCTCGCCGAGGATCTGCGTCTCCGGCACACGGACGTCCTCGAAGACCAGCGCCGCCGGGCCCCATTCGCCCATGGTGTCGATGTATTCGGACTTCCAGCCCGCGTCACGGTCGACGAGGAAGCAGGTGACGCCGCCGTTCGCGCCCTTCTCCGGGTCGGTGATCGCGAAGACCATCACGAAGTCGGCCTCGTTTCCGCCGGTGATGAAGGTCTTCTCGCCGTTGATGACCCAGTCGGTGCCGTCCTTGCGGGCGGAGGTCCGGATGGCCTTGGCGTCCGAGCCCGCGCCGGGTTCGGTGATCGCGAAGCACGACTTGCGTTCGCCCGAGATCGTCGGGAGCAGGTAGCGCTCCTTCTGCTCGTCGTTGGCGTAGTACAGGATGTTGTCCGCGGCGCCGCCGAAGCGGAACGGCACGAACGTGCGGCCGAGTTCGGCCTCCAGCAGCGCGGTCATCACCGCGGACAGGCTCATGCCGCCGTATTCCTCCGGCGTCTGCACACCCCAGAACCCGGACTCCTTGGCCTTCAGCTGCAGCTCGCGCAGCTCGTCGCCGGTCAGGCCGGGCTGGCCGGCGCGTTCGCGGCGCAGCACCTCCTGCTCACGCGGCATGAGGTCGCGTTGGACGAACGTGCGGACCCAGTCGCGCACTTCGCGTTCCTCGACGCTCAGAGAGAAATCCATGGTCAGCCCGCTCCTGTTCGACAGTGACTAAGCGCTCGCTTAGTTCAGCGTACCGCTTCGGTTGTCGTTAGCCGAGGAGTTGTCATAAGTTTTCGCAACCTGTCCCCATCTCGTCGAAGGGCACCCATGAGCACGGCAGCACCCGCGGCGAAGCGGGATCGCACCCATTACCTCTACATCGCCGTCATCGTGGCGGTGGGCCTCGGCATCGCGGTCGGCATCCTGCTGCCCGAGGTCGGCAAGGAGCTGAAACCGCTCGGGACCGGGTTCGTGAACCTGATCAAGATGATGATCTCGCCGATCATCTTCTGCACGATCGCGCTCGGCGTCGGCTCGGTGGCGAAGGCGGCGAAGGTCGGCCGCGTCGGCGGGCTCGCGATCGGCTACTTCCTGATCATGTCGACGGTCGCGCTGGTCATCGGCCTGGTCGTCGGCAACATCCTGCAGCCCGGCACCGGCCTGCACCTCACGCCCGAGATCGCCGAAAAGGGACAGGGCCAGATCGCCAAGAGCGAGGGCACCGTCGAGTTCCTGCTCGGGATCATCCCGAAGACGCTGGTCTCGGCGTTCACCGAGGGCGAGGTGCTGCAGACACTGCTGGTCGCCCTGCTCGCCGGGTTCGCGCTGCAGAAGCTGGGCACCAAGGGCGAGCCGATCCGCCGGGGCATCGAGCACATCCAGCGGCTCGTGTTCCGGATCCTCGCGATGATCATGTGGGCGGCCCCGGTCGGCGCGTTCGGCGCGATCGCCGCCGTCGTCGGCGAGACCGGCTGGAAGGCACTGCAGAGCCTCGCGGTGATCATGCTCGGCTTCTACATCACCTGCGCGTTGTTCGTGTTCGTGGTGCTCGGACTGATCATCGGCCTGCTCGCCAGGGTCAACATCTTCAAGCTGCTGAAATACCTCGGGCGCGAGTTCCTGCTGATCCTGTCGACGTCGTCGTCGGAGTCGGCCCTGCCGCGGCTGATCGCGAAGATGGAGCACGCCGGTGTCTCCAAACCGGTCGTCGGCATCACCGTGCCGACCGGGTACTCGTTCAACCTCGACGGCACCGCGATCTACCTGACGATGGCGTCCATCTTCATCGCGGACGCGCTCGACAAACCGCTGACCATCGGCGAGCAGATCTCGTTGCTGGTGTTCATGATCATCGCGTCGAAGGGTGCGGCCGGGGTCACCGGCGCGGGGCTCGCGACGCTGGCGGGCGGGCTGTCGTCGCACCGGCCGGAGCTGGTCGACGGCGTCGGGTTCATCGTCGGCATCGACCGGTTCATGTCCGAGGCCCGCGCGCTGACGAACTTCGCGGGCAACGCCGTCGCGACCGTGCTGATCGGCACCTGGACCAACGAGATCGACCGGGAGCAGCTGGACCGTACGCTGAACGGCGAGTCACCGTTCGACGAAGCGACCCTGCTCGACGAAAACGCGAGTGAGTCGACCGCGGAATCGGGTAAGAAGGAGACGTGATCGAATGCGCCGTCCGCTGGTCGGAGCCCCTGCCCGCTGAACCCCGGTTCCTGGCCCTGCTCGACGAGCCGGAGCAGGGCCGGTACGCGAACTACCGCCAGGACATCGACAAACGCCGGTTCCTGACCGGCCGGGTGCTGGCGAAGACCGTCGCCGCCGAGCGGCTTGGCCTGGCCGTCGAGGCCGTGAAGTTCGACGCGACCTGCGAAGACTGCGGAAAACCGCACGGGCGGCCCAAGGTCCCCGGCGCGCCGCTGATGCTGTCGATCTCGCATTCCGGCGACCTCATCGGCGTCGCGGCCACCGCGGGCACCCCGGTCGGCCTCGACGTCGAGACGGCCACCAGGCGGGCCGAGGACTCGCTCATGGAGTACGCGCTGACGCCCGCTGAGCTGGCCGCGATCTCCGGGCTCTCCGACGAGCAGCGCGCGACGGCGTTCTTCACCTACTGGACGCGCAAGGAAGCGGTCATGAAGGCCACTGGGAAGGGTCTCAAGATCCCGCTGCAGAGCATCACGTTCTCCGGCTACGACGAGCAGGCGCGGCTGGTCCGGTCGACCCACCAGGCCCTCGACCCGGACCGGACGCGGCTCGCGGACCTGAAGGCGACCGAGGGCTACCGGGCGGCCGTCGCGCTGATCACCTCGGACGACATCTCGGTCACCGAAGACTTCGCACCCCTCTGACCTCCCGCGTTTCGTCCTCTGAATGCGGTAGTTGCACGCGCAAGGACCGCATCCAGAGGACGAAACGCGTCAGAGGTGTACATGTCAGGCTCGCCGGACACAGGTCGTCACTCACGGCTGCTACGCAGCTATCGAGGGGAATGCCATGGTCAGTCAGATCGTCACGCTCGCCGGGGTCCTTATCGGCGCCCTGACCTCGTACTTCGCGACCACGATGACGGAGCGAGGCAAGCACCGCCGAGCACTCGCCACTCGGTGGGACGAAAGAAAGCTCGCCGCGTACATCGAATTCGCCACGACGGTCAAGGAAGCCGCGGACGCTGCCCGCACCGCCCGTGAAGCTCCGGAAAAATCAGATCTCCGTCGTGAAGCACTTGCCGAGATGGAGCAAGTGGAACGACGCCGCTCGACAGCCTTCGAAGCGCTAGTACTCCTAGCAGCCCCATCAGCCATCGAAGCCGCGAAAGCCGTCAATCAAGTCGTCTGGGAGATCGAGATCGCGGCCAGGGCGGGCAAGACCGACCCAACCCCTAGCAACTTCGTACCCTTGCTCAACGCCTACCACGAAGAGTCTAGGCGTGACCTCGGCGTTCCGGGCGGTTCGCTTCAGGTCGAAGGCGCGCCACCGAAGGCCACCTGACCTCCCGCGTTTCGTCCTCTGAATGCGGTAGTTGCACGCGCAAGGACCGCATTCAGAGGACGAAACGCGTCAGATCTCCAGGCCCATCGCGGCCAGCAGGGTGCGGAACTTCGCCGAGGTCTCGTCGAGTTCGGTCCGCGGGTCGGAGGCCGGCACGATGCCGCCGCCGGCGTACAGCCGCATGGCGGTGTCGGCGATCTCCGCACACCGGATCCCGACGGCCCATTCGCCGTCCCCCGCCGCGTCGACCCAGCCGACGGCGCCCGCGTAGTACGCGCGGTCGAACGGCTCCAGCTCCTTGACCAGCGAACGCGCGGCATCAGTCGGGGTGCCGCAGATCGCGGGCGTCGGATGCAGCGCGGCGGCGAGATCGAGCGCGGTGACGTGCTGGTCGATCAGCTCGCCGGTGACGGTGGTCGACAGATGCCAGATGGCCGGCGTCGAGACCAGCTCGGGCCCGCGGACGTCGAGCGTGCGGCAGAACGGCCGCAGGATCTCGACGACGGACTCCACCACCACGGCGTGCTCGACGTGGTCCTTTTCGGACGCCAGTAACGCCTCACCGTTCGCCTTGTCGATCGCCGGGTCGGCCGACCGGGGCATCGACCCGGCATGCGGCCGGGACACGACGGCACCGCCGGTGCGGGAAAGCAGGAGTTCGGGGGTCGCGCCGACGAGCGTGCGCCCGTCGGGCAGCTGCGCGGCGTACGTGGTGTGCCGGGGGTTCCCGTTCGCCAGGTTCCGGACGACTTCGGCGACCGGGACGGCCTCGTCGAAGTCAAGATCGAGGGCGCGGGCCAGGACGACTTTGCGCAGGTCACGGTCGCTCAGCGCCGCGACGGCCGCGCGGACGGCGGCCAGATGGGCCTCCGGTTCCGGCACGGGCGTGACCTTGACCGGCCGCGGAAGCGAGGTGCGCGGCGGAACGGCCGCGTGGTCGGACGACGCGCGGTGGACCGCGCGCGGGAGCACCAGATGCCCCGGTGTCGACGTGGTGTCACTGGTGTCGAAGGGCAGCACACCGACCGCGATCGAAGCACCCGAGTCGGTGAACAGCCCGGGGAGCGTCCCGGACAGCCGCGACGGCTCGGTGTCGGTCGCGGTGGCCACGGCCCCGCTCGCGAGGAGCGCGTGCCGTGCCGTGGCCAGGAGGAAGTCGCCCCGCTCGTAGCGGGCGGCCAGGTCTGCCGGGGTCGCCGGTGCGGTACTGGTCGTCACCCCACCAGCGTCCCAGGCTCCGGCTGAGACCAGGGGAAAGTGTTGCCCGGGCAACAGCCTCTCAGGCAACACCTTCCCCCGGACAGCCCGTGACCTGCGGAAGCGTTACTTCAGCGCCTCGAGAAGGGCCTCGCGCTGCCGCTCGCCCAGGCCGGCGGCACGCCGGTCCGGGTCGATCCCGGCCTGCTCCAGCAGGGCGGCGACCTTGACCGCGCCCAGGCCGGGCACGGCCTTCAGCAGCTGCGTGACCTTCGTCTTGCCGATGGTCTTGTTCTCCTTGGCCTGCTTGAGCACCTTGTCGATGCTCTCCTTGCCGGACTTGATCGACGCAAGCAGCTCGGAGCGCGCTTTGCGAGCCTCAGCCGCCTTGGCGAGGGCATCGGCGCGCTGCTCCGGAGTCAACGTGGGCAGAGCCAACGTAGTAGTCCTTTCATCTCAGGTCTCCGCTTTCGCGGCCGACGGCCTTTAACCATGCTTGCAAGAGCAAGCGCTGGCCAGCCGTCTCTGTACCACGGCTCCAGTAAACGCCACCCGTTCCTCGGCCGTGAAACCGACACGCACTTATTACCCCTCGACCACGCCACGGGCAACCCGCCCCAGCCTGCGGAAACACGCCGTTCGAGCGGCGATTCGCCTGTGTTCATCACCCTTATGAGCGATGCCATCACTTCGCACAGTCAGCCATTTTTCGTTTCATGGTAAGAAAAATACGAATTATTGATGATCTTGGCCCGAACCGGCGAACACCCGTTAGCGCGACACTGTGACCGAACGGTTGCCTGCGATGTTACTGACCGGTTCACCCCTCCCGGATTAGAGTCGGCGTAACCCCAGTTCACCGGAGAACGAGCACCACGGGAGTACGCGATGTTGAGCACGATGCAGGACGGGCAGCTGTCACTGGGCAGGCTGCTCCGCCACGGCACCACGGTGCACTCCGAGAGCGAAGTCATCACCTGGACCGGTTCAGAAGCCCGCCGCGAGACCTACGGGGAGCTCGGCAAACACGCCGCGAAGCTCGCGAACGCGCTCCGGAGCCTCGGCGTCACCGGCGACCAGCGCGTCGGCACCTTCATGTGGAACAACGCCGAGCACATGGCCGCGTACCTGGCCATCCCGGCGATGGGCGCGGTGCTGCACACGCTGAACATCCGGCTGTTCCCCGAGCAGCTCGTCTTCGTCGCCAACCACGCCGAGGACCAGGTCGTCATCGTCGACGGCACGCTCGTCCCGCTGCTGGCCAAGCAGCTGCCCGAGCTGAAGACCGTGCGTCACGTCATCGTGGCCAACGGCGACGCCTCCACCCTCCCCGCGCCGGACGGCGTCCAGGTGCACTCCTACGACGAACTGCTGTCCGGCCAGCCGGACACCTTCGAGTGGCCCGAGGTGGACGAGCGGTCGGCCGCCGCGATGTGTTACACGTCGGGCACCACGGGTGACCCGAAGGGCGTCGCGTACTCCCATCGGTCGATCTGGCTGCACTCGATGCAGGTGACGATGTCCGACAGCATGCGGCTGGCCCAGCACGACAAGGCCCTCGCGATCGTCCCGATGTTCCACGCGATGGCGTGGGGCATGCCGTACGCGGCCATGATGGTCGGCGCCTCGCTGCTCATGCCGGACCGTTTCCTCCAGCCCGCGCCGATCGCGCAGATGCTCGCCGCCGAGAAGCCGACCTTCGCCGGTGCCGTCCCGACGATCTGGCAGGGCCTGCTCTCCCATCTCGACGCGAACCCGCAGGACATCTCGCATCTGCGCGAGGTCGTCGTCGGCGGATCGGCGGCGCCGCCGTCGCTGATGCACGCCTTCGAAGACCGTTACGGCGTGCCGATCCTCCACGCGTGGGGCATGACCGAGACGTCGCCGCTGGGCAGCGTCGCGCGTCCGCCCGCCTCCGCGACCGGCGAGAAGGCGTGGGACTACCGCTACACCCAGGGCCGCTTCCCGGCGTCCGTCAGCGCCAGGCTGATCGGCGACAACGGCGAGGAACTGCCGTGGGACAACGAAAGCGTCGGCGAGCTCGAAGTGCAGGGCCCGTGGATCGCGGCGTCGTACTACGGCGGCAAGGCCGGTGACGAACCCGACCCGGAGAAGTTCCACGACGGCTGGCTGCGCACCGGCGACGTCGGCAAGATCAGCCCCGACGGCTACCTGACGCTGACCGACCGCGCGAAGGACGTCATCAAGTCCGGCGGCGAGTGGATCTCGTCGGTGGACCTGGAGAACCAGGTGATGGCGCATCCCGCGGTGGCCGAGGCGGCCGTGGTCGGCATCCCCGACGAGAAGTGGGACGAGCGCCCGCTGGTCGCCGTCGTGCTCAAGGAGGGCCAGAACGCCACGGCCGAGGACCTCCGCGACTTCCTGTCCGACAAGGTCGCGAAGTGGCAGCTTCCGGAGAATTGGACCTTTGTGGACGAAGTCCCGAAGACCAGTGTCGGCAAGTTCGACAAGAAGCGGCTGCGGGCGTTCCACTCCGAGGGCAAACTCGACGTCAGTCAGCTCTAACGGGTTAATCTCCCGCGCGCCTGCGCTTCAGTGAAGGCCATCTTGAGGGACTCTGGTCCCTGAAGATGGCCTTCACGGCGTTCGGCGAAGGGTTTTGTTGGTGCGCAAGACAAGCAGGCGGGCGTTCCTGGCACTGGCGGGGACGACGATGCTCTCCGCCTGCGGGTCCAACACCGTCCAAAGAGGAAGCCCGCCGCCCTCGACCGCCTACTCCGCCGGGGTGACCAGGCCGAAACCGAAACCGGTGGACCTCGCGCAGTGGTATCACCCGTATCCCGAGGCGGGGGTACAAGAAGCCGTCACGCGTTACGCGGCCGCGTACCAGAAGTCCAAGGTCGCGGTGCAGTGGAATCCCGACGACTACGAAACGAAACTGAACGCCGCGCTGCAGGCGGGCCCGGTGCCGGACATCTTCGAAGGACAGGTCACCGTCGAGCGGGTCCGGCAGAACCTGCTCGTCCCGCTCGACGACGTCATCGGGCCCGTGCGCGGGGACTTCAACCCCTCGGTGCTCGCGGCGCAGACCGTCGACGGAAAGCTTTACGGCATCCCTCAGGCGCTCGACACGCAGGTCCTCTTCTACCGCAAGAGTTTCCTGCAGGAGGCCGGGGTTCAGCCGCCGCAGACGCTCGACGAACTCGTCGACGCGGCGAAGAAGCTCTCCAAGGACGGCGTCAAAGGACTGTTCGCGGGCAACGACGCGGGCGCGGCGGCGCTCGCCGGGCCACTGCTGTGGTCGGCCGGGCTCGACCACATCAAAGATGGGAAATCCGTCGGCTTCGACGATCCGCGCACCGCCACGGCGTTCGCGAAACTCCACGAGCTCAACGGTTCGCTGCTGCTGGGCGCCGCGACGGACTGGCCGGATCCGCTCCCGTTCATCGACGGACTCACCGCCATGCAGTGGACCTGGCTGTGGAACCTGCCGAAGATCCAGGACACCTTGAAAGACGACTTCGGCATCCTGGCCTTCCCCCGGCTCGACGCGGCGGGCGCGCCGTCCGTCCCGGTCGGTGGGCTGAGCTCGATGGTGCACGCCAAGAGCCTGAACCCCAACGCCGCCAAGGATTTCGTCAAATGGCTGTGGCTGGAGCGGGTCGACTTCCAGCAGGAGTTCGCCACCAAGTTCGGTTTCCATCTGCCCGCCCGGCTGAGCGTGCTCGACAAGGTCACCGCCGCGGGCGACGCCGCGAAGCTGGTCAAGGAGAACGGCCGCGCCACCGGTCCACTGTGGACATCGGCGGCGAACACCGCGCTCGTCGACGCACTGGGCCGGATCGCCCGCGACGGCGCCGACCCGGCCACCGAGACCAAGGCCGCCGTCGAGGCCGTCAAAGCCGAACTGGGTCGCCTTTCCGCCTGAGTGACCGCACATAAGCGGTGATCAGCACGATCGACAGGATCACCGCGCCACCGTCGGTTACCAAGGACGGCAGTACACCCGGCCAGCCGTGTTCGGCGATCGCCGCACGGTGCACCTCGAACGGCACGACGTACACCCCGAATGCCTGGGCGACGTTGACCGCGAGCACCGGCCAGAAAAGCCGGCGCCACCCGAACCACACCAGCAGCCCCAAGGCGTTGCCGATGATGAAAATATTCCCCACCAGCCGCAACGCGCTCAGGTACGCGGGTGCGCCGGCGGTATCCGCGCCCTTGAGCCGCATGCTCGCCTCGATCAGGCCCAGATCGATGATCACGTAGTTCTGCAGCGTCGTGCCGAGCACGAAGACGATCGAACACAGCACCGTGACCAGGCGGATCTTCGGTGTCCAGAGCATCACTTCCCCCGTTCTCTATCAGTGATAGAGACAAATCTATCACTGATAGAGTCCGCGAGTGGCACGCAAAGGCTCGCTCGACCTCGCCAAGATCACCGAGGCGGCCGTCGAACTGCTCGACGACGCCGGCCTCCCGGAGCTGACGACCCGGCGGCTGGCGGCGAAACTCGGCGTCAGCTCACCGACGCTGTACTGGCATGTGAAGGACAAGGCGGAACTGCTGGACCTCGTCGCCGAAGCGATCTGCGCCGACGCCTTCGAGATCGATCGATCTCTGCCATGGCGCGATCAGCTCGCCAGCGGGCTCCGCCAGTTCCGCGGTTTGCTGCTGCGGCATCGGGACGCGGCCGCGCTGCTGCGCGAGCGGCCGCCGACCGGGCCGCACCGGCTGGGCCATATCGAGACGACCGCGCGGATCCTGCTGGAGGCGGGTTTCTCCGAAGAGGACACGGCGGGGATTTCGCGACTGCTCACGGCGCATGTACTGGCTTCGGTCGAAACGCTTCCCGCGCGGAAGCCGGACGAAGGGTTCCTCGCCCGGCTCGAGGCGTATCCGCATGTCGGCAGGCTGGGTCCGGCTTTCGCGGCGCAGAGCGGCGAAGAGCTGTTCGAGCTGGGTGTCGAGGTGATCCTCGACGGGCTCGCGGCCCGGCTGTAGCGGGTCGCGATTCGAGTTGACTCGCGTGATCAGGGACGGAACTCGCGTGATGGGGTGCCGCACTTGATGTTCCGCCTCTGATCACGCGAGTTCCGTCCTTGATCACGCGAGTTGCGGCTTCGATCACGCGAGTGCGGTGCCACGTCACCAACGTGCCCGAAGCACCAGCGTCGACCTCGGCCCTGCAAACGTCGTGAGTGGCGTTTCGGGTTAGAACGAAGGATGCCTTGAGTACCTACTGATTTGGCTGTGGCCGATCTTGGGTCGGGTCCGTGAAGGCCTCCTTGCCTACCCTGAAGGTAGTGAAGGAGGCCTTCACTACCTTCAGAGACCCAACCCGTGGACCGACGCCTCAAGGAAACTCGGCTCCAGTCGCCAGCCACAGGCGAAGGGACTTTTCTCGCGACGCAAGAGGGCGGTGTTCGACTCCTCCCCCAGGACGGCGACTGTGTGGATTTTGGGGCGTTAGATGACCCGAAATCCACACAGTCGTGCGCGACCGGTCCGGTCACGACAGACGCGCCTTACTCTAGGTAACGCTCACGACCGCCTGGACCGGCCCTAGTCGCCGGACACACCCCAGATCGCCAGCTCGACGGCGACGTCGTTCTCGTAGAGCAGCGCGCAGTTCGCGCTCCAGCGCGGCCGACGCTCGTACGGCAGCCGTCCCGCCTTGTCGAGTTCGTCGAAGTCGGCCACGGAAGGCTCCTCGGTGCCGAACGCGGCGACGAGTTCGGCGTCGGCCAGCGGCCGGATCGTGCCGAAGTCGTCCTCACCCGTGGCGCTGATGAACTCGTGGACGTCGAGCACGGAATGGGTCCCGGACTCCTGGACGCTTTCCACCTCGTACAGCTCGTCGATCGAGTCCGGGCGACCGAGTTCGTCCTCTTCCCAGAGGTAGTCGCCCTCTTCGAACACACGCGCCTTCATCGCGTCCAGCGCCGCTTCCGGGTCGCCGTCGAACCGGCCGCGGACGGACCAAGCCGAAGCACCCACCTGGCCACCTCCTCGCTCGTCGAGCGGCCAGCGTAACCAGCCCGCTTGGCTACTTGCGTATTCAGCCGAACGTGACAAATTTTCGCATTACCCTTTTCTGACGTTCACCCCACGGCTAACGTCGTCCGGCATCGTCCTTCCGCGACACCCACCCGCGACGACTGGGGGCACCGCCATGTCCGTCATCTCCAGGCGCACCTTCACCGCGGCGGGCGCCGCCGGCGTCGGCCTGCTGCTGTGCACACCGACCGCCAACGCGCTCGACCGCGCGCTGGCGCGCACCGCGTCCCGCGCGGTCCGCACCGCGGGCACCACCCTGGAAGCCGCGGCGGCCCCGCGGACCAGCGGTCCCGGCTACACGCGGCTGACCGCGGGCCCCGGCTGGCCGCTCGTGGTCCGCGGCGACCTCGCCGCGCCGAAGTCCGGCCGCGACGACCGGCGCCGCGCGATGGCGTCCTTCGCGCAGTTCACCGACCTGCACTTCACCGACGCCGAAAGCCCGGCGCGTTTCGAGTACCTGCACCCGTTCGTCGGCTCGGCGCACCGGCCGCAGGAGACCCTCGGCCCGGTCGCGACGACGGCGCTGGTCGAACGCGTGAACAGCCTGAAGACGGGCCCGTTCACCGGGCGGGCGATCGACTTCATGGTCACCACCGGCGACAACACCGACAACCACGAGCTGATCGAGCTCGAATGGTTCCTCAAGGTGCTCAACGGCGGCACGGTGAACCCGACCTCGGGCGACCCGAACGTGCACGAAGGTGTCCAGACGTCCGGGTCCTCGCACTACTGGAACCCTGGCAAGCCGCTCGACGACGCGTACACGAAGAAGGGCTTCCCGCAGCTGCCCGGCCTGCTCGGCGCGGCGTCGAACACCTTCACCTCGCCCGGTCTCGACGTCCCGTGGTTCTGCACCTTCGGCAACCACGACGACAGCATCGTCGGCACGGTGCCGGATCTGCCGGGGATGGACGCCTGGTACACCGGCCGCTTCAAGGTGATCGGCAAGGACGAGACGACGTCGCGGAAGCTCGCCAACGCGATCGGGTCCGGCTCCGGCGTGCCGATCACGGAGCTGTTCGGCGGCTCCGGCACGATCCGCGAGATCACCCCGGACGAGCGACGGTGGCCGTTCAGCACCGCGGAGTTCGTCCAGCACCACCTCGACTCCGCCAACACCGGCCCCGGCCCGGTGGGCCACGGGTTCAGCGGGAACAACGCCGACGGGCGGAATGTGTACTACACCTTCCGCATCGCGCCGGGGATCACCGGCATCAGCCTCGACACCACGACGATGGCCGGGCTGGCCGACGGGTCGATCGGGCTCGGGCAGTTCACCTGGGTGGAGAACACGCTCAAGCGCAACAGCTCGACGTACTACGACTTCTTCGGGCGCAAGGTCACGCAGAACGTGACCGACGAGCTGTTCATCCTGTTCAGCCACCACACCAGCGACACCATGGGCAACGTGCTGCCGGACGCGCGGCATCCGCTGGAGATCCGGCTCAACGGCGACACGTTCGTCTCGCTGCTGCACCGGTTCCCGAACGTGCTGGCGTGGGTCAACGGGCACACGCACCACAACAAGATCACCCCGCACGCCGGCAAGACCGCGAAACAGGGCTTTTGGGAGATCAACACCGCCTCGCACATCGACTTCCCGCAGCACGCGCGGATCATCGAGGTCGCCGACAACGCGGACGGCACGTTGTCGCTGTTCACAACCCTGATCGAGGCGGAAGCGCCGTACGAGGCTTCGTACTCCGACACCTCGACGCAAGCGCTTGCGTCGCTGTACCGGGAGTTCTCGTACAACGACATCCACGCCTCGCTGGGCGCGGTCGGGACGGCTCAGGACCAGAACACGGAGCTGCTGCTGCCCCACCCGCTCGCCTGATTCCCCCCGCGTTTCGTCCTCTGGATGCGGTAGTTGCACGCGCAAGGACAGCATTCAGAGGACGAAATGCGGCGACACGAGGGCGGGCTGGTCGCGAAAGTGACACAGACTCGGGCCGTCTTGCGGGCAACTGTTTACATACCTCGCGCGACCCGCGAAAATCCCTTCCCTACTGGGTGGAATCGAGGGATGGAGCCGGGATGCGCAGACGAGGGCTGGTCACGCTGCTGACGATCGCGACGATGACCGCGGTGACGGCACAGACGGCGGAGGCGGGTCCCGGCCGTCCGGACGACGAGTCGATCGACTACCACGAATGGTCCGGTCACCCCGGCTTCCGCGACGGCAGGCTCGAAGGGCTCGGCATCGACCACGGCGCCCTGCGCATCGAACGCCCGATCGGCACGATCGAGCACACCGAACCCACCCTCGGCACCACGAAGACCTACGAATACGGCCAATGGACGTCGCGGAGCCACACCCACGGCTTCGACGCCTCCCAGCTGGTCGCCTCGTGGAACGCGAAGACGCCGGCCAAGACCTGGGTCAAGGTGGAGGCGAAGGGCCGCACCGCCTCGGGCGCCGAGACCTCCTGGTACGTGATGGGCCGCTGGGCCAGCGGGGACGCCGACATCAAGCGCACCAGCGTCGACGGCCAGAGCGACGCCAACGCCGCGGTCGACGTCGACACGCTGGTCATGAAGGCGGGCGTCGCGCTCCGCTCGTACCAGCTGCGGGTCAGCCTGTACCGCGAAGCCGGTTCCCGCGCCACGCCGTCGGTGACGTCGGTCGGCGCGATGACGTCGCTGGTCCCGGACCGCTTCGAGGTCCAGGCGACGAAACCGGGCCGCGCCACCGGGATCGAGCTCAAGGTGCCCGCCTACGCGCAGAACCTCCACAAAGGACAGTTCCCGGAGTACGGCGGTGGCGGCGAGAACTGGTGCAGCCCGACATCCACCGAAATGGTCGCCGAGTACTGGGGCAAACGGCCCAAGCCCGAAGACATGAAGTGGATCCCGGAGGGTTACGTCGACCCGACCGTCGCGTACGCCGCCCGCTACACGTTCGATTACGCCTACGACGGAACCGGCAACTGGCCGTTCAACACCGCGTACGCCGCTTCACTCGGACTGCGTGGCCACATCACCCGTTTGCACTCCTTGAACGAACTCGAGAAGTACATCGCGCGCGGCATCCCGGTGATCACGTCGCAGTCGTTCAAGGCCGAGGAGCTCGACGGCGCGGGCTACGGCACCGCGGGGCACATCATGGTCGTCGTCGGCTTCACCAAGGACGGTGACGTGATCGCGAACGACCCGGCCGCGAACAGCAACGACCGGGTCCGAAATGTCTACAAACGACACCAGTTCGAAACGATTTGGCAGCGCACCAAGCGGTACAACACGAATGGCGGCGTTTCCAGCGGTCCCGGCGGAATCGCGTACATCATCACGCCTGGGCACTGAATCGGTTCCCCACCCGAGCGGATGTCGCGACGTGGGCTGCTTCCATGGCAGGCTACGTGGATCGATATCGCGCGCGCCAGCGCGTCCGTTGAGGGCGGTGGCGGGGGCATGGATGGACTACTCGGAGGTGGGCATGCCGTACGAGGTCCAAGGCGTCGTTTCCCGCGCCAAGGGTGAACCGGTCTCGCTGGAGTCCGTGACGGTGCCCGATCCCGGGCCCGGCGAGGCCGTCGTCTCGGTCAAGGCGTGCGGTGTCTGCCATACCGACCTGCACTACCGCGAAGGCGGGATCAACGACGAGTTCCCGTTCCTGCTCGGCCACGAGGCCGCGGGATTCGTGGAAGCCGTCGGCGACGGCGTGACGGATCTCGAACCCGGCGACTACGTGATCCTGAACTGGCGCGCGGTCTGCGGCACCTGCCGCGCCTGCCGCCGGGGCAGGCCCTGGTACTGCTTCTCCACGTTCAACGCCGCCCGGCCGATGACCCTGGCCGACGGCACCGCCCTGTCACCGGCGCTCGGCGTCGGGGCGTTCCTCGAAAAGACACTCGTCCACAGTGGACAGTGCACGAGGGTCGACCCCGCCGCCGAGCCCGCCGTTGCCGGGCTGCTCGGCTGCGGGGTGATGGCCGGCCTCGGCGCGGCCTTGAACACCGGCGCGGTGAGCCGAGGCGATTCCGTCGCGGTCATCGGCTGCGGCGGTGTCGGTGACGCCGCGATCGCGGGCGCGAACCTGGCCGGCGCGAAGACCATCGTCGCCGTCGACACCGACGACCGGAAACTCGCCTGGGCCAAGGACTTCGGCGCCACGCACACGCTGAACAGCAAGGGACTGAGCGAAGACCAGGTCGTCGAGGCGATCCGGGAGTTCACCGATTCGTTCGGCGCGGACGTCGTGATCGACGCGGTCGGCAGGCCCGAAACCTGGCGGCAGGCGTTCTACGGGCGCGACTTGGCGGGCACGGTCGTGCTCGTCGGCGTTCCCACCCCGGACATGCGGCTGGATCTGCCGCTGATCGACTTCTTCTCGCGCGGTGGCTCGCTCAAGTCGTCGTGGTACGGCGATTGCCTGCCCTCACGCGACTTCCCGATGCTGATCGACCTCTACCTCCAGGGCAGGCTCCCGCTCGACAAGTTCGTCACCGAGCGGATCGACCTCGACGGTGTCGAGCAGGCCTTCGGGCGCATGCACGACGGAGACGTCCTCCGCAGCGTGGTGACGTGGTGAAACTCTTCACCGACGCCGATTTCCCGGCCGATCCGTATCCGGGAGCGCGGCCGGGGCATTCGTTCGTCCACTTCGACGGTGCCGGGCACAGCCTCGACACCGCGCCGGAGGGCTGGCGCGAACGCCAGGCCGTACTCGCCTACGGCTCGAACGCGTGCCCGTCCAAGATCACCTGGCTGCGGGAGAACATGGGCCTGGAGGGCCCGGTCGTCGTCTGCCACGCGCGCTGCACCGACCTCGCCGCGGTCTGGGCGTCCGGCCTGCGGTTCCGGGACGGGCAACGCCCCGCGACGCTGGCCGCCGCACCGGGCGTCGTCGAGGAGCACGCCGTCTGGTTCGCGACTCCTCAGCAACTGGCCGTGCTCGACGAATGCGAGGGCAGCGGCATCCGGTACAACCTGGTGCGGCTGACCGCCCCGGCCATCACCCTCGACGACGGCACCGTGCTCGACGACGTGGTGGCGTATGTCGGTGCCGCGGACATCCGCCTGCCGATCCTGGTGGACGGCAGGCATATCCGCGTCGCCGACCTCGAACAGCGCCGGGCCGCGGCGCTCGACGGGATCCCCGCCGAAACGCACGGCCTGGACTGCACGCTGGTCGAGGCCGGGACGCTGATCAGAGAAGCTTCCCGGGATTGAGGATCCCGCTCGGGTCGACGGCCTTCTTCGCCGCTCGCAACACTTCGACGCCGATCTCGCCGATCTCCGCCGCCAGATAGCGCGCGTGGTCGACACCGACGGCGTGGTGATGCGAGATCGTGCCGATGCCGGTGATCGCCTCCGAGGCCGCCGCCTTCGCCCGCTGCCATTGGGCGATCGGGTCGGCCTCGTCGCGCGGCGTCAGCACGGTGAAGTACAGCGACGCGCCCGTTTCGTAGGCGTGCGAGACGTGGCACATGATGATCGCGTTGCCGAGGGTCGCGGTGAGCGCGGCCCGGACCGCGTCCCGCAGGTCGCCCAGTTCGTTCCAGTACGCGGCGGTTTCCAGGGTTTCGACGCAGACCCCGTTGTCCATCAAGGCGTCCCGCTGCCGAGGGCCGGAGAACCGGCCGCGGCGCCAGGATTCACCGAGCGCGACCCCGATCCGGACGGCGCCGAACTCCTTGAGCACGCCGGTGGTCTCCTGCCGTCGCCGGGCGACCTCGCGTTTCGACGCGCCTTCCCAGCCGACGATCAGCAGGCACGGCGCGTGCACTCCCCGCGCCTTGAGATACCGGCGCAGCGCCTTGGTCTTCACACTGTCGTTGAGCGCGAGCGAAACCTCGCTCTCGTCCACATCGGACAGTCTCGTCACGTCCGCGAGCACGTGCCGCTGGGCCAGTTCGCGGACCGCTTCGGTGCCCTTATCCCAGCCGTCGAGGACGAAACCCTCGTAACGGCGCACTTCCGGCACCGGCCGGACGCGGAGGGCGACCTCGGTGATCACGCCGAGCGCGCCTTCGCTGCCGATGGCGAGATGCCGGAGGTCCGGCCCTGCGGCCGACGCAGGCGCGACGCCGAGTTTCCATTCCCCGCGCGGGGTCGCGAGCCGGACCCCCTTGACCATGTCCTCGAATCGCCCGTAACCCGCCGAGGCCTGCCCGGCGGACCGGGTCGCGGCGAATCCGCCGATGGTGGCGCGTTCGTAGGACTGCGGCACGTGCCCGAGGGTGAAACCGTGCGCGGCGAGCAGCCGGTCGGCCTCCGGACCGGTGACCCCCGCCTGCAGGACCGCGATCCGGGAAACGGGATCGACCGAGACCAGTTCATCGAGCCGGGTGAGATCGAGCGCGATCACCGAGGTCTTGTCCCCGCGCACCGCGGCGACCCCGCCGACCACCGACGTCCCGCCGCCGAACGGGACGACGCCGACGTCGTGCCGTGCGCAGATTTCCAGTACCGACTGGACTTCGGCGGGATTCTCCGGCAGGACGACGGCGTCCGGCACCGGAAAATCACCGAAGCCCCGTCGCCGCATCAGGTCCAGATAGGACAGACCACTGGCCCGCGCGAGCCGTTCCCCCGGCGCCGTCAGGACGTGCTCGGCGCCGACGAGCTCTTCGAGGTCTCGCTTGGGTCGTTCGTCCAGCACCGGTTCGGGAACGGACAGCGCCGAATCGGGCGCGAAGGGCGCCGCGGAGCCCAACGGGCCGATACGCTGGACGAGCCACCTCAAGGCCTTGGCCGGAAGGTGGGCGGCGTCACCGGCCTCGGGCGTCCAGGATCGTCTTAACCGGTGGTCAATAAGCTCGGTCACGACTACAGTGTTACATATGGACGTAAAACGTCACTCACCTGCGGAAACAGGCGTTTCGGCGCTGGCGGACACCCGATCCCGCCAGGCCTCGACCCGTGTGTCCGACGACGTTCTCCTCGACGCGGCGAAGAAGTGCGTGCTCGCCGTCGGTGTGCGGCGGACCACCCTCGCCGAGATCGCCCGGACCGCCAAGGTCAGCCGGATGACGGTCTACCGCCGGTTCCCGGACGTGCGCAGTGTGCTCGCGACCCTCATGACCCGCGAGTTCGGCGGCCTGCTGCAGAGCGCCGCGGAACCCGAAACCGAGCCCGCCCACTTCCGCGAGAAGCTCGTCCAGAGCTCGTCCGCCGCCGTCGCCGCACTGTCGGGCGACCCGCTGTTCCGCACCCTGCTGGACCTCGATTCGGAACTGGTCCTGCCCTACATCGTCGAGCGGTTCGGGAAGACCCAGCGCTTCGCCGAAGGCGTGATCCTGCACCTGCTGAAGTCGGGCCACGAGGACGGCTCGATCCGCAAGGGTGATCCGGCCTCGCAGGCTCGCACGCTGCTGCTGCTCATCCAGTCCTTCGCGTTCTCGTACCGTCCCGCCATCGCGGACGTGGACGAGAAGAAGCTGATGGCGGAATTCGCCCACGTGCTCGACGCGGCGCTGCGCCCGTGACGCCGGGCTCGCTCAACGCTCTGCGGCGCGACCGGGAACTCACGGCGCTGGCCGGCGGCGAGCGGGTCGACCTGGTGGTGGTCGGCGGCGGCGTCACCGGCACCGGGATCGCGCTGGACGCGGCCGCGCGCGGGCTGTCGGTCGCCCTGATCGAGGCGTACGACCTGGCATACGGGACGTCGCGCTGGTCCAGCAAGCTGGTCCACGGCGGGCTCCGGTATCTCGCCAAGGGCGACCTGGCGCTGGCACACGAAAGCGCCGTCGAACGCGGCATCCTGATGACCCGCACCGCCCCGCATCTCACCAGGGCGATCCCGCAGCTGTTCCCCATGTACCGCAAGACCTCCCGCGGCCAGCAGGCCTTCATCATGACCGGTCTCGTCGCGGGTGACGGTCTTCGCCGCGCGGCCGGGACGCCTGCGTCGGTACTGCCCCGCCCGAGGTCGATCCCGGCCGCGGAGGCGCTGGCGCTCGCGCCCGGCCTGTCCCCGCAAGGCCTGCGCGGGGCGCTGCTGGCCTACGACGGCGCGCTGACCGACGACGCGCGCCTGGTCGTGAATCTCGCCCGCACGGCCGCGGCACGCGGCGCGAAGATCCTGACGAGGGTCGAAGCGCTCCGGCTCGACGCGGAATCGGTGCTGGCCAGGGACAGGCTCACCGGGCAGGAAATCGAGATCCATGCCCGTCAGGTGATCAACGCGACAGGTGTCTGGGCGGGCGAACTGGCGGAGTCGGTCCGGCTGCGGCCGTCGCGCGGCTCCCATCTCATCCTGGCCTCGGGGGCGGCGCGGATCGGCGCGTCGTCGGTCAACGTGCCCGTTCCCGGCGAGAACAACCGCTTCGTCTTCCTGCTTCCGCAACCGGACGGCCGGGTGTTCGTCGGGGTCACCGACGAACCGATCGACGGCCCGGTGCCGCGGGTGCCTGCCGTGCCGGAGTCCGATGTGGACTTCCTGCTCGAAGTGGCGTCGACGGCGTTCACCCGCCCGTTGACCCGCGCCGACGTCGCGGGCTCGTTCGCCGGGCTGCGGCCGTTGGTCGAAGGCGGTGGCGGACGCAGCGCGGATCTCTCGCGCAAGCACGCGGTGGTGACCGGGGCCGACGGTGTGCTCACCGTCGTCGGCGGCAAGCTGACGACGTACCGGAAGATGGCCGAGGACGCCGTCGACGCCGCACTGAAGCGGTCCGGGCTGCTCGCCGGGCCGTCGACCACGTCCCGGCTTCCGCTGCTCGGCGCGACACCGCGCGATCGTTTGTCCACTGTGGACGCACCGCCTCGGCTGGTCGCGAAGTACGGCACCGAAGCGCCGCGGGTCGCGGCCCTCGGCGAGGTCGACCCGGAACTGGGGCTGCCCCTGTTCGACGGGAGCGACATCAGCACGGCGGAAGTCGTCTGGGCCGTGCGGCACGAAGGCGCTCTCGACGTCGAGGACGTCCTGGAGCGCCGCACGCGGCTCGGCCTGGTCACCCCCGACGCCACGGCCGCCCGCGCCCGCGTCCAGGAGCTTGTCGACAAGTCGCTCGCCGGCCTCGCCTGACCCCTCCCGCATTTAGTCCTCTAAATGCGGTGAGTCATGCCCTCAGCTTGACGAGTCGTTGGGTTTTTGCAACAGTATGTTCCATGAGCCCGGTAAGACGCGGCAAAGAGCTGCCGATCTACAACCGGCTTCCCGTGCTCCGGGCCGAGCGTGGACTGAGCAGGGCCGCCCTCGCGACGGCCGTCGAGGTCAACCCGCAGACCATCGGCGCGCTCGAACGGGGGGACCACTACCCGAGCCTGGACCTGGCGTTCCGCATCTGCGCGGTGTTCGACCTCCCGGTCGAAGCCGTGTTCAGCCGCGAACCGTTCACGCCGCTGTCCACTCAGGTCTACCGGGAGGGGGGAACATGAGTGAGGAGCGAGGCCGCCTCGCGGTGTACTGGGAGCGTCAGCAGGAGCGGCTGGACGAGGTGGAACGCAAGCGAGCGCTCAAGCTGCCGACGTGGCGCACGCGGAAACGGCGACGGGCGTTGAGTGTGCTGGTGCTCGTCGGCGACCTGATCCTGATCGTCGGTGCCGCCCTGTTCCACGCGCAGCCCCCGCCGCTGTTCGTGGTGTGCTGGTTCGGCGGGGCCGTCATCGCCGGCAGCGCGCAATACCTGCTGCGGATCCTCACCGGCAAGATGAGCGGCGGGTTCTCGATGCGGCTCGACGAACGCGAGCGGGAATGGCGCCACCGCGTCACTTACGTCAGCTACCAGGTCCTGGTGGCCTTGATGCTGGTCGCGGTGATCTACGGCCTGATCGTCTCGGGCACCGAGGACGGCGGCGCGCGTGGCGCGATGATGGGCTGCGCGTTGCTGGTCACCGGCACCACACTGTCCACCGTCATCCTTGGCTGGTCGCTGCCGGACGACGACCCCGAGGATTTCGAAGGGGTGAGCCCCGCATGACCACCACCCGGACACGAGCGGATCGCCGACGGCTCGCCGTCGCGGCCGTGATCGGCCATCTGGTCGTGATCGCCGGTGCCGCGTTGCTGCGCGAGCCGACCTTGTGGTTCGCCGTGGGCCTGATGGGGCCGGGGCTGTGTCTCTGCGTCGGCACCGCGGCGGTGCTGCGCAAGGCCGTCGGCAGGCCCGGCTCCGCGGCGAAGGATCTCGACGAACGCGAACTGCTGCTGCGAAACCGCGCGCACTACGCTGCGTTCCAGGGGATCTGCGTGCTGATGCTGGTGGATCTCGGGTACGGGCTTTACGCGGCGGGGCAACCGGATCCCGGTTCCCTGCTGTCCGCGATGACAGCGGCGTTGTTCGTCTTCGGGACGTCGCTACCGGCGCTGTGGCTCGCGTGGCGGCTGCCGGACGACGACCCTGAAGACTTCGAGGGGGTGGCTCCGGCATGACCGGGGAGAAGAAGCGGCACAAGATGTCCATCGGCGTGGTCGCCGTCGTGCTGGTGGCGGGTGGGGTTCTCGCCGGCGCGGGGAGGGCGGTCCTGGTGTACCGGGCCACCTCGGTGGTGAGCAACGTCAAGCTGGACGGGCTGATCGAACGGAACCGCACGGTTTCCGGCGTCCATCGGGGATTCGCGGCGCTGGTGCGGTATTTCGAAGAGGGGAAGTGGAAATGAGCGAGGGGAAGCTGGAGATCGACAGGATCTCCAAGCGCTACGGCGCGAAGGTGGCGCTGGACGAGGTGAGCTTCGAGGTCCAGCCCGGTGAGCTGTTCGGCTTCGTCGGCAGCAACGGCGCGGGCAAGACCACCACGATGCGGATCGTGCTCGGCGTGCTGGCGGCCGACTCCGGCGAGGTGCGCTTCGGTGGCGCCCCGATCACGCACGAGACCCGCACGCATATCGGGTACATGCCGGAGGAACGCGGGCTGTACCCGAAGATGAAGGTGCTGGAGCAGCTGGTCTATCTCGCCGAGCTGCACGGGATGTCGGCCAACGACGCCCACCGCAGCGCCGAGAACTGGATCGCCCGGCTCGGGCTGACCGAACGGCGCAAGGACGAGGTGCAGAAGCTGAGCCTCGGCAACCAGCAGCGCGTGCAGCTAGCCGCCGCGCTGGTGCACGATCCGAAGGTCCTCGTGCTGGACGAGCCGTTCTCGGGCCTCGACCCGCTGGCCGTGGACGTGATGAGCGGGGTGCTGCGGGAGAAGGCCGCGACCGGCGTGCCGGTGGTGTTCTCCAGTCACCAGCTGGATCTGGTCGAGCGGTTGTGCGACCGGGTCGGCATCATCCGAAGTGGACGGATGGTCGCCTCCGGCACCGTCGGGGAGCTCACCGCCGGCGCGGGCAACGGGCTCGTCGTCACCG
Source organism: Amycolatopsis sp. WAC 04169 (assembly GCF_003947535.1). NCBI lineage: Bacteria > Bacillati > Actinomycetota > Actinomycetes > Pseudonocardiales > Pseudonocardiaceae > Amycolatopsis > Amycolatopsis sp. WAC 04169. The sequence goes on along the minus strand of NZ_QHJI01000012.1, from coordinate 78,758 downwards.
CGCCCGCCGCCGCACCCGGCTGGGCTGCGGCCGTCCCGGGTGTGCGGACGATCGAGCAGAACGGCCCGACGACGATCCTCGAACTCGAGACGGGTGCCGACGACCAGGCCGTGCTCGCCGCGGCGCTGGCGACCGGGCCGGTCACCGAATTCACCAAACGCAGGCGTTCGCTGACCGAGCTCTTCCGCGACGCCGTCGCCGAGAAGCCGGCGGCACAGGGAGTTTCCGCATGAACACCGTTTCCTCATGGCGCGCGGTCTGGCTCATCGCCAAACGCGAGCTGAACACCCGGCTGCGCACCAGGTCCTTCGTGGTCGGCACCGCCGTCCTGCTGGTCATGCTGATGGGCTACGTCCTGCTGCAGTCCACGCTGATCAGCAACGAGGACAAGAGCAAGGTCGGCCTCACCGGGCAGACCGCCGGGATCGCGCAGCAGCTCAAGACCGCGGGCGAAGCCATCGGCGAGAAGATCGAGACCGTCACGGTCGCCGATCCGGCGCAGGGCCGCTCGCAGGTCGAAAACGGTGATCTCGACGCGCTGCTGTCCGGCAACGCCACCGAACTGAAGGTGCTCGTCAAGTCCGAATTGGACACCAAGCTGCGCGCGCTGCTGAACGGCGTTTCCCAGCAGGAAGTGTTGAACGGCATCCTTTCCGAAGCCCAGGAGTCCCCTGAGCAGGTGATGCGCACGGTCCACCAGACACAGGTCGAGGTCGACTCGATCAAACCGCCGGATCCCGAGAAGTCGCAGCGGATGGTGATCGGGCTGATCGTCGCGGTGCTGCTGTACATGAGCATCGTGACCTACGGGACGCTGGTCGCGCAGGGTGTGGTCGAAGAGAAGTCCAGCCGGGTGGTGGAGATCCTGTTGTCCACGGTCCGGCCGTGGCATCTGTTGCTGGGCAAGGTGATCGGGCTCGGCCTGGTCGGGCTGACGCAGCTGGTGATCATCGGCGGCGCCGGGTTGATCGTCGCTTCGGCGACCGACGTGCTGACGTTGTCCGGGGTCGCGACGAGCGCCCTGCTGTGGGGTGTCGTGTGGTACCTGCTCGGGTTCCTGCTGTACGCCACCATCTACGGCGCCATGGGTTCGCTGGTCTCCCGGCAGGAGGACACCCAGTCGGTGATCGGGCCGGTCAACATCGTGCTGATCCTCGGCTTCGTCGTCGGGTTCAACCTGCTGGCCCAGGCACCGGAAGGCACCGGGACGAAGGTGCTTTCCCTGGTGCCGCTGCTTTCCCCGGTGCTGATGCCCGCGCGGATCGCGGCGGGCACCGTCGAGGTGTGGGAGATCGTGGCGTCGCTGGGCCTGACCGTGGCCGCCATCGCCCTGTTCACCTGGCTGGGCGCGCGGATCTACCAGAACAGCGTCCTGCGGGTCGGCAGCCGGATCAAGCTTTCGGAAGCCCTGCGCGGCTAACCTTTGATGGCGCCGTAGCGCTCCAGGGCGACCTGACGTTCGTGCGCGTGGTCGACCATCGGTGCCGGGTAGTCCTCGACGTTCTCCGGTTTGTGCACGGCTTTGCCCGGCACGGACCGGAGTTCGGGGACGTAGCGGCGGACGTAGTCACCGGCGGGGTCGAACTTCTGCCCCTGCGTGGTCGGGTTGAAGATCCGGAAGTAGGGCGCGGCGTCGGTACCGCTGCCCGCGACCCATTGCCAGTTCAGCTGGTTCGACGCGAGATCGCCGTCGACCAGATGCTTCATGAAATGCCGGGCGCCGAGCCACCACGGCAGATGCAGGTCCTTGACCAGGAAGCTCGCCACGATCATCCGGACGCGGTTGTGCATCCAGCCCTCGGTGAGCAACTGGCGCATCCCGGCGTCGACGATCGGGAACCCGGTGCGTCCCTCGCACCACCGCCGGAAAGCCTCGTCGTCGCTCTCGTGTTCCATGGCGTCGAACCGGGAATCGTAGTTCTTCCGCGCGGTTTCGGGGCGGTGCCACAGGACGTCGGCGTGGAACTCGCGCCAGGCGAACTCACCGCGCAGTGCCTTGGCGCCGGAGCCCTCGTTCCCGGCGAGGTCGGCCAGCAGGGTGCGCGGATGGACGCAACCCCAGCGCAGATACGGTGAAAGCCTTGTCGTACCGGGACGATCGGGACGATCACGATCCTCGTCGTAGGTTTCCAGGCCGTCGTCCAGGAACTCGTGCCAGCGCTCCAACGCCGCCTTTTCACCCGGCTCTGGCAGCTCCATCCCTTTGAGCGACGGGGATTTCGGGAGCCTGACCGATCGCGGCGGCGCCACCCAGTCCACAATGGACTTCCCGGTGTCGGCGGGGCGCGGCCAGCCGTGGCGCACCCACGCACGGTAGAACGGGGTGAACACGCGATACGGGTCGCCGTCCGGCTTGGTGATGCGGCCGGGGGTGATCGCGTACGAGGAGCCCGTCTCGACCCAGGCGATGTCGTGCTCCGCCAACGCCTTCTTGACCTCGTCGTCGCGGCGGCGGCCGTACGGGCCGGTGTCGGCGCTGACGTGCACGGTCGCGGCGCCGACCTCGCGAGCGGCCTTGACGACCTCCTCGACCGGGTCGCCCTCGACCAGCATCAGGCGTCCGCCGAGCTGGTCGTCCAGCGCCTTCAGGCAGCCGTGCAGGAACGCGACGCGCGGGGCGCCGGAGGGTTTGAGGAGCGCGTCGTCGAGGACGTACAGCGCGAGGACGTGCTTGCTGTGCTTCGAAGCCTCCAGCAAGGCGGCGTGGTCGCCGAGGCGGAGGTCGCGGCGGAACCACAGGACTACCGGGGCTTCTCTGGTCACTCCGGAAACCCTAAGCGGTACCGCCGTTGGGCGCAGTCCCGGATGCAATGAACGGGCCGTTCCTTGCGAAATTTGCAAGGAACGGCCCGTTCATAGCATTTGCGGGAGGAGGATCAGCGCTCCGAGATGGGCGCGTAGTCCCGCGACGCGTAGCCGGTGTAGATCTGCCGCGGGCGGCCGATCTTGGTGGCCGGGTCCTGGATCATCTCGCGCCAGTGCGCGATCCAGCCCGGCAGGCGGCCGAGCGCGAACAGCACGGTGAAGTACTTCGTCGGGAAGCCGAGCGCCCGGTAGATCAGACCGGTGTAGAAGTCGACGTTCGGGTACAGCTTGCGCTCGATGAAGTAGTCGTCCGAGAGCGCGGTCTCTTCCAGCTTCTTCGCGATGTCGAGCAGCTGGTCGCCGCCCTTGAGCTTGGAGAGGATCTCGTCCGCGGTGTTCTTGATGATCTTCGCGCGCGGGTCGTAGTTCTTGTAGACCCGGTGCCCGAAGCCCATCAGGCGGACACCCTTTTCCTTGTTCTTCACGCGCTGGACGAAGTTCGCGACGTCGCCGCCCTCGGCCTGGATGCCCTCGAGCATGTCCAGGACCGCGCTGTTGGCGCCACCGTGCAGCGGGCCGAACAGCGCGTTGATGCCGGCCGAGATCGAGGCGAACAGGTTCGCCTCGGAGGAGCCGACGAGGCGCACGGTCGAGGTGGAGCAGTTCTGCTCGTGGTCGGCGTGCAGGATGAACAGCAGGTCGAGCGCCTTGGCGACGTCCGGGTCGACCTCGTAGGGCTCGGCCGGGAAGCCGAAGGTCATCCGCAGGAAGTTCTCGACCAGGCCGAGCGAGTTGTCCGGGTACAGCAGCGGCTGGCCGACGGACTTCTTGTACGCGTACGCGGCCAGGGTCGGGACCTTGGCCAGCAGGCGGATGGTGGACAGCTCCACGTTCGCTTCGTCGAACGGGTTGAGCGAGTCCTGGTAGAAGGTCGACAGCGCCGATACCGCGCTGGAGAGCACCGGCATCGGGTGCGCGTCGCGCGGGAAGCCGCTGAAGAAGGCCTTGAGGTCCTCGTGCAGCAGGGTGTGGCGCTGGATCTTCCCGGTGAACTCTTCCAGCTGAGCCTGCGTGGGCAGCTCGCCGTAGATGAGCAGGTACGAGACCTCGATGAAGGTCGACTTCTCGGCCAGCTGCTCGATCGGGTACCCGCGGTAGCGCAGGATGCCGGCGTCACCGTCGATGTAGGTGATGGCCGAGGACGCGGCGCCGGTGTTCACGAAGCCCGGGTCGTGGGTGATGTACCCGGTCGTCGCCAGCAGCTTCCCCAGCTCGATCCCAGGCGCACCCTCCACCGGGTGGATCACCTTGAACTCGTGCTCGCCATTGGGCAGGCGCAGCGTCGCGGTCTCGCCGGACTGCCCCGCAGCCGTCGTCGCGTCGGACATGTAAGTCCCTCTCACGTTCAGCACGGGCCGGCGGCGCCTGTAGGTTCCACAGGTACGCCCTCTTTCACGCGCGTGACCCATGGCCTCGCTGCACACCGCCCCGCTGGGGTATGAATTCCCCTCCACGCTAGTCGAGAATGGGGTCAACGCGCAGCGGGTGAGTTGCTCACAACAGCCCCTTTGGGACCAGGTTCACACGGCGGATGCCATATCTTCGGCCGTCGGCGGTTCCGCCCCGCTCCGCGAGACGGTGATCGACGCCGCTTTCGCCGCGAATTCGAGCGCCGTACGCCAGCCGCCGGGGTCGAGAGTGGACACGTCCCGCACGCCGTTCGAGTACAGCCAGGCCAGCAGGGCGCCTTGCACGGTGTCACCGGCGCCGATCGTGTCGACGACGTTGACCCGGCGTGACGGGACCTGCGCGATTTCGCCCGCTCGTGTGATGACGGACAACCCGCGCGCGCCGCGGGTGAGCACGACGGCATCGACTCCGCAAGAGGTCCAGACCTTTGCCGCGTCGACCGGGTCGGCGCCTTCGGCGAGCCATTCCGTGTCGTCGTCGGAGATCTTGAGCAGGCGGACATGCGGCAGCCAGGACTCGAACCGCGCCCGGTACGCCGCCGGATCCTCGATCAGCGCCGCACGGATGTTCGGATCGAGGACGGTGAGCACGCCGCGCGCGGATTCGCGGCGCAACAGCGTTTCGTACGTGCTCGCGCCCGGCTCCAGGACCATGCCGAGGGTGCCGAGGGAGAGCGCCGTCACATCTTCGGGGAGCGGTCCGGGGTCGGCGACGAGCCGGTCCGCGGTGCCCTCGGTGTAGAAGGTGTACCGGGCGGAGCCCTTGTCGTCGAGCGCGACCACGGCGAGCGTCGTCGGCTCGTTTCCCCGCTGCAGCAACGCGGTGTCGACGCCGGAGGCGTGCAGACGGTCCACCAGCGCGACACCGAAGCGGTCGTTCGAGACGCGCGAGAGGAAACCCGTCGGGACGCCGAGCCGCCCGGCGGCGAGCGCGACGTTGTAGGGACCACCACCCATCCGGGGCAGCAGCGCGCGCAACCCACCGTCCACAGTGGAATCCAACGGTTCACCAGGAACGAGGTCGACCAGCGCCTCTCCACCCACCACGATCACGGGCGCGATGCTAGCCGAGGCGGTGGTTCCACCACCAGAATTGTCAGTTCAGGACATTTTTTGTCGCTATCCCGCCAAGAAGGAGTTCCGACAGCGCGGTGAACGCTTCGGCGTCGGTCACCCCGGTGCGCTGCCCGATCACACCGGTCTGGATTCCCTCGATGATCAATCCCGCCATTTCCGCGATCAGCCGCGCGTGCACCTCACGGAAAACACCGTCGGTGACCCCTCGGTCGATGAACGACCGGATCCGGGCGGCCGCCGCGCGGCTGTTGAGCTGATACGCGTCCCGCGCCGGCGCGAATTCGGCGATGTCGGTCATGAAAGCGGCCGAGGCGCGATTCAGGTATTCGGAGATCCCGGCGAGATACTCGCCGAGGATCTTGCGGGCGTCGTCGATCCCGGCGATCCGCTCCTCCAGCAGCTCGGCGGCGCCCTTGAAAAAGTGGGTGACGACCTTCACCGCGAGCTGCTCCTTGCTGGGGGCGAGCGCGTAGAGGGTCGATTTCGAGCAGCGGAGCCTCGCGGCCAGGTCGTCCAGCGTGAACTGGGAGAACCCCTCGGCGAGGAAGAGCGCTTCGAGTTCCGAGAGCAGTGCTCTCTGGCGCGCGGTGGGCTGGCGGCGCGAGGTCATCGGATCACTATCCCCTAAGCGAACGGTGTACCCCCAGCGCCGTCTACTGTACGCTGAATCAGCCCACAGTACTGTTTTTAGTACCGTTCAGCTCGGAGGAGCCATGCCGGCGGACCGTCTGCTGCCCAGCACCGAGGCCCAGGACCTGATCGACCTGGCCAAGGAGATCGCGCGCGAGGAACTCGCCCCGATCGCGAGCAAGTACGAAGAGACCGCGCACTTCCCGCGCGAGCAGTTCCGGCTGCTCGGCCAGGCGGGGCTCCTCGGCCTGCCGTACTCGGAGCGCTGGGGTGGCGGCGAGCTGCCGTACGAGGTCTACCTGCAGGTTCTGGAGGAGATCGCCGCGGCGTGGATGTCGGTGGGCGTCGGGCTCTCCGTGCACACGATGTCCTGCTTCGCGCTGGCGCACCACGGCACCGACGAACAGCGTGACCGCTGGCTGCCCGCGATGCTCGAAGGCGGTCTGCTGGGCGCGTACGCGCTCTCGGAGACCCACGCCGGCTCCGACGCGGCCGCGTTGTCCACTCGCGCGCGGCTCGACGGCGACCGGTACGTCGTGAACGGCACGAAGGCATGGATCACCCACGCGGGTGAGGCCGACTTCTATACGACGATGGTGCGCACCAGCGACGAGGGCGGGCAGGGCATCAGCTGCCTGCTCATCGACGCGGCGACGCCGGGCCTCTCGGCCGCGCCGCCCGAGCGGAAGATGGGCCTCACCGGCTCCACCACGGCCCAGCTGATGTTCGAAGACGCCGCCGTCGACGCCGAACGCCGGATCGGCGAAGAAGGCCAGGGGCTGAAGATCGCGCTGTCGTCGCTCAGCTCCGGGCGGCTGGGCATCGCCGCGTGCGCCGTCGGCCTCGCGCAGGCCGCCCTGGACGAAGCGCTCGAGTACGCGAAGGGCCGCACGCAATTCGGGCGGCCGATCATCGAGTTCCAGGGCCTGGAGTTCCTGCTGGCCGACATGGCCGCGACCGTCGAGACCTCGCGCGCGATGTACCTCGACGCGGCCCGCCGCCGCGACCGCGGGCTGCCGTTCCAGCGGCAGGCGTCCATCGCGAAGCTCGTCGCGACCGACGGTGCGATGAAGGTGACCACCGACGCCGTGCAGGTCCTCGGCGGCGCCGGCTACACGAAGGACTTCCCGGTGGAGCGGTACATGCGGGAAGCGAAGGTGCCGCAGATCTTCGAGGGCACGAACCAGATCCAGCGCATGGTGATCGCGCGGGAACTCCGGAAAGGCTGACACTCCGCGCTGATACGATCACCGATGGTCATCTCGCTGGCCGTGAGACACTGTGGATGACGTGAGGAGACGCTGTGACAGCCGTTCCCCATTCCACGACCGGGTCGCACGGTGAACCAGGGTGGGCCATCCCGGATCACCTGCTGTCGGTCGCGGAGTACGCGGCGCTCGGTGAGCCCGATTCCGGATTCACCGAGCTCGTGGAAGGCCGCCTCGTCATGTCACCGAGCCCCAAGAGGAGACACAACAAGGCGCTGTACGCCTTGGCCAGGCAGCTGGAGTCGCAGCTGCCCGATCACCTCGAATTCGTCCAGGACATCGACGTCGATCTGGGACTCGTGCCCCCAGGTGAGCCGGGTTTCGCCAGGCGGCCGGATCTGATCATCGCCCTTCGCGAGGCAGGCGAACGGATCGACGAAGAAGACACGATGTATCACGCGGATGACGTCGTCGTGGTGGTCGAGATCGTGTCACCTGGATCGAAGCGCACCGACTACGTGACCAAACACGGCGAGTACGCCGACGCGGGGATCCCGCATTACTGGATCGTCGACCTCAGCGAGCCGGTCTCGCTTGTCGCCTGTCACCAGGCGGGCGAACTCGGCTATCAGGACGCTCCGGCCATGACAGGCGAATTCAAGGCCGTCGAACCGTTTCCGGTGAAGCTGGATCTCGACCGGCTGCTGTCGTGAGTGTTTCGGGTCGTTAGAACGACCCGAAACACTCACGAGCCTCCGTACCCCGGCGGGCCGAACTGCTGTGGCGGCGGACCGGGCTGCTGCGGCCATCCGTTCTGCGGCGGATAAGGCCGCTGCCCCGGTGCGGGTTGCCACTGAGGCTGCGGAAAACCCTGCTGCTGCGGGAAACCCGGCTGCGCCTGCCACTGCACATCCTGCCGAGCCGCGGCGATGGCGCGGTCCTTGCGCCGTTTCCCGCGGATCAGCATCGTCGCCCCCAAGCCGGTCAGCGCGACACCGACCCCTGCCATCCAGAGACCGTGATTCCGGAACGTCTCGGCACGGGACTCGGCGGCGGCCTTCATCTCGGCGTAGGTGTCCTCGTCGACCACACGGCTGCCCTTGGTGCTTTCGCAGACGTCGCCGGGGCCCATGATCCGGCCACCGCATTTGATGACGCTCGCATCCTCACGGGCGAACAACAGGGTGACGACGAGAAACCCGATACCGACGACCAGAACTAGAACCCAGCGCTTCATGTGTTACACATCCTCCCCAGTGTGTAACACATGAGAGCACGGGCCGGTCGTTCTGACAAGACCGGGGTCAGCCTTCGCGGTAGCGCCGCTCCTCGGTGACGCCGACCCCGGTCTCCTCGTCGAAGTGGTAGACCTCGCGCCCGCGCACGAACACGCGCATCGCGCGGTTCATCACGTCCAGCGGGTCACCCGACCAGATGACCACGTCGGCGTCGAGGCCCGGCTTCAGCGAGCCGACCTGGTCGTCGAGATCCAGCATCGCGGCGGGGTTGACGGTCAGCGCCTTCAGCGCGGTCTCCGGGTCCAGGCCGTCCTTCACCGACAGCGCGGCCTGGTACACCAGGAAGTTGATCGGCACGACCGGGTGGTCCGTGGTGATCGCGATCCGCACGCCCGCCCTGGCGAGGATGCCGGGCGCGCGCAGGGTGCGGTTGCGCAGCTCCACTTTGGACTTGGTGGTGAACAGCGGCCCGAGGATCACCGGCACGTCCCGCTCGGCGAGCAGGTCCGCGATCAGGTGGCCTTCGGTGCCGTGGTTGATCACCAGCTTGTAGCCGAACTCGTCCGCCAGCCGGATCGCGGTCACCATGTCGTCGGCGCGGTGGACGTGCTGGTCCCAGTACAGCTCCCCGTCGAGGACCTTGGCCAGCGTCTCCTTGGTGAGGTCGACGTCGAACGGCTTGCCCTCGCCGGCGGCGTGCTCGCGCTGGGCGGCGTAGTTGCGCGCGGCGGTGAAAGCGTCACGGATGGTCGAAGCGACACCGAGCCTGGTCGACGGCGTCTGCTTCTTCTCGCCGTACACACGCTTCGGGTTCTCGCCGAGCGCGCTCTTCACGCTGACACCCTCGGCGAAGATCATGTCGAGCACGGTCCGGCCCCAGGTCTTGACGCCGATCGTCTGCCCGCCGATGGGGTTCCCCGAGCCGGGCTTGATGACGACGCTGGTGACGCCGCCCGCGAGCGCGTCGTCGAAGCCGGGCTCGTACGGGTCGATCCCGTCGATCGCGCGGAACCGCGCGCCGTTGGGATCGGTCATCTCGTTGGTGTCGTTCCCGGACCAGCCTTCGCCGTCTTCGTGCACACCGAGGTGGGCGTGCGCGTCGATGAACCCCGGCAGCACCCAGCTGCCCGCGGCGTCGATCAGTTCGGCGTCGTCGGGGACGTCGACCTCGGCGGCCGTGCCGACCGCGGCGATCTTCCCGTTCTCGATGAGGACCGTGCCGCCGTCGATGGGATCACCGTCGACCGGGACGACGTAACCACCGACGATGGCCTTGACCTGTGCTTTGTCAGACATACTTTGACACGCTAACGAACTGGGCCGCCGGTCCGCACGCGGGGCTTTTCGAAATGGACCAGTTCGTAGTGCTTCTCGGACGTGCGGTGCGTCTCGACGTAGCCGAGCTTCCGGTACATCCGCAGCGGACCGGCGCTCCGCTCCCCGGTGAACAGGCGGAACACGGTCACCGAAGGCGGCGCGGCGTCTTCGGCGGCGAGCAGCAAGGAGCTGCCGAGCCCGTGTCCCTGCCTGTCCGGGGCGACGATGAGCCTGCCGACGAGACCGGCGTCGCCGTCCACGACGATCCGCACGCTCGCCACCAGCCGCCCGGATTCCCTGATGCCCCAGGTGGAACACGCGGGATCGCCCAGAGCCGCCTTGGCTTGCTCGAAGGTCTCCATCAGCGGCGGGAGGTCGATGTTCTCGTGCGCCCTGGCCTCCGGGACGTACGCCGCGCGCTGCAGCGTGAGCACCTCGCCCGCGTCGGCGGGCCCCAGGCGGAGAAGCGGCATCTCAGCGCACCCGGATTCCCCAGCTCCCGGTCCACGACGACGCGGGCTCCAGCTCGATCAGGTCGGTGCCGGTGTTGAGCGCGTCGGCGGGGCAGGTCATCGGCTCGATCGCCACGGCCCGGCCGCGGCCGACCAGGTCTTCCGGCGTGAAGACCTGGGCCCAGCGGAAGTCCGGCCCGGCCCAGACCAGCAGCTCCCGGTCCCCGTGCGAGAGGACGTGGTGGTGGTTGCCGTCCTCGGCGACGCTCAGCCCGCCGAACGCCGTGTCGAGGTCGACGCCTTCGAGCAGCTTGCCCGACCGGAAGTCGTACTCGGTGCCCTCGACGTCCTGCTCGTCGGCGTACGGCATCTGCTCGTCGCCGAGATACGGCCGGACCCGGCTCGCGGGCAGCGTCAGGGTCAGCTCGTCGGTGGGCGCGTCGCCGATGCGGAAATACGGGTGCGTGCCGAGCCCGACGCCGATCGGGCTCTCGCCCTCGTTGCGGATCTCGTGGGTGACGACCAGTTCGCGCGGCGAGAGCTCGTAGGTGATCGTCGCGCGCAGCGGCACCGGCCAGCCCTCCTGCGCCGGGACGTCGATGGCCAGGGTGATCGACGACTCGGCGTGTTCGAGGAGCTCCCACTCCTCGTGCCGGGTCAGGCCGTGGATCGCGTTGCCGCGCGCCTCTTCGGTGATCGGGAGCTGCTGTTTCTCACCCTGGTACTCCCACTGGCCGCCCTTGGTGCGGTTCGGCCAAGGCAGCAGCACCTGCCCGGCGCCCTTCGGCGGCTTCTCGTCCTCGGCGAACGCCTCGACGTACGGCACCCCGCCGACCTCGAACGCGCGCAGCCCGGCACCGATCTCGGTGATGACGGCTCGCGCGTTGCCGCGGGTGATCTCGAACTGCTCTCCGGTGGGATTGGCCATGCCGACGAGGTTACTGTGAGAACGCCACGCCCGGACGAAGGAGACCGCCGCGATGACCGTTCCCGGCTACCCCAGCACCGTCGGCCGTGTCCTGGAACGGAGCGCGCGCCGCGTCCCGGGCCGGGTCGCCCTCACGTTCGCCGATCGCGTGTGGACGTACGCGGAGCTCGACCGCGCGGCGGGCCGGGTCGCGGCGAAGCTGCTCGATCGCGGGCTCGTCCACGGCGACCGGGTCGCCGTCTTCGGAAAGAACTCCGACGCGTACCTGTTGCTGTACCTCGGTTGCGCGCGGGCAGGGCTGGTGCACGTGCCGGTGAACTTCAACGCCCGCGGCGAGGAACTCGAGTACCTGCTCACCCAGTCCGAACCCGCCGCTGCCTTCGTCGACCCCGCGCTGGCCGAGCACGTCGGCGTCGATCATGTGTCCACTCTGGACGTTCTGGACTGGGCGCTGGACGAGACCGTCGAGCCGCACGAGGAATCCGGGGTCGCGGACGACGACCTCGTCCAGCTGCTCTACACGTCCGGGACGACCTCACGGCCGAAGGGCGCGATGCTCACCCACCGCGCGCTGGTGCACGAATACTCGTCCTGTATCGCCGCGCTCGACCTGAGCGACCGCGACGTGCCGCTGCACGCGTTGCCGCTGTACCACTCGGCGCAGATGCACGTGTTCCTCATGCCCGGGCTGGCCGTCGGCGCGACGAACCATCTCGTCGAAGGGCCCGACCTCGGCGACATCCTGGCGCGGATTCCCCGTCAGGGCATCACTTCGCTGTTCTTCCCGCCGACCGTCTGGGTGGGACTCGCGAATCATCCCGGTCTCGCGGACGCGGACCTGAGCTGCCTCACCAAGGCGTACTACGGCGCGTCGATCATGCCTGTCCCGGTTCTGAACGCACTCCGCGCACGGCTGCCGGAAGTCGGGTTCTACAACTGCTTCGGGCAGTCGGAGATCGGTCCACTCGCGACGGTGCTGCGACCCGAAGAGCATGACGCACGCCCGGATTCCGTGGGCCGCCCAATCCTTTTCGTCGAGACGCGCGTGGTGGACGCCGAGATGAACGACCTCCCGCCGGGCGAACTCGGCGAAGTCGTCTACCGCTCTCCCCAGCTGTGCACCGGTTACTGGGGCAAACCCGAGGAATCGGTGGAGGCGTTCGCGGGCGGCTGGTTCCATTCCGGCGACCTGGTTCGGCAGGACGAGGAGGGTTACCTGTTCGTCGTCGACCGGATCAAGGACGTCGTCAACACCGGCGGCGTGCTCGTCGCGTCACGCGAGGTGGAAGACGCACTGTACGCGCATCCCGCCGTCGCCGAGGTCGCCGTCGTCGGCCTTCCGCACGAACGCTGGATCGAGGCGATCGCCGCGATCGTCGTGGTGAAGGAACCCGTCGGAGAAGCGGAACTGATCGAGTTCTCGAAGAAGTCGCTGGCGGCGCACAAGGTGCCGAAGTCGGTGCATTTCGTCGGCGAACTGCCGAAGAACGCGTCCGGGAAACTGCTCAAACGCGAACTGCGGCAACAGTTCGGCGGGTCAGCGTCCGCGATCGGCGTCTAGCGATTCGGCGTACGCGGCGAATTCGCAGGCCGCTTCGAGACTGCCCGGACGCGGTGGATCCTCTGGATCCCAGCCGAGTTCACGGTCCTGAAGCACCTGCGTGAGCAACGGGCGCCAGCGCGGATCGAGCTGCTCGCGCGCCCATTCGAGCGCGCCGCGTTTCGACTCGACCTCGGCCGTGCGCAAGGTGTAGAGCACGCGGCAACAGGTCGACACGATGTAGCGCTGGGTCCAGGCGATGTCGAAGGGCGCCCACGTCCGGACGCCGTCGACCAAGCCGTGCAGTTCCTGGCGCATCGCCGCGCGCATCGCGTCCGGCGGCGGCTCGTCGACGAGGCTCGCGATCGGCGGGCCGTCGAGCACGATGCCTTTGTGGCGCAGGATCCAGCGTGTGTGGAGGCTGTTGCAGTGGGTGTCCCAGATCAGGACGCGATGGCCGTGGTCGCAGTACAGCCACGGGGTGCCGAGCCCCTGGCTGGTCTTCAGGGACGCGATGTCCGCGTACGAGCCCTCGATTTCCTTACACCAGAAGCCTTCTCCGGTGGGGAGTTCGTCGTGGAGCACGCGGAGATCGGCTTCGATCCGGCCGCTCGGCGGTTCGGTGGTCGCGATGATGAAGTCGCAGTCGCTGTGGAGGTCACCCGCGCCGAGCGCGAAGGAGCCCTGGACGTACGCGCCGACGTACGTGTCGCCGAGGATCTCGCGGGCTGAGGCGACCAGGTCGGTGAGGACCTGGTCGAGTTCGGTGTAGGGCGTGTACACGGGCCGGACGTTACCCGGCCTTATGAGCGGCAAGGCGTGACTCGCGTGATCAGACACGTAACTCACGTGATCAGAGGCGTAACTCGCGTGATTGGACGGCGCACTCATGAGGGCGGCGTCTGATCACGCGAGTTACGCCTCCAATCACGCGAGATCCGAGTTGGATCACCCAGGCTTACTAGACCGGTCGTCATAGTTTGAGCTACAGTCGCCGCATGGTCCGCCGCACCGACACCCGGCAGCGCATGCTCGACTCCGCCGCCGACCTCTTCCACCAGCAGGGTTACCACGCCACCGGGCTCAACCAGCTTGTCGCCGCAGTGGGCGCGCCCAAGGGGTCGCTCTACTTCCACTTCCCCGGCGGCAAGGAGCAGCTGGCCGCCGAAGCCATCCGCCAGTCCGCCGACCGGCTGTGCGACCAGCTGCGCACGATCGCCGCGAACGCGCCCGACATCGTCACCGGTATCGAGAACGTGGTCGACGCGCTGGCGACCTCGCTGGAGGAGTCGGATTTCCAGCGCGGCTGCCCGCTCGCGACGGTCGCGCTCGACGCGTCGGGTGACAGCGAGGTGATCCGCCAGGCCTGCGCCGACGGCTACCAGTCCTGGCACACCGTCATCGCCGACGCGCTGGACACCGACAAGGCGGACCACCTGGCGACGGTCGTCCTCGCCGCCGTCGAGGGCGGCTTGCTGCTGGCCAAGACATTGCACGACACCGCGCCCTTGCGCGCGATCGCCCCGCACCTTCGCACCACACTCGAACGGGAGCTCTCCTGATGCGCGTCCATCACCTGAACTGCGGAACCATGCGGCCGGTCGGCGGCAAACTCATCGACGGCAAGCCCGGCCTCTTCCGCCGCGCCGAGCTGATCTGTCACTGCCTGCTGCTGGAAACCGACAATGGGCTCGTACTCGTCGAAACCGGCGTCGGCACCCCCACAGTCACCCGGCCGGCCGAATGGCTCGGCGCCGGTTTCGTCCGGCTGGTGCACCCCGACAGCGACGACGACCTCAGCGCCACCACCCAGATCCGCAAGCTCGGCTTCGACCCGGCCGACGTGCGCGACATCGTGCTCACCCACCTCGACCTCGACCACGCGGGCGGGCTCGTCGACTTCCCCCACGCGCGGGTCCACGTCCACGATCGCGAGCTCCAGGCGCTGGAGAAGCCGATCGACCGCAAGGAAGCGAGCCGCTACCGCAAGGTCCAGTTCGACCACGGGCCGATCTGGCGCTCGTACCGCGCCGACGGCGAGCCGTGGTTCGGTTTCGACGCCGTCCGCGAGCTCGACGGGGTCCCGGACGTCCTGATCATCCCCCTCGCCGGGCACACCCGCGGCCACGCCGGCGTCGCGGTCGACACGGGTGACGGCTGGCTCCTCAACGCCGGTGACGCCGTCTTCCACGGCGGCGAGCTGGAGCGAAAGCCGCATATCCCTCTGGCCTTGGGCTTCTTCGAGTCGTACATGCAGACGGAGAAGACGGCACGACTGGACAACCAGCGCCGGCTGCGCGAACTTGTCAGTAACAACGGTGCCGAAGTGACGGTCTTCGCCGCGCACGACGCCACCGCATTCGAACGGCTCAGCCAGAGGAGCAGGCTATGAAGGTGCACCACCTGAACTGCGGCACGATGCGCGCACCGGGAGGCAAGCTGCTCGACGGCCAGCCCGGGCTGCTGCGCCGCTCGGAGCTGGTGGCGCACTGCCTGCTCATCGAGACCGGCGACGGGCTCGTACTGGTGGACACCGGCTTCGGCCGCAAGGGCGTCGCGGATCCCGGCGCGTGGCTCGGCACGCCGTTCACGCTCATGGTCGGCGCGAAGCCGGTCGAGACGGAGACGGCGGCGCACCAAGTCGAAGCGCTCGGCCACAAGCTCGAAGACGTCCGGCACATCATCTGCACCCACCTCGACGTCGACCACGCGGGCGGGCTCGCGGACTTCCCGAACGCCGTCGTGCACGTCCGCACCGCGGAGCACGACGCGGCGACGTCACCGGCCAACCAGAGCGAGAAACTGCGGTTCCGGGCCAACCAGTTCGCCCACCGTCCACTGTGGAGCATGTACGACGAGG
The DNA here is from genome assembly GCF_003947535.1 of Amycolatopsis sp. WAC 04169. Lineage (NCBI taxonomy): Bacteria > Bacillati > Actinomycetota > Actinomycetes > Pseudonocardiales > Pseudonocardiaceae > Amycolatopsis > Amycolatopsis sp. WAC 04169. Next base: position 63,234 of record NZ_QHJI01000012.1, on the reverse strand, counting down.
CGGGGGACGACTGGTTCGGCTTCCAGGCCGTCCGCGAGATGAAGGGCCTGCCGCCGGAGATCCTGCTGGTGCCGCTCGCGGGCCACACCAAGGGCCACACCGGCGTCGCGGTCGACACCGGCGACGGCTGGCTGCTGCACGCGGGCGACGCGTACTTCTTCCACGGTCAGATGGATCCGGTGAAACCGCATTGCCCGCCGGGGATGACCGCGTTCCAGAACATGGTGCAGACGCTGCGCAAACCGCGGCTGGAGAACGTCGAGCGACTGCGCGAGCTGAGCCGAGAACACGCCGACGACGTCACCGTGTTCTCGGCCCACAGCCCGGTGGAGTACCAGGCGCTCAGCCGCGGCTAGCGCCTAGCCGACCGGCGGCTCGACGGGCTGCCGGTCTTCTTCACTGTGCGTGGCCCGCATGACGAGCCAGTTGATCCCCCACAGCACGATGCCGACGCCGAGCAGGATCGCGGCGACCTTGTAGTCGCGCGCGGGCCGCCCGGACAACGGCGTCACCAGGTAGACGCAGAAGATCGCGGCCAGCACCGGGATGATCGTCGGCGCCCGGAAATGCTTGTGCGCCGCCTTCTCCTTGCGCAGCACCAGGACCGCGACGTTGACGATGGCGAACACCGCCAGCAGCAGCAACGCCGTCGTGCCACCGAGCACGCCGATGTCCACAAAGGACACGAGGCCGATCGCGATCAGGCTGGTGAACACGATCGCCACCCACGGGCTGCGGCGGAACGGGTGCACGGTGCCCAGCTGCTTCGGGATGATCCGCTGGTTCGCCATGCCGTAGAGCAGGCGGCTGGCCATCAGCATGTTGATCAGCGCCGAGTTGATGACCGCGAAGAGACCGATCGCGGAGAACACCTCGCGCGGGAAGCCGGGCGCCCCGACGTCGAGCACCTTCAGCAGCGCGCTGCTCTTGGCCGCCGCCAGCTCGTCCGCGGGCACCAGCAGCGAAGAGGTCACCGACACCATGATGTAGATGGTCGCGGCGATGACCATGCCCCACAGCATCGCCTTCGGGAAGATCCGGATCGGGTCCTTGCACTCCTCGGCCATGTTCACCGAGTCCTCGAAACCGACCATCGCGAAGAACGCCAGCGACGTCGCCGACGTGATCGCCACCAGCATCGTCTGGTTCTCGGTGTCGAACTCGACCAGCCGCGAGGCGTCCCCGTTGCCGTTCAGCACCGCCCACACGCCGACCCCGATGATGATCAGCAGACCGCCGATCTCGATACAGGTCAGCACCACGTTGGTCTTCACCGATTCGGAGACCCCGCGGAAGTTGATCAGCGCGAGGCCGATCACGAACAGGATCGCCACCAGCGGCATCGGCGCGGTGATGAACTCCTTGAGATAGGTCTCCCCGAAGGCCTTCGCCGCCGACGAAGCCGATGTGATCCCGGAGCACATGACCGCGAACGCCACCATGAAGGTGAGGAAGCGGATCTTGAACGCCTTGTGCGTGTAGAGCGCGGCCCCCGCCGCCTGCGGGTACTTCCCGACCAGTTCCAGGTAGCTGAACGCGGTCATGAACGCGACCACGAACGCGATCAGGAACGGCAGCCAGAGCGCGCCGCCCACCCGGCCGGCCACCTGCCCGGTGAGCGCGTACACGCCCGTCCCGATGATGTCCCCCACCACGAAGAACAGCAGGAGCTTTGAACCCATGACCCGTTTGAGGCTCGGCTGACCGGCCGGACCGGTCTGTTCTGTTGTCGTCGTGTCCGCCATGCGGCAAGAGTGTGCCGTATCACGTCTGGTGCCGACAGTCCGGTTTGGTCAGTTCTTCGTCACGGGTTGACGAAGCCTGCCTTTGGGTAAATCGGTCAGTTGGCGTCGACCGCGGTCTTCACCAGCGGGAGCATCATGTCCTGCGTCATCTTCGCCGGGCCGGTGTAGTTGATCAGCACCGGGACGTCGTCCACGAGTTCGGCGGCCGCCAGCGTCGCGGTCTTGTTCTCGTCGGTGTAGTAGAGGGCGCCCTCGCCGACACCGGCGACGTCCTTCGCGTTCTGCTTCGCCTTCTTCAGCGCCGCGACCATCTCCGGGGGCTTGATCTTGTTGCCTTCGAAGCGGGTCACGGCGAGCGCGCCGATCTGCTTGCCGGCGGCCGAGTAGACGCAGCTCTTGGCCTTGCCCCCATTGGCGGCGTTGTCCTGCACCGGGCCCGGCGCCGACGTCACGCCCTGGATGGAGACGGCCTTGCCGACGGCCTCGGCGGGCAGCAGCGCACACGGTTCCTTCGCACCGGCGCCACCGGTGGGCGCGGCCGAGGAACTCGGCGCGGCGGAGGTCGAGGGGGCCTGGCTCGACGGCTTGGCCGCGTTGTCCGTCTTTTCGCCCCCGGACGAACAGGCGGAAAGGGTCGCGATGACAGCGGCGAACAGGACGATCGCCCGTGAAATACGCATGGGCCCGACGATAGACGGGACGGCTCAGTCCACCGGGGCCCGGTACCGCCAGAACGACGGGATCAGCAGCGCCGCGCCGACGACCAGCACGATGACCAGCACCCCGCCGCCGGAGGCCGCGGCGGCCGTGCCGACCCCGGCGGCCGCCCAGCCGTGGGTGAGGTCGGCGATCCGCGGGCCGCCCGCGACGACGACGGTGAACACGCCCTGCAGCCGTCCGCGCATCTCGTCGGTGGTGGCGACCTGCAGGATCGACATCCGGTAGATCGCGCTGACCATGTCGGCCGCGCCGGCGAGCGCCATGAAGAAGACCGCGAGCCACAGCGAGTTCGCGAGCCCGAAACCGGCGACGGCGGCGCCCCAGACGCAGACCGAGACGATCACGCCCGCGCCCTGGTTGCGGATCCTGGTCAGCCAGCCGGAGAAGAGGCCGATCAGCATCGCGCCCGCCGGGAGCGCGGCGTACAGCCAGCCCAGCGCCGGACCGCCGCCGGGCGGGTCGCCGAAGGTGCGCTCCGCCATCTCCGGGATCAGCGCGCGCGGCATACCCGCGACCATCGCGATGATGTCGACGAGGAACGACGCCAGCAGAATCTTCTGCGTGGCCAGGTACTTGAAGCCGTCGACGATGTCGCGGATCCCGGCCCGGCGCGCGATCTCGCCGAGCGGCGGGATCGACGGAAGCCGGTAGACCGCGACGAGGGTCAAGGTCAGTGCGAGAACGTCGATCAGGTAGAGCGTCGAGAGGCCGAGGATCGGGATCAGCGATCCGGCGAGCAGCGGACCGAAGACCGCGCCGAAGGTGGCCATCGTGCTGCTCAGCGCGGTCGCGGGCGCGATCAGGTTGTCCGGGACCAGCCGGGCGACGACGGCGCTGCGGGTCGGCATGTTGACCGCGAAGAACGCCTGGTTGACCGCGAGCAGGCCCAGCACGAGCCAGACGGAGCCGACGTTCAGGAACGCCTGGAGCCACAGGACCACCGAAGTGAGCGTGACGCCGACGTTGGTGACGAGGAGCAGCTTGCGGCGGTCGACGGCGTCCGCGATGGCGCCGCCCCAGAGCCCGAAGACGAGCAGCGGGATCAGGGCGACCAGGCCGGTCAGGCCGACATACGCCGACGAGCCGGTGAGATCGAAGACCTGTTTGGGGACCGCGACGGCGGTGAGCTGGCTGCCGATCGCGGTGACCGCCGTGGAGAGCCAGAGGCGGCGGAACGCGGGGATCTTGAGCGGCCGGGTGTCGACGACGATCGAGCCGAACAGCTTGCGGACACCCTTGCGCTGTTCAACCCCCACGTCGTCACTCACAACCCGACAGCTTAGCCGCGCTAACTAACCATCCGCGCGCGATTTATGTCACCCGGTCACGCGTGAAGGCCCCCTTCCCTCGGCCAGCCGCGGCCTCGGTGACCCAACGGTCTCCCGGGAGCGCGCCAGCGCGACGGGGAGACTTCACCGCCGCGCGCCCTCTTTCGGGCCGAAGGCCCCCGGAAACGCGATGAAGGGGCGCCTCTCCGCTCAACGTGACGTTGCAGCGGAACGACGCCCCTTCGGCGCGTTTGCGGAAGCGCGCTGGCAAAAATTACGGCGCGACGCGCTCGATCTGCCAGCCGTCGTCGGTCCGGACGTAGCGGAGCCTGTCGTGCATGCGGTCCTCGCGGCCCTGCCAGAACTCGACGACGTCGGGCCGGATGCGCCAGCCACCCCAGTGCGGCGGGAACGGGATGTGCTCGACGTCGGCGAAGCGGCGCTCGATGCCGTGCAGCGCGGTCTCGAGGGCGCGGCGGCCGTCGACGACGCGCGACTGCGGCGAGGCCCAGGCCCCGAGCTGCGAACCCCGCGGGCGGGACGCCCAGTACTCGGCGGTCTCGGCGACGTTGACCTTCTCCACCTCGCCGCGCACGTGGACCTGACGCTGCAGCGGGTACCAGGGGAAGGTGACGGACGCGTAGCGCGTCGCGGTGAGGTCGTGGCTCTTGGTGGAGGTGTAGTTCGTGTAGAACACGACGCCACGCTCGTCGAGGCCCTTGCACAGGACGGTCCGGGAGGACGGCCTGCCCTCCGGGTCGGCGGTGGCGAGCACCATCGCGTTCGGTTCGGCGATCCCGGCGGAGACGGCCTGGTTCAGCCAATCCTGCAGTTGGTCGGTCCAGGTCTCCGCCAGCGCGGACTCGTCGAAGGCGGCCCCTTCGTAGGCCACCCGCATCCCGGGCAGGCGCACGACGGCGTCGCCGTTCCCGGCAGCGCCTTCTTTGATCTCCGGCATCATCCGCCAAACCTCCGTACCCGGTCGGGGCATCTGTGACTTCGGCTTTGCCGCCGACGGTATTGCCTCCGACGCGGCGGCGAAACCCACTGAACGGTGACACCCGCCACCCCTGCTGGATCATCTGTGTGTAGCCGCCGGACCGCAAGCCGTCACCTCCCCGTTACCTGGCCGAGCCTGATCGATCAAGGTCGAACGTCGGCCACCCGAAGCCTTCACTCCGATTCCTTCCGCCCGCCCGCGAAATCGCGCCCGGCTTCACCAATGACGGAAATGCCCTGGACAGACCGGGTGCACGCGGATCGGCGAGGAATTCTTTCCGCTTTTGTTTCGCCGATATTTCGGGATTCCGCGAACAATTCTTCCGATTTTCACGGCAGCCTCCAGGCCCGGCCCGGCTAATTCTGTCGATTGACAGAAATTACCGCCCGGAACATCTCCCCCGGATGTGTCAGCGAAGGCCGGCTCCGGGACGGCAATTCGCGTCCCGAAACCGGCCTTCGCTTCTGTCAGTTCGTGACAGTGAACTCCGCCCGGACGATCCAGCCCCAGCAGTCGTAAGTGGCCGTGTAGCGCCCCGGCACCGTCCCCACCGGACCATCGCCGCGCAACGCGACACCGATGCCGCCGGTGCCGCCGTCGCCCACCACCCGCAAGGGGATCGGGGCCGCGAGACCGTCCGCGACGAGGGACGTCGCGAGCTCACCCGCACCCGACGGGCGCAGGCAGTAGATGTCCGCGGTGACCGTCCCACCTGCGACGACGGCGCTCGGGCCGATGACCAGACTGGACGGTCTCGTCGCGTTCGCCTGCCCCGCGCCCGCCAAGGTGGACAAGATCGCCGCCCCCGCGACGCACAACGCGGCCGACCGGATTTTCATCCTCTGCTCCCTCCGGAAATTTTCACCCGCCACCCGATGGACGTACGGCGTCCGGGACCGGGTTGTCCACTCCCCGAGACTCCGCCCTTTGGGGCGAACGGCCGGATTTAGCAGAATGTGACAGCGAATCGTGCAAGAGCCGACGATCACACTAGGTAGACCTTGCGCCACTCGATAGGATCGCCGCCGAGAGCAACGGGGTGATCACCTCTATCCAATATGTTCAGAGGTTTGGACGGGACGGCCGGGTGTGCGGCCGCACCATCCGCCATTGCCGGCCGGGCTTCCGGGAGGGAGTCCGACACCGGTCGATCAGTCCTGCGCTCGAACAGCCGGAACTTTCCACGCCCGAGTTACTCCCCTTCCCCAGGAGTGCGTTGTGATTTCCCGTTCCCGCCGTCTGCTGACGGCGTTGTTGTGCGCCCTTTCGCTGGCGGGCGTGACCGCCCTTTCGGCTTGTTCCGACAGCACGGCCGCTTCCGGCACCAAGGTCACCATCGGTTACAGCGCCTGGCCGGGGTGGTTCCCGTGGGCGGTGGCCCAGGAGAAGGGCCTCTTCGAGAAGAACGGCGTGAACGTCGACCTGAAGTGGTTCGACAGCTACACCGAAAGCATCAACGCCCTCTCCTCGGGCGCGATCGACGCCAACAGCCAGACCCTGAACGACACCCTCGCCTCGGTCAGCGGTGGCGCGAAGCTGTCGGTGGTGCTGGTCAACGACAACTCGACCGGCAACGACAAGATCATCGCCCGCCAGGGCATCACCGGCGTCGCCGACCTCAAGGGCAAGAAGATCGCCGTCGAGCAGGGCACCGTCGACCACTACCTGCTGCTGCTCGCGCTGCAGGAGGCGAAGCTGACCGAGAAGGACGTCGAAATCGTCCCGCTGCTGACCGACGCCGCCGCGGCCGCGTTCGTCGGCGAGCAGGTCGACGCCGTCGCCGCCTTCGCCCCCTTCACCTCGAAGGCGCTCGAACGCCCCGGCAGCCGCGCGATCGCGACGTCGGCCGAGTTCCCCGGCGCCATCCCGGACCACCTCGTCGTCTCCGAGCAGATGTCGAAGGAGCGCAAGAAGGAGGTCCAGGCGCTGGTGAACACGTGGTTCGAGACCATCGACTGGATCAAGCAGAACCGCGAAGAGGCCGTGAAGATCATGGCGAAACGCGGCGCGGTGTCGATCGACGAGTACAAGTCCTACGACGCGGGCACCACGATCTTCACCAAGCAGCAGAACCTCGACGCGTTCACCCCCGGCGTCACCCCGGCCCACCTGAACTTCCAGGCCGGCAAGATCGCCGACTTCATCGTCTCCAACGGCCTCGCGCAGAGCAGGCCGAACTTCGACGGGCTGTTCGACGACCAGTACGTCAAGGCGGTGAAGTGAGCGCCACGGACGCGTCGGGGCGGGCCGCTCAGCGGACGGACGCCGCTGACGAGGCCGAGGCACGCCGTCTCGAAGACGAGCAGCGGCTCGCCGAGGCGCAGGAAGAGCGGCGCGGCGCGCGACCGGACTGGTCGCCGCTGCCCCGCCGGGCGGGCCTCAAGCCGAACGCCTCCCCGTTGTTCTCGCTCCGGACGCCGATCCCCGCGCGGTGGCGGTGGACGCTGGCGGTGGCCTCGTTCGTCGTCCCGCTGCTGATCTGGGTGACGCTGAACGCGCTCGGCACGATCAAGCCGATGTTCCTGCCGACGCCGGTCGCGGTGTTCGACGCGCTGGTGAAGATGATCGAGTCGGGTGAACTGTTCAGCGACCTCTGGGCCACCACCCAGCGGGTGCTGCTCGGCTTCGGGCTCGCGATCCTCGTCTCGGTGCCGCTCGGCATCGTGATGGGGACGTTCGACGCGGGGCTGGCGCTGTTCGAGCCGGTCATCGCGATGCTGCGTTATCTGCCGGCGAGCGCGTTCATCCCGCTGCTGATGATCTGGCTCGGCCTCGGCGAGCCGTCGAAGGTGGCGGTGCTGTTCCTCGGCACGGTCTTCTTCAACACGCTGATGATCGCCGACGCCGTCCGCGGGGTGCCGCGTTCGCTGCTCGACGTGTCCTACACGCTCGGCGCGCGGCGCGGCGAGGTGCTGCGCAAGGTGATCGTCCCGCACGCGCTGCCCGGCATGATCGACGCGACCCGCGTCAACGCGGCGGCCGCGTGGAACTTCGTGGTGGTCGCCGAACTGATCAACGCCACCGCCGGGCTCGGCCTGCGGATCATGCGGGCGCAGCGGTTCACCCAGACCGACCGGATCTTCGCGCTGCTGATCGTGATCGGCCTGCTCGGACTGGTCATCGACATCGCGCTGCGGCTCCTGCGGGCCAGAGTCGGGAAGTGGGCGGCATGACGCTTCAGCTGAAAGCGGTCGCCAAGGACTACACGGTCCGCGGCAAGACCACCCGGGCCCTCGACGGGATCGACCTCGACATCGCGCGCGGCGACTTCGTCTGCGTGGTCGGCGCGAGCGGGTCCGGCAAATCGACCCTGCTGTCGCTGATCGCCGGGCTGACCGAACCGACCGAAGGCCTCATCACCCTCGACGGTGACGCGGTGACCGGGCCGGGCCCGGAGCGTGGGCTGGTGTTCCAGCACGGCGCGCTGTACCCGTGGCGCACGGTGGAGGGCAATGTCGCGTTCGGGCTCGAACTGCTGAGCCTCGACAAGGCCGAGCGGGCGCGCCGGATCGACTGGTATCTCGAAGAGACCGGGCTCGATCATCTGCGCAAGTCGTTGCCCAAACAGCTTTCCGGCGGGCAGAAGCAGCGGGTCGCGATCGCGCGGGCGCTGGTGTGCGAGCCCGACGTGCTGCTGCTGGACGAGCCCTTCGGCGCGCTGGACGTCCAGACCAAAGAGGACATGCAGGTGCTGATCCGCCGGATCTGGACCGACACGCACACCACCGTGCTGATGGTGACCCACGACGTCGAGGAGGCCGTGTTCCTCGGCGGGCGCGTCGTGGTGCTGGCCTCGGATCCGGGCCGGGTGGCCGCGGACATCGCGGTCGACCTGCCCGGTGAACGCGACCTGGGGATCAAACGCACGCCCGAGTTCGTCTCGTTGCGCGCGTCCATCGAAGACCTCGTCCGGGAACAGCACCGCGGACATCTCGGGCGGAGCCGGGGAGAAAGGTGACCATGAGGCACGGGAAGACCCGGCCGGACCGCGGGTCGCGATCCGGACTGCTGGGCAGACTCGGCATCCGGGGCAAGCTCAACCTGCTCCTGATGCTGCCGCTGACCGCCGTCGTCCTGGTGTCGGTGCCTTACGTCGCCGGGGAGATCGACGACGCCCGGTCCGCCCGCACCACCGCCGACGTCGCGTCGCAGGCCCGCGCGCTCGGCACGCTCGCCTGGGAACTGCAGCGCGAGCGGCTGCTGACGGCGCACTACATCGCGTCCACGTCGGCGAGCAGTTCGGCGATGCTGAAGCAACAGGGCGTGGTCGCGGAAACGGTGAACCAGGTGCGGGCGGGGCTGAGCGCCGACGCGCCGGAAGAACTCGCGGCGGCGCTGGTGCGCATCGGGTCGCTGAACGAGATCCGGGAGAACGCGCTGCGGCGCGGTGCCTCACTCGACAGCGTGGCGCGGACGTACCACGCGGTGATCGACGCGGTCATCAACGCGCTCCGCCTAGTCCCGCAGCAGACCAGTGACGCGGCGGGCACCCAGCAGCTGACGGCGCTCGACGCCCTGCTGCGCGCGAACGAGGAGAACTCGTTGCGCGGGATGGCGTTGATCATCGTGCTGATCACCCCCGAATCGGGCGCGCCGGTGCTGGCCGACGCGAAGCAGCAGTCTTCGCTGTTCCTCGAACGGTTCGTGCAGCAGGCCGACGTCACCCAGGCCACGCAGGTCGTCGCGGTCGAGCAGGGCGACACGGGCCGCCGGGTCGACGCGCTGGAGGCCAGGATCCCCGAAGCTCGCGGTCCGCAGGCCGTGCAGAGCCTGTTGCCGGACATCCTCGGCGCCGTCGACGCCCAGTCGAACCAGCGGCGCCTCGCGCAGGACGCCGTCACCACCGGCATCACCGACGCGGCGACCGCGCGAGCGGACGCGGCGCAGAACCTGGCGTGGACGATCGGTGTCGGCGCCGGGGTGCTGTTCCTGCTGGTCGGTGGCCTCGCGATCGCGGTCAGCCGGTCGATCGCCGATCCGCTGCGGAAGCTGACCACGGCGGCGACGTCGGTCGCGGACCTCGCGAGCACCGAACTCGTCCGCGTCACCGACACCGAGCAGGACGAAGAACTCGCGCCACGGCTGGCCACGATCGACGTGTCCTCGCAGGACGAGCTCGGCAAGCTGGCCGAGGCGTTCAACCGGGTGCAGGCCACCGCGGCCGAACTGGTGGAACGGCAGGCCGTCACGCGGCGCAACGTCGGCCTCATGTTCGCCAACGTCGCGAAGCGCACGCAGAACCTGGTGGGCAGGCAGCTGGCGCTGGTCGACGAGCTGGAGCGCAACGAGCAGGACGTCGCCCTGCTGGCGAGCCTCTACCGGCTCGACCACCTCTCCACCCGCCTGCGCCGGAACGCGGACAACCTGCTCGTCGTCTCGGGAAACCGGGACGAGGCAAGGATCTCCGGGCCGATCGAACTCTCGACCGCGCTGCGTTCGGCGCTCGCGGAGATCGAGGACTACCAGCGGGTGCGGCTCGGCTCGATGGGCGACGTCCTGCTGTCGTCGCCGTTCGGCTCCGATCTGGTGCTGATCTTCGCCGAGCTGCTGGAGAACGCGACGTCGTTCTCCCCGCCGGAGTCCTTTGTGGACGTCGGCACGAAGATCCTGCCCGACGGCTCCTGCCTGATCGTGATCGTGGACCAGGGCATCGGCATGACCGCCGAACGGCTCGCCGAGGAGAACCGGCGGCTGGTCGAACGCGAGCGGCTCGAACTGGCGCCGACCAGTGTGCTCGGGCTGTTCGTGGTCGGACGGCTCGCGCGGCGGCACGGGCTCAAGGTCGAGCTGACCGAGACCGAGCCGGGCGCGGGGATCACCGCGCGGCTCACCGTCCCGCCGAATCTGCTGACCTACCGGCCGCCCGCGCCGAAATCCGCCCCGGCGCCGCCGGTGTGGCCGACGGCGGAACCGGGTGACGAGCCCGAACCGCCGTCGCTGCCCGAGCCGCGGCTGAAGGCGGCTCCGAGCGAACCGCCGACACTGGCGATCGCCGGGATGATCCCGCGCGACGGCAGGCAGCCCAAGGATTTCCGGTGGTTCCGCAAGACCGACGGAGAGATCTTGGAACCACCACCCCTGCCGGTGCCGGTGCCCGAACCCGTGTATCAGGCTCCTGCGCCGACGCTCACCGCCGCCGAACCCGGCGAGACCCGCGGCGGGCTGCGGCGGCGGGTCAAGGGCGCGCAGCTTCCCGGTGCCCCCGAAGCGCCGGCGCGGCAGAAGTCCAGGCATGATCCAGAAGCGGCCAAAGCGGCCTTCGACGGGTTCGAGGCCGGACTCGCGAAGGCCACCGCGTCACCACCACCACCACCGGCCGCCGCCCCGGCGCCGATGCCGACCCCGACACCGGTGCCCGCCGCTTCCCGCGGCGGTCTCACCAGGCGGGTCCCCGGCGCGCAACTGGCGCCGGGACTGGCGAAAGGTCCGGCCGCGCGGCACCAGACCGCGCGGGCGGCACTGAACACCACCAAGCCCAAGGGCATGCGTGACCCCGAGGCCGAGCGTGCCGCGTTCGACGCCTTCAGTGACGGGTTGGAGAAAGCCGTCAACCCGGAGATGCAACAGAGAGAGAAGAGCAAGAGATGACGACCGGAGTCAGCGTCGAAGCCCGGAACTTCAACTGGTTGGTGACGCGCTTCGCACAGAACACGGCGAGCGCGATGGGTGCGATCGCCGTCTCGGCCGACGGCCTGCTGATCGCGATGTCGTCCGAGCTGGAACGGGCCAACGCCGACCGGCTGGCCGCGATCTGCTCGGCGATGCTCGGCCTCGCGCACGGAGTCTCCGAGAGCCACCCGCTCGGTTCGCCCGACAAGATCATCATCGAGCTGGAGCAGGGCTACCTGCTGGTCTGCACGATCAGCATCGGCTGTTCGCTCGGCGTGCTCGCCACCAAACAGGCCAGTCTCGGCACGATCGCCTACGAGATGGCGATGTTCGCCAACCGGGCCACCGAGGTGCTCACCCCCGCGCTGATCGAGGAACTCAAGAAGAGCGTCGGCAGCTGAACTGACGAGGGGACAAGGGAATGAGCGACGATCAGGTACCCCAGCCGCGAGGCGCCGGACAGGGCATCTCGCCGCTACGCCCGTATCTGCTCACCGCCGGCCGCGCGCAGCCGGTGGACGGCACGCTCGAAATCGAGGCTCAGGTGCTCACGAGCAGGCTGGGCGCGGCGTCGCACGCGAGGCTGACCTTCGAACGGCGGGAGATCGTTTCCCTTTGCCGGGAAACGAAATCCGTCGCCGAAGTGGCGGCGATGCTCGGCCTGCACATCGGCGTGGCCAGGGTGCTCGTGGCGGATCTCGCCGCGCTCGGCTACGTCGTGCTCCGTCGCCCGGCGGGAGCCTTCACCCAGGACCTCGGCATGATCGAAAGGGTCATTCGTGGACTCGAAGCAATTCGCTGAACCGGCGTCGGCCAAACCGCCGACACCGGTCAAGATCGTCATCGCCGGCGGGTTCGGGGTCGGCAAGACGACCACCGTCGGCGCGATCTCCGAGATCAAACCGCTGACCACCGAGGCGGCCATGACCTCGGCGGGCGCGGCCGTCGACGGCTCCGGCGGGGAGGTGCCGTCGAAGACCACCACCACGGTGGCGCTGGACTTCGGCTGCATCACCATCGACGAAGAGGTGAAGCTGTACCTCTTCGGCACGCCGGGGCAGGACCGGTTCGGGTTCATGTGGCACGACCTCGTGCTGGGCGCGCTCGGCGCGCTCGTCATCGTCGACACCCGGCGGCTCGACGACTGCTACCCGGCCGTCGACTACTTCGAGAAGGCCGGATTGCCGTTCGTGGTCGGGGTGAACGTCTTCGACGGCTCGCTCAAACACGATCTCGAAGACGTGCGCTGGGCGCTCGCGGTGAGCGAGGACGTCCCGCTGATCACCTTTGACGCGCGGCAACGCCTCTCCGTGCGGGACGCCCTGCTCGCCGTGCTGCACAACACCTTCCGGCGGGCCTCCGCCGCCTCCTGACGCATTTCGTCCTCTGAATGCGGTACTTGCGCGTGCAAGGACCGCATTCAGAGGACGAAATGCGGGGCGTCAGCCGGGCCGGGTGATCGCGGCCAGCATCAGGGCCCGGAGTTCGGCGGCGACGTCGGCGACCGGCAGCGGCGGGGTGTGCGCCTGCCACTCGCGCAGCAGGCCGGTCGCCGCGCCGACGAGCGCGATCGCCGTCAGGTGGTAGTCGCGATCGGGCGCCACCCCGTGCGCGGCGGCGTGCCGGGCCTCGGCTTCGATGAACGCGGCCCACCGGTCGACCCATTCCTGGTGCTGCGCCTCCAAGGCTGCGCTGACACCGACCGCCTCGACGTAGTTCAGCCGCGGCATCCGGGGATCCGAGGTGACCGTGCTGACGAAGACGTCCAGCAGCGTCCCGATCCGGGTGACCGCGTCGGCGTCGTCCAGCCGTTCGAGGGTGCCGGTGACGTGTTCCAGCGCGAGGGCGTTGATGCGCTCGTGCAGGGTGAGCAGCACCTTCTCCTTGCTCTCGAACTCCTCGTAGAAGTTCCGCGTGGAGACGCCGGCGCGGGTGCACAACTCGGTGATCTTCGCGTGCTGGTAGCCCGTCGAGGTGAACAGGTCCAGGGCCGCCAGGAGCAGGCGTTCACGCCGTTCGGCGCGCCGTTGCTCGGGCGCGACCCCGCCGTAGGTGCGGGCCACTCGACCTCCCCCGATTCGGTAACAGGGATTGCCAGATGCTAGCAACAGCGCCTACATTGCGAAAATCTCGATTACCAAACTGGAGGCAACGGTGCTTCGGACAGTTCTGGTCTCGGCCCTCGCAGCCACCCTGATCGGCGCGCCCGCCGCGCAAGCCGCGCCGAGCGCGCCCGGGGACCTGGTCGACTACAAACCGGTCGTCGCCACCGCCCCGGCGAAGGCCTGGAAACTCCACTACCGCTCCACCTCGGCGACGGGACAGCCGAACACGGTGTCGGGCATCCTGCTGGTCCCGCACACGCCATGGACGAAGGGAGCGCGGCCGCTGGTCAGCTACGCCGTCGGTACTCACGGCCTCGGCGACCGCTGCGCGCCGTCGACCCGGCTGACGAACGGGTCTGAGAACGAAGTCCTTCTGATGAGCCAAGCGCTTTCGCGCGGCTGGGCGGTCGTCGTGACCGACTACGAAGGCCTCGGCACCCCGGGCACGCACACCTACGCCGTCGGCCAGTCCGAGGGCCGGGCCGTCCTCGACGCCGCCCGTGCCGCTTCCCGTGTCCCCGAAGCCGGCCTGTCCAAGACCGGTCCGGTCGGCGTTTTCGGTTACTCACAAGGAGGCCAGGCCGCGGCGTTCGCCGGCGAACTGCAACCGTCCTACGCACCCGACGTCAACCTGGTCGGGGTCGCGGAAGGCGGCGTGCCGGCGGATCTGAACGCCGTCCTGAAGTTCAACGACGGCGGTCCCGCCTTCGGTCTGGTGCTCGGTGCCGCCGTCGGCTACGCGACCGCGTATCCGGAACTGCCGTTCACCGAGGTGCTCAACGCGAAGGGCGAGCGGGCCGTCGCGAAGGTCAAGGAAGCGTGCACCGTCGAACTCGGCGCGGCTGCGCCTTTCGCGCGGCTGAACGACTTCACGACCGTGCCGAACGTTTCGTCGGACCCGCGCTGGCAGGCCCGGCTCGGCGAGAACCTCGCGGGCAAGACCAAACCGGGCGCGCCGGTCTTCCTGTACCACGCGTCGCTGGACGAACTGATCCCGCTTTCGGTCGGCAAGGGCCTGCTCGACCGCTACCGCGCCCTCGGCGCCGACGTCACCTGGCAGGAATTCCCGCTGCTGGAACACATCGGCGGGGTGTCGGCGGGCGGGCCGGTCGCGATGACCTGGCTGGGCACGAAGTTCTGACGGGAGTCGGGGATGATGCGAAAGCCACTTTCGCAACCTTGAAGGTTGTGAAAGTGGCTTTCGCAATGCTTCCCGCCGCCCTACGAACCCCACCAGCGGACGACACGCGTGATCAGAGAGACGCCGCGTCCGAGACCGGGTCTTACCGAGTGTCGTCCGTTTGATCACGTGTGTCGTCCGTCTGATCACGTGTGTCGTCCAGCCGGCGACTTAGGACTCGTCGAACACCCGTAGCGCGGTCACCGCATCCGGTGCCAAGGAAGTCGTGAGCGTCCCACCGGCGGCCAAAGGCGTACGCGACCACCACTCACCGGAAGCCTCGGGCACCACGGGACCACCGACGACCAGATCGGTCGCCAGCACCCGTCGCCCGGCCAGATGCGCGAGACTGGCGTCCAAAGTGGAGTCACCGATCTCCAGCGTCTGCCGCAGCACCGGCACGGAACCCCGGGTCACCTGCTGCGTCGTCACCAGAGAACCAGGCCGTTCACCCGCCCGCCCGAGCACCAGCACCTCTCGCGTGTGCAGGAAGGCGCCGGGCGCCAACGAGGCCCGGAACACGGCGGCGTGCCGGGCGCGGGCGGTCACCACGGTCGGCTCCGGCAGGTACTCCAAAGACCCACCGTCGTCCACGACGATGTCCACAAGGGACGAACTTCCTTCACCGTGCAAGCCGGGCAGCGCGATCGTCGCCGCCACCCCGGAAAGCCGCAGCGAAGCACCGGCACCGACGCGGATGGTCAGCTTCAGCTCGTCGCCGCCCAGCGGCGACGTCGCCGAATTGACCAGATGCACCACCGCCGTCGCACCGGTGCCCCGCTTGGGAAGGAGCGTGAGCGGCGCCATCGAGCGCAGCTCACGCAGTACGGTCCGGCCGCCCTCGAAGCAGGCGGTCAGCCGCGCGTGCGCCTTCACCCCGCGCGGACCGGGAGCAGCGAGCGGACCCAGTCCGCCACCGCCGGCGCGTTCGGAGTGTCCACAAGGGACTGGGTGATCACCGGCAGCTCACCCCGCATCCGGTGCGCGTCCGAGGTCATCACGTCCATGTCCGCCCCGACCAGATGCGCGATGTCGATCTTGTTGATCACCAGCAGATCCGCCGTCGTCACGCCCGGCCCGCCCTTGCGCGGCACCTTGTCGCCACCGGCGACGTCGACCACGAACACCTGGCTGTCGGCGAGTCCCCGGCTGAACACGGCGGTGAGGTTGTCCCCGCCGCTCTCGATGATCACCAGGTCCAGCCCGGGGAACCGCTCCTCCAGCCGCTCGACCGCGTCGAGATTCGCGGTGATGTCGTCACGGATCGCGGTGTGCGGGCACGCGCCGGTCTGCACGGCCTCGATCCGCTCCGGGTCGAGCACCCCGGCCTTGCGCAGGAAGTCGGCGTCTTCGGTGGTGTAGATGTCGTTGGTGACGACGGCGAGGTTCACCTCGTCGCCGAGCGCCCGGCACAGCGCCGCGGTGAGCGCGGTCTTCCCGCTTCCCACCGGCCCGCCGATCCCGATCCGGTACGCGCGCCCGGCGGTCGGCGCCTGCTCGTAGTGGTCGGGTTCCGCGGCGGTCGGGTCGAAGTTGACCGGGTGCACATGTCCGTGACCGTGACCATGCTCAGCTGGCAAAGAGACGCACCTCTTCCTTGTGATGCCGGGCGTGTGCCTCGGCGAACAGATCGAGCGCCGGTGAACCCGGCGCCGGGAGATCGGCGGGATCGTCGCCCGCGACCTCGGCGGCCCGCCGGGAAACCTCCCGGACCTCCTCCGCGAGGCGGGCCACGACGGCGTTGACGGCGAACGGGTCGAGGCCGAGCAGCCGTACGGCCGCGCTCGCCGGACCGCTGATCGCGAGGTAGGCCACCGCCATCGCGGCGTCGAAGGGCACCCCGATCAGCGCGCCGACGATCACCGGATGATGCGGTCGCGGGGTTTCCTTCAGCAGCTGGGAAAGCACCGGCGACGGCCAGGCCGCCTTTCCCGCCCTGGCCGTCCCCCGCCCCTGGGCCCGGGACGCCTCCCGCTGCGCGAGCGAAGGCGTCCTGGCGTCCAGTTCCAGGTCGAGCCTGCACCAGTGTCCACTTCGGACATTACGCGCGGCCGCGTGCGCCGACGCGGCGGCGAACACCGCGGCCAGCGCACCCGCCGTGCGCAAGCGCCCGGCGAGAAAGCCCGGAAGGTCACGTTCGTGCGTGATCAGCTTCCGGGTGACGGCTTCTTCGAGCCCGCCGGAGTGGACGTGCCCGCCCCCAGGGAACCGGGAGTCGGCCAAGATGATCGCTGAAAGATCCATCAGAACAAGAAGTACCGCTGCGTCATGGGCAGTTCGGTCACCGGCCGCGGCTCGATCAGCTCGCCGTCGACGTGCACGGCGAAACTGTCCGGCTCCACCCGGATGTCCGGCGTCGCGTCGTTGAGCACCATGTCGGCCTTGCCCCGGGACCGGGTGTTCGAGACCGGCACGAGCTTCCGCGCGATGCCGAACCGCTCCGCCACGCCGCTTTCCAGCGCTTCCGGGGCCACGAAATGGAAGCTGCTCGCGGCGGCGACCACCGGCGCGGCGCCGAACATCGGCCGGGCGAGCACCGGCTGCGGTGTCGGGATGGACGCGTTCGCGTCACCCATCGCCGCCCACGCCGGGAATCCGCCCTTGAGCACCACATGCGGCCGCACGCCGAAGAACTTCGGCTCCCAGAGCACGAGATCGGCGAGTTTCCCGATCTCCACCGAGCCGATCTCGCGCTCCATGCCGTGCGCGATCGCGGGGTTGATCGTGTATTTGGCGACATAGCGACGGGCCCGCAGGTTGTCGGCCGCGCCGTCGCCGGCAAGCGCGCCACGCCGCCGTTTCATGACGTGCGCGGTCTGCCAGGTCCGGATGATCACTTCGCCGATGCGGCCCATCGCCTGCGAATCCGAGCTCATCATCGAAATCGCGCCGAGGTCGTGCAGGACGTCCTCGGCGGCGATGGTCGTCGGCCGGATCCGGCTTTCGGCGAACGCCAGGTCCTCGGGCACGGACGGGTTCAGGTGATGGCAGACGACGAGCATGTCGAGGTGTTCGTCGAGGGTGTTCGCGGTGTGCGGGCGCGTCGGGTTCGTCGACGACGGCAGGATGTTGGGCAGCCCGGCGACCTGGATGATGTCCGGCGCGTGCCCGCCGCCCGCGCCTTCGGTGTGGTACGCGTTGATCGACCGGCCGCCGATGGCGTCCACAGTGGACTCCAGGAAGCCCGCTTCGTTCAGCGTGTCGGTGTGGATCGCCACCTGGACACCGGATTCGCCCGCCACGGTCAGGCAGGCGTCGATCGCGGCCGGGGTGCTGCCCCAGTCCTCGTGCAGTTTGAACCCGCCCGCTCCGGCGGCGAGCTGTTCGCGCAGCGCCTCGTGCCGGACGGTGTTCCCCTTGCCCAGCAACAGGACGTTGACCGGCTGGCCGTCCATCGCCTGCAGCATCCGGCCGAGGTTCCACGCGCCCGGTGTGACGGTGGTGGCCTTGCTGCCCTCGACCGGCCCGGTCCCGCCGCCGACGAGCGTGGTGAGCCCGGACGCCAGCGCGGTTTCGGTCAGCTGCGGGCAGATGAAGTGGACGTGGCAGTCGATGCCGCCCGCGGTGAGGATCTTCCCGTTGCCGGACAGCACCTCCGTGGACGGTCCGACGACCAGCGCCGGGTCGACCCCGTCCATCGTGTCCGGGTTGCCCGCCTTGCCGATGCCGACGATCCGGCCGTCGCGGACACCGACGTCGGCCTTGACGATCCCCCAGTGGTCGAGGATCACCGCGCCGGTGATGATCAGGTCGGGCGCGCCTTCGGCCCGGGTCGCCATCCCCTGGCCCATGGATTCGCGGATCACCTTGCCGCCGCCGAACAGCACCTCGTCGCCGCTGCCCACCGGCCCCATGCTGCGGTCTTCGGTGACCTCGATGAGCAGATCGGTGTCGGCGAGGCGGATCCGGTCGCCGGTGGTCGGGCCGAACAGTTCGGCGTACCGCTCGCGATCGATCGACGGCATCAGGACTCCTTCCGCAGTCCGGGCACCGAGCGATTCCCGGCCAGCGGGACGAGGTCGACTTCGCGTTCGACCCCCGGTTCGAAACGGACGGAAGTTCCCGCGGGCACGTCGAGCCGATGTCCCCGGGCGGCTTCGCGGTCGAATTCGAGTCCTGGATTGACCGCCGCGAAATGGTAGTGCGAACCGACCTGGACGGGCCGGTCGCCGAGGTTCCGCACCAGCAGCCGGACGCGCGGCCTGCCCGGGTTCAGCTCGACCGGCGCGTCGCCGGTGATGATCTCTCCTGGTCGCACTCGCGGCCCTTTCTAGACGATCGGGTCGTGCACGGTGACGAGCTTCGTGCCGTCCGGGAAAGTGGCTTCGACCTGCACGGAATCGACCATCTCCGGCACTCCGTCCAGCACCTGCGCCCGGCCGAGCACCGTCCGCCCGCTCGCGACGAGTTCGCTCACCGTCCGGCCGTCGCG
This sequence comes from Amycolatopsis sp. WAC 04169, assembly GCF_003947535.1. Lineage (NCBI taxonomy): Bacteria > Bacillati > Actinomycetota > Actinomycetes > Pseudonocardiales > Pseudonocardiaceae > Amycolatopsis > Amycolatopsis sp. WAC 04169. The sequence continues at coordinate 44,175 of NZ_QHJI01000012.1, read as the reverse complement.
AGCGCCTTCGAGGACGTGGTCGGTGATCAGGGCGACCGCCTCGGGGTAGTTCAGCAGGACCCCGCGCTCCAGGCGTTTGCGAGCTACGTCCGCCGCGACGTGGATGAGCAGTTTGTCCCGCTCCTGGGGGCTCAGGTGCATGGGAAAGGTCTATCACCGGAAACGGCCCGCCGCCGGTTCTCGAAACACAGGATTTACGTCGGCGCCCGGTACACGCAAAGTGAACGTCGCCGTAACTCTTCGCGTACGAACGTACTTTTCACTGAATCGTTCTCGTAATCGTGACCGAAAGCACCACATCTTTCGATTGCCCCGGGCCGCGACGTGGAGCAAAGTTTGTCCATCCGTGCGATGAGGCGCGCCTTCGCTGCGTGTATCCCGTCCACGCATGAACACAAAGCCGGGGAATGCGCATCGAAAGGTTTCACCACAGTGAGTACCTCCACGATCAGCACCAATCAGCCGTCCGAGCAGGTCGACGACGGTTTCCGACCGGGTCTCGAAGGCGTGGTCGCCTTCAAGACCGAAATCGCCGAGCCCGACCGTGACGGCGGCGCGCTGCGTTATCGCGGTGTCGACATCGAGGATCTCGCCGGCAAGGTGACCTTCGGTGACGTCTGGGGTCTTCTCGTCGACAGCCGCTTCGGCCATGGGCTACCGCCCGCCGAGCCGTTCCCGCTGCCGGTGCACACCGGCGACGTCCGGGTCGACGTCCAGGCCGCGCTGGCCATGCTCGCCCCCATCTGGGGCTACCGGCCACTGCTGGACATCACCGACGACGAGGCACGCGACCAGCTGGCCCGCGCCTCGGTGATGGCGCTTTCGTACGTCGCCCAGTCCGCTCGCGGCATCGGGCAGCCCGCCGTCCCGCAGACCCGGGTCGACGAGGCGAAGTCGATCACCGAGCGCTTCATGGTCCGCTGGCGCGGCGAGCCCGACCCGGCCCACGTCAAGGCCATCGACGCCTACTGGGTCTCGGCCGCCGAACACGGTCTCAACGCCTCGACCTTCACCGCCCGGGTGATCGCCTCGACCGGCGCCGACGTCGCCGCGGCGCTGTCCGGCGCGATCGGCGCGATGTCCGGCCCGCTGCACGGCGGCGCGCCGGCGCGGGTGCTGCCGATGATCGAAGAGGTCGAGAAGACCGGTGACGCGGTCGGCCTGGTGAAGGGCATCCTGGACCGCAAGGAACGGATGATGGGCTTCGGGCACCGCGTGTACCGCGCGGAGGACCCGCGGGCGCGTGTGCTGCGCCGGACCTGCCAGGAGCTCGGCGCGTCGCGCTACGAGGCGGCCGCGGAGCTGGAGCAGGTGGCGCTGAAGGAGCTGCGCGAGCGGCGCCCGGACCACCCGATCGAGACCAACGTCGAGTTCTGGGCGGCCGTGATCCTGGACTTCGCCCAGGTGCCGCCGCACATGATGCCCGCGATGTTCAGCTCGGCACGCACCGCGGGCTGGGCCGCGCACATCCTGGAGCAGAAGAAGACCGGCCGCCTCGTGCGCCCGTCGGCCAAGTACGTCGGGCCGGAGCCGCGGAAGCCGGAAGACGTCGAAGGCTGGGACCTGGTGGTCAAGCAGTCCTGACGCGCGCTATGAACGGTCCGTTCCTTGCAAAATTTGCAAGGAACGGACCGTTCATAGCATCTGCGGGACCGAAGAATCGTGCGCCGCGGTCGCCGAGAGCATGGCGGTCAGCTGATCGACCAGCCACCCGTCCAGCGCCTCGCGCGGCACGGAACGCTCCTGCAGCCAGCTCAGCAGGGCGCCCTCCACCACCGCGGTCCAGCACCGCAAGGTCAGCAGGAGCATAGGCGAGGGCTCCGACACTCCCAGCGCGCCGAGGATGAGCTCGACGGCGCGGTTGCGGACCTCGTCGATCGCCGCGTCCGTCTCCGAAGTCGCGATCACCGAACCGCTGCGCAACAGCGCGACATACCCCGCCCGGTAGTGGTCGGCGACGTCGATCAGCCCGCGTACGGCGGCCCGCAGCCGGGTTTCGGGCGGGCCTTCCTCAAGCCCGGCGAGGCCGTCGATGAGCCCTTCGGTGACCGTTCTCAGCGCCTCGACCTGCAGTTCCCGCAGGCTCGAGAAGTACCGGTAGAACAGCGGCCGGGAGACCTCGGCGCGCGCGATGATGTCGTCGACCGTGACGAGTTCGGGCGCGCGCGAACCGAACAGGTCCAGCGCGGCGCGGATGAGGTCCTCTCGGCGCGCTTCCGGCGACATCCGGCGCGGACGTCCGGTCACGGGGTGACGTCCAGTTTCGCCGCGGCCCGCAGCAGTCCGGGGGTGAGCCGGGAGAGGACGAGCGCGGCCTTGGCCTCCGGCGTCGACGGCTGGATCGCCTTGTCCTTCTCGACGGCGCGCAGGATGTCGCGCGCGACCTTCTCCGGGCCGAAGCCGCGCTTCGCGTACAGCTTGCTGCTCGACTTCTGGCGCCGCTTCTGCTCGATGTCGTCGACCCCGACGAAACGGGTGGTGCTGGTGATGTTCGTGTTCACGATGCCGGGACAGATCGCGGTGACGCCGATGTTCTCGGCCGCGAGTTCCGCCCGCAGGCAGATGCTCAAGGTCAGCACGGCGGATTTCGTGGTGGCGTAGGCGGAAAGGATCTTCGACGGCAGGTACGCGGCGGCCGAGGCGACGTTGACGATCTGGCCGCCTTCCGCCCGTTCCCGCATCTGCTCGGCGAAGACGCGGCAGCCGTGGATGACGCCCCACAGGTTCACGTCGATGAGGCGTTCCCAGTCTTTGACCGTCGTGTCGAGGAACGGGCCGGAAAGGCCGATCCCCGCGTTGTTGACGACGATGTCCGGGACGCCGAACTCCTCCTTGACCCGCTGAGCGAACTTCTCGACCGCTTCGGCGTCGGACGAGTCCACTGTGTATTCGCCGACGGTCACACCCTTGTCCCGCAGCAGTTTCGCGGTGTCGGCGGCGGCGGAACCATTGATGTCGGTGATGACGACGTCCGCGCCCCTCTCCGCGAACGCGAGCGCCGTCGCACGGCCGATCCCGCTGCCGGCGCCGGTGATCACGACGAGCTTGTGCGCGAAGCCTTTCGTCCTGGCCTGTTTGAGCGCACGGCTCTCCTCGCCGCCTTCGACGTGGTCGATCAGCTCGGCGGTGGCGTCGGCGATCACCTGCGGCTTCTCGCGGACCACCCAGTGCGTGCCGACGATCCGGCGGATCCGGAGGTCCGGCGCCCAGCGTTCGATCTCGGTCTGCAGCGGCGTGGTGACGAACTTGTCCCCGGTGGGCGCGAGCACCTGCACCGGGATCTCGGCGGGCCGCGGCCTCGGCCGGGAAAGGCGCGTGAACATGTTGGCGCGGTACAGGTTGAGGCCGTACAGGCCGTCCGAAGTGGACGGCGCGGCGGCCGCCGGATCCATCCGGCCGATCAGCGCGCCCATCGCACCGGTGCGCCAGAGCACCTGCGGGATCAGGGGGATCTGGAAGCCGAGGATGTAGGTCGAATGCGCCCACTGGACGAGCGCGTTCTTCAGCCGTTTCGGGCTCGGGCGCACCTGCGCGCGGAACCACGCGCCCGCTTGGTCGAGGCTCGGCCCGGAGATCGACGTGAACGACGCGAGCCGTCCTCGGAGCCTGTCACCGGTGACCGAATGCCAGGTCTGGATGGAGCCCCAGTCGTGCGCGAGCAGGTGGACCTTGCCCTCGGGCTGGACCTCGTCGACGATCGCGGCGAGGTCTTCGGACAGCTGGTCCAGTTTGTAGGACGCTCGTCCCAATGGCTTGTCCGAGCGGCCCGCGCCGCGGACGTCGTAGACGACCACCCGGTAGCGGCGTTCCAGCAAGGCGGCGACGCCGTCCCACATGGAGCCGTTGTCCGGATAGCCGTGGACGAGCACCACCGTGGGCGCGTCGTCGATGCCGGTCACCCGGACCGAAAGGCGGACACCGTCGCTGGCCGTCACCCACTTGTGAGACATAGTGTCATGTTAGACAACTTGTCAATAAGGCCGCTTTTTGAAGAGCGCACGGCCGAAGGTCCACACGGTGTCGATCACGAGGACGAAGGTCCAGATACGCCCGAGGTTCAACAGCCAGTGACCACTGGAGTTCCAGTACCAGTCGACCGGGCGGGGGCCGCCGAACAAGGCTTCGACGGGCCAGCTGTAACCGGCGACAGCCAGCGCCACCTGCGCGACGATGTAGACCCCAGCGTGGATCGCCCAGTTCCGGAGCGGGTTCGCGCGCTTGTTCGCCTCCTCCGTCACCGATTCGGCCGCTTGTGGACCGTCCTCGATCGTGCGGGGTGCCCGCTTTTCCTTTTGTGACACCGTTTTTCGTGGTTCCACGGGAAACTCCGCAACTCCGACACGCCGTACGGCGCCACGAACCACGAAAGATCCGAAGAGCAGGAGCCCCGCCGCGCCGAAGCAGGCGACCCGCCATCCGGCGTCCGAGCCGTAGAGCTGTCCCGCGAGAAAGGTTCCCGCCGTCGCTCCGAGTAGCGTCGCGCTCTCGTAGATCCCCATCGCCCGGCCGAGGCTCAGCCCGGCCGCCTCGGCGACCACCGCCTGCTCGACCGGGATGGCCGCCGCGAACGCCGCCGCGGACAGAACCCACATGACCGCGAGCACCGGCGGGCTCGGCGCGAAGGACAGCCCGGCGGCGAAGATCGCGCTCGCCACCATCGCCAGCGCGAGCATCCGCGTCCGGCCGACCTTGCGGACGAAACCGTGCAGGTAGTCCGGCAGCAGGCTGTAGACAATGAAGCCGGGAATGAAGACCGCCGCGATCTCGCCGAGTTGGAGCTGATGCCCGCGTTGCAGGTGCATCAGGAGCAACAGGGCGACGCCGGCCTCGGCCATCGCGGTCAACGCGACGAGCGCGAGCATCGGGCGCATCCTCTTGCCCAGTTGCAGCAGCCGGGGCGCGTCCTCCTCGCGTACCTGCGCGGACTTCGTGCCCAGCAGGACCACCGCGGCCACCGCGCAGGCCGCCGCGCCGAGCCAGAACACGCCCCGGTAGTCGATCCAGGCGATCGCGGTCAGCGCGACCACGAAGGCGATCCACGTGCCGCCGCCCTCGGCCGCGAACAGCTTGCTGAACGCGCCGTCGTCCGTCGCGAGCCCCTCCCCGACCCGTGCCCGCAACGCGACCCAGAACAACGCACCACCCGCACCGCCGAGAACCGCGGCCAGATAGGCGACGCCGATTCCCGGCGCCACCGCGTAGACCACAAAGGACAGTCCATAGAGGACAGCGCCGACGGCCGCGATCCGACCCCGGTCGAACCGGTCCGCGAGCGAGCCCGCGATCGGCCGGACCACAAACGACACCAACGTCTCCAACGCGGTCAGCGCACCGACCTCGGCGGCCGACGCGCCGAGCTGGCTCCCCACCCACAGCGGCAGGAGGAAATCGAGCACCTCCGCCGGGCCTTTGGTCAGCGCGGCGGCGAGCTGGTTCTCTTCCGCGCGTTTCTTCTGTGCTACCTCGTCCACCCCAGTCCCCCTTGTTCGGATACGACTGTATTCTAAAGATGTTGAGCGGGCAAGTGACGCAGAGTGAGGCCTGTGTGGAAATAGGGACACTCAACGTCTCTATTTCCACACCCCCTTCGCGAGAGGTCCGCTGTCGCCCGGGGACTGTGTGGATTTCGGGACATCTGATGTCCCAAAACCCACACAGTCGCGGCGCAAGAGGAGGATGCATCCGTGCCGAAGATCGTGGACCGCGCCGAACGCCGCCGGGAGATCGCCGGCGCCCTCCTGCGCATCGTCGCGCGCGAAGGCGTCGAGGCCGTCAGCGTGCGCTCCGTCGCCGTCGAAGCCGGGGTGTCCGCGGGCGCGGTCCAGAAATACTTCTCCACCAAGGAAGACCTGTTCCGCTTCGCCCTCGACATGACGAGCGAGTTCCTGGAACAACGCTGGGAAACCCTCGATCAGTCCGGCGACCTGCTGGATCTGCTGCTCCGCCTGCTTTTCGAGGCGATGCCGCTCGACGAGCAGCGCCGCGCGGAGGTGATCGTCATCAACGCCTTCACCGCCCGCGCCGCCGTCCGGCCGTCCTGGGCCGAATTCATCCGCACCGGCTACGACGAGCTCGCGGAGATCACGACGCAGTACATCTCGAAAGCGCAGGCGGAGGGCCACGTCCGGGACGACCTCGCGGCGAGCGACCTGGCCGATGCCGTCCTCGCCCTCTCGGACGGCTTCGCGAACCGGATGCTCACCGCCGCCGACCCCGCCGCTCTCCTTCCGTCCCTCGAAACCTCCGTGCGCACCCTCCTGACTCCCCGCATTTAGTCCTCTGGATGCGGTAGTTGCACGCGCAAGGACCGCATCCAGAGGACTAAATGCGGGAGGTGATGGCGGCCTTGACCCTGCGCACCATCGCCCGCGGGTCGGCGTAGAGCTCTTCCTTGGTGATGACGACGAACTCCCAGCCCTCAGCCTCGATCATCGCTCGCCGACGCGCGTCCAAGCGCGGCTGCTCACCTTCGAGGTGCCAAGCTCCGTCATACTCGACGGCGACCTTGGCCTCACGGATCGCGAGGTCGAGCCGACCGAGGAACCGCGTACCGCGATAGACCTCGACCTGGGGCTCCGCGTCGATTTCGTGAAGTCTCAACCACACCCTGACCTCCGACTCCGGAATGGACTCCGCGCGCTCGTCCGCGAAGGCCAAGGCTTGACGAGCTCGAACGATCCCGTTGTCATGCCGGTGCTCCAGGTACACCTTGAGCGCTTCGCCGTCGATGAAGCCGGCGCGAAGCAGTGTGTCCAGCAAGCCGACGACACGGGGAAAGGAGCGGCGAAGGCGAGTCTCGGTCAAGATGTCCATGGTGATGCGCAAAGGCGTCGCGATGAGGCCGTCCCGCCATGGCACGAAGTCGTGCCCGAGCAGCCTGGTACGCCGGAGGTACGTTCCCCGCAGGCTGTGAAAGCCTCTCGCCTCAGGCACCACGAACTCGACCGGGTCGTTCTCGAGGGAGAACGGGAATCCGCGGACCGTCGCGGCCGAGCACCCGGTCAGCACCGCGCCATCAGGCGCGATGAGGATCGCGGCCTTGCACCTCAGCTCGTGATCCAGGGGGATGCCCATCGGGGCGTAGACATCCTGGAAGAGCCGGTTGTAGGGCCCCGAGCGGAGCTGGGCGCGGGTCAAGTCTCCTTCGCTGACGGCACGGCTGCCGACGAAGGGACCGAAGAACTCGGTCGTCGCGTAACTATTACTGGGCACGACCGAACGATGACATCCGCTCCCGGGCGATCACCGGTTTCAAGATCATCTTCACGCGAGTTATCCACAACTCCCCGAGCCTGTGGAAGCCCGCATTTAGTCCTCTGGATGCGGTAGTTGCACGCGCAAGGACCGCATCCAGAGGACTAAATGCGGGAGGAGGGGGTGACACCGGTGTCCATCGATCGGTTGACAGTCGGGTTCAGTCCAGCGGTCGTCCCGGGACAGCGGGCCACTGAAGCACGATCGACGGATGAACACAGCGGTGAAAGTGCGTGGCCTGTGCAAGGAGTACCCAGGCCACACGGCCGTCGGGGGGATCGACCTCGACATCGAACAGGGCGAGGTGTTCGCGCTGCTCGGCCCCAACGGCGCGGGCAAGACGACGACGGTCGAGATTCTGGAGGGCCATCGCAAAAGAACAAAAGGCGAGGTCGACGTGCTCGGCGAGGATCCCGGCACGGCGGGCCGGGCCTGGCGGGCGAGACTCGGGATCGTGTTGCAGACGGCCAACGACGCCGCCGAGCTCACCGTCGCGGAGACCGTCCGGCACTTCGCCCGCTACTACCCGAACCCTCGTGACACCGAGGAAGTGATCGAGAAGGTCGGCCTGACCGAAAAGGCCGGCGCCCGCGTCAAAAGCCTGTCCGGCGGGCAACGGCGTCGCGTTGACGTCGCGCTCGGGATCATCGGGCGGCCCGAGCTGGTGTTCCTCGACGAGCCCACGACCGGATTCGACCCGGCGGCCCGGCGCCAGTTCTGGGAGCTGATCAGGAGTCTCGCCCGCGAAGGCACCACGATCCTGCTCACCACCCACTACCTGGACGAGGCCGAAGCGCTGGCCGATCGCGTCGCGGTCATCACGCGCGGGGCGATCGTCGCCGAAGGAACGCCGCGGACGCTCGGCGGCCGGTCGACCGCGGAGGCCACCGTCCGCTGGACCGACGAGCGCGGCGGCCACCAGGAGCGCACCCACTTCCCGGCCAAGCTGATCCGCGAACTCTCCGCCGACGGCCGCGAGCCGGCCGAGCTGACCGTCCACCGCCCCACCCTCGAAGACACCTACCTCGGCCTGATCGGAGAAGCCCGATGAGCGCGCCGGCCCTCCCGGGCACCTTCTCGCTCGGTCTCGTCCGCGGCGCCGCGGAGATAAAACAGTTCTTCCGCATCCGCGAGCAGGTGATCTTCACCTTCGCCTTCCCGTCCCTGCTGATGATCCTGCTCGGCTCGATGCTGAACTCCTCGATGCCGGGTATGGCGATCACCACCGGGCAGGTGCTGGCCGCGGGCATGATCGGCTCCGGCATCGTCTCGACGTCGTTCACCAGCATCGGGATCAACCTCGCGTCCGACCGCGAGCTCGGCGCACTGAAACGGCTGCGTGGCACACCGATGCCCGCGGCGGCCTACTTCATCGGCAAGATCGTCCTGGTCGGCGTGACGAGTGTCGCCCAGGTGGTGCTGATGTCGGTCGTCGGTGTCCTGCTGTTCGACCTGGAACTGCCCACCGATCCGGTGAAACTGCTGACCGCCGCCTGGGTCTTCCTGCTCGGCATCACCAGTTGCACGCTGCTGGGGATCGCGCTCGGCTCGGTCACCAGGACGGTCAGCGGCGCGGTCGCCGTGGCCAATCTGATCTACATCGCGCTGCAGTTCATCTCCGGGGTGTTCGTCACGCCGATCACCGAGCTGCCGAAGGTTATGGTCGACATCGCTTCGTTCTTCCCGGTGAAGTGGATCTGCCAGGGCTTCCGCTCGGTGTTCCTGCCGGCCGAGGCCGCGAGTCAGGAAATGGCGGGGACATGGGAACTACCGATGGTGGCGCTGGTGCTGACGGCGTGGTGCGCCGCGGGGCTGCTGCTGGCGAAGCTGACGTTCCGCTGGTCGAACGAAGGCAAGTGAACGCCTGGGAGCGGTTCTATTGGCTGTGGGAGGTCCTGTTCGGGGTCACCTTCGTCGCGACGGTGGCCCTGGTACTCCTCGACGACGGGACGACGACGAACAAGACGGTCGCGCTCCTGTGCCTGGCCGGCCTCGGCCTCACCTATCTGGTCCAGGGTCGTCGGCTCATCAAAGGGCCCGAGTACGAGCACACACCGTGGCTGTTCGCCGGGATGATGATGCTCTTCACGCTGGGAGCGGTCTTCGCCTCGGGCAATTCCAGCTTCGTCCTCTTCCTGGTCTGCCCCGTGCTGTACATGACGATGCCGACGAAGACCGCGTCGATCCTCACCACGGTGGCCGTGCTGTCGAGCCCGGCATCGCTGCTCGTCCGGGGCGGGCTCGACGAGCAGCCGGTCCTCCTGCCGATGACGGCGATCCTGATCGTCTTCAGCATCCTCGCCGGCCGCTACACGACCCAGATCATCGAGCAGAGCAAGAGCAGGGCCGCGCTGATCGACCAGCTGCGGGCCAGTCAGGCGGAGGTTTCCCGCCTCTCGCGCGAGGCGGGGACGGCCGCCGAACGCGAACGCATGGCCCGCGAGATCCACGACACGCTCGCGCAGGGTTTCACCAGCATCGTCACGCTCACCCAGGCCATAGAGTCCGAAATGGACACCGACCCGCAGGCGGCCCGCCGACACCTGGAGCTCGCGGCGCGAACGGCGCGGGAGAACCTGGCCGAGGCGCGGGCGATGGTCGCGGCGCAGGGACCGTCGGCGCTCGCTGCCGCTTCACTGGAGGAAGCCTTGCGCCGTCAGGTGGAACGGCTGACCGAGGAGACCGGGATCGAGGCGTCGATCGAGGCCGACTGCCCGCTTCCCGCGCTCCCGATGTCCACGGAGGTCGTGCTTCTGCGAGCGGCGCAGGAGGCGCTGAGCAACATCCGCAAGCATTCCCGCGCCACCCGCGTCTCGTTTCGTCTGTCCGTTGTGGACGGACGGGTCCGGCTCGGCGTCACGGACGACGGCATCGGCTTCGATCCCGCCGCGCCCACAGGTGGCTTCGGTCTGGCGGGGATGCGCGCGCGCACCGATCAGGTCGGTGGCATCGTGACGCTGAAGAGCGAACCCGGGGCGGGGACGACACTGGAACTGGAGGTGCCCGCGTGATCACGATCATGCTGGTCGACGATCACCCCGTGGTGCGGGAAGGCCTGCGCGGCATGCTGGAGGCCGAGCCGGATCTGAGCGTCGTCGGGGAAGCGGGTTCCGGTGACGAGGCCGTCGCGCTGAGCCGGGTCAAGCAGCCGGACGTGATCCTGATGGACCTGCGGATGCCCGGTCTCGACGGCGTCGGCGCGACGCGGAAGATCCTCGCCGACCGGCCGGAGCAGCGGGTCGTCGTGCTCACCACCTACGAGACGGACGCGGACATCCTGCGCGCGGTCGAAGCGGGAGCCTCCGGCTACCTGTTGAAGGACGCTTCGCGCGCGGAGCTCGCCGGTGCGATTCGTGCCGCATCGCGCGGCGAGACGGTCTTGGCGCCTTCGGTCGCCGGGAAGCTGGTGAACCGGGTGCGCAACCCGACGGCGTCGCCCTTGTCGGCGCGCGAGATCGAGGTGCTCCGGCTGGTGGCGCGGGGAAGCACGAACGCCGACATCGGCCGCACACTCCACATCAGCGAGGCGACGGTCAAGACCCATCTGCTGCGCGTGTTCGGGAAACTGGACGTTTCGGACCGCACGGCCGCTGTGACCACCGCTATGCGACTGGGACTGCTCGGGTAGGCAGAATGCGTCCCATGCTTGCCACGACCGAAATGGCGCTGCTTCGCCGCCTCGCGCACGAGCAATCCTCGTGCCGCACCCCGTCCATCGTCGCCGCCGTCGTCCGCGACGGGGAACTCGCCTGGTCCGGAGGGCGCGGACGCGTCGGCGGCGAGACACCGGGCGCCGACACGCAGTACCGGCTCGGGTCGATCACCAAGACACTCGTCGCGACGGCCGTCATGCGGCTGCGCGACGAAGGCAAGCTCGACCTCAACGACCCGCTGGAGCAGCACCTGCCCGGCACCTCGTTCGGCTCGGCCACCATCGCGCAGCTGTTGTCGCATACCTCGGGGCTGACCGCGGAATCGCCCGGTTCCTGGTGGGAGCGCACCGTGGGCGCGGACTGGGACGCGCTCGTCGAGAGCCTCAAGGACGACGCGACGCGGCTGCGGCCGGGCAGCCGGTTCCACTACAGCAACGTCGGCTACGGCGTGCTCGGCGAGCTGGTCGCCCGGCACCGGGGGCAGTCGTGGCTCGACGTCGTCCGCGCCGAGATCCTCGGCCCGCTCGGCATGACCCGGACCTCGCCGCATCCGGAAGGCGCGCACGCGGACGGGTTCGCCGTGCATCCCTTCGCCGATCTCCTCATGCCGGAGCCGTCGCCGGACGCGGGCGCGATGGCCCCCGCCGGCCAGCTGTGGTCGACGGCCACCGACCTCGCCCGCTGGACGGCGTTCCTCGGCGGGCACACCGGCGGCGTGCTGAGCGAGCAGACCGTCGCGGAGATGCGCGAAATGGTCACCGTGGACGACGGCGACACCTGGACCACCGGGTTCGGTCTCGGGGTCATGCTGGTCCGCACGGAGGGCAGGCGGCTGGCCGGGCACACCGGATCGATGCCGGGCTTCCTCGCCTGCTCGCTGGTCGACGCGAACGCGGGCATCGGCGCGCTGGTGCTGACGAACTCGACGGCGGGCGTCGGCATCACGCAGCTCTGCCTCGACCTGATGAACCTGACCGAACAGCACGAGCCGTCCATGCCCGCCGAATGGCAACCGTCCACTGTGGACCCGAAGCTGCTGGAGCTGACCGGGTTGTGGCACTGGGGGCCGACGCCGTACCACCTGCGGCTGCTCCCGGGCGGCTTGTTCTCCCTCGCGCCGACCGACGGCCCCGGCCGCGCGTCGCGGTTCGCGCCGGTGGGCGAGGACACCTGGGTCGGCCTCGACGCCTACTACGCGGGCGAAACGCTGCGGGTCGGCCGGGATTCGGCGGGCAAGCCGAACCACCTCGACCTCGCGACGTTCATCTTCTCGCGCACCCCGTTCGACCCGGCCGCACCCATCCCGGGCGGCGTCGATCCCGAGGGCTGGCGCTAGCGGAAGCGCATGGCGGCGGTCGTGAACTCACGGCCGCCGTCGGCGCACACCAGGACGTCGCTGTAGCCGGGGTCGCCGACGACCCACATGCGGCGCGGGCCGCGCAATGATTCGGCGAGTTCGCCGGGGCATCGTTCGATGACGAACTTCGCCGGGCGGCCGTCGAGGACGGCCCACCCGCGCGCGGTGCCCGCGTCCGGATCCAGCGTGGCGGTGGCCAGCGTCCAGGGGCCGAACACGACGTCGAGGACACCTTTACGGCGCCGGCTCGTGAACCGCAGCGCCGCCCACCACTGGCGGGTCTTCGGTGAGGAGATCTCGTCCGGGCCGTCTCCGTGCACCCAGCGCGGCAGGCCGGGAACGAAGACGAGCACGAGCGTCGCCACGAAACCGAGCGGTGCGCCGATCGCCGCCGTCTCGTCCCACTCGGCGAAGACCGCGTGGACGACGAAGACGAGGAAGTACAGGAACAGGAAACCCCATCTGGGTCTCCACGGTTCGGGCATCAGGCCGCCGGGGTGTGCCCGACCGCCTCGCCGACGGCCGCGATGAACTTGCGGGCGATGCGCTTGCCCTCGCCCCAGTCGACGAAGCCGAACTTCAGGCTCGTCTGGATCGCCAGCCCGGAGCCCTCCGTCGTCCGCTCCACCTTCACGGTGACCGTCTGCCCGTAGCTGAAGAGGCCGAGCTTGGTCGAGAAGGTGACGTACCCGGCCGCGGCGTCGTAGTAGGGGACCTGACCCTTGACCGCGGTGACCCCGTTCGGGAGGGCCTGCCACAACGTCTCGGGAGGCAGGGGGAATCGCTCGTGCACTGTCGCCATGAGGCGAGAAGCTACCCGTGCGCCTGCCACCGGCGGGAGCGAGTTGTTCGATCCCACATATCGGACACGCGACACCGACTATCAGCAGGGTCATCCCGACCTGAGAGACTGGGCACATGACCGACGCACCTGAGTTGACCCTCCCCGCGGACCTGAAGCCTGCCGATGGCCGCTTCGGCTGCGGACCGTCCAAGGTCCGTGACGAGCAGCTCGCCAACCTGGCGAAATCCGGTGCCACCTACCTCGGCACGTCGCACCGTCAGAAGCCGGTGAAGTCCCTCGTCGGCCGCGTGCGTGCGGGTCTGTCCGAATTGTTCTCCCTGCCCGAAGGCTACGAAGTGGTCCTCGGCAACGGCGGGACGACCGCATTCTGGGACGCCGCCGCGTTCGGGCTCGTGCGGGAACGTGCGCAGCACTTCACCTACGGCGAGTTCTCCTCGAAGTTCGCCACGGTGACCAAGGGCGCCCCCTTCCTCGCCGACCCGATCGTCGTCAAGGCCGACCCGGGCAGCGCGCCCGAGATCGCTTACGAGGCCGGCGCCGACCTGGTCGGCTGGGCGCACAACGAGACGTCGACCGGTGTCGCGGTGCCGGTCCGTCGCCCCGAAGGCAGCGAAGGCGCCCTCGTCGCCATCGACGCCACCTCCGGCGCGGGCGGTCTGCCGGTCAAGGCCGAGGACTTCGACGTCTACTACTTCGCGCCCCAGAAGTCCTTCGCCTCCGACGGTGGCCTCTGGATCGCACTGGCCTCGCCCGCGGCCGTCGAGCGCATCGGCGAGATCGGCGCGAGCGACCGCTGGATCCCCGAGTTCCTGTCGCTGACCACGGCGCTCGACAACTCGCGCAAGGACCAAACCTACAACACCCCGGCGGTGTCGACGCTGTTCCTGCTGGCCGACCAGATCGAGTGGATGAACTCGAACGGTGGTCTGGAGTGGACGACCTCGCGGACCCGCGACTCGTCGACCCGGCTGTACGAATGGGCCGAGAAGACCAGCTACACGACGCCGTTCGTCAGCGACCCGTCGCTGCGCTCGCAGGTCGTCGGCACCATCGACTTCGCCGACGAGGTGGACGCCGCCGCGGTGGCGAAGGTGCTGCGCGCCAACGGGATCGTCGACACCGAGCCGTACCGGAAGCTGGGCCGCAACCAGCTGCGCGTCGGCCTGTTCCCGGCCATCGACCCGGACGACATCACGAAGCTGACCCAGAGCATCGAGTACGTCGTCGAGCGCCTGGGCTAGGACTCTTTTCGCGCGTGAAGGCCCCCTTCCCTCGGCTGAGCCGAGGGAAGGGGGCCTTCACGCGCTACCAGGGCGAAGAAGAGCAGCAGGACCAGGCCGTACAGCACGTAGGACTCCGTCGCCAGCCACCAGCCGAAGCTCCCGGCGGGCCGCGGCGCGAGCCACATCGGCGCGATCACGAACAGCGCCACCGTCACGGCCGCGAGCGCGTACGAAACGATCGAACGCGACCAGATCAGCAGCGCGAGGATCGGCACGCACCAGATCCAGTGGTGCGTCCACGAAACCGGCGACACCAGCAGCCCGCCGACGGCACACGCGGTGAGCGCGAACACCGGCTCCGCGAGGCGCACGATCACGAACGCGGTCAGCGCGACCACGGCGATCGACGCCAGCACCCAGACGACGTCTTCGGCCGAGCCGAATCCGAACCGCGCGAGCATCCCGCGCAGCGACTGGTTTCCGACGTAACCGCGATCGCCGATACGGCTGGTGTCGAACAGGATGTCCGTCCAGAACCTCGCCGACGCGCCGGGCGCGGCCAGGAACATCAGCAGGCCCGCACCGAGGAAACCCGCCACCACCCGGGCGGCGGAGCGGAAGTCCTTGCGGAACAAGAAGAACAGGATGAAGAAGGCCGGCGTCAGCTTGATCGCCGCGGCTATCCCGATCAGCAGGCCCTTCGTGCGGGCGCGGCCCGGCAGCAGGGCGTCGAGGACGACCAGCAGCATCAGCAGCGTGTTCACCTGGCCGAAGCCGAGCGTCGAGCGGACCGGCTCCATGATCCCGCCGACGGCCTGTGCCCCGATCGCCACCAGGACGGCGATGGCGCGGCCACGGACGTTCGCACGGTCGGTGAGCGAACCGTTGAGGGTCGCGACGAAGAGATAGACGACGATCCCGCCCGCGATGATCGACGCGAGCCCGACCAGTCGCGTGGCCAGCGCGGCCGACAGCAGGGTGCCGGGCAGGAACACCGCCGCCGCGAACGGCGTGTAGGTGAAGGGCAGCCAGCCGCCGTGCGTCTGCACCCACGCGCCGTACGGGTCGCCGGAGTCGACGAGCAGCCGCGCGCCGCCGATGTAGACCTCGAGGTCCTGGCCGTCGAACACCTTGAGCGTGAACAGCACGCCGACCACGACGGCTTCGAGCGCGAGCAACGCCCCCGCGAGTTTCCGCCCCGACAATCCCACCAGCACCCGGCGAGATTACCCACCGCCACTCCGCGTTCAGTCCTCTGGATGCGGTGGACCACCGCATCCAGAGGACGAAACACGAGCTAGGCAAGGGCCTGGGTCGGGGGCAGGCGCGCCGCGCGCATCGCCGGGTAGGCACCGGCGACGGCACCGACCAGTGCCGAGATCCCGACCCCGCCGAGCAGCGCGCCGACGGGCAGCACCGCCGGCCAGCCCTGGCTCAGCGCGTATCCCGACGTCACCAATACCCCGACCAGGACCCCGGCGATCCCGCCGAGTCCGGACAACAGCACCGACTCGGCCAGGAATTGGCCTCTCACCTGCCGTTTCGTCGCGCCGAGCGCCCGGCGGAGGCCGATCTCCCGGCGCCGTTCCAGCACCGAGATCACCATCGTGTTGGCCACCCCGACGCCGCCGACCAGCAGCGCCACCCCGCCGAGCCCGAGGAACAGCGCGCTGTAGGTGTTCTCCGTCAGCTTCTGCGCCTCCAGCGCCTCCGACGGACGACGGACCTCGACCTCGTTCGGCGCCTGCGGGTTCATCGTCTGCGCTAGCACCGACCGCACGTTCTCGACCTGCGAATCCTTCGCCCGCACGTACACGGTCGTCGGGTGACCCTCGAAGTCGAGGAGCCGCTTGGCCGCGTCCCAGCCGACCAGCACCGAACGCTCGATCTCGGGCGCCAGCGGCGTCGGCCCGAGGATCCCGCCGACGGTGAACCACTTCCCGGCGATGTACACCTGCGGCGGTTTCGCCGGGTCGATGTGGTCGATCCCGAGCCGCGCGGCCGCGACCGAACCGAGCACGACGACCGGATAGTCGCGGGTCGCGTCCCGGAGGAACTGCCCGTCGCGGACGGCGCCGCCGATGACGTCGAGAAGATCCGGCGTCGCCGCGTAGACGCCGAGGCCGGACGTCTCGTCCTTGTCGATCTTGTCCGTGCGCCGCACGGTGCCGCCGGTGGTCCCGGTCGCGGACGCCGCCGTGACCGGCGCGATCCGCTTCGCCATCGGCACCGCGCTGTCCGGCAGGGTCGCGTCGCCGCCGAACAGCGTCTTGCCCGGGCCCGCCGTGAGCAGGTTGGTGCCCAGCGCGGCCAGCTGGTCTTGCAACGCCTTCGCACCCGAAGCCGGGATCGCGAGCACCGCCACCATCGCCGCAATCCCGATCCCGATGCCGAGCGCGGACAACACCGCCCGCATCGGCCGCGTCCGCATCCCGTGCGCGCCGAGGTTCAGCACGTCACGCGGGCCGAGCCGGGCCGGATCCGGCGTCTTCTCGAGGACGGGCGCGCTCACACCAGCACCCCCGTCCCGGTGTCGAGCCGGATCCGGCCGTCCCGCAGCTCGATGCGCCGCGGGATACCCGCCGCGATCTCCCGGTCGTGCGTGATGATCACGACCGTCGTCCCCTGCGAGCTCAGCGTGGCCAGCAGGTTGAGGATCGCCGCGCCGTTGCCCGTGTCGAGGTTCCCGGTCGGCTCGTCGGCCAGCAGGATCGACGGCGAGTTGACGACCGCCCGCGCGATCGCCACCCGCTGCCGTTCCCCGCCGGAGAGCTCGTTCGGGAAATGCCCCGCCCGGTGCGCGAGCCCGACGCGGTCGAGCGCGGCCAGCGCCCGCTCGCGCCGTTTCCGCCGCGGCACCCCCGCGTACAGCAGGCCCGTCGCGACGTTGTCGACCGCGCTCACCCCCTCGCTGAGGAAGAACTGCTGGAACACGAACCCGATCCACCGCGACCGCAACGCCGAAAGCTTGCGGTCGGGCAGTTTCGCCACGTCGTGCCCGCGCAGTTCGATGACGCCGCTGGTCGGCCGGTCGAGCGTGCCCATCAGCTGCAGCAGCGTCGACTTGCCGGAACCGGACGGGCCGAGGATGGCGACCATCTCCCTGTCCTCAATGGACAGTGTCACCTCGTGCAGGGCGCGCACGCCGCCGGGATAGGTGCGCGAGGCGTTGCGCACGGCCAGCACCGGGGTCATGACGTCGTCACCACCCGCATCCCGGCGGCGAGGCCGGTGCCGGTGACTTCGACGCGTCCGTTGGAGAACAGGCCCGTCTTCACCGCGATGAGACGCCGCTTGCCGCCTTCGTCGACCTCGACGGCGTAACCGCCCTCGGCGAGCGCGAGCACCGCGCCGACCGGGACCGCCAGCACTCCACTGTGGACTTCCTTGGTGAACCGCACGGAAACCGGCGTCGAGTCGAGCGATCCCGCCGAGGCCGGATCGTCCAGCTTGATCTTCACCTTGATCTTCGGCTTGCCGTCGTCCTGCCCGGCGCCGTCCTTGCCGTTCTCCGCGACCTTGCCGACCTCGCTGATCACGCCGGTCGTGGTCTTGCCGCCGGTGATGTCGACCCCGACCTTGTCCCCCGCCTTCGCGATGGCCTGTTTGCCGGCGTCGAGTTTGACCTCGACGACGCGCTCGGTGCCGGTGTACTTCAGCAGTTCGCCGCCGCCGGGGCCGCCGAGTTGCGCGGCGAGCTGCGAAACCCGGATCTCATCGGACGCGAGGACGACGTCGCCCTGCCCGAACGCGCCGGTCTGCTCCAGGCCCAGCGACTTCTGCCATTTCTTGATCGCGGCCGCGGTGGCGGAGGTGAACTTCTTGTCGGGCGTGCCGAAACCGCCGAAACCGAGCGCCTTCAGGTTCTCTTCCAGCTGCTTGACGTCCGGGCCGTCCGCGGCCCCGTCGGCGAGGTCGCGGAAGAACGGCAGCGTGCCGTAGAACAGCGGGACGGGTTTGGCGTCGACGCCGTACACGGCCTTGCCGCGAGTGAGCACCGCGCCCGCGTCCGGCAGGGAGGTGATGGTGCCCTGTTTCCGGCCGGCGAGGGAGCTTTCCTCGCCGTAGCCCAGTTTCCCGTTCGCCTCCTCTTCTTCCTGCAGGTCGGTCTTCTCGACCTTCGCGGTCTCGACCGGCGGCGGCGCCTGCCCGACCTGCTGGGCCTCGGAGGCCACCCTGGTCAGCACGACCACGGACATCGTCCCGGCCACGACGACGAGGACCGCCGCGATGATGAACCAGCGTGCCCGGCGCGACCGCCGTGCGCCGCCGGGCCCTTCGTGTTCGCTCATTTCGCCGGAGCCGCCCTCATGGTCATGCCGAGACCGCAGGCCTTCGCCGCTTCTTCGAACTTCTTGGGGTCGCCACCCGCGTCCAGGGTCATGGCGGAGCCCTTGCCGCTGGGATCGGGGTCCGGGAAGTCGATGCCGTGCTCGCGCATGCACTTGGCTTCCTTGCGCATCTTGTCGAGCTCTTCCGGCGAAGGCGGCTTGATCTCGCCACCGTTCGGCAGCAGCTTGTTGCACGCCTCGCTCGCGGCGTTCATCTTCTTCTCGTCCGGCATGTCACGCGCGTCGAAGGTGACCGCGTCCTGCCCGCTGCCGTCCGGTTTGGGCTCCGGCATCTCGATCCCGTGCTCACGCATGCATTTCCGGTAATCGCGGAACTTCTCCTCGTCGGACACGTTGTCCGCCTGCTTACCGTCGCCCGTGCCGGCGGCGGGCGGGGAAGAGATCGAGGCGACCTTGTCGCCGCCGTCCCCGCCACCACCGCAACCGGCCACGAGCGCGAAGACCGCTCCGGCGATCAGCACCGCCATGGGTCGTTTCCGCATCGCTGCTCCTTCGGTCGTCTTGGCGCCCCGATTTCTACGGAGCGAGCGATTCCGGGGCGGTAAGCGATGTTGCTTATATCGCGCTTACCCGTCCCAGCTAGCGGGACAGAGATCGGATCTTTCTGCCGTCTTTCCGGGTGAACTAGCACTTCCATGGACCTTCTGGGGGTTCACATCCGACCTCTGGCTTCTTAAAGTCCCCGACGTCCACACCTCAGCGAGGAGGAGTGCATGAATCGCCGCAAGCCACTCCGGGCCCTGGCGGCCCTCGTCATCGCGACCACCGCACTGGGCGTCGCGCCCGCCGCGGAAGCCGCGCCACTCCCGTCCGATCACGCCTACGACGACCCGTTCACCGCCGACCGGACGCACTGGTGGCGCGACGACCGCTTCGGCCAGTTCATCCACTTCGGCGCGTACTCGCAGCTCCAGGGGAAGTACACCCGCCCCGATGGAAGCGTTTGCCAGGACGCCGAATGGATCCAGCGGAACTGCCGGATCCCGCGCGCCGAATACGAGCAGATCGCCGCGAAGTTCAACCCCGCCGGCTTCGACGCGAACGCCATCGCGCAGTCGGCGAAGGACGCCGGGCAGAAATACGTGGTGATCACGTCGAAGCACCACGAGGGCTACGCGATGTGGCCGACGAAGGTCAACAAATTCAACCTCCGCGACCACTCGGCGTTCGACAAGAAGCGCGACATCCTCGCCGAACTGAAGCGTGCGACGGCCGCGCGCGACGTCAAACTCGGCTTCTACTACTCGATCTGGGATTGGCACGACCCGGACTTCCCGGACCCCGCGACGTTCCCGAAGTACAAGGAGCGGATGTACGCCCAGCTCAAGGAACTCGTGGGCAACTACCACCCGGCGGTGTTGTGGTTCGACGGCGAATGGAGCACCGACCGGCCCAACAACCCTTGGACGGAAAGGGACGGCGAGGAACTGGAGGCCTACGTCCGCAGCCTCGATCCGTCCATTGTGGTCAACAACCGCGTCGGCAAACGGCGGGTGGTCGACGGCGACACCGGAACGCCCGAACAGGAGATCCCGGACAAGCCGATCGACGGGCAACTATGGGAATCGTGCATGACCCTCAACGGCAGCTGGGGCTACACCGATTGGGACCACAACTGGAAGTCCTCGGCGGATCTGACCAGGAAACTGCTCTCGATCGCCGGGCGCAGCGGGAACTTCCTGCTCAATGTCGGCCCTGATCGCAACGGCCGGGTGCCGCGGGAATCCATCGACAGGCTGAAGCAGATGGGCCAATGGCTGCGAACGAACGGCCAGTCCGCCGCCGTCTACGGGGCGGGTGCGCCTGGGCTGGTCGCCGAACCAGGCTGGGGTGTCGTCAGCCGTCGCGGCGACAAGCTGTACGCGTCGGTGTTCGACTGGCCCGCTTCGGGCGGTTCGCTGACGCTCGACGCGTTGGCACCTTTCCGGGTCCGCGACGCGCGAGTGCTCGGCAGCCGCCAGCACGTGCGGGTCGAGCAGTCACCCGGGAGCTTGAAGCTCACGCCGTCGGGCGGCCGGACGAACGACATCGCGACCGTCATCGAGCTGAGTGTCGACCCGTTGCCGCAGGCGCCCGCCGGGCGCGGGACCGGGCTGACCGCCGAATACTGGCCGAACGCGGATTTCACCGGGACGCCGACGGTGCGCCGCGTCGAGCCGGGCGTGAACCACAACTGGAAGTTCACCGGCTCACCGGACGCGAAGATCCCGGCGGAGACCTTCTCGTCGCGCTGGACCGGGCAGGTGACCGCGCGCGACACCGGGAAGTACACGTTCACCACGGTCTCGGACGACACCATGCGGCTGTGGGTCGACGGGAAGCTCCTGATCGACAACACCACACCCCACGGGCCGAGTGTCGACAAAGCGACTCTCGACCTGGTCGCCGGCCGGTCGTACGCGATCCGGCTCGAACACACCGAACGCGGCGGGGAGGCGTCGATGAAGCTGCTGTGGTCGAGCCCGAACACTCCCCAGCAGGTGATCCCGGCGCGGCAGTTGCACCCGGCCGGCTGAGCGTTCGGTACAGGTGGTCGTGAGTGGCGTTTCGGGTTCTAACCCGAAACGCCACTCACGACCCACGCGACCCGGCGCTTATCCCCCGCTTACCCCCTCCCGGGGCAGACTGGCCAGGTGAGAGTGCTGGTGGTGGAAGACGAGCGGCTCCTGGCGGACACGATCGCCGAGGGCCTGCGACGGTTCTCCATGGCCGTCGACGTCTGCTACGACGGCGCGCAGGCCCTGGACCGGGTGGGGGTGCACGGCTACGACGTCGTCGTGCTCGACAGGGACCTCCCCGTCGTGCACGGCGACGAAGTCTGTGCCGCCGTGATCGGGACCGGCGGCGAAGCGCGGGTCCTCATGCTGACGGCCGCGGCCGACGTCAACGACCGGGTCGCCGGGCTCGGCCTGGGCGCCGACGACTACCTGACGAAACCGTTCGCGTTCGCCGAACTCGTCGCCAGGGTGCAGGCGCTCTCGCGGCGCGCGCGGCCGGCGTTGCCGCCGGTGCTGGAACGCGGCGGCGTCGTCCTCGACCTGCCCCGGCACCAGGCGTCCCGCGACGGCCGGTTCCTTCCCTTGTCCCCCAAGGAGTTCGCGGTCTTGGAGGTGCTCATGCGCGCCGAAGGGACCGTGGTCAGCGCCGAGGAACTGCTGGAGAAGGCGTGGGACGAACACGCCGACCCGTTCACGAACGCCGTCCGCGTGGCGATGATGACGTTGCGGCGCAAACTCGGCGAACCGCCGCTGATCGAGACCGTGCCCGGCGCGGGTTACCGGTTCGGGTCGTGAAACCGCTCCGGCTCTCCGTCCGCACCAAGCTGACGGCGCTCTACGGCGGCGCGTTCCTGCTCGTCGGGCTCGCGTTGCTCATCGTCAACTACCTGCTGGTCAGCTCGACCCTGCCGGACACGACCACCTTCGCGAACGGAGCGACCGCCGGGGCCCAATTCGAGGTCGCCAGGGCGTATCCGCTGGACACGACGAGCATCCTCCCGGTCGAGCGCGCCCAGGCCACGCAGCTGGTCGCGACCTCGATCACCGAGTACCGCTCGGACGTCCTTTCGACCCTGCTGTGGCAATCACTGGTGGCGCTGGCGATCGCGGGCGGGCTCGCGGTATTGCTCGGCTGGCTGATGGCGAGCCGCGTGCTGCGGCCGTTGCACGCGATCACTTCCACGGCACGGAAACTCGAGGTCGAGAACCTCGACCGGCGCATCGACCTCGACGGCCCCGACGACGAACTCAAGGAACTCGCCGACACCTTCGACGGCATGCTCGACCGGCTCGCCGTGTCGTTCGACAGCCAGAAACGCTTCGTCGCCAACGCTTCCCACGAACTGCGGACCCCGCTCGCGGTGCAGCGGACACTGGTCGAGGTCGCGATGGCCGACCCCGACGCGAGCCCCGAGGTCCGGAAACTCGGCGAGCACCTGATCTACACCAACGAACGCAGCGAACGGATGATCGAAGGCCTGCTCGTGCTCGCCCGCAGCGACCGGGGCCTGGCCACCCGGTCCCCAGTGCGGCTGGACGAGGTCGCGGCGACGGTGATCCGGTCCGCGTCGGCCATGGCCGAGGAGGCGGGGGTCACGGTGGAGTCGCGGCTGCGGCCGCGGACCGTGTCCGGCGATCCCGTGCTGCTGGAACGGCTGGTCACGAACCTCGTGCACAACGCCATCACCTACAACCGCGAGGGCGGCTGGATCCACGTCGACCTCGGCGGCGATCCGGCGCTGGTGGTGCGCAACACCGGCCCGCGGGTGCCGCTGGACGCCGTCCCCGCCCTGTTCGAGCCGTTCCGCCGGCTTTCGGGCGACCGTACCGGCGACTCGCGCAACGCCGGGCTCGGCCTGTCGATCGTCCGGTCCATCGCGCAGGCGCACGGCGGGACCGCGGGGGCGGAACCGGGCGGCCGAGGCGGCGGACTGGTCGTCCGGGTGCGGCTGCCGTAGATTCCCCCGATCGTGACTGTGCGTGTCCAGCGCGTCACGCGGCGGCCGGCGCGTCGCTGCTACAGAATGCACTTGCCGTCATGAACAAAATAGTGAGCAGGACACATGACATCGGCGCGCCTCACACGTCAAGGCGACGCGCCGTTTTAACGTGGACACCCACAATGGTGAAGAATCGGGGAGGCGAGAATGCGAGCGCTACGGGTGGTCGGGCTGCACGAGGACGGTAAGTCCATCGTGTGCGAAGACCCGGCGAGCCGCACGCGCTTCCTGCTCCCCGCGGATGAGAGGCTGCGAGCGGCGGCGAGGGGTGACATCACCCGCCTCGGCCAGATCGAAATCGAGTTGGAGAGCCAAATGCGGCCACGCGAGATCCAGGCACGAATCCGGGCCGGTGAGTCCGTGGAGCAGGTCGCGAGCAGCGCCGGCGTCACCGTGCAGCGCGTCGAGCGGTTCGCGTACCCCGTCCTGCTCGAACGATCCCGCACCGCCGAGCTGGCCCAGCGGGCCCACCCGGTCCGCGAGGACGGCCCCGACGTCCAGACCCTCGGCGAGGTCGTCGCGCACTCCTTCGGGCAGCGCGGTCACGACTACAGCCAGGCGACCTGGGACTCCTGGCGAGGCGACGACGGCAAGTGGGTCGTCGTGCTGAGCTGGAAGGCGGGCCGTTCGGACAACCGCGCGCACTGGGCGTTCGCACCCGGCGCGCACGGTGGCACCGTGCAGGCCCTCGACGAGAACGCCGAAGTCCTGCTCAACCCCAACGCCTACCGCGCCCCGCGCACGGTACGGGCACTGGACCCCGGCAAGGACGCGGTCGTCCAGCCGACCCTCGATTCGGTCCCGGAAGAGCCGGTCGCGAAGGTGATCGACGCGCCGATAGCCGAGCCCGAAGAAGATGCCGAGCCACCACTTCCGGCTGACGAGCCGGACGAAGTGGCCGAACCCGCTCCACGGGCGAAGGGGAAGAAGAACCACCCCATCGTTCCATCCTGGGAAGACGTCCTCCTGGGCGTCCGATCACAACGAGGTTGAATCCGCACGTAGTGGCCCCTTCCGGTGGAGGGGCCATTACGTGCGTCCGGGGACCTGCGCGACCAGGGATTTCGGTGCCACGAGGCAATACGCGCCGGTGACGATCTGTGCGATCTCGGCCCAGTCGACGTCGGTGTCCAGCCGCACCCCGAGCCACCCCCGATGGCCGACATACGGCGGCCGGAAGAACCGCTCCGGCTCGGCGCCCACCAGTTCCTCCTGCGCCCCGGGCGGCGCCGGGCACCAGAAGGCGACCTTGTCGTCGTGATGCCGGTCCGCGTACATGACGAACGTCTTCTTGCCGCGCACGAACCAGGTCGGCTCGCCGTGACTGAGCCGCTCGGACGCTTCCGGCAGCGCGAGACAGAGCCGTCTGAGTGAATCGAGCGGATCTCCGGCCATGGATCTCAGTATCCTCGGGCCGGGGGGTTTCATGCAGGATTGGTACGTACGCACTGTCCGATTGCGTTTCCAGGTCTTCACGGGGACGCCGTACGCACATGTGTCGCCGATGGAATGGCGGATCGACCCGGAGGCACTCCGCGGCATCGCGCGGAGCCGCGGCTACCTGGAGATCGCGCCGATGTTCCAGGGCTGTCTGAGTTTCCAGTACGCGCCTCAGTACGTCCCGCCGGTTCCGGTCTTCGACGGTCCGGACCGGCCGGACAAGGATCGGGAACGCTGGCTGCTGAACCAGCTCACCGGCTCCGACCAGGTCTGGATCAGCCTCAAGCACGCGAACCTCTCCGCCCGGCGTGTCGCGGAGGTCGCCGAGACCGAAGGCCTGCGTGTCGCGGCGGATTTCGGCGACCCCGCCGACCGGGTTCTCCTGCTCAGCCGGGATCCGTCGCCGCCGAGGCTTCCCCTGCCCGCGCCCACGGCACTCAGGTTCCGCTATGCCTGGTTGAACCACATCGCCCCCGTCACCGTCCTCGTCCTCCTCGGCGCGGCGGCGGTGATCTCCGGAATTCCGTCGGGCTTCGAAGCGCCGGTCACCAACCTCCTGTTCTTGGCGGCCTTCGTCGGCATGGTCCCGGCCGCGTTCACCACCAGCCTGTTCCCGCGCACCACCCGGGTCGGCTGGCTGGCCAGGGAATTCGACGGCAGCCCCCAGGTCGGATTCCCGATGCGGTCCTATCGAATACCCGCCGACCTGGTCGTCCAGATCGCCGCCTATCACGGTTATGAGCTTTACGGGCAGTCGGCGACACAGGCGGACGGGCCGGGTCTCAAGTTCCGCAAACGCTAGAAGACGACGATCAGCACGCCGATCCACGCGATCACGATCCCGGCGGCCGCGCCGAAGGACGCCCACCGCACGATCGGCACCCGCCGCGCGAGCCACAGCGACGGCGTGATCCCGGCGGTCACGACGGCGGACGCGAGCAGCGCGAGCCAGCCGTTGGTCTCGCGCGCGAGGGTGTTCGCCAGCGCCAGCATCGCCACGACGACCACGGCCGCGACGAACGCCGAGACCGTCAGCCCGGTCAGCCACGGTGTCGGCTCCCCTGCCGGGTCCGGGGTGCCGAAGAGGCGCCGGGCGAGTTCGCTGCGGGGTGCGGGGGCGGGCGGGTCGATGATGACGCGGTCGCCGGAGACGGGGTCGACGAACCGCACCGACGTGCCCATCGTGGCGGCGACCCGCTGGGCGAGCTGGCGGCCTCGCTGCGAGACCACGGAAGCGGCTTCGGTGCCGGAAGTGCCGACGGCGGACGCGACCCTGGCCCATTCGTGCAGCGCCTGGGCGAGATCCGAACCGATCGCGAGTGAATGCGGGTCGACCTCGCGCGCGCTGTCGCCGCCCGGCCCGGCCAGCACCGCGCGTCCCTCACGGATCCGCAATTCCATGGGTTCTCCTCGTGATCGCTCGGGTGCTCACGATAGCGGTGGACGGGTCTCGTAGAACGCGATCGCGCCCGCCGTGGCGACATTCAGCGAATCGACGCCTTCCGGCATCGGGATCCGCACCGCGACGTCGGCGGCGGTCACGGCCTCGGTCGTCAGGCCGGGGCCCTCCGCGCCCAGCATCAACGCGACCTTCTCCGGTGTCTGGTCGCGTAACTGGCGCAGCGAAACGGAATCCGCACGAGGGGTGAGGGCCGCGATGCGGAAACCGCGGTCTCGCAGCAATTCCAGGTCGCCGGGCCAAGACCCGAAGGTGGCGAACGGGACGCGCAGGACATGCCCCATCGACACGCGGACACTGCGCCGGTACAGCGGGTCCGAACATCCGGCGCCGAGCAGGATCCCGTCGACGCCGAGCGCGGCCGCGTTGCGGAACAGCGAACCGAGGTTCTCGTGGTCACCGACGCCTTCGAGGATCGCGAGCACCCGTGCGCCGTCGATGACGTCTTCCACCGACGGCGGCGGAACGGGCCGGTCGGCGACGGCAAGGATCCCGCGGTTCAGATGGAATCCGACCACGTCGGCCATCGTCTCGGCCGAAGTCACGTAACCGGGGACGTCGACCGCGTCCAGGTCTTCGCCCAATTCGTGGAATCGCCGCTCGACGCCGAGAAGGGAGCGGACCGGATAGCGGGACTTGAGCAGGCGCTCGACCACGACGGTGCCCTCCGCGATCACGAAGCCACGCCCACCCGGCCTATCGGGACGCCGATCGGCTGTGGACAAGTCGCGGAAATCGTCGAGTCGCGGGTCGCCCGCGTCGTCGATGGTGATCAGTTCGGCCACCGGGAGAGTGTGTCATCCGCTCCCTGCGCGGTGTTTGCGTCCGAACGTCGACGGGTAGGTGGTACGAATGGAGGTATTTTGCTGTCAGTTAACCCCTAGTGACAGAGAGCACCAGTTTGGCCGCTAGCCGGGTGACTGCGATGCGTGAAACCGTTGGGCCGCCTGGCAGTCCCGCCTGGATCCCGCGGAGCGTGGCCAATGAGGAGCTCGACGAACATGGGTAAGAATCTTTCGGCGGACCCCTCCGAGCCGCAGGACCGCGGCCGCTATCGCCGGAAGGTACAGCGCTGCCTCGACACCCTGGCCCGTATGCTCACCGACGGAAGTTTTTCCTTCCCGCGCAAGAACATCGGGCTCGAGGTCGAGCTGAACCTCGTCGACGCGGAGCTGCGCCCGTCGATGACGAACACGGCGGTGCTCGAGGCGCTGAACGATCCGTCGTTCACCACCGAGCTCGGCCAGCACAACCTGGAGCTCAACGTGCCGCCGCGGCCGCTGGCCGGCGAGTCCGCGCTGCAGCTGGAGGACGACCTCAACGCGTACCTGGGCGCCGCTTCACGCACGGCGGAGGAGTCCGGCGCTTCACTGGCGATGATCGGCATCCTCCCGACGCTGCGGCACGAGCACTTCGACCAGAAGTGGCTGACCAACAACGCCCGTTATTCGTTGCTCAATGACCGCATCTTCGCGGCTCGTGGCGAGCGCACCGTGCTCTCGATGGAGGGCGCACCGCTGCCGGGCAGGCAACCGGAGCGGCTGCGCAGCTACTCCGAATCGATCCTCCCCGAGGCCGCGTGCACCTCCGTTCAGCTGCACCTGCAGGTCGCGCCGGAAGAGTTCGCGGCGCACTGGAACGCGGCGCAAGCGCTGGCCGGCGTCCAGGTCGCCGTGGGCGCGAATTCGCCGTTCCTGCTCGGCAAGGCGCTGTGGCACGAGACCCGGATCCCGCTGTTCCTGCAGGCCACGGACACCCGGCCCGAGGAACTGAAGAACCAGGGCGTGCGGCCGAGGGTGTGGTTCGGCGAGCGGTGGATCACGTCGATCTTCGACCTGTTCGAGGAGAACGTCCGGTATTTCCCCGGCCTGCTGCCCGAGACCGACCGAGAGGATCCGATCGAGGCGCTCGACTCCGGGCAGGCCCCGAAACTCACCGAGCTGCGGATGCACAACGGCACCGTCTGGCGCTGGAACCGGCCGGTGTACGACGTCGTCGACGGCCTGCCGCACCTCCGGGTGGAGAACCGCGTGCTGCCCGCGGGCCCGACCGTCGTCGACATGGTCGCGAACGCCGCCTTCTTTTACGGCGCGCAGCGGGCCCTCGCCGAGGCCGACCGTCCAGTGTGGACTCAGATGTCGTTCCAGGCGGCCGAGGAGAACATGTACGCGGGCGCGCGCCGGGGTTTCGACGCGCAGTTGTACTGGCCGGGGATCGGCTGGATCCCGCCGGACGAGCTGGTGCTGCGGGTCCTGCTGCCACTGGCGCACGAGGGATTGCGCCGGTCGGACGTTTCGGACGAGGCGAGAGAGCGCTATCTGGGCATCATCGAGCAGCGGTGCCTCACCAGGCGGACCGGCGCGGCGTGGCAGCGGGAGTACGTCCTGCGCGCGGAGGAGCGCGGCGCCGAACGGGAGACCGCGCTGAACCGGATGCTGGGCCGGTACCTGGAGCTGTCCGCCACCGAGACGCCGGTGCACACCTGGTCGCTGGAGGCTTAGAGTTTCCTCCCAGGGAGGTGGCTCGTGCCCAAGATCATCGGCCGCTCGCTGGAGGAACACCGGCGCGAGGTCCGCAGCAGGGTGTTCGAAGTCCTGCGCGGCCAGCTGTACGAGCGCGGGTTCGACGCGATCACGCTCGCGGGTGTCGCCGCCGAAGCCGGCCTCGGCCGCACGGCGATGTACAACCACTTCCCCGACAAGGAAAGCCTGCTGGTGGCCTTCGTCGAGGACGAGGCGACGCGGTACGTCGAACGGCTGACGGCGGCCGTCGCGACCGCGGACACCCCGGTCGAGAAGCTTTCGACGTTCGTCCGGCTCCAGCTGCGGGTGCTGGCCGAGTACCACCTTCCGCCGGGGACGGCGCTCGCGTCGGCGCTGGCGCCCGCCGCGTACCGGCGGATCAGTGCGCACGCCGACCCGATCACCGGTCAGCTGCGCGAGATCCTCGCGGAGGGGGTGCCGGACGAGGATCCCGACCTCCTGATCCCGATGATCACCGCCGCGCTGGGCAGCCGCCAGGTCGTCGACGTACCACCAGAACGGCTGGACGACGCGATCGAGGGAGCCGTCCGCTTCGTGCTCAGAGCGGTCGGGATGACGGAAAACCGATGAAATTAGGGTAGCCTAACCCGCAGTTGTGCCTTACGCTCTTTCTGACAGCATGTCAGATCGATGCTTGGAGGCTCTGTCCATGCCGGTGACCACCGACGTCGAATCCGGGCCGTTCTCCGCGGCCCTGCGCGCCTCCACCCTGCCCGCCCACGAGCGGGCCAACCACTCCGAGTACATGAACGCGCTGCTCGGCGGCGAGCTCACGCGCGACGGGTACACGCGGCTGGCGATCCAGTACTACTTCATCTACCAGGCCATCGAGCAGGCCGCCGACAAGCTGGCGAAGGATCCCGTGGCCGGCAAGTTCGTCTTCGAGGAGTTGCGGCGGCTGCCCAGCCTCGAACGCGACCTCGAACACCTCGTCGGCCCGGACTGGCGCGAGACCATCCGGCCGCTGCCCTCGACGGAGCGCTACGCGCGGCGCGTGGCCGAGGCGTCGGACTGGTCCGGCGGGTTCGTCGCCCACCACTACACGCGCTACCTCGGCGACATCGCCGGCGGCCAGGTCATCCGGCGGCTGCTGGAGCGCAAGTACGAGCTCAACGAGGCGGGCTCGCTGTTCTACCACTTCGACCAGCTGGGCAGCGCCCCGAAGTTCCGCGACAACTACCGCGAGCAGCTGAACGCGGCGCCGTGGACCGAGGACGAACGCGCGCGGCTGATCGAGGAGGCCATCGTGGCCTTCGAGTGCAACATCGCGGTGTTCGACGAGCTGGCGAGTGAACTGGACGAGTACCGGGCCGCCTGACCTCCGCTTCCGAACGCCATGAAAGGTCCTTTCCTTGCAAATTTTGCAAGGAAAGGACCTTTCATGGCACGCGCGGGCGACGGTTACGCGGGCCGCCGCCGCACCACCAGCACCAAAGCGAGTCCAGCGCCCACCAGCACCAGGCCCCACCGCAGCCACATACCGCTGTCGGCACCGGTCGACGCCAGCGCCGAATCCGGCCGGTACTTCACGTCCGGCACCAGGTCGTCGGAGACTCCAGGCCCGGCACCAGGCCCGGAGGCACCCGGCCCCGGCAGGTGCGCGCACGAGGCTCCCAGGCTCACCGTCGCCTCGTCGAGCACCTCGCCGACCTTGTAGAACTTCGCGAACGCCTCCGCGTTGCCCAAGGTGACCTTGATCCCGGCGACGCTCAGCGCCCCCGCCCCTTCGGTCGTCTTCGCCGCCGCGAGGTCCAGCGAAGCGAGCTCGACACCCGGTTGGCTGATCGGCGGTGACGGCGCCCCGCTGGTCGTCTTCAGCTCGACATCGGCGAAGAGCTTGCCCTTCCCTTGCGCCACGACCACCTTCGGCCGCCCGATCGACAACTCGAACGAGTGCGCCGGGTAGGCGAAGGTCACCTTGCCCCGGAACTGCGTCGTGAACTCGGTCGCCGACTTGTACTGGGCGCTGTCGAAGCCCCATCGGTACGCCCCGCTCGGCGGCCCCGTCCCGTCGATCTTGTCGATGTCGGTGATCTCGACACCGTCCGAAGCGATGATCGACGTGCCCGAACCGATGCCGACGTAGCGGCGGAAGCTCTGTTTGAAGCCCCACAACAGGTTTCCCTGCTTCACCGAATCCGGGGTGAGCACGCACGGCGCCGACGAGGAGGTCGTCGTCGTGGGCGGCGCCGAGCTCGTGGGCACCGTGCTCGACGTCGGAGCCGGTCCGCTCTTGCCGGGGAAGACGAGCCGTCCGGTGTCCAGCGCCTCGCCCGGCTTGTAGAAGTCGGCGAACGCGGCGGCACCCGCGGCGGTCAGTTTCGCGGACTCGATGTCGACGGCGACGTTGTCCCCCGCCTGCGCCGGAGCCTTCAGTTTGAGGTCCGCCAGCACGACGTCGGACGGCGTCCGCACCTTCTCCGGCGCGGTTTTGGTCCCGTAGAAGGCATAGCCGACCTTCGCGGTGAGCGTCCCGGTGCCGTCGCCGCCGAAGGTGATCCTGGGATCGGCGATGGTGAAGTCCCAGATCGTATGCGCTTCGAAGGTATACGTGACCTGACCGGTGTAGGAGACCGTGCCCTCGCCGGACGATTCGTACTTCCATTTGTACGGGTACGGCTCGACGTTCGGCGCCGCGGTGTCCAGCGTCGCGCCGTTCGAGGGCGTCACGGTGCCGCCGCCCCTGGTGATGTAGTTCCGCCAGGAATGCCGCAGCCCCCAGGCGAGACCGGTCGCGGCGTCGCCGGCTTCGGTGAACTTCAGCGGTGTCGTGCTGTCCCACGTGAGCACCGGGGTGTCCCAGCCGAAGACGAAGACACTGAACGGCTGCTTCTTCGCGCTGTAGGTCGTCCCGCTCGCGACGTACTCGGCCTTGACGGTGACCGAATATTCCCAATTCCCGTTGTCGTCCAGCGGGATCTGGCTGCCGACCGCGCCCTTCTTGATCAGGCGGCTGACCTGGAAGTCCTTACCGGCCCGGTCGCGGACGTCGGCCTTCGCCGGGCCCACGCGGAGGCCGAAGCCCTTGCCGTCGTTGGCCGCCGGATCGAAGCCGGTGCCCTTGACGACGATCTTCGTACCCGCCGGGTCGAGCCCGGCGGCCGGGGCCACGGTCACCTTGGGCGCGACCGGATCGGCGGCGAGCGCCGGGGTGACGGCGGCTCCCGCCACCAGCGCGGCGCCCGCCAGCACGGCGCCCCATCTTCGCAACGACACTTCATTCACCTTCCGCGTTGCGGGTCCGCTTGCGGGCCCGGATCAGGGGGACGGCGAGCGCGGCGATCAGCGCCACACCCGCCACGACGGCGATCCACCACCACGAACCGGATTCCCCGCTCTGTGCGGCGGGTTCGGCGACCGGCACGGCTTCGGGTGATTCCACAGTGGACACGAGTGGCGCCGAAGAGGACGCCGGTGCCGCGCTGGAGTCGGGCGACGGCACCGGCGAAGACGAAGGGGGCGGTGGTGGCGCGACGGCCTGTGTCGTCGGCGCCTTCGGCACCGCGAAGGTCACCGGCGTGAAGGTCTCGTTGTTCGCGTTGACGACGCCGTGCGCACCGACCGTGATCAGTCCACATCGGACCTTGAGGCAGTCGACGTCGACGATCTTCCCGGTCCGGTCGGCGGCCTTGAACCGTGCGCCGGGGATCACCAGTTTCGCCGACCACGTCCCGTCCGCGGCGATCTCCCCGTTGGCCGCGGACGCGGTGTCACTGCCGGGGAAGGCGAGGAACCGCTGGAAACCGTTGTTGTCCTTGGCTTCCTTGTCTTTGACATACCGGTAGGTCGCACCGGCCGCGCCGCCCTGGCTCGGCTGCCACGCGCCGTCGGCGACCCAGCCGAACAGCAGGTAGATCCCGCCGTAACCCTTCGGCACGGACTGGAAGCCGGTTCCCTTGACCTGCAAGGAGGTCGCGTACTCCGGATCCGCGGAGCCGGGTGAGAACGTCACGGCCGCACCCGCCGCGGAGGCGGGCACGGGTGCGGTGATCGCGAGCAGCCCGGCTGCGACGGCCACCCTCATCAGCTGTTTCATCGGCGCTCCTCGGCCGCTCGGTGGGGCAGGACGATCGGTTTCCCGGTGCGGGGATGGGTGAGGACCTCCACGGGATGCCGGTAAACCTCGCTCAACAACGACTCCGTCAGCACCTCGGCGGGTGTGCCGTCGGCGGCGAGTTCCCCGTCGGCGAGCACCGCGATACGGTCCGCGTACGCGGCGGCGAGCCCGAGGTCGTGCACCACGACGAGCACCGCGTCCCCCGCCGCGGCCCGCGCGGTCACGAGCGTCAGGATTTCCTCGCTGTGCCTCAGATCCAGCGCTGCGGTGGGTTCGTCGAGCAACAGGATGCCCGCTCGCTGGGCGAGCACCCGGGAAAGCGCGGCCCGCGCCTGTTCGCCACCGGACAAGGTGGTGAACCGGCGTTCGGCGAACTCGGTCATCCCGGTCGCCTTCAGCGCGGCCGCGACCTCGGTGTCGTCGAAATCCTCGGCTTCCGTTCCCCGCCAAGGGGTCCGGCCCATCCGCACGACGTCGGCCACGGTGAACGGGAAGGTCACCGTGTTCTGCTGGAGCAGGACCGCGCGCCGTCGCGCGAGCTCGATGCCGCTCCAGGTACCGGCTTCGGCTCCAGCGACGAGGACCCGCCCCGAATCCGGGCGAAGGTCTCCGGCGAGCAGCCCGAGCGTGGTCGACTTGCCCGCGCCGTTCGGCCCGACGACCACGAGGACTTCACCGGAGCGCACCTGCAGCGACACTTCGCGCAGCAGCGTCTTTCCTTCGACCGTGTAGGAAACGTGGTCGAGTTCGGCACCGTTCATGCCCAGCCTCCCGAACGACGCCTGGTGCGCGACAGCAGCCAGAAGAAGAACGGCCCGCCGACGAGCGCGGTCAGCATGCCGATCGGGAGATCGGCGTAGGTGAACAGGGTTCTGGCGCCGAGATCCGCCGCGGCGAGCAGCAGCGCGCCGCCGAAAAGACTCGCCGGGATCAGCACGCGATGCCCGGGACCGAGCAGCATCCGCAGCCCGTGCGGCACGATCAGGCCGACGAAACCGATGATCCCCGAGTACGAGACGGCCGCGGCCGCCATCAGCGCGACGACCACGACCGCGCCGATCCGCAGCTTCTCGACGTCCACGCCGAGATGCCGGGCCTGCCGTTCCCCGAGCGCGAGAAGGTCGAGTTTCCTTGCCAGCACGAGGGAAACGGCGACGCCGACCGCGACGAGCGGCAGTACGGTCACCACGTACGGCCAGCGCGAACCGGCCAAGGAACCCAGCTGCCAGAACACGATCTGCTCTCGGGCGGCCTGATCGGCCGAGAACATCAAGAACGAGATGATCGCCATCGCGACCGCGTTGACCGCGACGCCGGTCAGGATCAGCGTGACGACCTCGGAGCGCCCGCGCGACCGCGAAAGCACGTAGACCAGCAGGGTGGTGACCAGACCGCCCGCGAAGCCCAGTGCCGGCGTGGTGAAGGCACCGAAGAAGGTCCAACCGGCCACAATGGACAGACTCGCGCCGACGGCAGCGCCGGACGAGACACCGACCACGGCCGGTTCGGCGAGCGGGTTGCCGAACACGCCCTGCATCAACGCGCCGCAGACGCCGAGGACCCCGCCGACCAGCACCGTCATCACCACACGCGGGAACCGCACCTGCCACAACGCGCCCTCGGCGAACGGGTCCAGCCGCGTTTCCGAGAGCCCGAACCGGTGCAGCACCGAATCGAAGACCTGCGAGAGCGGGATGCCGTATTGCCCGCTGCCCGCGGAGACGAGGGAAATCGTGACGACACCGGCGATGAGCACCGCGAAGACCGCCGTCACCTTGAACCCGCGGTTCATCCGGCGTCCGGGGCGTAGAGGGCCCGCGCCAGCGCGTCGAGCACGCCGGCGGTGAGCGGGCCGAAGCTTAGGATCTGCGAATCGGCCATGTCGACGATGCGGCGATGCCGCCCCGCGGGGGTCTGCGCCACGCCAGGAACCTGGAGCGCGCCGTCGACCCCGCCGACGGATTCGAGCCCCTTGGTCATCATGAGGATCACGTCAGGTTCGGTCTTGGCCAGCGCCTCCGGGTTGACCGGGCGCATGCCCTCGACGCCCGCTTCGGTGGCGACGTCGATCGCACCGAGCGCGCCGATCAGCGAATCGGCCCCGGATCCCTTGCCGAACAGGTGATACACGCCCGCCTGTCCGCGCATATACAGGAAAACGACGCGAAGTTTCCGTCCCGGCTCGGCGGGGGCGAGCTTCGCGATCTCCGCTTTCTTGGCGTCGACGTCGGCCGCGAGCCGGGTCGCGAGGCTTTCGCCCGCTTCCGGAACGCCGAGCGCGGCGGCGACCTGACGGACGATGTCGCCGACATTCTCCATCGAACGTTTCGAGTCGACGACGACCACGGGAACGCCGGACGCTCGCAACTGCAGCACGACGTCCCATGGCCCGAGCGTCGTGTCGGTGATCACCACGGTCGGCCGCAGCGCCAGGATCGCCTCGGCGTTGAGCCGGTGGCCGTTCACGGTGACCAGCGGCAGGTTCCGGGCCGACGGGAAACCGGTGGAGACGTCCCGGCCGACGACGTTGCCGCCGAGCCCGAGGCCGAACACGGTCGCGGCGAGTGTGCCGGACATGTCGAAGGCGAGGATCCGGCTGGTGTCGGTGACGGTGACCGGCGTGCCCTGGTGATCGGTGACGGTCGCCGGGAGGTGCAGTACCGCCGGTTTCCCGCCGGTGATGTCGGCCTGAGCGAGCCGCGCGGTACTCGGGCCGGCCTGGTTCTTCGGCTCCGCCAAGGGTTTGACCTGCGAAAGCGGGCGGAGGTCAGCCCCGGTGCCGACGGCTTTCGTCGTCGCCAACGGCGGGCTCGAACACGCGGTGACAACGATGGCCAGGAGCAGAGCGACCGTGGGCAGCGACCCCCTTGACAACATTAGGCAAGGCTAACCATATTTACCGATAGATAGGTAAGCCTCACCTAACGCTGTTACTTCCTTGTGATCGAAGGGAACCTTCATGTCGAAGAGATCGGTCCTGCTCCGCGCCGCCCTCGTCACGACCGCCGCGACCGCGGCCGTCACCGCGCTCGCCGCCCCCGCCTCGGCCGCGCCGGGCAGTGCGACCAACAACGGCAAGACCCTCTCCGCCTCCAACGCCACCGGCCTCGCTTCGGTCGGCGAGACCATCACCATCACGGGCAGCGGCTACAGTTCCACCGAGGGTTACTACGTCGCACTGTGCGCCGTTCCCGAGGACTACAGCTACGGCACCAAGCCGAGCCCCTGCGCGGGCGGCGACGGCCAGGGCGGCACGGGTGTCGGCCCGTCCGCCTGGGTCACCAACTTCCCCGGCGGCTCTTCGCCGATCGCCTCGAACGGCACCTTCACCACGCAGATCCGGATCGCCGAGGTCAACTCCGGTCTCGACTGCTCGAACCCTTCGGTGACCTGCGCGATCGTCTCGCGCCGCGATCACTTCGCCGCGAACGACCGGAACTCGGACGTCTTCATCCCGGTCTCCTTCTCCTGATGGCGGGCCGGTCGCGGGGTAGGGCCGACCCCACCCCGCGATCGGCGGTCCGCCGGATCCCCTCACCCCGGGGAAATCCCTAACTTTCCAGGTATGTTCCGAATCGCGGCCGCCGCCGCCCTGCTGACCGTCGCGACGGTCCTGACCGCTCCCGCCGCCCGAGCGGCGACCCCCGCCGGCGTCTTCGACGAAATCCTCCCGCGAAGCCTTGCCGAACACCACATTCCCGGTGCCGCCGTGGTGGTAGTCGAAGGCGGGAAGACCGTGTTCTCGAAGGGGTACGGAGTGTCCTCAGTGGACACCCAGGCCAAGGTGGACCCCGAGCGCACCGGGTTCCTGATCAACTCCGTCGGCAAGTCGATCGCCGCGACCGCCGCGATGCAGCTCGTCGAGCGGGGCAAGCTCGCGCTGGACGCCGACGTCAACACGTACCTGAAAGCGCTCAAGATCCCCGAAACCTTCCCCGGCCGACCGGTCACCCTGTCCTCGCTGCTCACCCACACCGCGGGTTTCGAAGACCGCGTGTACCGGATGTTCACGCCACGGGACGAGAAGCTGCCGTCACTCGCGGAACACCTCGCGGCCGAGATGCCCACCCGGGTCCGCCCACCCGGCGAGGCCGCCCTCTACTCGAACTACGGCTACGCGCTGGCCGGGCATCTCGTGGAGCTCGCGTCGGGACAGTCCTATTCGGACTATGTACGGCAGCACATCTTCGAACCGTTGGGGATGAAGGACAGCAGCGTCGCCCAGCCCACGCCCGATGTCCCGCTGGCGACCGGCTACCGCTGGGACGGCTCCGCGCAGGTCGTCCCGCCTGCCAACTTCGGCCCCGAACCGCCCGCCGGCGATGGGAACGTCGCCACTCCGGCCGACATGGGCCGCTATCTGTCCGCGAATCTCGTCCCCGGCACGTTCAGCCGTCCCCTGCTCGACCAGCTGCACGGTGCGCGGTTCCGCAACGATCCGCGGCTGCCCGCGATGGGTTTCGGCTTCTCCGAGCGGTATCTGAACGGCCTGCGCCTGGTGGAGAAGACCGGTGACTCGCCGGGTTTCTTCAGCGTGCTGGAGCTCGTGCCGGAGAAGAACACCGGTGTGTACCTAGCGTTCAACGGCGGCGCGTTCTCCGGCGACGCCGCAGCGGTGACCGCCGAGGTGCTGAAAGCCTTCATCGATCGGCTACAACCCGCCACGCCCGCCCCCGCTCCCGTGAAGCTCGCGGGTGATGTCTCGAGGTTCGAAGGCAGCTACAACAACACACGGCTGGACTACGACAGTTTCACGAAGGTCCGCGCGCTCGCGGGCGGCGTCACGGTGACCGCGGACGGCGACGGCGTGCTGACGACTTCCGGCCTCGGCGAGGGGACCCGGCGCTGGACGCAGACCGAACCGGGACTGTTCACCGACGCGGCCGGTGAGCGGCTCGCGTTCCGCGAATCCGGCGCGCAGATGCTGCTCTTCGCGGGTGACGACCCGAACTCCGCCTACGAACGGGTGTCGTGGCTCGGCTCACCCGCCACGCACCTGCTGATCCTCGGTATCGCGCTGCTGCTCCTGCTGGGCGCGCTGGTGTGGTGGCCGATCCGCGCGCTCGTCCGGCGCGGCCGGGAGCGGAACCCGTCGGGCGCCCGGTTCGCGACCGTCGCCGCCTGGTCCGCGGCACTGGCCGTCGTGCTGTTCGCGGCCGGTTTCGCCGTGCTCATGAGCGATCTGAGCGCCGCCGCCGTGGCGCTGACGTCCGGGCACTCCCCGTTGCTGAGCGTCACCTTGCTCCTGCCGAACGCGGTCCTGCTCCTGACCGGTGCCGCCGTCGTCTGCGCGGTGCTCGCCTGGGTCCGGGGCTGGTGGAGCACCCCCGCCAGGATCACCTACACGGTGGTTTCCGTGGCGCTGCTCGCCTTCCTCGGGGTGATCGCCTCCTACCATCTGGTGGGGCTGCCCTATCTGGCTTGATGACCGCCGTCACATCGCCTTGACCTCCAGCTAACTGGAGCTAGCAGGGTGGGTTTCAGGCGGTGGCCCCACCGGGTACAGCCGCTACGAACGGGTCGTTCCACCTGGGGAGAAACGCGGCGCCCCCGGTCGCCGCAAACGGGTGAAGACGACTAAGTTCGTCCTTGGAAACTTGTGTCGAAGACAGAAGGAGGGCCGATGGCCCGCTACGTGCTCCCCGATCTCGACTATGACTACAGCGCTCTGGCGCCGCACATCTCGGGCGAGATCAACGAGCTGCACCACAGCAAGCACCACGCGACCTACGTCAAGGGCGCGAACGACACGCTCGACAAGATCGCCGAGGCCCGCGAGGCCGGCAACTTCGGTGACATCGTCGGCCTGCAGACCACGCTGGCGTTCCACCTCGCCGGGCACGCCAACCACGTCGTGTGGTGGAAGATCCTCTCCCCGGAAGGCGGCGACAAGCCGACCGGCGAGCTGGCCGCCGCGATCGACGAGGCGTTCGGCTCCTTCGACAAGTTCAAGGCGCAGTTCACCGCGGTCGCCACCACGATCCAGGGCAACGGCTGGGCCGCGCTCTCCTGGGACCCGATCGGCAAGACGCTGATCACCCAGCAGCTGCGCGACCACCACAACAACCTGGTCCTCCCGACCACGCCGATCCTGCTGGTCGACGTCTGGGAGCACGCGTTCTACCTGGACTACAAGAACGTGAAGCCGGACTACGTCAAGGCGCTCTGGAACATCTTCAACTGGGCCGAGATCTCCAAGCGGTTCGACAACGCCGTCGCCGGTGGCAACGGCCTGCTGCTCGGCTGACTTCTCGCCACGAAGCGGGGCTCTCCTTCGGAGGAGGGCCCCGTTCTTCGTTTCTTGACCTCCAGCGAAGTCGAGGTGTCAGGGTGGAGGCATGGACGTCGCCGCATACCTCGACCGACTCGGGCTCGACCGCCCCGCCACCGCGGACGTCGCCGCGTTGCGGACGCTGCAGGAGCGCCATCTCGCGATGGTGCCGTTCGAGAACCTGAGCATCCACCTCGGCGAACCGATCGTCCTGGACAGCGGGGCGCTGTCCGGCAAGATCGTGCGGCGGCGCCGTGGCGGCTTCTGTTACGAGCTGAACGGGCTCTTCGCCGCCTTGCTGGAACAGCTGGGCTTCGACGTCACCCTGCAGGCGGCGAAGGTCTTCCGGCCGGACGGCACCCTCGGGCCACCGTTCGACCACGCCGTCGTCCGCGTCGAGCTGGATGAGCCGTGGCTGGCCGACGTCGGCTTCGGCCGGTTCAGCCGGTTCCCGCTGCGGCTGTCCGCCACCGAGGCGCAGGCCGACCCGGACGGCGAGTTCCTGATGCTCGACGCGCCCCACGGCGACATCGACGTCCTCATGGACGGCAGGCCCCAGTACCGGATCGAGCGGCGGCCGCGGGCGCTGGACGAGTTCGTCCCGACGGCGTTCTGGCAGGCGACCTCGCCGGACTCGCCTTTCACGCGGGGGCCGACCTGCTCGCTGCCGACCGGGCACGGCCGGGTCACGCTGGCGGGTGACAAGCTGATCGTCACCACGCACGGCGTCCGCACCGAGACCAGGCTTTCGGGCGACCAGGAGATCCTGGAGGCCTATCGAAAGGAGTTCGGGATCGAACTCGACCGGGTGCCGGGACGGCCTTGACCTGATCGGCGCGGTCATCGACCATGAACGCTCCGGAATGAACGAAGCCCCGCCTCCGGGGGTAACCCGGTTGCGGGGCTTCGTCCGTTCCCGAACTGACTGCCGCTCCCACCACGAAGCGGACGTGTATGAGGTTAGCCTAACCTCATCTGCCCGGGCAAGGGGTTCGGCCGAGAGACGCCGATCTCACCCTTCTGAGTGACTTCTCGGCGTGCCAGGTGTCGGGCTTAGGAGCTCGTTCGCAGCCGATCGTCTTCCTTGCGGACAAGCAACGGCATCACCCTCGGCCGATGATCTTCTTGTCGGCCCTCACCTGAACAATGAGCGGATGACCAGCCACGTGTTCGTCGACGAAAGCAAAGAGCGTGGCTACCTGGTGACAGCCGCCGCGCTGCTTTCGGGCGACCTCACATCCGCCCGGCGCGCCATACGGGGTCTGGTGCTTCCAGGGCAACGGCGCCTGCACTTCACCCACGAGAACGATGGACGCCGGGACACGGATGCTGGTCCTGGAGAGCGACGAGTCGATAGTGGAGCTGGACAGGAAGACGCTCTATCGCTCGGTCCGACGGCACGGATGCCACGACACCCTCGAATACCGGCATCTACGAGCCTTCGAAGAACCACTGCTGGCCGTACCGGACGCCCTCGC
Organism: Amycolatopsis sp. WAC 04169; assembly: GCF_003947535.1. Classification (NCBI taxonomy): domain Bacteria; kingdom Bacillati; phylum Actinomycetota; class Actinomycetes; order Pseudonocardiales; family Pseudonocardiaceae; genus Amycolatopsis; species Amycolatopsis sp. WAC 04169. The sequence continues at coordinate 3,785 of NZ_QHJI01000012.1, read as the reverse complement.
CTGGTGCTGGCAACGGGGCGGCCACTGGAAAACCCGGGTGAGGGAAATGGCGGAAGAGATCCGAACCGTATGAGGTCCGGATACGCGAAACCCGGCCCACCCACCGTCCGGAAGGCTGCCGGGTCCACTTCACCGGTTTACTAACCAGCGCTGGTCGAAGTCTACCGCAACCCTCCCCGAACGCCCATTCCGCGGATCCGCCCATCGGGTTGGCGTTTCCCCGGACAGCGGGCGCCCGACGGACTAGCTTCACCCCCGTGGCCACCCCGAACGACTACCGCGCCATCGCGCGCAAGACCGACCGTCCGATGTGGATCTGGGCGGGCTGCGCGCTGGTCAGTGTGCTGCTGCTGTTCGGCGTCGGCATCGTCGTCGCGATCACCGTGCTGAACCGGGACGACGAACCGAAAGCCGAGCTCCCCGCGACCTGGCCGTCCAAGCCCGGACTGGCGTTGCGTCCGGTCGCGATGCCGACGGGCGAGATGGTGGCCGCGCTGACGGACGAAACCGCCGCGCAGGTGCTGTGCCAGGCGATCCCGGAGCAGCGCTGGGAGGAGATCCTCGGCGAGCGCACGCTTCGCGAGGCCGGCCAGTCCTGCCACGCGGTCACCACGAAACTCGACATCAGCGTGCAAATGGCCCCGGCGCTGCCCGAGGACACGAGCCGGGGCGTGCCCACGAAGACCACGGTCGCGGGCAAGCTCGCGGTCATCGCCACGGACAAGGACGGCACCAGCCTCGGTGTCGAGCTCGTCGAGGTCGCACCGCACATCGGCGCCTCGCCGGTGCTGAACGTCTCGATGCGCAGCAGGATCGTGAAGGGCCCGGAAACCGAGAAGACGGCGAGGGCACTCGCCGAGGCGCTCATCGCGGGTGCGATGCCGCCGGGGCCGAAGTTGCCGAAAACCGGCGAAGACGGCCAGATCCCGCTGGAGAAGACCGAGCCAGGCCCGGTCAAGGACAAGCCGCTTCCGGTGATCTCGTGGCTGCTGTGCGGGGAACTCGGCCGCGCGCTCGGCGTGCCCATCGACAACGCGAAGCCGAACTTCTTCGCCTCGTGCGAGCTGAACGGCGTGACCGCGGACTACAGCGAGCTGTCCTCCGCAGTCGCCCCGACCACGACCGTCGCCGGGCTTCCTGCCCAGGTCGACGGACGGGGCGTCGTCGTGCAGCTCACCGACGATCCGGCCGGGCAGACGCTCAAGTTCAAGGGCACCGGCGACCTCGTGGCACTCGCCGAAAAGGCGGTGCCACCGCTGCTCGGCCGTTAGGCGCGGTAGTTCGACAAGAGGTCGCCGAGGAGGGTCTCGTACGCCTTCCGCTCGAATCGGGCGCCGGTGAACCGGTACTCCTCCGGGTCCTCGAACGGCTCGTAGTCGGTTTGCCACCCGAAGGCACGCCACTCGACCACGTCGTCACCGAAGACGACCTCGACGCTGTATGCACCGCAGCCGAGATCGCCGCACTGCGGACACACCAGCAGCGCGACCCGGCCGTCGTCGAAATCGCCCGGCAAGCCGCCGAGGAGACGGCAAAGCGTCCCGACCGCCGCCTCCCGCCACAGCTCGTCGTCCAGGAACAGCGGCGTCCGCTGCTCGGCGGGCAGCAGGGAGCGCAGCGCGACGCCGTCGATCGTCCAGTCGAGGAACCCGGTCCCCGACGGTTCGACGCCGAGCCGGTTCACACCCGGTCCCGCTTCAGCACGCGCAGGCCGTTCCCGAACCGCCGCACCGGCAGGCTCACCCCGCCACGCCGGATCAGCACGACCGCGCACACCACCGCGGCGACCGCCGAGATCGCGCCGCCGATGTAGAACGGCGAGCGGCCGCCGAAAGCGTCGGCCATCCAGCCGGTCATCGGGCCGCCGATGGGGTTGCCGCCGATCAGCACCAGCACGTACAGACCCATCACCCGGCCGCGCATCTCCGGGCTGACCGCGGTCTGCACGAGCGCGTTCGCCGTGTTCAGGAAGGTGATCGTGGCGAAGCCGAGCGGGATCAGCGCGAGGCCGAAGGTCAGGTACGTCGGCATGAACGCGGTGATCACCTCGAACGCGCCGAGCAGGAACGCCGAGACCAGCAGCAGCCGCACACGCGGACCGCCGCGGGTGTTGCGGCGGGCCGACATCAGCGCGCCGGTGAAGGTGCCGACGGCGACCAGCGTCGACAGCAGGCCGTAGCCGTCGGCGTTGGTGTGGAAGACGTTCGCGGCGACGATCGGCAGCGACGTGAAGTACGTGATGCCGAACGTGCTCACGAAGAACACCAGCACCATCACCGTCATCAGGTCACTGCGCCGCCGGACGTACCGCAGCCCCTCGACGAGTTGCCCCTTCTCGCGCGGGATGGCCGGGCCGCGGAAGAGCTTGTCCGGATTCATCAGCACCAGCGCGGCGATGACGGCGCCCGTGCTCACCGCGTTCGCCATGAACAGCCAGCCGGTGCCGACCCAGGTGATCGCGAAACCCGCGATGGCCGGGCCGACGATGCGGGCCATGTTGAAGATCGACGAGTTGAGCGCGACGGCGTTGGTGACCTTGTCCCTGCCGACCATCTCGGCGACGAACGACTGCCGCGCGGGCACCTCCAGCGACGCCGTCACGCCGAGGGTGAAGCAGAGGAGGTACACGTGCCAGAGGGCCGCGATGCCGCTCAGGTCGAGGGCACCGAGGATCACCGCCTGCGCCAGCACGGCGATCTGGATACCGATCAGCAGCCGTCGTTTGTCGACGCGGTCGGCCAGCACGCCGGCCCACAGCGAGAGGAACAGCGTCGGCGCGAACTGCAGCGCGACCGCGATGCCGAGCGCGATCGGGTCGTTGCCGCTGAGGGTGAACACCAGCCAGTCCTGCGCGATGCGCTGCATCCAGGTGCCGATGTTCGAGATGACCTGGCCGGTGAAGAAGAGCCGGTAGTTGCGGACCTTCAGCGAGGAGAACATGCTCCCGCGCGGTTTCTCGCGCGCGGGAGGTGGCGGTGGTGCGGGTTCCCGGGTAACGGTGGTCTTGGAAGGACACTGTGTTTCGTTACCCGTGGTCGTCACCGCTGTTAGTTCCCCGCCATCCTGTCGATGATCTCGGAGGCGCGAGAGAGCACTTCACGTTCTTCGGCGCTCAACTCCGCCAATTGCTTGTCCAGCCAGATCTCCCGCGCGGTGATCTGCTCGATCACGTAGGCCCGGCCGCGATCGGACAGTTCGACGATGGCCTGGCGGCCGTCCGTCGGATGCGGCCTGCGCTCGACGTAACCCATCTCCTCGAGCGCGGCGATCACCCTCGTCATCGAAGGCGGCTGGACGCCTTCCTTCGCGGCGAGCTGGCCAGGGGTCAGCGCACCGCATTTGTGCAACGTCGACAACGCGGACACCTGGGTCAGCGAGATGCCGTCACCGGCACGCTGGGCCCGTAGCCGTCGATTGAGCCGCACCACCGCGAGACGCAGGCGGCTCGCCAGTGAGCGCTCGTGCGTGTCTCCGGACATATAGTTAGCATACCTCACGATCGGATCATCGGCCCGTGAGATCGCCCACGGATGACATAACCGCTGGTCAGTTGAACGCGGCCTGGATCGGTCCGACCGCGAAATAGGCCACGAACATCGCCGCGATGCCCCACATCAGCGGGTGCACGCCCTTGGCCTTCCCGGTGACCGCGCGAATGACGACGTAGCTGACGAAGCCGGCGCCGATGCCGTTGGCGATCGAGTAGGTGAACGGCATGACCACGATCGTCAGGAACGCGGGCAGCGCGATGGTGAAGTCGGAGAAGTCGATCTCCTTGACCTGGC
>NZ_QHJI01000011.1:0-400467 GCF_003947535.1 Amycolatopsis sp. WAC 04169 | reverse complement strand
TCCACTACTACAACCACAACCGTCTACATTCGACAGTCGGCCACCGAACACCCCACGAAACCCGAACCAGCTACAGTCACCAACAAGCCGCGTGAAACCCCGTGTCCGGTATCCGGGGGAAACTCCACACGTGAGCGCGGCGTCCAAACACGCGAGTTACGTCCCTGATCACGCGAGTCCCGCCTTGGCTCTGACCCGGATCGCCACTCCCGACCACCTTTGCCGAACGGCGGCCGTGGCGAAGCCTTCGCCGTGAGTCGTCCGCCCAGACACGCGTGTCGTCCGTCTGATCACGTGTGTCGTCCATCCAGTCACGCAAGACCGCCAGTAGGTATCCAGGGCACGGACGGTTCTGACCGGCCTCACCACTCACGAGGTACGGGAAAGGCCCCTTCCCGAGCGGCGAAGGGGCCTTTCCCGTGGTTCGGGGCCTCAGGTGGCCTTGATACCCGCGGCCGCGAAGTCGGCCTGCTGGGCGGGCTGCTGAAGGTACTGGCGGAACGTCTGCGCGGCGCGCATCTGGACCTCGTCGATGGTCTTGCCGGCGAGCCCGACGAGCGGGTAGTCGGCAGAACGCGCGGTCGCGACCGACTGGGCGGGCGAACCGACCAGTTCGGGCTTCGCGGTGTTCAGCTCGGTCACCCAGTAGGAGGACTCGGGGATCCAGGCGGCGGGAAGGCCGCCGATGGAGTCGAGGTTGGTCCGTCCGACGAGGCCGTCGAGCACGGACGCGGAGGACAGCGCGTCGATCTGGATGACGACGCAGTGGTCGCGGACCACGGTCGCGGCGTTGTTCCACCGCTCGGCCGCCGCGCGGACCGGCTTCTCGATGCTGGGGGTGACGATGACCCGCATCGGGGTGTCGCCGGCGCTGCACGCCTTGGCCTGGGCTTCGGCGCGGGTGTTGAGCTCGCCGTCCGCCCAGTTCCAGCCGAGCACGCCGATCGCGACCAGGACCACGAGGACCAGGCAGGCGATGGGCCACTTGGCGATCCGCCGCCGCGGGGCCTTCTTCCCCACGATCCGGTGCGAACCGGTCGCCTCACCACGACCCTGAGGCCGCTTCGGCGGGTCGAGGGGATGCGGCACCGGCTCCTCGACCGCGCTGTGTCGCCCCATCGTTGTCCTTTCGAAACGTGCGCGCTCGCGCTGCGTATGCAATCAAACCGTTATCACTCTAACAGGGGAGGATGTTACGGGGAATGCGACGACTCACAGTTGTTTTCCGCGTGTCGCGGGAACTTTCCTTAACTCGCTCAGGAGCCGTTGGCAATGCGCTATCAGGTGCTCACGCAGCGGCGCGGCCCGGCGGGCGAAACCGGCCTGCGCGCGGGCGTACGCGGCACGGCCTTCCGGGGTCTCGATCCGCACGGGCGAGTACCCGAACGACGCCAGATCGTACGGGCTGGCCCGCATGTCCAGCTCGCGGATGTCCGCAGCCAGCTCGAAGCAGTCCCCGACCAGCTCGGCGGGGACGAACGGGTCGAGTTTGTACGCCCATTTGAACAGGTCCATGTTGGCGTGCAGGCAGCCCGGCTGCTCGAAGTCGACCTGGTCCTCCCGCGCCGGCCGCAGGGTGTTGAGCGGCCGGGCGGGCTCGGTGAAGAACCGGAACGCGTCGAAATGTCCGCATCGGATCTCCAGCGACTCGACGACGCCGTCGGTCCCGGCCGAACCGAGCCGGAGCGGAAGTTGTGAGTGGCGAACCTCATTCGCCGATTCCCGGTAAACCATTGCCCATTCGTGAAGCCCGAAACAACTGAGTCTCGGAGAACGGGACGCCGTCGCGGAAAGCAGGCGGAGGACGAACTCGGCGGTCTTGGCCCGGCCCTCGGTGAAACCCGCCGGATCGAGCATGACGCCGTCCGGTGTCTCCAGGTAGCCCTTCCGCTCCAGGAACCGGCGCGCGGACGCGCCTTCGAGCACGACACCCGGGCCCGGTTGCCAGCGCTCAAGGTGCCCTGGACGGTGCGAGTAGTAGCTGAAGAGGAAGTCGAGCACCGGATGCTTCTCGCCCCGCGAGCGGCGGCGCTGGTGCGGTGTCGTCCAGCGCCGCATCCGCGTCACGTGCTCGTCCTCCCGAGCCCGCCACACGGGCTCGGGAAGGACGATCAGGCCGGTCATGACATGACGTGGGTGCCGTCGCGGACAGTTCCCACGTATTCCTCGACGAGGTCCTCCAGCGCGACGACGCCGACCGCGGTCCCGGCCGGGCTCAGCGCCCGCGCCAGGTGGCTGCCCTCCTTGCGCATCGCCGACAACGCCTCGTCCAGCCGGGCGTCGGCGTGCAGTTCGGTGAGCGCCCGCGTCTTGTCCGACGGCACCACGGTGGTCGGATCCTCGCCGACGAGGTCGAGGATGTCCTTGACGTGGATGTAGCCGGTCAGCGTCCCGTCGTCGGTGCACACCGGGAAACGGGAGAACCCGGTCGAGGACACCGCGCGCTCGACATCGCCCAGCGTGGGCGAGCAGGGCAGCGTGGTCAGCTGAGCCGTCGGGACCAGCACGTCCGCCACCGTCTTCTCCACCGAGGACAGCGTCTTGCTCAGCCGCTGGTGCTCGGAGTGCTCCAGCAGCCCCTCGCGCCGCGACTCGCTGAGCAGTTCGGCGAGTTCGTCGGAGGTGTAGGCCGTTTCGAGCTCGTCCTTCGGCTCGACCTTGACCACCCGCAGCAGCGAGTTCGCCACGAAGTTCAGCAGCCAGATGAACGGGTTGGCGAGCTTCACCCAGGCCACGTGCACCGGGACCAGCCACAGCGCCAGCCGCTCCGGCTCGGCGATCGCGAGGTTCTTCGGCACCATCTCGCCGATGAGCACGTGCAGGATGGTGATGAACGCCAGCGCGATCGCGAACGAGATCGGGTGCAGCAGCACGTCGGGAATCCCGAGCAGCTCGAAGAACCCGGCCAGCCGGTGCGCGACGGCGGGCTCGCCCAGCCGTCCCAGCAGCAGTGAACAGATGGTGATGCCGAGCTGCGCGCCCGCGAGCATCAGCGAGACGTTCCTGCTCGCGTTGATCACGATCCTGGCGCGGGTCTTTCCCTGCTCCAGCAAGGCTTCCAGCCGGTCACGCCGCGACGAGATCAGCGCGAACTCGGCGCCGACGAAGAACGCGTTGGCCAGCAACAGGACCACGACGAGGAAGATGTTGAACCAGTCGCTCATCGGGCGGGCTCCTGCTCGGCGGAGGTCGCGGTTTCGCTCACGCGGCGGACTTCGACCTCGGCGATGCGGAGACGGTCCATTTTGGTCACCGTGAGCCGCCAGGCGTCGAGATCGGTGGCGTCGCCGGGGGAGGGGATCCGGCCGAGGCGTTCGAGGATCAACCCGGCGATGGTCTCGTAGTCGCCGTCGGGCATCCGGAACCCGGTCTCGTCGGTGACCTCGTCGGCGCGAAGCTGTCCGGACACGAGCCAGTTGTCGGCGCCGACCTGCTGGGAGGAGGGCGCTTCACGCTCGTCGTGCTCGTCGCGGACGTCGCCGATGATCTCCTCGACGACGTCCTCCAAGGTCACCAGACCCGCGGTGCCGCCGTACTCGTCGACGACGATCGCGAGCTGGAACCGGGAATCGCGCAGCCGGTTGAGCAGCGAGTCGCCCGGCAGCGATTCGGGCACCGTCGGGATCGGCCGCATGACCGAACCGATCCGCACCGTGGCGCGCTGGGCGGCCGGGACGGTGAACGCCTGCTTGATGTGCACCGCACCCTGTACGTCGTCGAGATCCTCGGTGTAGACCGGGAAACGCGAAAAGCCCGTGCGACGCGAGATCTCGATGAGGTCGGAGATCGTGTCGTCCACGGTCAGCGATTCGAGCTGGACGCGCGGCGTCATCAGCTCGTCGGCCGTCCGCTCGCCGAAGCGCAGCGACTTGTCCAGCAGTTCGGCCGTCGACGTGTCGAGCGTGCCGCTTTCCGCGCTGGAGCGCACGATCGAGCCGAGTTCCTGCGGCGACCGGGCCGACCGCAGTTCCTCCTGCGGTTCCACGCCGAACTTGCGGACGAGGAAGTTGGCGCTGTTGTTCATCAGGGTGATGAGCCAGCGGAACAACGACGAGAACCGCGAGTGGTAACCCGCGACGGCACGCGCGGTCTCCAGCGGCCGCGCGATCGCGAGGTTCTTCGGCATCATTTCGCCGAGGATCATCGACAGCGACGTGGCCAGGATCAGCGCGACCGCCAGCGAGACGCCGTTCGCTACGCCTTCAGAGAATCCGACGGCGGTGAACAGCGGGTGTAGCAGGTCACCGATCACCGGTTCCGCGAGGTAACCGGTGATCAGGGTGGTGATGGTGATCGCCACCTGGGCGCCGGAGAGCTGGAACGAGAGGGTGCGGTGCGCCTTCTGCACGGTGTGCGCACGTTTGTCGCCGACCTGGCGGACGTTCGCGTCGACCGTGCTGCGCTCGAGCGCGGTGAGGGAGAACTCGGCGGCGACGGCGAGGCCGGTGCCGACGGTCAGCAAGAGGAAAAGGAGAATGCCGAGAACGGCGAGCAGGATTTCCATCATTTCCTGCCGGCGGGAAGAGCCGCGGAACAGCCGGGTGTGCCACCCGGCTCGATACTGTCACCAGGTGACTGCGCGTCGCGCACGAAAAGAGTCACTCCTCGATCGGAATCCACTGACACCGCCGCTGTACTGCGGCGATGGGACAATCTTAACGCGTTCCCCCGGCCGCGTGGGCACGGTGCCGCCGCACGCTCTCCTCGACCAGGTCGAGCACGGGGCCGAGGTCGTCACCCGGCTGGCCCATCGCGAGGTGAGAGACGAGACCTTCGAGAACCAGTTCGAGATACGCGGTCAGGATGTCGACGTCGACGTCGTCACGCAGGATCCCGGCCTCGCGCTGACGCTCCAGACGGCGCCGGGTCGCGGCGGTCAGCTGATGGGACCGCTCGGCCCAGCGGGCACGGAACTCGGGGTCGGTGCGCAGGCGGCGGGAGACCTCCAGCCGCGTGCCGAGCCAGTCGGCGGGGTGTTCGCTGCGGTTCGTCAGCAGCTCGCGCATCACCTGGACGAGACCCTGCTCGGCGACGATGTCGGCCATGCGCACCGCGTCGTCCTCGGCCAAGGCGAGGAAGAGGGACTCCTTGTCACGGAAATGGTGGAAGATCGCACCGCGGGACAGGCCGGTGGCCTCTTCCAGCCGCCGGACGGTGGCACCCTCGTAACCATGGCGTGCGAAGCACACGCGCGAGCCGTCGAGGATCTGGCGCCGGCGTGCGTCGAGGTGATCCTGGCTGACCCGTGGCATCCTGGAATCCTGTCACCGGGAACCCGGTTAATGCAATCCGTACGTACGTACTGTGACCAGTTCGCGGGATGTTCCACCCTCACCGGGAACCGGACGGCTCCGAGACACGTCCGATCACTCGGCCGGATCGGCTGACACGCCGTCCGCCGCTTGGCTACTCTTTGTCCATCACCGTGTGTGAGTGCTGAGGGGAAGGTGCGGGTGTGAACATCATCGGCGACGCCGCGAGCGCGATCAAGGCCGTCTGGGGTGACCTCACCACGCCGAAGGAACCGACCGTTTACGGCGGTGGGGGCGGCGGTGGCGGCGGGTTCGAGATGAGCCCCGAGGAGCTGAAGACCGTCATCGGGCTGTGGCAGGACGAGCTGAAGAAGGTCGTCGACGACGGCGACAAGATCGACATGATCGTCGGTGACCTGATGCCCCCGGGGAAGGATGAGGCCAGCACGAGCTACGTGAACTCCGGGCTCGACTCCTTGTTGTCCCTGCAGAAGCAGAACGAGTCGATGCGGGCCTACATCGAGGGCTACATCGAGAAGCTCGAGATCGCTCGCACGAAGACGATGGCGACCGACCAGGCCAACACCCTGCGCACTACCTGAGGATGCCGAACGTGTTGAGGAATCGCGCCGCGGTGGCGGCGCTCGTGCTCGTTTCCGTCGCGGTCGCGGGCTGCACGGGGGAGACCCCCGGTACAGCAACGCCCACCCCGGGAACGTCGCCGTCGTCGGCTCCGTCGGCCGCGCCGGAGGATCCGAACGTCCCGAAGGTGGCGAATCCGCTGGACGCCTCGGCATTCGTTGGTGACGTCTGCAAGCTGCTTCCGGCCGCCGCGGCCGCGGAACTGGGGTTCACCGCGCCCGGCGAGTCGAAGGGTGAAGGCAGCAATCCCGGTTGTAGCTGGCAGATTCGCGGCAAGGCCGACAGCTTGCTGATCATCCTCGGTAGCGGGAACCGCGAGAAGGGCATGGGCGGCATCGCCGGTCTGCACAAGGCCAAGGAAGCCGGGCAGCTGAGGTTCCTCGAGCCCGGCCCCGAGGTCGACGGTTATCCGACCGTCTACTACGGACTGCAGGACCGGCGAGCGAGTGGCAGCTGCGATCTCGCGGTGGGCGTCGCCGACGATCTGGCGATCAGCACCCTCGCCAAGGGATACGACAACGAACAGGATTCGTGCGGGACCGCGCAGAAACTCGCGTCGGCCGTGATCAAGACACTCAAGGGGGCATGAGGGTGGACGGCAAACAGATCTACGAGAACTTCACCCAGGGCGACACTCGCAACCTGCGCAGCGCGGCCGATCGCGTCGCGGAACTCTCGAACGCCTACGTCGAGCGCGGGATGGCCATCAAGTCCCTGCAGACGCGGATGACGGCGTCCTGGACCGGTTCCGCCGCCGACGCGGCCAACGCCGGTGCCGGTCCGCTCGAGCAGGCCTTCAAGGAGACCGCGGATCCGCTGTTCCAGACCAGGGACTCGGTGACGACGCAGGCCGACAGCTTCGACGATTCGGGCTCGTCCGTCGTCCCCGTGCCGCCGAAGCCGGACAAGCCCAACCCCTGGACCACCGGCCTGAAGGGCGCGATCCCGATCGCCGGGCCGTTCATGGTCAACAACGACATCAAGAACTACCAAGAGGGCGTCGCGAAGCACGAGGCGGCGAACCAGAACAACGTCCGCGTGATGGACCAGTACGACTCGGTCACCAGCAGCACGAGCTCCAGCCTGCCGACCGACTACGGCGTGCTGAAGAACGACGGCGCGAACGTCAGTGTCAAGACCCCCGGCGGTACGCCCCCGGTCATCATCCCACCGGTCATCCCGGTGAAGCCCGGCAGGAACGGCGGCGGGGACGACAACGACGGTACGGACACCAGCGGCACGGACGACAACGGCACCAACCAGAACAGGCCGGGCGGCGACCAGAACCAGAACAGGCCGGGTACCAACGAGGACCGTCCGGTGCCTCCCCGGGACAGGCCCGACACCAACATCACGAACCCGCCGCGGAGGCCGGGGGGTACCGGGGACGACGACACCACGCGGCCGTCCGGCGGTGGCAAGGGCAAGCCGGGCCCGACGACCGATATCCCGGGCAGGACTCCTGGACGTGGTCCCGGCGGAGACTCGGACAACGTCATCGGCCTGCCGAACGGCCCCGGCCAGAACTACAACCCCAACGCCCCGGGCCAGAATCCGCCGGGAACCAGCGGTGGTCGCAACGTGCCCCCGTCCAACAGCGCCGCGGGCAGGCTGCTCGGTGGCGAGGGCGGCACCGGCGGCAAGGCCGGCGCTCCCGGTTCCGGCGGTCTCGGCTCGGGCAGGGGCTCCGGTATGGGCGGCATCGGCGGCCTGGGCGGTGCCGACCACCTGGCCGGTGGCCGTGGCGGCGCCGGTCGTGGCGGCGCGGGTGCGATGGGCGGCCCGATGGGAGCCGGTGGCAGGCGCGCGGACGGCGACGAGGACGACGAGCACCAGCGTCCCGACTACCTGATCGAGGCCGACCCGGACGCGATCTTCGGCACCGACCAGCGGACCAGCCCGCCGGTCATCGGCGAGTAGCGGATGACCGTGAGAACAGGCCGGGTGGACGTCCCGGTCGAAGCCCTGGCGGCGCTCGCCGAACGCGAACGCGTCGGCGAGCTGCACATCACGCTGCGTCCCGAACCGCGCTGGCTGTCCAGGACGGCCCGCGCGGAGGCGGACAAGCGAGTGGAAGCGGCACTGGCACAGGCCGGGTTGCTGGATTCGAGCGGCCGCGCGTCGGTCGACTTCCTGGACTGGCTTCCGGTGCTCACGAAACCGGCCATCGAGTACTACGGCTGGGTGAACACCGGAGGCCAGACCTACGGCGTCCTCGCCGCCTCGCTGGGGCTGCAGGCGGTCCTGGCGGTGGCGTCCGGCGACTGGGTCGGGCTGCAGGAGATCGATCGGCGACGGTTGCCCGAGACACTGATCGAGCAGCTGCCGCCCGTCCCGGCGGGCGGCGGCAGGCTGCGCACGGTCCGCGCGTACGAGCTCGAAGAAGCGGCTCGCCGCGGCCCGGACACGCATTCGCTGCCGCCGGTGATCGCGGACATCGTCAGCCTCGTGCAGCGGCCGGTCGAGGGGAGTGGCGAGCTCTACGTCGGCAAGCGGGACGAAGTCGGCAGGCATGTGGCCGCCGAGGATCCGCTCCACTTCGCCGACACCGACTGGGGCCGGTACCTCAGCTACACGACCGGCCACGGCAACGACGCCGTCGTCCACATCGGACCCGCCGGCCCGGCGGAGCTGGTAGACGCGCTTCGGCACGTCTCCAGCACCTTGGCCGGCTAGGCCGTCACCAGGGATACACCGCTCGGAGCGCGGCCGAGATCGGTTCGAGGTCGGCGACGACCCACTGGAGTTCGTGGGCGCTCAGGGCGTCGTAGGGCGTCTCCGCGAGCCGGTCGGTCATGGCCTCGACGCGTTCCTTCGTGGCGCGGCCGTCGGCGGTGAGCCAGCCGTCCGTCCCGATGAGACCGCGGTCGCGCATACCGTCGACGACCGCGGTCAACCGGTCGGCGGGGAGGTGCCAGACCCGGCCGAACTTGTTCGCGGGGACGCCGGTCGACAGGGCGTGGAGCACGTGGGACTCGGTGCCGCCGATGCCCTCGGCCAGCAAGGCGACGGTGTGGCCGTCGCCGCGGTGTTCGCGCAGGAGGGTGGCGGCGTGCCACAGCCTGGCCACGGGCTCCTGCGGGACCGGAAGGGTGCGAAGGGCGGCGTAGAGGGCACGTCCCTCCACCCGCGCGCTGGTCGCCGCTTTCATCAGGAGATCACCTGCTCGGGTGACTTCGGGGGCGTCGGCGAGCTCGCCGAGGATCCGCCGTATCCCCGCGACGCAGCCCCGTTCGCGGGCGGCCAGTGCCGCCTCGGGGGTGGTCAGGTCCCAGACCTTCGGGATGTGGCGGGCCACCTCGCCGGGGGCGAAGTTGTAGAAGATCGCATGGATCACCTCGGCGGGCACTGACCGGCCGAACGGCGCGGCCCGGCCCGCGAAGTAGGCGTCCCACTGGTTGCGCAGGCCGAGCGCGATCAGCGCCTCGTCCGACTCGTCGGCGAAGTAGGGCACCAGGCCGATGGGCTCGACCAGGTCGTACATGCGGCGGGCGTGTGCCATCTCATCCCCTGAGGTTCGTGGCGGCACCCCTCGTGGGAGCCACTCATCTTGTCCACGAACGTCCAGGGCCGGAACAGACACTCGGACCACATCCCGCTATTGTGACAGCGCTGTTGTATTTCTGGCGGGGTCTGGGAGGACGAGAACGTGACACGGCTGTATCCGGAAATCGAACCGTACGACCACGGGATGCTCGACGTCGGCGACGGGCACCTCGTGTACTGGGAGGTCTGTGGTAATCCCGACGGCAAACCCGCCGTCACGCTGCACGGTGGCCCCGGGACCGGCTGCAGCACCGGCCTTCGCCGGTATTTCGACCCGGCCAAGTACCGCGTCGTGCTGTTCGACCAGCGGGGCTGCGGCCGGAGCACCCCGCACGCGGGGGAGACCGAGGCCGACCTCTCCGCCAACACCACCGACCATCTGATCGCCGACATGGAACGGCTTCGCGAGCACCTGGGCATCGAGAAGTGGCTGCTCTTCGGCGGTTCCTGGGGATCGGTACTCGCTCTGGTCTACGCCGAGCGCCATCCGGACCGGGTCTCGGAGATGGTCCTGATGGGCTTGGCGACCGGACGGCGGAGCGAGACCGACCTGCTCACCCGCGGCCTCGGCGGCGTCTTCCCCGAGGCATGGGCGAAGTTCCGTGACGGCGTTCCCGAAGAGGATCGCGACGGTGACCTGGCGGCGGCTTACCTGAAGTTGCTGATGGACCCTGATCCCGCGGTGCACCAGAAGGCGGCGGCCGACTGGTGCGCCTGGGAGGACGCGATCATCCCGACCTCCCCGCCGTACAAGAGTTTCGAAAGTCCGGAGTTCCGGCTCGCCTTCGCCCGGCTGGTCACGCACTACTGGAGCCAAGGGTCCTTTTTGGACGAAGGCGTGGTCCTGCGGGAGGCCGGGAAACTGGCCCACATCCCGGCGGTGCTCGCCGAAGGAAGTCTCGACCTGAGCAACCTCATCGGTACGCCGTGGGAGCTGGCGCACGCGTGGCCCGGCAGCGAACTGGTGATCATCGACGAGGTCGGCCACAGCACCCAGGACGAGCCGATGCGCGAAGTCCTCATCGGCGCGACAGACCGCTTCGCCTCCTGAACGAGTGTGAAGGCCCCTTCGCGGGAGGGGCCTTCACACTCGTTGTCAGGGGATGACCAGTGCAGGTGCGGTTTCCGGGGTGGCGGCGTCCGAACGGGTGGTTTCGGCCAGTCGCAATCCCGTGGTGCGGGGTGCGATCCGGTCGAGGTTCCACGAGCTCAGCAGCAGGGCCACCTTCGCCCGCATCTCGGTCCGCAGGCGCAGGAACGAATCGGCGGGATCGGCGCCGACCTCGCCGAGCAGGAGCCACCAGGCCCACGCGGCCGCGCCGGCGTTCGCGACGAAGTCCGGGATCACCGGGATGCCGCGGGCCGCCAGCCCCGCTTCCGCGTCGGGTGTGGTCGCCGCGTTGGCCGCTTCGATGACGACCTTCGCCTTGACGACGCCCTGGTTCCCGGCGCGCAACGCGTAGGAGATCGCCGCCGGGACGAGGATGTCCGCTTCGGTCGCCACGATCTCGTCGCGGGGGAGCAGCCGCACGTCGGCGGGGAGCCGGCTGCGGTCGACCTCGCCGTAGGAGTCGCGTAGTTCCAGCAGCGCCGGGATGTCGAGGCCTTCGGGCCGGTACAGCGTGCCGGCCGCGTCGGCGACCGCGACGACCTTCATCCCGGCTTCGTGCAGGTACCAGGCCGCGCCGCCGCCCATCGTGCCGATGCCCTGGATGGCGACCGTGGTCTCGTCGGCGGCCCATTCCCACGCGTCGGCGACACCGAGGCAGGCCTGCGCGACGCCGTAGCCGCCGATCACGTCGCCGAGCAGGAGCCCGCCGGGGACCGGTGTGTTCAGCCCGGCCTGTACGCGGCGAAGGGTGTGCGCCGGATCGGCCGAACGACGGATCGCGGCGTGGTACGACTGCTCCAGCCCGAGCTTCGCGAACACCTCGTCGATCAGGTGCTGTGGCACGCCGAGGTCTTCGGCGGTCACCCAGTGGTTGTCGATCCACGGCCGCAGGAACGAGCAGAACCGTTCCAGCACACCGAAAGCACGCTCGTCCTTCGGATCGAAGTCGATACCGCCCTTGGCCCCGCCCACCGGCAGGCCGAAGGTCGCGGTCTTGTTCGCCATCCCCCTCGCCAGGTCTTCGACCTCGGTCATCGTGCAGCCCGCGCGCATCCGGGTCCCGCCGGTCGCGATGCCGGAGACCAGGCTGTGCACTACGAGGTAGCCGGTGGCACCGGTGACGGGGTCGGTCCAGACGAGCCTCATCAGCGGTTCGGCGTTCCTCGCGGCCATGCGGCCACCTCCTTCGTGGATTCGGGGTCGTTCCTGCGCCACTTCCGAGGGTGCGCCCACGCCGGCGCGCGCGTCCATTTACCGAATCTGAACGATGATGTGCAGAGAAACTGGTGTAACGCGTCACCGGGCGTCCGCGACCGCACCCGATTACGTTTGGGGCCATGGAGCTTTCGTTGCACCGCCTGCGGATGCTCCGCGAGCTGAGCAGGCGCGGCACCGTCACGGCGGCCGCCGCTTCGCTGCATTACACCGCTTCGGCGGTATCGCAGCAGCTGGCTCAGCTGGAGCGGGACGTGGGCGCGAAGCTGTTCGAACGATTCGGCAGACGGGTGCAGCTGACCGAACTGGGGTTACTGCTCACCGAGCACGCCGAGGAGATCCTGGGATCGGTCGAACGGGCGACACTGGCCTTGGAGGAGGCACAGGAAACCGTTTCGGTCCGCCTCATGGCCGGAGTGTGGGCGTCGGTCGCCTCCGGTCTGCTGCCGCACGCGCTGGCCGCGCTCGCTGGTGAGCATCCGGGCATCCAAGTCCGGACCCGTGAACTGGCTCCCGAGGACACCGCCGACGCCGTCCGTGACGGCGAGCTGGACCTGTCGTTCGTCCTCGACTATTCCGACGCGCCGATGCCGTGGGACGCGGGCCTGGAGCGCGCGGTGATCGCGGTCGAACGGCTGCACGCCGCCGTACCCGCCGGTGCGGTGCCCGCCGGGAGTGCTTCCCTGCTCGAACTGGGTGAGCATCCCTGGATCCTCGCCAGCCCGAAGAGTCATTTCGGTCGCGCGGTGCGCACGGCTTGTCACCGGCACGGATTCGAACCCAAGATCAATCACGAGGTCGAGGAGCAGTCGACGGCGATGGCGATGGTCAGGGCCGGGCTCGGGGTGACCCTCGTTTCCGACCTCGGGCTCGGGCTGCGGCCGCCGGGGATCGACGTCGTCGCGTTGACCACACCCTTGCTCCGGACGGTTTCGATCGCCTACCGGACGACCTCGTCACGGCGGCCGGCGCTGCAGCTGGTGATCGAGGCGGTGCGGAACGCGGCGGCGGCACTGGGCCTGGGCACGGAGCCCGCTTTGCCCTGATCGTCCCGTCCCGGACGGTGGTCCGGGAATCCTGCCCGGCAAGAACCGGACTGATTTTGTCGGACCTCGCGTGTAGCGTCCGAAGTCAAGGTATCTCAGTTATCGGACAACCGACTGGACTGCGGAAAGATGACTACTGTTCATGATTTCCCCGAGAAGTCCGGGAGCGCGTCGAACGCGACGGCGAAGGTCCTGTCGGACCGCGCCGAAGGCGAGGCGTATGTGGCTTCCGTGTGCTTCAAACACGGGCCGCCGAGACTGCTCGGCGTAGAGCTGGAATTCACCGTGCACTACGCCGACGACCCCGCCCGGCCCCTCGACCCCGACGATCTCGCCACCGCGCTCGGCCCGCACACGCCGCGGACACTGCGCCCCGACAGTCCCGCCCTCCCGCTTCCGGCAGGTTCACCGCTGAGCCTCGAGCCCGGATGCCAGGTGGAGATCTCCGCTCATCCACAGACCACGCTGCGCCACCTGGACGCCGTAGTCTCGGCCGATCTGGCCCACCTCGAAAGTCTTCTCGCCGCACGAGGCCTGTACCTGGGGGACACCGGGATAGACAGGTATCGCGCGCCCGCCCGCAAGCTGGGCACCCCTCGCTACGCCGCCATGGAACGCCGCTTCGCCCCGATGGGCGCCGGCGGCGCGACGATGATGTGCAGCACCGCGGGCCTGCAGGTCTGTGTGGACGCCGGCGAGGCGCACGACCTGGCCGTCCGCTGGGCCGCCGTGCACGCGCTCGGCCCGCCGCTGCTCGCCACCTTCGCCAATTCCCGGATCCACGCCGGACGCGACACCGGCCACGCGTCCGCGCGCTGGCTCGCCGTCATGGAGACGGAAAAGGCCCGCACCCGGTCGGCGGAACCGGGCGAGGATCCGGCCGCCGAGTGGGCGGACAGGATCCTGGACACCCCGCTGATGGTGCTTCCGGGCTCCGACGGCCGCTGGGACGCGCCCGATTCCCTGACCTTCGCCGACTGGATCGAAGGACGGGGAGAGGGCGCCGGGCTCGGCAAGCCGACCGAGGAAGACCTGGCCTATCACCTGACGACGTTCTTCACCCCGGTCCGTCCACAGGGGTACCTGGAGATCCGCTACCTGGACGCCCAACCCGCCGCCAGGTGGCTTCATCCGGTGGCCCTGCTGGCCGCACTGCTCGCGCGTCCGTCCACAGTGGACAAGGTGCTCGAACTGTGCGAACCGGTCATGGGCAGATGGGAGTGCGCGGCCCGGTTCGGCCTCGCCGACCGGGCGATCGCCGACGTCGCGGGCAAGGTGGTGGACCTCGGCTGTGCCGAACTGGGCACGACCGGTCTGCCACCGGAGACCATCACCGAGATCAGCGAGGGCGTGCTGTCCCTCGTAAGCGGTTCGAGGAGCCACCAGTCATGAGCGTGGAAAGCACCGAGACCAACCCGCTTCGCGCGCTGAGCCCGCAAGACCTGCGGGCCCACGCGGCCGAGGCGCTCACCAGGGCCCGTGAGCGCAGTGTCGCGCTGACGAGCGTCGACGACGAAGACCTGGTCCGCCAGCATTCGAAACTGATGTCGCCGCTGGTCTGGGACCTCGCGCACATCGGCAGCCAGGAGGAGCTCTGGCTGGTACGCGACGTCGGCGGCCGCGAGGCGCTCCGGCCCGACATCGACGACATCTACGACGCGTTCCAGCACGCCCGCGCGGATCGCCCGGCGCTGCCGCTGCTGGGCCCGGAGGAAGCGCGCAAGTACGTCCGCGAGGTCAGGGAGAAATCCTTCGACATCCTGGAAACCGTTCCACTGCAAGGCAGGCGGCTCACCGAGGACGCCTTCGCCTTCGGCATGATCACCCAGCACGAGCAGCAGCACGACGAGACGATGCTGGCCACCCACCAGTTGCGCAAGGGCGATCCGGTGCTGCACGCGCCCGCCCCGCCGCCGTCGCGGTCCGGGCCGCTGCCCGCGGAGGTGTTCGTGCCCGGCGGTGCCTTCACCATGGGCACTTCCGCCGAGCCGTGGGCGCTGGACAACGAGCGTCCGGCGCACGAGGTCGCGGTGGAGGCGTTCTTCATCGACACCACGCCGGTCACCTGCGGGGCGTACGCCGAGTTCCTCGATTCCGGCGGTTACGAAGATCCGAAGTGGTGGAGCGAGCGCGGCTGGGCGTATCGCAGCGAGCACGGCATCGACGCGCCGCGGTTCTGGAAACGGGAGCAGGACGGCTGGTGGCGGACGCGGTTCGGCGTCTACGAGAAGGTGCCCGCGGCGGAACCCGTGGTCCACGTTTCCTTCCACGAGGCCGAGGCGTACGCCGCCTGGGCGGGCCGTCGCCTGCCGACGGAGCCGGAATGGGAGAAGGCCGCCCGGTTCGACCCGGCGACCGGCCGGTCGCGCCGGTTCCCCTGGGGCGACGAGGAACCGACCCCCGACCACGCCAACCTCGGGCAGCGGCATCTGCGGCCCGCGGAGGTCGGCGCGTACCCGGCGGGTGTTTCGCCGCTGGGAGTCCACCAGTTGATCGGCGACGTCTGGGAGTGGACCAGCAGCGGGTTCGAGGCGTACCCGGGATTCGCCGCGTTCCCGTACAAGGAGTACTCGGAGGTCTTCTTCGGCGGCGACTACCGGATCCTGCGCGGTGGCTCGTTCGGTACGGACGCGGCGGCCATCCGCGGCACGTTCCGCAACTGGGATCACCCGATCCGGCGGCAGATCTTCTCCGGGTTCCGCTGTGCCCGGGACGCGCGGCCGAGCGAGGTGGCCTGAGCGGCATGTGCCGTCACGTCGCGTATCTCGGCGAGCCACGTTCGCCCGCCGAGACGCTCTTCCACGCCCCTCATTCGCTGCTCGTGCAGTCGTACGCCCCCCGTGACATGCGGGGCGGCGGCTCCGTCAACGCGGACGGGTACGGCCTCGGCTGGTACGCCGAAGGCCCCGAGCCGCTGCGGCTGCGCCGGTCCGCTCCCTTGTGGACGGACGGGGATCTGCCCGCCCTCGCCGGATCGGTCCGCTCGCACGCCTTCCTGGCGGCGGTCCGGAACGGTACGACGGGGATGCCCGTGGTCGAGGCGGCGAACGCGCCGTTCACCGGCGGCGGCTACCTCTTCAGCCACAACGGGCTGGTGCGGGGCTGGCCGGACTCGATGGCCGAGCTCGCCGCGAAGCTGCCGATCACCCGGCTGCTGACCCTGGAGGCGACCACGGATTCGGTGCTGCTGTGGGCTTTGCTGCGTGAACGGCTCGATGCGGGCGAAGACCCGCTCGCGGCCGTCACCTGGCTGACCGGAGCGGTCGAGGAGGCGGGGCCGGGTTCGCGGCTCAACCTCCTGCTGACCGACGGCCGGACGCTCATCGGTACCGCGTGGACGCATTCCCTGTCCTATCGGGACACCGGAGACGGTGTGCTCGTCGCGTCGGAACCGTGCGACGACGATCCCGGATGGACCCCCGTTCCCGACCGCCACGCCGTCCGGGTCACCGGCGCGGGCGTGGAGATCCTGCCCCTCGAAGCCGATCGGAGCCCTGAGGCACGATGACCGAACTCGACCTCGACGTACACCACAGCGAATCGGATATCACCGAGCAGCTGCGCGCGGACGTCCGCACCGGCCTGGAGGCGGACCAGAAGTGGTTGTCGCCCAAATGGTTCTACGACGCGCGCGGCAGCGAGCTGTTCGAGAAGATCACCGCCCTTCCCGAGTACTACCCGACCCGGAGCGAGCGGGAGGTGCTCGCCGCGCGCGGTGGCGAGATCGCCGCGAGCTCGGGCGCGCACACCCTCGTCGAACTCGGCTCCGGATCGAGCGAGAAGACGAGGCTCCTGCTCGACGCGCTCACGAGTCACGGCACGCTGAAGGAGTTCGTCCCGCTGGACGTCTCCGAAACCGCGCTCGCCGAGGCGGCGGAAGCCATCACCGCCGACTACCCGTCCCTCGAGGTCCGCGGCGTGGTCGGCGACTTCACCCAGCACCTCGACCTGCTGCCGGGTGACCGGCCGCGGATGGTGGTCTTCCTCGGCGGCACGATTGGGAACTTCCTCCCCGCGGACCGCACCGCGTTCCTGCGCTCGGTCCGGGAGGTGCTCGACGAAGGGGAGTGGTTCCTTCTCGGGACGGATCTGGTGAAGGACCGGGAAACCCTGGAGCGCGCGTACGACGACGCGGCCGGGGTGACCGCCGAGTTCAACCGCAACATGCTCCACGTGATCAACAACGGCCTCGGCGCGAACTTCGACCCGGCCGCGTTCGACCACGTCTCGTATTGGGACGAAGAGAACGAATGGATCGAAATGCGCCTGCGTGCGCGTGAGCCGCAGACCGTCGACATCCCGGGCGCCGACCTGCGGGTGAAGTTCGCCGAGGGGGAATACGTGCGCACCGAGATCTCCGCGAAGTTCCGGCGGGAGGGAATCGCCGCGGAACTGGCCGAAGCCGGTTTCTCCGTGGAGAAATGGTGGACGGACTCGGAATCGCGGTTCGGGGTGAGCCTGGCAAGATCTGTCCGTGGCTAACCCTCTCACGTCGCTCGCCCGCGTACTCGGCACCAAACCGTGGCTGATGGGGCTCGCGGGCGGGATCATCTGGGTGGACAAGAGACTCCACCGGCTGTTCAAGGGGAAGGTGAGCCTGGTCGCGCTGGCCGGGCTCCCTTCCCTGCGGCTGACCACGACCGGGCGGAAGAGCGGGCTGCCGCGCGCTACCAATCTCCTGTACTTCCCGCACGGGGAGGATTTCGTGCTCGTCGGCTCCAATTGGGGGAAGCCGAACGATCCGGCGTGGACACACAACCTGCGCTCGAATCCCGAGGCGGTCGTCGCGCTGGCCGGCAAGGAGATCCCGGTCAGGGCCAGGGAACTGCTCGGTGACGAGTACGAAGCGATGTGGAAACTGCTGCTGGAGTTCTGGCCCGGTTACTCCATGGAGGCCGACGCCGCTCGCCGTGTGTTACCGATTTTCGAGTTGAAGACAACCACTCGATAGGTTCGTACCATCCTTTCGGCCGGTGACTGGGTTACCGGCCTGTGCGAGGCTCCTTTGGTGTTACGCGCCGTGACGTCGGCGGCGCATCGTGCGACGTGGTCCGTCACGTCGCCAGCCGAGGGAGGAGTCGTTTTGCCGAGATCCACAAGGAGGCCGGTGCGCGGTTTCGCACTGGTAGGGGCACTCGTGGCCGGCGCCGCGCTGACCGGGGCGTCCGGGACGGCGGTCGCCGCCCAGGAAGCCGGGCCGCCCGCCGCCCAGGTCGGTGCGACGGCGCCGGTGAACTGGGGTGCCTGCACGGCGGACCAGCTCCGCGGTGTTCCGGCCGATCAGGTGAAGTTCTACAGCTGTGCGCGGTATCGCGTGCCGATCGACCACGACAACGCGGCGCTCGGCACGATCGACATCGCGATGCTGAAGCGGGCGGCGAAGACGCCCGACAAGAAGGTCGGTTCGCTGTTCCTGAACCCGGGAGGTCCGGGCGGCTCCGGGTTCCGGATGCCGATCGGCGCGGTGAACTACTTCCAGCCGCAGGTGCTGGACCGGTTCGACCTGATCGGGTTCGACCCGCGCGGCGTCGGGGCCAGCAACCCGCTCAAATGCTTCACCACGCAGGAGGACGCGGACGACGTCTTCGCCGCGCAGATCCCCGTGCCGCTGTCGCGGCAGGAGATCTCCGGGACGCTGGCCTCGTACCGCGACTACGGCCAGTTCTGCAAGAACAACGCGGGCGCGCTGCTGAACCACATGTCCACCAAGGACGTCGTGCGTGACCTCGACAAGATGCGGGCGGCCGTCGGCGACCAGAAGCTGACCTTCGTCGGCTTCTCGTACGGAACCCTGATCGGGTCGACGTACACGTCGATGTTCCCGAAGCAGAGCCGGGCGATCGTCATCGACGGCAACGTCGATCCGGCGCTGCGCACCAGCGACGGCGTGCAGTACGACCGCGAGCGCGCTCGCGGGTTCGAGATCGCGCTGGACGCCTTCCTGCGCAAGTGCGCGCAGGTCGGGCCGAAGTGCTCGTTCAGCGCGGGCACGCCGCGGGACAAGTTCGACGAGATCCGCGACCGCCTGCGCCAGCAGCCGATCAAGCTGCCGGACGGGAGCAGCTACGACATCAACGCGTTCACCAGCACGGTGGCCGGGGTGCTGTACTCGCCGACGTCGTTCCCGCCGCTGGCCGACGACCTGCAGGCGCTGTACAACGTCGTCCACCCGCCCGCTGCGCAGACTCAGGCGGCTCAGGCCGTCGAGCTGAAGGTGCTGCGGTCCGGGGCGAACGGGCGCGCGGACGCGGACCCGGACAGCCCGTACACCGGCGACGACTCGTACTTCGCCGTGAACTGCTCGGACAAGAAGATCACGATCAAGCAGGAGAAGGTTCCGGAGATCGCCGCGAAGTGGGAGAAGGAATCGCCCACTTTCGGTCGCTACCAGGCGTTCTCGGACGTGGCGGGCTGCCCGGTGTGGCCGGTGAAGAAGCCGGACGTCTACCGCGGTCCGTGGCAGGCCAAGACCGACACCCCGGTCCTGGTCGTCGGCAACTACTACGACCCGGCGACCCAGTACCTGTTCTCGAAGCGGATGGCCGACCAGCTGGGCAACGCCCGGCTGCTCTCGGTCGACGCCTTCGGGCACTGCATCCTGGGCGACTCGCTCGGGGTGGACAAGGTGACGGCCGACTACCTGATCGATCTGAAGGTCCCGGCCAACGGCCAGGTCTTCCAGCCGAACGTCCAGCCGTTCGAAACCGCCTGATCCAGGGCTGAAGAACACGAAGGCCACCGTCTCGGCGGTGGCCTTCGTGGCGTCCGGGGACCGGTCCCGAACTCTCGGCCCTAGGGTTCCGGACGGGGAGGGCCGGATCGGCCCCTGGGCGAACCCCACGTCCAGGAGATCCGGGTGGGTAACCAGGGCACCGGCTTCGGCTTGGTCGCGGCCGCCGGTGCGCCTGGCTCATCCATCGGCCTCAGACGTTGATGCTCGCGTAGGCGCCGGCTTCGATGTCCTCGGCCAGGCTCGGTCCGTACGGGGTCCACTTCAGGAGTTCGCGGGTGCGTGCGCTGGACGCGGACATGTCCAGCGCGAAGAACCGGCCGACGAACCCGAAGTGCTCGGCGGCGTTCTCCGGTGCCACGGACACCACCGGGACGTCGAGCGTCCGTCCGATGGATCCGGCGATCTCCTTCGTGGTGACGGCTTCTTCCGCGACCGCGTGGAGCAGCGAGCCGGTGGGTGCGCCTTCCAGTCCCAGCCGGACGAGCCGGGCCGCGTCGGTGCGGTGCACGGCGGCCCACGCCGCGCTGCCGGCGCCGAGGTAGCCGGAAACGCCATGCTTGCGGGCGGCCGCGACGAGGGCGGCGATGAAACCGTGGTCGCCCACGCCGTGCACGGACGGCGCGAAACGGACACTGATCACCCGCATGCCCTTTTCGGCGTACTCGAGCGCGAGGTTCTCGGCGCCGCCACGGTGGGAGCCGGGGCCGACGGCGGGGGAGAGGTCGGTCTCGGTGGCGGGGCGTCCGGTGGCCAGGGTCGAGAGGCCCGCGGCGAGAACGAAGGCTCGCCCGGTACCGGTCAAGGCATCGGCGAAGGTCTGGACGGCCGCCCGTTCGGCCCGGTCGGATTCCGCCGGGTTGGCCCAGTCGTGCTTGTTCGCCAGGTGGATGACGGCGTCGGCCGCCTCGGCGCCGTCGCGGAGGCCGTCGAGATCGTCCAGGTCGCCGCGGCGGACCCGGACGCCCTTCCGCTCCAGCGCGGCGGCTGAGGCGTCGGATCTGGCGAGGCCGGTGACCTCGTGCCCGGCGTCGAGCAGTTCGTCCACGACGGCCGAGCCGATCCAGCCGGTCGCCCCGGTGACGAATACGTGCATGGGAATGCTCCTTCTACTTGGCGTTGCGGGAAAGCCGTGATTGCAGGACGACGAGCGCCCCGAGGACGAGGACGCTCACCCCGATCACCCGGAGTGCCGTGCTCGCGCCGGTGACGAACGCGGAGATCACCTCGGGCGAGCGGCCGGGCGCGGTGACGGCCAGCGCTTGCGCGACGGTGTGCGGATCGTGGGCCTCACGGATGTCTTCCGGCAGCGCCGCGACGAAGCGTCCGGTGAGGACGGTGCCGATGACTGCGACACCGAGTGCGCTGCCAAATTCGCGCGTGGTGGCCTGAAGTCCGGCGCCGACACCGGCCTGTGCCGGAGGCAGCGAGCCGGAGATCGCGGCGGACAGCGTCGGAAGGGCCAGGGTGACACCGGCCCCGGTCACCACGAGCCAGGCCGCGTAGACCGGATACGGCGTCGAAGCGTCGCTTGTGGACAGTCCGAGGAGACCGCCGCCGCAGAAGAGGAACGCGATGGCGACGACGGCGTCGACCCCGAAACGTTGGACGAGCTTGCCGACGTGCCGTGCGCCGAAGATGACCGGCACGGTCAGCGGGATGATCCCGAGCCCGGTCGGCAGTACCCCGAAACCCTTGCCGTACTGGAGGAAGGACGCGTTGACGTAGAAGAGCGCGAACATCCCGAAGAAGATCGCGGTCATGCCGAGACACGCACTGCGCAGCGCGGGCACCCGGAACAACCGGGGATCGAGAAGCGGGTGCTCGGCCTTCAGTTCCACGAACGTCCACAGCGCGAACAACACGACCGAACCGGCGAATCCGGCCAGGACGATCGGGCTGGTCCAACCCGCTTCGGGACCTTCGACGATGCCGAGCAGCAGCGCGACCGAAGCGCCGACGAGCAGGACGGCGCCGAGCGGGCTGAGCGGCCGCTCGTGCCGCGGGGACACCGGCGCGATCCGGGCGACGAGCGCCACGAGCACCAGCGAGATCGGGACGGCGGCCGCGAACAGCCATCGCCACGACCCGCCCGCCAGCACGGCGCCGCCGCCGGCATTGCCCGCGACACCGCCGATCCCGGTCATCGACGCCCAGGTCGCGATGGTCACGCCCTTGCGCTCGGCGGGCACGGCGTGCAGCAGGACGGCGAGCGTGTTGGGCAGCACCGCGGCGGCCCCGATCCCGGTGATCGCCCGGCCCGCCAGCAGGAAGGGCACGTTCGGCGCGATCGCCGACAGCAGCGCGCCGAGCGCGAAAAGCGCCAGGCCCGCGAGCAGGACACCCTTGCGGCCGAACCGATCGCCCGCCGCTCCGCCGGGGATCACCAGACAGGCGAAGAAGACGACATAGGTGTCGACGATCCAGATCAGCGCCGACGCGGACGGGTGGAGATCGCTCGCGGCGAGCATCGGGACGGCGAGGTTGATCGCGGCGACCATCCCGACCATGAGCACGACACAGGCGCACATGACGGGCAGCAGGCCGCGTCGGTCCGCTGCGGGGGCGGCGCGGACTTGAAGTCGGAGTGGCATGTCCACGACGCTATGGGCCTGCTGGTTCTTCGTGCCACGCAACATTGGCAACTAAAAGTTGCGTACGATGCAACTATGGCCGATCAGCTGGACCTCAATCTCCTGCGGGTGTTCGACGCCTTGCTGCGGGAGGGCAGCGTGACAGCGGCCGCCGAACGCCTGCATCTGTCGATCCCGGCGGCGAGCCGGGCGCTGGGCCGGCTGCGGCGCGCGATGGGGGATCCGATCCTCGTGCGCGCCGGCCGCGGGATGGTGCCGACGCCGTTCGCGCTCCGGACGGCGCCACGGGTGCGATCGCTGCTCGACGAGGCGTCGGCGCTGATCAGCGCGGACCGCGAGTTGTCCCTCGGCGACCTCGAACGCACCTTCACCATCCGCATCAACGACGGCGTCGCCGCGACACTGGCGACGGCCGTCGTCGAGGCGACCGCCGCCGTCGCTCCGGGCGTCGTCCTGCGCTTCGTCGCGGAAGGCAGCGAAAGCACCGAAGCCTTGCGAGACGGTTCGGTGGACCTGGACATCGGCGCGGGCGACATCACGGCCCCCGACATCCACTCGGCGCTGCTGTACCACGAACGCGTGGTCGCGATCGTCAGGGCGGACGGTCCGCTCGGCGGAGTGCGGCGGCCGACGCTGGCGCAGCTTTGCCGCCATCCCCACGTTTCCGCGTCGCGGCGTGGCCGGGGCAGGGGACCGCTCGACGACGTGCTCGAGGCGGCCGGTCTCCAGCGCCGGGTCGCCGCGGTCGTCCCCACCTCGGCCGTCGCCGCGTTCCTGGTCGCGTCGAGCGACTACATCGGGCTCGCGCCCCAGCGGCTCGCCGAGCAGTACGGCCGGTCGCTCGGCATCCGCTGGTTCCCGATCCCCGCCGATCTCCCGCGGATCGAGGTCTGCCAGCTCTGGCACGCGCGGCTCGACGCCGATCCGGCCCAGCGCTGGCTACGTGACACGATCCACGCCGCGCTCGGGCCGTCCGGTGGTAGAGTCCCGAAGGTTGATCAACACCGATCGAGTACGAAAGCGAGGTGAGCGGCACATGCCGGAAGACAGTTCTGGACCGACCGGACGTGGTCGCCGTTCACCCGTGTGCGCGGTGCGCTGACCTTCTCCGGTCTCCTTTCCCTGTCTGGCTTTGTGTACGCACGCCAGAAAAGAGCCGGAATCATGAACACCTTCGAAATGCTGCTCCGGGTCGGCACCGGCGTCGGCCTCGGCGCCGTCATCGGCATCGAGCGTCAGTACCGCGCCCGGATGGCCGGACTCCGCACCAACGCCCTCGTCGCCGTCGGCGCGACCCTCTTCGTCCTGTTGTCCGCCCACGGTTTCGGCGGGCTGACCACCAGCGGTGACGCCGACCCGACACGCGTCGCCGCCCAGATCGTCTCCGGAATCGGTTTCCTCGGCGCCGGGGTGATCCTGCGCGACGGCCTGAACGTGCGCGGGCTCAACACCGCGGCCACCCTCTGGTGCTCCGCGGCCGTCGGATCCCTTGCGGGAGCTGGACTTTACGTCGTCGCGCTCGCGGGGACCGCGGTGATCGTCGGGGTCAACGTGCTGTTGCGCCCGCTCGGCCGCGTCGTCGACCGGCGCCCGGAGCACCGGGAAGACGACCTCGTGAGTGGTAATGACGGTTAGAACCGTCCTCACCACTCACGAGCAGGCCAGGAAGTCCAGCAATATCCGGGAGAACTCCGCGGGCTTCTCCAGATTGATCATGTGCGCGACCCCAGGGACGACCAGTTTCCGGGCGTCGCGTGCCTCGCTTGCGATCTGGTCCGCGATGGCGACGATGTCCGAGGAATCCAGATCCCCCACTAAGGTCAACGTGCGCGGGGTCAGCTCGCCGGTGCGCTCGATGGCCCGTAGCTCGTCCATCAGCGTGAAGCCGGCGAGCCGGTGCCGCACGACCGTCTGGGTGTACATCTCCTGGCACAGCAGCCGGACCCGCTGATCGACGTCCGTGGGCGAGCGCCGGGGACCGTCCACCCACATGCGCAGGATGCTTTCGATGGCGGCGGGAAGATCGCCACGGGCGCCCGCCTCTTCGAGGTTCTTGGTCTGTTCCAGGACGAAGGGATCCTTCGGCACCATCGAGCTGAGCCCGGTCGCGACGAGGACGAGCTTCTCGACCAGCTCCGGATACGTCAGCGCGAAATCGACCGCGATCCGCCCGCCGCCGGACAAGCCGACCAGTGACGCGCGGGGGAGCTCCAGCGCGGTCATCAGCGCGCGGAGATCGTCGTAGTGCCTGAATCGTTCGGTCGGCGTGGACGATTCGCCGTGTCCGCGCGCGTCGTACCGGATGACGGCGTGGTGCCGTCCGAGTTCGCTCATCTCGGCGTCCCACATCCGGGAGTCGAGAATCCCGCCGTGCAACAGGATGACCGGATCACCCTCGCCTCGGATCTCGTACGCGAGTTCGCCGTTCCCGACCTGGATTCGACCGTGGGCCATAGGTCCACGCTACCGAAGAACGCACGAAGGCCCCTTTCCCGAAAGTGCGGGGAAAGGGGCCTTCGCGTGTGGTGCTTACGCCTGGGTCATCTTCCGCAGGACGTACTGCAGGATGCCGCCGTTGCGGTAGTAGTCCGCCTCACCCGGGGTGTCGATGCGGACGTCCGCGTCGAACTCCACCTTGGTGCCGTCGGTCTTCGTCGCGGTGACGTGGACCGTGCGCGGGGTCTCGCCGTCGTTCAGCTTCGTGATGCCCGAGATGTCGAACGTCTCGGTGCCGTCGAGGCCGAGCGACGAGGCCGACTCGCCCGCCGGGAACTGCAGCGGGATGACGCCCATGCCGATCAGGTTCGACCGGTGGATGCGCTCGAACGACTCGGTGATCACCGCGCGCACACCCAGCAGGCGCGTGCCCTTGGCCGCCCAGTCACGCGACGATCCGGAGCCGTACTCCTTGCCGCCCAGGACGACCAGCGGGATGTCCTGCGCCGCGTAGTTCTGCGCCGCGTCGTAGATGAACGCCTGCGGGGCGTCGGCCTGGGTGAAGTCGCGGGTGTAGCCGCCCTGCACGTCGTCCAGCAGCTGGTTGCGCAGCCGGATGTTCGCGAAGGTGCCGCGGATCATGACCTCGTGGTTACCGCGACGCGAGCCGTAGGAGTTGAAGTCCTTCTTCTCCACGCCGTGCTCGGTCAGGTACTGCGCGGCCGGGGTGCCCGGCTTGATCGCGCCGGCGGGGGAGATGTGGTCGGTGGTGACCGAGTCGCCCAGCTTCGCCAGCACACGCGCGCCGGAGATGTCGGTGACCGGGGCGGGCTCCGCCTGCATGCCCTCGAAGTACGGGGGCTTCCGGACGTAGGTGGACTCCGCGTCCCAGTCGAAGGTCTTGCCCTCGGGGGTCGGCAGCGACTTCCACCGCTCGCCACCGTCGAAGACGTCGGCGTAGTCCTTGGTGAACATCTCCTGCGTGATGGCGTAGTCGATGGTCTCCTGGATCTCCTTGGCCGACGGCCAGATGTCCTTCAGGAAGACGTCGTTGCCGTCGGTGTCCTGGCCGAGCGGCTGGGCCTCGAAGTCGAAGTCCATCGTGCCGGCGAGCGCGTACGCGATGACCAGCGGCGGCGACGCGAGGTAGTTCATCTTCACGTCGGGGTTGATGCGGCCTTCGAAGTTCCGGTTGCCCGAGAGCACCGAAACCGCGGTGAGGTCGTTCTCCTGGATCGCCGCGGAGATCTCGTCCGAGAGCGGGCCGGAGTTGCCGATGCAGGTGGTGCAGCCGTAGCCGACCAGGTGGTAGCCCAGCTTCTCCAGGTACGGCCAGAGGCCGGCCTTGTCGTAGTAGTCGGTGACGACCTGCGAACCCGGCGCCATCGAGGTCTTGACCCACGGCTTGACCGCGAGGCCCTTGTCGACCGCGTTCCGCGCGAGCAGCGCCGCGCCGAGCATGACCGACGGGTTGGAGGTGTTGGTGCACGAGGTGATCGAGGCGATCACCACGGCGCCGTGGTCGAGGATGAACTCGCCGCGGTCCGGGGTGCTGACCTTGATCGGGTTGGTCGGACGGCCGGTGTGGCCGTTCGCCGCCGACTGGATGTCGACCGCGCCCTCGTCCTTGAAGGACAGGGCGGCCGGGTCGCTGGCCGGGAAGGACTCCTCGACGGCTTCGTCCACGTTGGTGTGCGGGACCTGCTCGCCGCCCACGTAGTCGTGGATCGACTTGCGGAACGAGTTCTTCGCGTCGGTGAGCTCGATGCGGTCCTGCGGGCGCTTCGGGCCGGCGATCGACGGGACGACCGTCGACAGGTCCAGCTCGAGGTACTCGGAGTACTCCGGCTCGTGCGACGGGTCGTGCCAGAGGCCCTGCTCCTTGGCGTAGGCCTCGACGAGCGCGACCTGCTCCTCGGAGCGGCCGGTGAGCTTGAGGTAGCGGACGGTCTCCTCGTCGATCGGGAAGATCGCCGCGGTGGAGCCGAACTCGGGGCTCATGTTGCCGATGGTGGCGCGGTTCGCCAGCGGCACCGCGCCGACGCTCTCGCCGTAGAACTCGACGAACTTGCTGACCACACCGTGCTTGCGCAGCATCTCGGTGATGGTGAGCACGACGTCGGTGGCGGTCACGCCGGTCGGGATCTCGCCGGTGAGCTTGAAGCCCACGACGCGCGGGATGAGCATGGAGACCGGCTGGCCCAGCATGGCGGCCTCGGCCTCGATGCCGCCGACGCCCCAGCCCAGCACGCCGAGGCCGTTGACCATGGTGGTGTGCGAGTCGGTGCCGACGCAGGAGTCGGGGTACGCCTGGCCGTTGCGGGCCATCACCGTGCGCGCGAGGTGCTCGATGTTGACCTGGTGAACGATGCCGGTGCCCGGCGGGACGACCTTGAACTCGTCGAACGCGCCCTGGCCCCAGCGCAGGAACTGGTAGCGCTCGCGGTTGCGCTCGTACTCGATCTCGACGTTGCGCTCGAAGGCGTCGGCGCGGCCGAAGACGTCGATGATGACGGAGTGGTCGATGACCAGCTCGGCGGGGGCGAGCGGGTTCACCTTGTCCGGGTCGCCGCCGAGGTCGGTGACGGCCTCGCGCATGGTGGCGAGGTCGACGACGCAGGGGACGCCGGTGAAGTCCTGCATGATCACGCGGGCGGGCGTGAACTGGATCTCGATCGACGGGTCGGCCTTGGCGTCCCAGTTGCCGAGCGCGCGGATGTGGTCGGCGGTGATGTTCGCGCCGTCCTCGGTCCGCAGCAGGTTCTCGAGCAGGATCTTCAGGCTGTAGGGAAGGCGCTGGGAGCCCTCGACCTTGTTCAGGCGGAAAACCTCGTAGGAGGCGTCGCCCACCTTCAGCGTGTCTTTGGCGCCGAAGCTGTCCTTGCTGGCGGGTGCGGTCACTTCTAACTCCAGTGGCGGGTCAGTTCGGTGTGTTCTCCAGGTCGTTCGGGCCGACCCGGAGCGAGTGTTGCGCACCCCCACCGTAGGTCCGGACCCGGGATGGCACACCTCGTTCGTCCCTTCAAACAGTACGCCCGTCCTGTTTGGCTTGGCAAGCCGACACGCGGGTCATGAAGGTCTCAGCGCCTGCGTCCGTTCGAGTGACGAAACGTTCGTCTGTTCGTCCCCCGTTGAGGGGAAATGGTGCCTACGGTGTGTAAGTTCCTGGTGGTGCTTCTGGTAATGCTGTGACGGCAGTGGCACAGTGAGCTCATTGTTCAAGATCAGGAGGTGGGTGGATCGTGCGTGGTGAAGCCGGGTCGGGGACCGGTGCCCGCCGTGGCATGACCATCGGCGCCCTCGGGATCGCCCTGTTGCTCGGGGTGACGGGTACCGCCGTTGCGGTACCGCCGCCTCCGCCGAATCCCAGCGACTCCGAGATCAACTCCAGCAAGGCCGACGCCAACGCCAAGGCGGGCGACGTCGGCAGGCTCACGAACCAGCTGGCCCAGGCCGAGTCGAAGCTCGCCCAGCTCAACGACGACGTCGAGCTGAAGATGGAAGAGGCCAACAAGGCGCGGGTCGACGCGGAGACCGCGCAGGACGAAGCCGCGCAGGCCGATCGCGAGGCGCGGTCCGCGCGCACCGAATCCGACGCCGCGCAGGCGACCATCGACAAGGCCCGCGCCGACCTCGACAAGTTCGCCGCCGCGAGCTTCCAGCAGGGCAGCACGATCGGCTCGGTGTCGGCGTACCTGACCGCCAACAGCCCGAAGGAACTCCTCGGTCGCGCCCAGATGCTCGACGCGGTCGGCGGCAGCAGGCTCAACGCGCTCGACACGATGAAGCGCGCGCAGACGGACAAGTCCAACAAGGACGCGACCGCGCGCAAGAAGCTGGAAATCGCGCAGGAGCGCAAGCGTGCGGCCGAGGCGGCCAAGCACGAGGCCGACAACGCGCAGAGTGCCGCGCAGCACGCCCAGGACACCCAGGCCGCGCAGAACCAGAAACTCGAAGCCGACAAGGCCAGCGTCGAGAAGCAGCTCTTCGAAGCGCAGCAGAAGGTCAACGGCCTGCAGGGCCAGCGGCAGCGCTACGAGGACTGGAAGGCGCAGAAGGCCCGTGAGGACGAGGAGCGTGCTCGTCAGGCCGCTCTCGCCGCGGAAAGGCCCAGCCAGGGCGGCGGTGGCCGTCCGTCCGCCAGGCCCGTCCAGTCCGCCCCCGCCGGGGCGAGCGTCGAGGCCGTCGTCCGGCGTGCGCTGTCGCAGCTCGGAGTGGTCTACGCGTGGGGTGGCGGCAACACCTCCGGCCCGACCCGCGGTATCCGCGATGGCGGCACGGCGGACCGCTACGGCGACTACAACAAGATCGGGTTCGACTGCTCGGGCCTGATGATCTACGCGTTCGCCGGGGTGAAATCGCTCCCGCACTACAGCGGCTACCAGTACAACGCCGGGCGGAAGGTGCCGCTCTCCCAGATGCGCCGCGGCGACATGCTCTTCTGGGGCGGCAGCGCGCGGGGCATCCACCACGTCGCGATGTACCTCGGGAACGGCCAGATGGTCGAGGCGCCGCAGTCGGGCCTGCGGGTCCGGATCGCGCCCGTGCGGTACGGCGGCATCATGCCGTACGCGACCCGCTTGATCGGCTAAGCGTGTCGTATGCGGGGATCGTGCTGGCGGGTGGCGCCGCGCGCCGCCTGTCCGGTGTGGACAAACCCGCGCTCCCCGTCGGCGGGAAACCGTTGCTGACGAGGGCTTTGGCGGCCCTAGTGGACGCGGATCCGGTGATCGTCGTCGGCCCGGAACGGCCGGGGTTCGGCGACGTCGTGTGGACCAGGGAGTCGTCACCGGGATCGGGTCCGGTGGCCGCGCTGGCGGCCGGGCTCGCGCTGGTGCGCACGGAGATCGTCGTGGTGCTGGCCGGTGACCTCGCCGGCGTCCGGAAGTCCACTGTGGACCGCCTGCTGGCGGGGCTCGGCGACGCCTCAGGGGCGGTGCTGGTCGACGCCTCGGGGGAGCGGCAGTGGCTGCTCGGCGCCTGGCGCGCGGAGGCCTTGCGCGGCGCCCTGCCGGAACCGGTGGAGAACGCGTCGTTGCGGCGGACGCTGGGCGGGCTGGAGATCGTCGAGGTGCCCGAAGAGCCGGGGGAGAGCGCCGACATCGACACGCCGGAGGATCTGGACCGGTTTTCCTGACCGGAGCCGGGGGACGCGGCCGGGCGGTTCGGCATCATAAGCCGGTGAGCGACCTGCAGCCGGATGAGTACGAGTCGGACCTCCTGCGCGACGGCCAGGGTTTCGTCGAGGATTTCGACACGTGGTCTTCGCTGCTCGCGCTGGAGGCCGTGCTCGACGAAGCGCTCACCGAACCGGAGATCGCCGCGGGACTCCGCAGGGAGGGGCTGCGCGCCGAGGACGCCCGCACGGCCGTGCTCGGCGATGTCACCGCGCTCGCGCGGATCCGCATGGAGCGGGAACGGGCGGGCGTGGTCTTCGAACGGCCGCGGCGCCTCCCGTTCCGGCGGGTGACCGTCCGGGAGGCGGGCTGGTTGCTCGTGACCTGCGCGCTTCTGGTGGGGTACCTCCGGGTCCTCCAGCTGACGTGGTCGGCGATGCCGTTGCCGTTCCAGCTGGTCGGCGTGCTGGGGCTCGGCGGGGTGATCGGGATGGCCGTGCTGGTCATCGGCCGGCGGATCCCCGGGCTCTTCGTCACCGAAGGCTGGCAACGCACCGAGGAATGGGCGCATCCGGAGATGATCGGTTTGGGCGAACGGTGGGAGTTCGCGCTGCGGGAGATCGTCCTGCCCGCCCTCCGGGACCATCTGCGGGATCACCGGCGGATCCGCTCGGGCGTGAATCTCGTCTTCGAAGAGCCGGACGCCTCGGCGGATCTGGAAGCGAGCCTCGTGCGGACGGCCGCGGTGAAACGGCTGCGGCGGATCGTCGATCGGGCCGATTCGGTGGCCGTCGCGCTCGCCGGGCACCGGGGGACCGGCAAGACCACGTCGATCCGCTCGTTGGAGCAGGGGCTGCTGAGCCGGTCGGACCGGGCGGCACCACTGGTCGTGGTCGCCTCCGCGCCCGCCGCCTACGAGGCCCGCGACTTCGTGCTGCACCTGCACGCGCTGCTCTGCAAGGCGGTGCTGGCGAAGATCTCGAAGGGCTCGCGAACGGTATCCGGCCGTCTTCGGCGGCGCCGGATGCTCGAGCGCTCACTCCGGAAGGCGTCGGCGTTCCTGGTGTTCTGGGGAGTGGCGGCGTCGGCCGTGTGGCTGCTGTGGGGCGGGGCACCCTGGCAGGACCTCTGGACGCTCGCGGTCGATGTCGTGAACGGGCGCGTGACACCTCAGCAGGTGTGGACGGGACAGTCCACAGCGAAGCTCTTCGCCCTCGGAGCGGTGTCGCTGTTCCTGCTGCGGCTGGTGTTCGGCGTGGTGGCGGCCGGGGCCGCGGTCGTCCGGCTGGTGATCGCGCGCCGCCGGGACATCCGCCTGGCGGGCTTCCGCCGCCTCACCGAACAGCAACTCGACCGGATCCGGTTCCTGCAGACCTACACGACCGGATGGTCCGGGAAGCTCAGCATGCCGCTGAAGGGGGAAGCAGGCCGCACCTGGTCGACCCAGCGCGCCGAACAGCAGCTCACCCATCCGGAGGTCGTCGACAAGTTCCGTGAGTTCGCCGAAGAGGCGGCTCGGCGGCTTGACGCGGAGAGGATCGCCGGCCGGGTCGTGATCGCGATCGACGAACTGGACAAGATCGGCGAACCCGACAAGGCACACCAGTTCATCAACGACGTGAAGGGTGTCTTCGACGTTCCGGGATGCCTGTTCTTCGTGTCCGTTTCGGACGACGCCGTCCTCGGCTTCGAACAGCGGGGGCTCGGCGTCCGGGACGCCTTCGACAGCGCGTTCTCGGAGATGGTGCGGCTCGAACCGTTCACTTTGGACGAAAGCAGGCTCTGGATCGCGTTGCGGTTGCGGGGGATCTCCGAACAGTTCTGCTACCTGGCCCACTGTCTGTCGGGAGGCCTGCCCCGGGACCTCAAACGCTGCGCCACCGAGATGGTCGATCTCGCGAACGAGGTCTACCAGCCGTCACTGGAAGTCGTCGCGCGAAGCCTCGTCACCGCGGAACTGGCGGGCAAGGCCCGCGCCTTCATCGCCACCGCGGCCACCTTGGACCGCTCGCCGGAACTGGCCGCGCTGACCACGGAACTGCTCGGCATCCCGGGGACGGAGGAGCCGGAAGCACTGGCCGCGATCGCCGAGCGGCTGGTGGCCGGTGGCGGCGACGAGGCCGCGGTGATCGGCGATCTGCGCTGGCACAGTGGCTGTTTCGTGCTGTTCTGCGCGACCGTGCTGGAGGTCTTCGACGACACGCTGACCGCCGACCGGCTGACACCGCGCCTGCACGGGCTCGCCGTCGTCCGGCAGCGGATGGCGATGCACCCGAAGCAGGCGTGGGACGACCTGGTGAAGTTCCGCGGCGAGGCCCCTTCACAGCCGTCATACCGCTGATCGGGTTGGCTACCGTCACGAACGGCTGTGTCACCGACCACTACGGTCACATCCGGACGCAAGAACGCAAGCGGGGAACACAGGAGGCACGAGTGACCGAGCCCGGCTACGCCGACGGCGCGCAGCAGCCCGGAACGCCGGCGCGGGACGCCCAGTTGCTGGAGCGGACCGTGTTCGAGGTCAAGCGGATCATCGTCGGCCAGGACAGGCTGGTCGAGCGGATGCTGGTCGGCCTGCTGGCCAAGGGACACCTCCTGCTCGAAGGTGTGCCTGGTGTCGCGAAGACCCTCGCCGTCGAGACCTTCGCGCGAGTCGTGGGCGGCTCGTTCTCGCGCGTGCAGTTCACCCCGGACCTGGTCCCCGCCGACATCCTCGGCACCCGGATCTACCGGCAGGGCGCCGAGCGGTTCGACGTCGAGCTCGGCCCGGTGGTGGCGAACTTCGTGCTCGCCGACGAGATCAACCGCGCGCCCGCGAAGGTGCAGTCGGCGATGCTCGAGGTGATGGCCGAGCGGCACGTGTCGATCGGCGGCCAGACCTTCCCGATGCCCGACCCGTTCCTCGTGCTCGCCACGCAGAACCCGATCGAGAACGAGGGTGTGTACCCGCTGCCCGAGGCGCAGCGTGACCGCTTCCTGTTCAAGATCGTCGTCGAGTACCCGACGGCCGAGGAAGAGCGCGAGATCATCTACCGGATGGGCGTCACCCCGCCCACCCCGCAGGAGGTGCTCAGCCCGGCGGAGCTGGTGCGGCTGCAGAACGTCGCTTCGCAGGTCTTCGTGCACCACGCGCTCGTCGACTACGTCGTGCGCCTCGTGCTCACCACCCGTACGCCGAACGACCACGGCCTCGCCGACGTCGCGGGCTGGGTGTCCTACGGCGCCTCGCCGCGTGCCAGCCTCGGCATCATCGCCGCGGCCCGCGCGCTGGCGCTGGTCCGCGGGCGGGACTACGTGCTGCCGCAGGACGTCGTCGACGTCGTTCCCGACGTGCTGCGCCACCGGCTCGTGCTGTCCTACGACGCGCTGGCCGACGGTGTGCCCATCGACCACATCATCACGCGGGTGCTGCAGACCGTGCCGCTGCCGCAGGTCTCGGCCCGTCCGCAGGGCGGCGCCGGGCAGGGCGGCCCGGTCCCGGCCGGCGCACCGGTCAGGTAGGGAAGCGAGCGTGAAGAACGAGAAGGGCGAACGTCCTTCCTGGGCTCCGCCGGTACTCCGCGGGGAGCGGATGGAGGCGGGCCTGCGCACGCTCGAACTCGACGTGCGCCGCCGTCTCGACGGTCTGCTGCAGGGAAACCATCTCGGCCTCGTGCCGGGGCCCGGTTCGGAACCGGGGGAGGCCCGGCCGTATCAGCCCGGTGACGACGTCCGCCGGATGGACTGGGCGGTCACCGCGCGCACGACGAGCCCGCATATCCGGGAGACCGTCGCCGACCGCGAACTGGAGACGTGGCTGGTGGCGGACGTGTCCGCGAGCCTCGACTTCGGCACCGCGCTGTGCGAAAAACGCGACCTGGTCGTCTGCGCGACGGCCGCGGTCGCCCATCTGACCGGCGGTGGCGGGAACCGGATCGGCGCGCTCGTCTCCAACGGGGCGGGCAACATCACGCGCATCCCGGCGCGCGGCGGGCTCCCGCACGCGCGGGGGCTGGTCCGCAAGATCGCCGAAACCCCGCGTGCCGAGGAAGGCGTCCGCGGGGATCTCGCCGCGGCACTGGAGAAACTGCGCCGCCCGCCGCGTCGTCGCGGGCTCGCCGTCGTGATCTCCGACTTCCTCGGCGACACCGAATGGCAGCGTCCGCTGCGGGCGCTCGGCGGGCACCACGACCTCATCGCCATCGAAGTCCTCGACCCGCGCGACATCGACCTGCCCGACGTGGGCACCGTCGTGCTGGCCGACCCGGAGACAGGGAAACAGCGCGAAGTGCACGCTTCGGCCTTGCTGCGCAAGGAATTCGGCGCCGCGGCGCACGCACACCGGCAGGAGGTCGCGGCCGCGCTGCGCCGCGCCGGTGCCGCGCATCTGGTGCTGCGCACCGATTCGGACTGGATCGCCGACATGGTCCGGTTCGTGGTGGCCCGGAAGCGCCGCTGGTCCGGTGGTGTCGCGTGAGCCTCACCGGATTCGCGTCGCCGTGGTGGTTCCTGCTGCTGCTGGCGGTCGCCGCGGTGGCCGTGGGCTACGTGCTGTCCCAGCGCGCGCGGCGCAAACGCACCATGCGGTTCGCCAACCTGGAGCTGCTGGAGAAGGTCGCGCCGAAGAGCCAGGGATGGGTGCGGCACGTTCCCGCCATCCTGATCGTGCTCTCGCTGCTGGTGCTCACCGTCGCGCTCGCCGGGCCGACGGCCGAGCAGAAGGTGCCCCGCAACCGGGCCACCGTGATGCTGGTGATCGACACGTCGCTGTCGATGGAGGCGACCGATGTCGCCCCGACCCGACTGAAGGCGGCCCAGGAGTCGGCGCGGTCGTTCGCGCAGAACATGACGCCGGGCGTGAACCTCGGGCTGATCTCCTTCGCCGGCACGGCGACGGTGCTGGTCGCGCCGACGACCGATCGCGGTGGCGTGGTGAAGGCGATCGACAACCTGAAGCTGGCGCAGTCGACGGCCACCGGTGAAGGGATCTTCGCCGCGTTGCAGTCGATCGAGAGCTTCTCGGCGATCGTCGGTGGCGCCGAAGGCCCGCCGCCCGCGCGGATCGTGTTGATGAGTGACGGCAAGCAGACCGTCCCGGACGACCTGTACGCACCGCGAGGCGGCTACACGGCCGCTCAGGCCGCGAAGCAGGCGCAGGTGCCGATCTCGTCGATCTCGTTCGGCACCACGCACGGTTCGGTCGACATCGACGGCAAACCGCAGGACGTGAAGGTCGACGACGAATCGCTGGAGGAGATCGCGCGGCTTTCGGGCGGCGACTTCTACAAGGCGGCGAGCGCGGACGAGCTGAAACGCGTGTACGACGACCTCGGCGAGCAGATCGGGTACGAGCTCAAGGACGCCGACGCGAGTCGTCCTTGGGTTATTCTCGGGACGTTGGTGCTGATGATCGGTGCCGCGGCTTCGCTCTTCCTGGGGCAGCGCCTGCCCTAGCCGGGTCGCGACGTGTCATGAAAGGGCCGTTCAGGACAAAAGATGTCCTGAACGGCCCTTTCATGACATCCGGGCGGCTACGGAGTCGCGAAGCCGTTCTGCCGCCAAGCCTCGTACACGCTGATCGCAGCGGTGTTCGAGAGGTTCAGCGACCGGCTCGACGGCAGCATCGGCAGCCGTACCCGGTCGGTCACCTGCGGGGCTTCCTGGATCTCGGCGGGCAGCCCCGCCGACTCCGGTCCGAACATCAGGACGTCACCGGGCTCGTACGCGACGTCGGTGTGCAGCCGCGTCGCCGAAGCGCTGAACGCGTAGACCCGCGCGGGAAGCAGTGCCGCCCAAGCGGCGTCGAGATCCGCGTGGACGTGGACGCGCGCGAGGTCGTGGTAGTCGAGCCCCGCGCGCCGTAACTGCTTGTCCTCCAGCGTGAAACCGAGCGGCTCCACCAGGTGGAGCTCGCAGCCGGTGTTCGCGGTCAAGCGGATCGCGTTACCCGTGTTGGGCGGGATTTCGGGGCGGTAGAACAGGATGCGGAACACGAGGGTTGATCGTCTTTCGTTCACGGGCGCTTCGCCTGAGCGCGGCCGGGCGGCCATCAAGCCGGACGAGCATGAGGCCCGCCCGTGACCATCCCACCACAGGAGGGCTTACATGCCTTCGCTCCCTCACCCCCTGTCGCGGCGTCGCTTCCTCGGTTATGGCTCCGCCGGCGCTGCCGCCGTCCTGCTGGGGACCGGTGCCTGGAACGCCGCCGGCGCGATGCCGCTCGCCCGCGGTGCCGGCGACCCGTTCACCCTCGGTGTCGCGTCGGGCGACCCGCTGCCCGGCGGGGTCGTCCTCTGGACCAGGCTCGCGCCGAAGCCCTACGAGGCCGACGGGTTCGGCGGCATGCCGCGCACGCCGGTCCGCGTCGAGTACGAAGTGTCGCTCGACGAGCGCTTCCGCGCCGTGGTCCGCCGCGGCTCCGTGGTGGCCACGCCGGAACTCGGTCACTCGGTGCACCCCGAGGTCCACGGTCTCGCGCCGGACCACGAGTACTTCTACCGCTTCCGCACGGGCGGCGTGATCTCGCCGGTCGGGCGCACCCGGACGGCGCCCGTCGCCTGGTCGTCGCCGCGCGAGCTGAACTTCGCGTTCGCGTCCTGCCAGAACTGGGAGGCCGGGCACTTCACCGCGTACGACCACATGGCGGCCGAGGACCTCGACCTGGTCGTGCACCTCGGCGACTACCTCTACGAAAGCGGTGTCACCGGGGTCGGCCGCGGCACGCCGGTGGGACCGCAGTTCAAGGGCGAGACCTTCGACCTGGCCCGCTACCGGCTCCAGTACGCGCTCTACAAGTCCGAAGCGCCGCTGATGGCCGCGCACGCCGCCTTCCCGTGGATCCACGTCAACGACGACCACGAGGTGGAGAACAACTGGGCGGGCGACATCTCGCAGATCGACAAGGAACCGGACCAGGACCGCGCGGTGTTCCGGCAGCGGCGGGCCGAGGCGTTCCAGGCGATGTACGAGCACCTGCCGTACCGCATCGCCCAGCTGCCGAAGGGGCCGGACGCGCGGCTTCACCGTCGGCTCAGCTACGGCACGCTCGCCGACTTCACCATGCTCGACACCCGCCAGTACCGCGACGACCAGCCGTGCGGCGACGGTCAGTCGGCGAACTGCACCGAGCGGTTCGACGAGAACCGCACCCTGCTCGGCTCGGAGCAGCGGAAGTGGCTGCTCGACGGGTTCTCGCGGTCCCGCGCGCGGTGGCAGATCCTCGGCAACCAGGCGCCGATGGGCCAGACCGACACCGACGCGGGCGAGGCCACGAACGTCTACCTCGACCCGTGGGACGGCTACGTCGCCGACCGCGACCGCGTGCTCGCCGCGGCGCAGGACCGCGGGGTGCGGAACCTGGTGGTCATCACCGGCGACAGGCACCAGAACTACGCCTGGGACCTCAAGCGCGACTTCGCCGACCCCGGTTCGCCGACCGTGGCGAGCGAGTTCGTCGGGACGTCGATCACCAGCGGCGGCAACGGCGCGGACATGACGCCCGGCGGTGAGAACCTGCTGAAGGCCAACCCGCATATGAAGTTCTTCAACAGCCAGCGCGGCTACGTCCGGGTGAACGTCAACCGGCATCGCTGGCGCAGCGACTTCCGGGTGGTGCCGTACGTCAACACCCCCGGAGCGCCGATCAGCACGCGGGCCAGTTACGTCGTCGAAGACCGGCGGCCCGGCGTTCAGTCCGCCTGAGCGGGCACGAAGGCGGCGTACGCCTCGCGCACAGCCGCGGGCGGCGCCGCCTTCGTGAGGGTCGCCGGGTCGACGAAGACGTAGCGGGTCTTGACCTCCGCGCACAGGCGGCCGTCGCGAGTGATCTCGAAGTCGATGATCAGCGACGTCGTCCCGAGGTGGTTCAGGTACACGGCGACGACCAGTTCGTCGTCGTAGCGGCAAGGCGCGCGGTAGCGGAGGTTCGATTCGGCGACGACGACGTCGACACCGCGGGCCACCGCCTCCTGGTGGGAGCCGAAGAGGGCTTTCTCGACCTCGAACATGGCCATGTCCACATAGGCGAGGTAGTGCGCGTTGAACACGATGCCCTGCCCGTCGCATTCGTGGTAGCGCACGCGCAGCGGCATCTCGACGATCGGTTTCCGTGGCTCTGTCACGGTTCCAACCTACGTGAAGGACGCCTTCCCCTTGCTGAGGAGAAAGCGTCCTTCACCGGCTCAGTCGATGAAGTCGATGTTCGGATGACGCGGCGACTCGCCGTCGAACAGATGCCGGTCGCGGCCCTTCAGGTGCAGATCGAAGAACGCGCCGATGTAGTCCCGCTGCGCGGCCACCGAACGGCGGGGATCGATGGTGCCGATGACCGCCTCCCGCTTCTCCGGCGCCACTCGCGAACCGAGCTGCGGCACGACGACCTGCAGATCGCTGTAGGCCATGTGCGTGCTGCCGCCGCGCAGCAGGAGGTCCCGCTTCCACCCGCGCTGGTTGGCCCAGAAATCCGCCCAGCTGCGGTCGAAATCGGGCTGCCGGTGCGTGTGTTCGAGCGGTTTGCCGTTCTCGTCGACGCCCTCGGCGCCCATCAGCATGAACGGCCGGTCGAGACCGCGTTTGGTGACCTCGCCGGGTACGTAGGCGCTGCCCGGCGGGTAGCCGAACGCGGTCGCCATCGCGCCGTCCAAGTTGATCCCGGCGTCGACCCTGCGGTCGTGCACCATCGTTTCGCCGGAGGTGAATCCGCCGTAGGAGTGCCCGTAGGCACCGACCCGGGACAGGTCGAGTGACCAGCCGAGGCCGCGGGGGAGCTGTCGCTTCTCCGCGTCGGGATTCTCGCCACGGGTGATCTTCGCGAGCTGGTCCAAAACGAAGCGGAAGTCACCGACCCGGGCGTCGAGCGCCTTCTTCATGAACTCGGGCCCTTCGCCCTGCTGGACGGCCGTTTCGAGCCTTCCGCCGGGGAACTCGACCGCGGCGCTCTCGTAGGTGTGCGAAAGCGAGACGACCACGTACCCGCGGCTGGCCAGGTCGTCGACGATCGCCGTGTACGTCTCCCGCGGCCCGCCGAAACCGGGGGAGAAGAGCGCCACCGGCTTCGGTGCGCCGTGCGCCGCGGGGACGCCGATCTCGGCGCGCCGCTTCGACGACGCCCAGTCGATGGAGCCTGCGGGGAGGCCGAGGTAGTCCTCGCTCGCCAGCACCTGGTCGATGACGGCGCTCATCCCGGGTGTGAACCACGGCGCGCGCGGTCCCTCGGCGAACCGGTCCGCCGGATAGGTGACGGTGGCCATGACTTCCCGGCGCCGCTCCGGTTTCCACGGATCGGCGCGGGACGGGTCGACGAGGTGGAGGTCGGTGGTGCCGACCTCGTAGGGGCCGGTGAGGGCCGGTGCGGTGAGCTTGACCTGGTCGGCCGCGACGGCGGGGGCCGCCGTGGCGAGACCGCCCGCGAGCGCGAGGCCCGCGATCAGCGCCGAACCCCGCACCACCCTGTTGTGTCTCGATGACACTGCTGGAGTCCTTTCGGATCGGGGCGGCCCGACGGCCGCCTGCTTCCGACCCTGGCAGCGCCCCGGTGCGACGCGCATCCCTCTGAAGATGGAGCCGTGATCACCCGTGCAGGGCACGGTAGGCCGAAGCGGCTCCGGGATGCAGCGGGACCTTTCCCGTGCCGATCAGCGTCCGGACGTCGAGGAACTGCGTCCCCACCGCGGCGGCGGGCACGAGATCGGCGGCGTGCCCGGCCAGGACCCGCGCCACCGCGGCCGCGACGTCATCGGGGAGCGAAGGGGCGGCCAGCAGCAGGTTCGCGACGCCGATCGTCCGCAGCTCGCCCACCCCTTGATAAGCCTGCGCCGGGACGTGGACCTGGTCGTACACCGGGCCGTATCCCGCGCGCAGGGCGGGGAGATGGGCATCGAGCGGGAGAAGGGTGATCGGGGTGGTCCGGTTCAGTTCGGTGAGCGCGGGGGTCGGGATCCCACCGGACCAGAGCAGTGCGTCGACCTCGTGCGCCGCCAGCGCGTTGATCGCTTCACCCAAAAGCAGGTTCCTGGCTTTCACCGGGACCCCGGCACGGGCGAACAGGCGCGTGCTGAACACCGCGACACCGGATCCGCTCGCGCCCATCGCCACCGGCCGCCCGGTCAGGTCGGCTAGTGTGCGCACTCCGCCGTCCACCCGGACGACGAGCTGGTGGTAGTTCTCGTAGACGCGGCCGATGGCCGAGAACTCGATCGGGACGGAGAACGGTTCCGCGCCGAGGAAAGCGGATTCGGCGACGTC
Organism: Amycolatopsis sp. WAC 04169; assembly: GCF_003947535.1. Taxonomy (NCBI): domain Bacteria; kingdom Bacillati; phylum Actinomycetota; class Actinomycetes; order Pseudonocardiales; family Pseudonocardiaceae; genus Amycolatopsis; species Amycolatopsis sp. WAC 04169. Next base: position 360,557 of record NZ_QHJI01000011.1, on the reverse strand, counting down.
TCCGAGGACGAGCCCGAGGTCGGCTCTACCGTCCCGTAGCCGCCGCAGGTTCTCGACGCTGGCTTCGGTGGCGACGGCGGTCGCCCGCAGCCGCGGCTCGGCCCGGTTCAGCTGCTGGGCGAGGAGTTCCGCGAAGGCCAGATAGAACCCGCCGTTCTCGCCCGCCGCGATGACGACCTCGCGTTCCGGGCCCCGGTAACCCGCGCTCGAACAGCCCGCGAGGGCCGCGAGCCCGGCGAGGAGCGCGGTGCGCCTGGTGACGGTCATGCCATTTCCCCTGTCGCGAGGGGCAGTTCGACGCGGACTTCGAGCCCGTGCGGTGCCGCCTCGCGCAGTTCGAGTTTCCCGCCCCTCGCGAGCACGTGCTGGCTCGCGATCGCGAGGCCGAGGCCCGTGCCGCGTGGGGCGCCGTCGCCACCGGCCCGCCAGAAGCGTTCGGTCGCGCGTTCGCGGTCCTCTTTGGACAGTCCGGGACCGTTGTCGGACACGAAGAGCGTCGCCGTCGTGTCAGCGGTTTCGTAGCCGGTGGTGATCGTGGCGCCGCGTCCCGCGTAGTGCACCGCGTTGTCCAGCAAGACGTCCAGCACTTGCGCCAGTTCGCTTTCCTCGCACCGCACCGGCACCGGCTCGTCGTGGCCTTCGGACGCCGCGAGTCCCACGCCGGCGTCTTCGGCCGCGGGCCGCCACGCGTCGACCCGTTCGGCCAGGACGGCGGGGAGATCGCAGGGTTCGTCACCGGATTCGCCCGCGGCGAGCCGGGTCGCGGCGCTTTCGGCGAGCGCCAGCGCGAGCAGCCCGTCGAGCAGGGACTCCAGGCGCTCGACCTCCGCGACGGTCGCCCGATAGGCCCGCTGACCGTCGCCGTCGACCTGCGCGGCGAGCGAATCGACCCGCAACCGCAAGGCGGCCATGGGATTCCGCAGCTGATGTGACGCGTCGGCGACCAGCCGCCGCTGCTGTTCGGACGCCTCGACGACGGCGTCGGACATCCGGTTGAACGACGTCGCGAGCGACCGCAGCTCACGGGGCCCGGCCCGGTCGGGGACCTGCGCGCGATGCCCTTCGGTCACCGCCTGCACGCCGGTCTCCAGTTCGTGCAGCGGCCGCACCATCCAGCGGGCCAGCAGGACCGCGAGCAGCACGGACACCGCCGCGACCAGCACCGCGCCCGCGACGATCGCGGCCCAGCGCGCGGCGACGTCGGCCGCCGCCGTGGTCACCGACGCGCGGAGCACGACCACACCGGCCACGCGGGTCCCGGTGCCCACCGGACGGGCGAAATGGACCGGATCGGCCGACCACGGGCTGAGCTGTTCCGGTCCCTTCGCGGGCTGATTGCGCAGCGCGGCCTCGACGAGCGAGCGGACCACCGGTTCCGCGGCGGTCATCCCGCCGGTCTCGACCAGCGGCACGCCCCGCGCGTCGACCACCACGACCGCTTCGCCGTATAACGACGAATACCGCGCGGCGTCGACCGCCAGCGCGGTCGGGTCGGCGGCGTCCACGGCCTGCTGGGCGAGGACGACGAAGCGGTCGACGTCGGCGTTGCGGGCGATCACGAGCTGCTGCGTGCGCTGGGCGGCGGTCGAACCGAACAGCGGGATCGCGAACGCGGCGACCACCGTCAGCGCGAGGGCCACGAGGACGACCAGCAGCCGGGTGCGCACCGGTCAGTCCCGGCCGAGCCGGTAGCCGAAGCCCCGGATGGTGGTCAGCAGGCCCGGCCGGTCGAGCTTCGCGCGCAGCTGGGTCAGGTGCACGTCGAGCGAACGGGAGACGGCGAGGTACGCGTCGCCCCAGACCTCGTCCATCAGCTGCTGGCGGCTCACCGCGGTACCCGGCCGGGCGGCGAGCACCGCCAGGACGGCGAACTCCTTGGCGGTGAGCCCGATGTCGTGCCCGTCCACCAGCACGCGCCGCGCGCCGAGGTCGATCTCGACGTCCTCGACGCGCACGACGCCGTCCTGCGGTGCGGCGGAGACGGTGGCGCGGCGGACGACCGCGTCCATCCTCGCCAGCAGTTCGGCGAGGCGGACCGGTTTCGTCAGGTAGTCGTCGGCACCGAGCCGCAGCCCGCGCACCACGGACCGTTCGTCCCCGCTCGCGGTGAGCACGAGCACCGGCACCGGCGACACCTGACGGACCTTCCTGAGCACGTCGAGCCCGTGCATGTCGGGCAGGTTGAGATCCAGCAGGATCACGTCGGCGGCCCGATGCCGGTGCAGCGCGTCGCTGCCGCGGATCGCGTGGGAGACGGTGTGGCCGCGTGACTGCAGCGCTTCGGCGAGCGCGTCGGCGACACCGGCGTCGTCCTCGACGAGCAGCACCCGCACGGCCACACCTTCCCGCCCAGCCTTCGCGGCCGGACACGAGCTCGGGCTCGGGCTGCTTCTTCTTGTCCAGCTCCGAGGTCTTCGAGGTTTCCCGCATTGTGCCGTACACGATCAGCGACACCAGGACACAGCCCGCGACGTAGTAGAAGAACACCGATTCGTGGCCGGCCCCCTTGAGCGCCTGCGCGATGAGCTCGGCGGTGCCGCCGAAGATCGCCACGGTGAGCGCGTAGGGGAGACCGACGCCGATCGCGCGGATCTTCGTCGGGAACAGCTCGGCCTTCACGATCGCGTTGATCGAGGTGTACCCGGTGACGATCACCAGCCCGGCCAGCATCAGCAGGAAGGCGAGCACCGGCTGGTTCGTCCCGCCCATCAGCGTCATGATCGGGACGGTCAGCAGCGTGCCGGCGATCCCGAAGAACATCAGCAGCGGACGACGGCCGATGCGGTCGGACAGCTTGCCCGCGAACGGCTGCAGGATCGCGGCGACGAGGATCGCGCAGAACAGGATCAGCGTGACCGTCCGGCGCGGGATGCCCGCGGTGTTCTCCATGAACTTCTGGCTGTAGGTGGCGAAGGTGTAGAACGACACCGTGCCGCCGAGGGTGAGGCCGACGACGAGCGCGATCTCCTTGGGGTACTTGATCAGCGCGCGCAGCGTGCCCTTGTCGCCCGCGTCCTTGCCGGTGCCGGAGGCCTTGGTCTCCTCGAAGCTGGCCGACTCGTCCATCCCGCGGCGCAGGACCATCACCACGACCGCGGCGAGCGCGCCGACGATGAAGGCGATCCGCCAGCCCCACGAGGTCAGCTGCTGCTCGGTCAGCACGGCCTGCAGGAGCAACTGGAGACCCAGCGCCAGCAACTGGCCGCCGTACAGCGTCACGTACTGGAAGCTGGAGTAGAAGCCGCGCTTGCCCGGAGTGGCCACTTCGGACAGATAGGTCGCGGAGGTCGAATACTCGCCGCCGACCGAGAGTCCCTGGACGAGCCGGGCCACCAGCAGCAGGATCGGCGCGGCGATCCCGATCGAGGCGTAGGTCGGTGTCACGGCGATCATCAGCGACCCCGTCGCCATCAACGTGACGGAAAGCACGAGTGCGCTTCGTCGCCCGAACCGGTCGGCGAACCGGCCGAGCATCCAGCCGCCGAGCGGCCGCATGAGGAAGCCGACGGCGAAGACCGCCGCGGTGCCGAGGAAGGCCGCCGTCGTGTCCTTGGTGGGGAAGAAGGACTTCGCGAAGTACGTGGTGAAGGCGGCGTAGGCGTACCAGTCGTACCACTCGACCAGGTTGCCGATCGAGCCGCGCAGCACGTTGCCGACGACTCGACGTTCGCTCACGGGCGGCGTGGATTCGCCGATCCGGGTTGTCATCTTTGACCTCCTGTGTTCCGGCTCACGGTGAACAATCCGTGACCGCCGGGCAAGGTTTCGGCGCGGTTCCTAACATCCGCTTAGGACGGTCGCGGTTACCCGGAGGTAGGGGTGGCGCGGCTCCGGCGCGAACCTGGCGAGCCGATAACCTCAGTGCCGTCAGCGCGACAAGACGAGGCGAGGAGAGCTGAAGTGGGACGGTCGGTACTGGTCACCGGCGGCAACCGCGGCATCGGTTTGGCGATCGCGAAGGACCTCGCGGCGCAGGGGCACAAGGTCGCGATCACGCACCGCGGTTCCGGCGCGCCCGAAGGCCTCTTCGGGGTGCAGGCCGACGTCACCGACGCCGAGCAGATCGACGCCGCGTTCAAGCTCGTCGAGGAGCACCAGGGCCCGGTCGAGGTCCTCGTCGCGAACGCCGGGATGACCGACGACACCCTCCTCATGCGCATGAGCGAAGAGCAGTTCACCCGCGTGGTCGACGCCAACCTCACCGGCGCGTACCGGGTGGCCAAGCGCGCCTCCCGCGGCATGCTGCGCGGCAAGTGGGGCCGCTACATCTTCATCTCGTCCGTCGTCGGCCTCACCGGTTCGGCCGGTCAGGTCAACTACGCGGCCAGCAAGGCGGGCCTCGTCGGGCTCGCCCGTTCGCTCGCGCGTGAGCTGGGCTCGCGCAACATCACCTCGAACGTCATCGCGCCGGGCTTCGTCGCCACGGACATGACCGACGAGCTCGGCGAGGACCGCAAGAAGGAGATCCTCGCCCAGGTTCCCTCCGGCCGGTACGCCGAGCCGTCGGAGATCGCCGCCGCCGTCCGCTACCTCGCCTCGGAAGAGGCCGGTTACGTCAACGGTGCGGTGCTGCCGGTCGACGGCGGCCTCGGCATGGGCCACTGACGTCCCCGTTTTCCCGTACCGATCGCAAAACCACTCCGGACTGGAGGTCCCGTGCCAGGACTGCTCGAAGGCAAGCGCCTGCTGATCACCGGCGTCATCACCGACGCCTCGCTCGCGTTCCACGCGGCCAAGATCGCGCAGCAGGAGGGCGCGAAGGTCGTGCTCACCGGCTTCGGCAGGCTGTCGCTCGTCGAGCGCATCGCCAAGCGGCTCCCCGAGCCGGCGCCGGTGCTGGAGCTGGACGTCACCAACCAGGAGCACCTCGACTCGCTCGCCGACCGCGTGCGTGAGCACGTCGACGGGCTCGACGGCGTGCTGCACTCGATCGGGTTCGCCCCGCAGTCCTGCCTCGGCGCGCCGTTCCTGGACGCGCCGGGCGAGGACGTGAAGGTCGCCGTCGACGTCTCGGCGTTCTCCTTCAAGGCCCTGGCCGTCGCGACGCTGCCGCTGCTCTCGCGCGGTTCGTCGATCGTCGGCATGGACTTCGACGCGCGCGTCGCGTGGCCCGTCTACAACTGGATGGGCGTGGCGAAGGCGGCGCTGGAGTCGGTGAACCGGTACCTGGCGCGCGACCTCGGCCCGAAGGGGATCCGGGTCAACCTGGTCAGCGCCGGTCCGATGAAGACCATGGCCGCGAAGTCGATCCCCGGCTTCTCCGAGCTGGAGGAGGGCTGGGGCGACCGCGCGCCGCTCGGCTGGGACAGCTCCGACCCGGACCCGACGGCGAAGTCCGTCTGCGCCGTCCTGTCGGACTGGCTGCCCGCCACCACCGGCTCGATGATCATGGTCGACGGCGGAGTGCACGCCCTCGGCATCTAGGTCTCGATGCGCGTGAAGGCCCCCTTCCCTCGGCTCAGCAGAGGGAAGGGGGCCTTCACGCGTGTCAGGGGAGGGCGGCGTTCGCGACGTGCCAGGAGTCTTCGAGCATGAGGTACTTGGTGATCCGGCCGTCGTCGTCCACCTCGAATTCGAGGCTGAAGGCCGTCTGGATCACCTTGCCGGTGCTGCGGATCGTCGAGCGCAGGTGGCCGATCGCGACGGCGTGACGTCCGTCGACGAAGACGCGCTCGACGTCGAACCGGTCCTTGATCAGCCCTTTGTCGAGCAGGTCGAAGAACTCGCGGACCTCCGCCCGGTTCCGGCGCGGGCCGATCCACGGGACCAGCTCGGTGGCGCCGGGGATGTCCCACGCGACACTGTCGGCGAAGAGTTCCGTGGCGCCGTCAGCGTCCCCTGTGGACATTCGGCGGAAGAACTCGTCGAGGGTGGCCTTGGTTCGTTCGGACATTATTTCTCCTTACTGGGTAACGGGTTCGCGGAGCAGACGGGTGTCGTCGGTGCGCTGGACACCGGCGGCGAAGGTGAGGGCGACGACGGTGGCGACCCCGAGCCCGACGCTCACCCACGCCACGCTCGGATAGCCGAGACCGGCGTCGATCGACTCGCCGCCGAGCCACGGGCCGACCGTGTTGCCGACGTTGAACGCGGCGGTCGTGCTCGCGCCGACGAGCGTGGGCGCGTTGCCCGCCACGGCGAAGGCGCGGACGTTCAAGGCGGGATTGACCCCGAAGCCGGCGACGCCGAACAGGAACACGGCGAGGATCGCGAGCGGGGTCGCCGGGCCGGAGATCGCGAGCAGGATCAGGGCGACCAGTGCGACGGCGAGGCCGCCGTAGAGGGTCGCGAAGGGCCTCGCGTCGGCGAGCCTGCCGCCGGCGGTGATCCCGATCAGCGCGCCGAGCCCGAACAGGGAGAGCACGCCCGGCACCCAGCTCTCCGGCAGCCCGGCGACCTCGGTCAGCAGGGGCGCGAGGTAGCTGAAGGTCGCGAAGATCATCGCCTGCGCGAGCGCGATCACGCCGAGCGCCAGCCAGAACCGGCCGCCTCGGTAGAGCCGCAATTCGGTCGCGACGTCGGTCTTGTCCTCGCCGTTCTGGGTCTCCGGGACCAGGGCGAAGACGCCGATCAGCGCGATCACGGTCAGCGCCGTGACCGCCCAGAACGCCGCCCGCCAGCCCGCGTGCTGGCCGAGGAAGGTCCCGGCGGGGACACCGGCGATGTTCGCGACGGTGAGGCCGCCGACCAGGATGGCCAGCGCGCGGCCGCGGCGCTCCACCGGGACGAGCGCGACCGCCGTGGCCGCCGCGACCGCCCAGAACCCGGCGCAGGCGACCGCGCTGACGACGCGCGTCGCGAAGAGCAGGGCGTACCCCGAGCCCAGTGCGCCGACGACGTGCGAGAGCCCGAAGACGACGAGCAGGGCCATGAGTGTGGCGCGCCTCGGCACCCTCAGCGTCGCGATCGCGAGCAGGGGAGCGCCGACGACCATGCCGATCGCGAAGGCCGAGATGAGCAGCCCGGCCTCCGGGATGCCGACGTCCAGATCGGCCGCCATCCCCGGTAGCAGGCCGGTGATCATGAACTCGGAGGTGCCGAGCGCGAACACGCTCAGTCCGAGTACGCAGACCGCCAAAGGCACGGGAATTCCCTCCAGTTTTGTATCGTTCAGTCCAAAATGTGGGCAGCGTTGCGCACAAGGGGTTGTTTCGGTCTACTTCGCGGCGATCGCGTCCAGCGCGATGGCCGCGACGGCCTCCATGGCCGCTCGACCGGCGCCACGACGGGACATCAGCCGGAGCCCGGCGACCGTGCTGTGCGCGAACTCGGCGACGGCGCCGGGCTCGCGACGGCCGTCTATCGTCCCGTCGAGTTGTCCTTCCTTGGCGCAGGCCGAAAGAAGGGCGAGGTGCCGCCGGGTGTCGGCGTCGATCCGCGCCTTGATCTCGGGATCGCGCCCGCCGAACTCCGCCACCGTGTTGACCACGAGGCAGCCCCGGCCGTGATGCTCGACTTCCTCGTCGATCGTGTACGCGAACAGGGCACGGAACCGCTCGACGCCGGTCCCGGATTCCCCCAGTAGGGCGGTCCTGGCCGTGATTCCGCGTTCGGCGTAGTGGTCGAGCGCGCGCATGAACAGCGCGTGCTTGCTGGTGAAGGTGTTGTAGATGCTGCTGCGGCCCAAACCGGTGGCTTCGCAGAGGGCCTGTGTCGACGTGCCCTCGTAACCGCGTGCCCAGAACGCGTCCATGGCGCGCCCGACCGCGGCGCGCTCGTCGAATTCCTTCGGCCTGGCCATGGAAGTGACCGTACCAGGTTTTGGATCGGTCGGTTCAAAATGGGCCGGGTCAGCGTGCGGGGCGCCACAGCGGCAAGATGGCAGGGTGGGTTACGACGCGCTGCTTTGGCTTTCGTTCGGTGGTCCCGAGGGACCCGACGAGGTGATGCCGTTCCTGGAGAACGTCACGCGGGGACGGGGGGTCCCCCGGGAACGGCTGCTCGAAGTCTCCGAGCACTACCAGCACTTCGGCGGGGTCTCGCCGATCAACCGGCTGAACCGGGACGCGATCTCCGCGGTCGAGAAGCAACTCGCGGCCGCCGGGATCGATCTGCCCGTCCACTTCGGCAACCGCAACTGGCGGCCGATGGTCGAGGACACCCTGGCCGAAATCACCGAGGCGGGTGCCCAGCGCGTCCTGGTGTTCCCCACGAGCGCGTACGGCGGCTATTCCGCCTGCCGCCAGTACGACGAGGACATCGAGCGTGCCCGTGCGTCGGTCGGCGACGGTGCGCCGGAGCTGGTGAAGCTGCGGCAGTTCTTCGACCACCCGCTGTTCATCGCCGCCTTCGCCGACGCCGTCCGGGCCGCGCACGCGAAACTGGGGAACCAGGCCGGGACCAGGACGGTTTTCTGCGCGCACTCGGTGCCCGAGTCGGCCGACAAGGCGTCCGGCCCGCCGTCGGAAGGCGGACGGCGTTACTCGCGCCAGATCGCCGAAGCGGCCCGGCTCGTCGCGGCCGAAGCGGGGATCGAGACCTACGACGTCGTCTGGCAGTCGCGCTCCGGCCCGCCGCAGGTGCCGTGGCTGGAGCCGGACATCGTCGACCACATCGACGCGCTGCACGAGGAAGGTGTCACCTCGGTGGTGGTCTGCCCGGTCGGTTTCGTGTCCGACCACCTCGAGGTGATCTGGGACCTCGACAACGAAGCCGCCGAGCGGGCCGCGGAGCACGGCATGGGCTTCGCGCGGGCCGCCACGCCGGACACCGACCCGCGGTTCGCCGAACTCGTCGTGGAACTGATCCGGGAGCACATCGAAGGGGCGCCGGCGCGGAAGCTTTCGTCGTTCCCGGCGGCCGGGTGCACGATCAACGGGGCGCCTTGCGCGGTGGGCTGCTGCGAGCCCGCGAAGAGGCCCGCGCGTCCGTAAGTGGTACAGCCCTCGTGAACGGAATGACGGTTCTATTTGAGAGGCAAGTCGAACATGGCGTGATGGAGATGGTGGCGAGAGCATGCTCACCACAGAGACCTGGCGCGCTCTTGACTGTCCACAAGGGACACATTCAGAGGCAAAATGTCCGATTTGGTCACTTTGTGCAGAGGTCGTGAGTGATTTGGGTGGTTCTAACCCTCATTATCACTCACGACCCCGTCCAGAAACGGACATAAAGGTATCAATTGGACGCCCGATCGACGCGATATGTCCCTTGTGGACACTTGAACCAACGGCCCGCCCCTGGCTCCGCATCGCCCGCCTGTGGGCCCGGCCTGACGGGCCGGAGGTCTGTCAGGGAGACTGTGGGTTAGTGCCCGCCCTCTCGACCTGGAGTCTTTTATGCCGCAAGGGACCGTCCGCTGGTTCGACGCCGAACGGGGTTTCGGCTTCCTCGCGCCCGAGGACGGCTCGCCGGACGTGTTCGTGCACGCCTCCGAGATCGTCGAGGACGGCGGCGCGAGAGTGCTCCGCGAGGGGCAGGCCGTCGTGTTCGAGGTCGGCGAGAACGACCGCGGGCCCCAGGCGCTGCGCGTTCGCGTCACCGCCGATGCGGCCACCGGCAGCACCGTGGGCCTGCTCGGCACCATCAACTGGTACGAGCCGGGCAAGGGGTACGGCTTCGCGTCGCCGGACGGCGGCGGCGCCGACATCTTCGTGCACAGCTCCGCCATCGTTACCGGCGGCGTGGTCACCGAGGGGCAGCGGGTGGCCTTCCTGATCGTCGAAGGCGAGCGCGGCCCGCAGGCCGGGCACGTGATCCCGCTGGGAGCAGGGGCCGGCGCACCCGCTGCGGCTGGTATCGCGGACGGTGCCGACGGCACGGTGGCCTGGTACGACGAGGACAAGGGCTTCGGCTTCATCAACCCCGACTCCGGCGCCGGGGACGTCTTCGTTCACGCCCGGGCCCTGGCCGAGGGGTTGACGTGGCTCGCGGAGGGCGACCGCGTCGCCTACGAGGTGACTAGTGGAGACAAGGGCCCACAGGCCCGCGACGTGCACCTGGTCCGGGGCGCCGAGCCCCAGACGGCGCCGCAGCGGTCGGCACCTGCAGGGCCGGCGGCGCGGGACGTGCCCGTACGAGGCGGCGAGGGCGTCGTCGCGCGCTACGACGGCGACCGCGGCTTCGGCTTCATCACCCCGGACGCAGGCGGCGACGATCTCTTCGCCCACGCGTCCGTGATCATGGGGTCGGAGCCGCTGCAGAAGGGTGACCGGGTCCGGTACGCGGTGCGTCAGAGCGACCGGGGCCCGCAGGCCGACCGCGTCGAACGCCTCTGAAGAGGCGGCCCTGCCGATGGCTGATCACTTCCGATCCGGGGCGCCTCTTAAGTTTTGAGACCAGGTCTAACCCGAATCGCCACTCACGACCACCGGGTTGGGTCCCTGAAGTACATGAAGGCCCCCTTCCTTGCGCCTGGCGCAAGGAAGGGGGCCTTCATGTACTTGGGGAAAGTGTGAAGGCCGAGTTTCTTCGGCTGAGCCGAGTGGTGGGGTTGCGGCAGACCCGGCCAGTGATCTGCCAGGGTCAGGTGGCAATCCTCGACAAGTGCAGATCGATCAGGGCGATGGCCTCGTCGCCGGATTGGTAACCGAGCAACACCGCGTCACCGAGACCGGAAACCAGGGACAGCAGCAGGACGGCTTCCGTGGCCGGGTCGATGGACTGAACGAGCTCGCCGTCTGTCTGGGCGGCGGAGAGCAGAGCCGCCACCGCGTCGCGAAGCAGCCCATGGCCGGTCCGGAAGTGCCCGGCGATCTCAGGATCCTTCAGGGCGCGCACCAGGAAGGCGTTGGCGACCAGCGCGTCGTCCCGGCCCGCGTCGTCGAGGGGGAGCAAGGCGATGAGCAGGTCCCGGACACGAAGCGGGGTGGCGATGCGCTCCTCGAGTCCACCTCGCAGGGTGGTCGCCGCGAAGCGCAGCATGTCGTCCCGTGAAGCGAAGTAGTGCTGGACGAACCCCTTCGAGATTCCGGCTTCGGCCGCGACTTCGTTCAGGCTGACCCCTTCGAGCCCCCGGTCGGCCGCGATGCGGCGAACGGCCGCGGCGATCTGCCGCCGCCGGTCCTCGTGATCGACTCGCTTGGGCACGCACTGCTCCTTTTGACAGTCCGATCGGATTGCAAACTTCTGACGAACCTGTTTACAATCCGATCGTACCGTAAAGAGGAGGGGTGCGAATGAAGGTGGGCGGTTTCGCCTCGTCGGCGGCGCGAGCCGAGTACGAGGCCGTTTACGACCGAGGTTTGGCGGCTTTGCCCGCGCCGGCCGGGGTGCACGACATCCAGACGGCGTTCGGGGTGGCGCGCGTGTACCGGTTCGGGCAGCCGGGTGGGACACCGATCGTGCTGCTGCCCGGTCGCGCGGGGACCGCGGTGATGTGGGAACCCAACCTCACGGCGCTGCTCGGGCACGGCGAGGTCTACGCGGTGGACCTCATCGGCGAGGCGGGGCGCAGCGAACAGACCGCGCCGATCCGTGATGGCGTGGATCAAGCCGCGTGGTTGACGACGGTGCTTGAGGCACTCGACCTGACGTCCGTGCACCTGATCGGGTATTCATTCGGGGGCTGGCTCGCCGCCAACCTCGCGGTGCGGGCGCCGGAACGGCTGAGGTCGCTCACCGTGATCGACCCCGTGCTGACCTTCGGCGGGCTGACGCCGGGTCTCGTCGTCCGAGCGACCCTCGCCGCGATCCCCGGCATCAACCGATGGGCCCGCCCTTCGTTCCTCGACTGGATTTCCGGCGGCGCGGAGGTCGACGCCACGGATCCCGTCGCGCGGGTGATCGACGAGGGGATGCGGACCTACCGCATCGCCTTGCCATCGCCCAGGTTGTTCACCGACGAGCAGTTGCGCTCGCTGCGGATGCCCGTGCTGGCCCTGATCGCCGGGCGCAGCGTCATCCACGATCCCGCCCGCGCCGCCGCCCGTGCTCGCGAGCTCCTGGCGCGGGGACAGGTCGAACTGTGGCCGTCGGCGACCCACGCCATCGCCGGCGAATCCGCGGCCGAGGTCAACGCGCGCGTCCTGAAGTTCCTGACCGACTGCGAAGCGGGCTCGTGACCGCGCGCGGCAAGAACCCCACGCTGTCGTTGCTGCTCTGGGACGTCGCGCTTCCGCTGGCCGCCTACTACGGGCTCCGGCTCGCCGGCCAGAGCGAGCAGATCTCGCTGCTGGCCGGGGCTGGTGCGGCCGCGGCGCGGATCGCGTGGGTCGCCGTCCGCGACCGGTCTTTCGACGGCTTCGCCGCGTTGCTGGCCGGTGTGCTCGGGGTCGGGCTCGTGCTCTCGCTGGTCACCGGTGACGCGAAGTTCCTGCTGCTGAAGGAATCCTTCGCCACCGCGACCGCCGCGATCGTGCTGTTGCTGAGCTGCTTCAGCCGCACGCCCATGGTGCTCGTCGCCGTGCGGGCCGGTTCCAGTGCGGCGAAACGCGCGGAGATCGACCGGCTCGGCGACGAGGTCCCCGCTTTCCGGCGTGCGTTCACCCGGATGTCGGCGGTGTGGGGAATCGCGCTGCTGCTGGAGGCCGCGGTCCGGGTGCCGCTGGTCTACACCCTGTCGGCCGACGTGATGAACGCGCTGAGCGTGATCCTGCTGCTCGCCGTCATCGGCGGGCTCTCGCTGTGGTCCGTCCGCTATGCCGAAAAAATCCAGAAAAGGCATACGGTGGCCACCTGAGGACCTACGGGTGCCTGTCCGCCTGCTCGGCGAACACCCGCACCGCTTCGTTGATCGCCGCGCATCGGGCGTTGCGGACGGCTTCGGTCAGCGGCCGCAGGGCCTCCGCCCGCCGCAGCGCCGCCGACGACGAGAGCGCTCCGCCCGGATCGTCGGATTCCGCGATGGCGAGGATCGCCGCGATCTCCTGGGATCGTTGGAGCACCCGAAGCGCCCGGCTGGGCATTCCGGCGGGCCAGGGCGCGTCGGTGGCCGCCCGGAGCCTTGCGGAGAGCTCCGCTCGCACCCCTGGCCGTTCGCTGGCGACGTCCAACGCCTGCAGCGCACCAGCGCTCGCGCGGATCGCGTCGGTCAGGCCGTGTTCGGCCTCGCCCAGCGGGCGGTATTCGAGGACGCCCGGCATGGGCACCGAGTACACGGTCCAGCGCATGAGACCTTCGGCGATCGCCTCGGGGACCACCCCGTAGCCGAGATCCGGCAGCACGACGGCCTCACCGGTCCGCAGCGCGGCCTCGGCGAACGGGCCGCGGCCACCCAGCCCCCGGACGTCACCGGGCACCGGGAGCAGCAGCTGCATGCTCTTGGCCCCCTGCGCGCGCAGGGCGAGCAGCAGCTGGACCGGGGTCGCGGCCCGGTTGAACGCGAGCGGCAGGTCGAACGCCTCGGCGGCCGCCGCGTCCGCGGCGACGAAGTCGTGGGCTTCGCCCCAGACCTGCAGGGCGTCAAGGACGTCGTCGGAGGCCGCGGCTCCGTTCAGCCACGCCGAAGACCAGACCGCGAGGGTCGCACTAGGACGGCACACCGGACTGATTTTAGTCGTGTTCCGGCGAAACCCGGCTATGGGAGGGTTAACCCCGGCTTGCCGTTCGCGATCGCCGGAGCTGGAGTTGGTTCACGTCGACAGCGACCACGCCCGCGACGTAGCGTCGAACGGGTGAACGATGTTCCCGCAAACCTGCCCCGGACCGCCGGGGACCTCCGCGCGGCGGGTCACCTGCCGCGGTCGATCAACCAAGAACTGCACGACAACCTGCTGGCCAAGCTCCGTGCCGGCGAAGACGCCTGGCCCGGCATCGTCGGCTTCTCGCGCACCGTGCTGCCCCAGCTGGAACGCGCGCTGCTGGCCGGCCACGATGTCGTCCTCCTCGGCGAGCGCGGCCAGGGCAAGACCAGGCTGCTGCGTACCCTCGCGGGACTTCTCGACGAATGGACGCCCGTCATCGAGGGTGCCGAACTGGGCGAGCACCCGCTCGACCCGATCACCCCGGAGTCGCGCCGCCGTGCCGCCGAACTCGGCGACGCCCTCCCGGTGACCTGGCGCCACCGGGACGAGCGGTACACCGAGAAGCTGGCCACACCGGACACCTCGGTCGGCGACCTGATCGGCGACGTCGACCCGGTGAAGGTCGCGGAAGGCCGCAGCCTCGGCGATCCCGAGACCATCCACTTCGGACTCGTTCCGCGCGCCCACCGCGGCATCGTGGCGATCAACGAGCTGCCGGACCTCGCCGAACGCATCCAGGTCGCGCTGCTGAACGTGATGGAGGAACGCGACATCCAGGTGCGCGGCTACACCCTGCGCCTGCCGCTGGACGTGCTGCTGGTGGCGACCGCCAACCCGGAGGACTACACCAACCGCGGCCGCATCATCACCCCGCTCAAGGACCGGTTCGGCGCCGAGATCCGCACCCACTACCCGCTCGACGTCGAGGCGGAGATCGCGGTCGTCCGGCAGGAGGCCCATCTGGTCGCCGAGGTCGGCGAGCCGCTGCTGGAGGTGCTCGCGCGGTTCGTGCGGAACCTGCGGGAGTCGCCGGCGATCGACCAGCGGTCCGGGGTTTCGGCCCGGTTCGCCGTCGCGGCGGCGGAAACGGTCGGCGCCGCGGCGTTGCGCCGCTCCGCGCTGACCGGTGAGGAGCCCGCGGTGGCGCGCCCGGTCGATCTCGACGCCGTCCCCGCCGTCCTGCGCGGCAAGCTCGAATTCGAGCCGGGGGAGGAGGGACGCGAGACCGAACACCTCGTGCATCTGCTGCGCCGGGCGGTCGCGGAGACGGCCCGCTCGCGGTTCGCAGGTCTGGACCTGCTGCCGCTGGCCGACGCCGTCGAGTCCGGGCATCTGGTGGCCACCGGGGAACGCGTACCCGGCAAGGACGTCCTCGCCGCGCTGCCCGAACTGCCGGTGCTGCACGACGTCGCGGCGCGTGCGGGCGTCGCGCCGGACGAACCGGCGGGGCGGATCGCGGCCGCGGTCGAGCTGGCGCTGGAATCCCTGTTCCTGTCGAGGAGACTCGCCAAGGACTCGGACGACTCGACCACCGTCTACGGCCGATGAGCTTCCTCCCGGAGGGCTATTCGTACGGGCCGTGGCACGACGGCCCCGATCCGCTGGCGCCGCCTGCCGACCTGCGCGACGCGCTCGACGAGATCGGCCGCGACGTCATGGCGGGCGCCTCGCCCCGGTCCGCGCTCGAAGAGCTGTTGCGGCGCGGAACACCTCGCACCGCGGGGCTCGACGAGCTGACCAGGCGGCTCTGGCAGCGCCGGTCGGAGATCCAGCGCAGGCACCGGCTCGACGGCACGCTCCAAGAGGTCCAACGGCTTCTCGACCAGGCGCTGGAGGCCGAGCGGCGCGAGCTGTTCCCCGACCCGGACGACGACGCCCGGTTCCGCGAGGCACAGCTGGACGCGTTGCCGCCGGGGACGGCCGCGGCGGTGCGCGAACTCGCCGAGTACGACTGGCGTTCGCGGGAGGGCAGGGAGAACTACGAGAAGATCCGTGACCTGCTCGGCCGTGAGCTGCTGGATTCCCGGTTCGAAGGGATGAAGGAGGCACTGCGGAACGCCGGGCCGGAACAGGTCGAGCAGGCGAACCGCATGCTCGCCGACCTCAACGACCTTCTGTCCGCGCACGCCCAGGGCCGCGACGACGTCCCGGAGCGGTTCGCGGAGTTCATGCGTCAGCACGGCGAGTTCTTCCCCGAGAACCCGAAGAACGTGGAAGAGCTGATCGACGTCCTCGCCGCCCGTGCCGCGGCCGCGCAGCGGATGCTGAACTCGATGACTCCCGAACAGCGGGCCGAACTGGCCGAGCTGTCACAGCAGGCGTTCGGCGACCCGCGGCTCGCGCAGCAACTGTCCACTTTGGATGCCCAGCTGCGAGCGCTGCGGCCCGGTGAGGATTGGACGTCTTCGGAACGGTTCCGTGGCAACGATCCGATGGGCCTCGGTGAAGGTGCCCGGGCGATGTCCGATCTCGCCGAACTGGACGCGCTGGCCGAACAACTCGGCCAGTCGTATCCCGGCGCCAGGCTGGAGGACATCGACGTCGACGCGCTGATGCGCCAGCTCGGACCGGAGGCCGGCGTCGACGCGCGGCGGTTGTCCGAACTGGAGCGTGAACTCCGGCGGCAAGGGCTCTTCGAACGGGCTCCCGACGGCACGCTTCGCCTGTCTCCCAAGGCTTTGCGCCGGCTGGGGGAGACCGCGCTCGCGGACGTAGTGAACTCGCTGCGCGGGAAGACCGGGCAGCGGGAGACCGAGTCCGCCGGCGCCGCGGGCGAACCGACCGGGGCGACCAGGCCGTGGCGGTTCGGGGACATGCAGCCGTGGGACGTCTCCAGGACGGTCCGCAACTCCGTCCTCCGCTCGGTTTCGATGGGGGAGCGATCGGTCCGGATGGACGTTTCCGACGTCGAGGTGATCGAGACCGAGCACCGGTCGCGCGCGGCGGTGGCGTTGCTCGTGGACACCTCGTGGTCGATGGTGCAGGAGGGCCGCTGGCTGCCGATGAAGCGGACGGCGCTCGCGCTGCACCAGCTGATCAGCACCCGATTCCGCAACGACGCTCTCCAGCTGATCACCTTCGGCCGGTACGCCACTTCGGTCGAACTGGCCGAACTGGTGGGCCTGGAAGGCGCTTGGGAACAGGGCACCAACGCCCACCACGCCCTGCTCCTGGCCGGACGGCATCTGCGGCGGCATCCCGACGCGCAGCCGGTGGTCCTGATGGTCACCGACGGCGAGCCGACCGCACACCTGGAACCGGACGGATCGGCGGAATTCGACTATCCGCCCCAGCCGAGGACACTGCTGAAGACCTTGTCCGAAGTGGACCGGATGGCGAAGCTGGGTGCGTCGGTGACGGTGTTCCGGCTCGGGGACGACCCGCGGCTGACGGAGTTCGTCGACCTGCTCGCCCGCCGCTCCGGCGGCCGGGTGGTCGCTCCGGACCTCGACGGGCTCGGTGCCGCCGTGGTCGGCGACTACCTGCGGACCAGGAAGCGCTGAACTCGCCTACGCTGGCCCGATGGGGTACTCGGTCGGGAAGGTCGCGGCGCTCTCGGGTGTCACCGTGCGCACGCTGCACCACTACGACGAGATCGGCCTGCTGTCCCCGAGCGGGCGGACTGCGGCGGGTTATCGCAGCTACAGCGACGACGACCTCGACCGGCTCCAGCGCGTCCTGTTCTACCGGGAGCTCGGGTTCGGCCTCGACACGATCGCGAAGGTGATCGAAGACCCGGGTGTCGACGCGCTGGAGCACCTGCGGCGTCAGCGCGCGTTGCTCGCCGAACGGATCGGTGAGCTGACGCGGATGGCCGAATCCGTCGAGCGGGTGATCGCGGCGAAGGAGGTCGGGAACGCGCTGACCCCGGAGGAGCGGTTCGAGGTCTTCGGCGAGTTCCGCGAGCCGGAGGGCTACGCGGAGGAGGCCGTCCGTCGATGGGGTGAGACGCCGCAGTGGCGGGCGGCGGCCGTGCCGCGGTCCAAGGAGGACTGGATCGAGGCGGAGAAGATCCGGGAGGACTGGGTCCGGCGGCTGCTCGCCGTCTTCGACTCGGGCGCGCCCGCCGTCAGCGTCCCGGCCATGGACCTCGCCGAGGAACACCGCCGGATGCTCGCGGCGTTCATGGGCGACTGTGACCTCGCCACGCACCGTGAGCTCGCCGGGCTGTACGCGACCGAACCGGTCCAGCTCGGCTTCCTGGTGCGTGAGCCGGACCAGCGGCCGGGCCTCGGCGAGTACATCCGGGACGCCGTCCACGCCAACGCGGACCGGGCCGCCGGATAGCGATTCCGGTTACTCCGGCCGTGTTCGTCTCCCACCGGGCGGGAACGGCGCGGCGGCTCCGCTTACAGTCGGGGTATGCAGACTTGGTCATCGGTCGACGTGCCCCGTATCCCCGGCACCCCCCGTCCGCTGCGGCTCCACGACACGGCGACGGGGCAGATCCGCCCCACGGCGCCCGGGTCGACCGCCCGGATGTACGTCTGCGGCATCACGCCGTACGACGCCACCCATCTGGGGCACGCCGCGACGTACCTGACGTTCGACCTGGTGAACCGCCTGTGGCGGGACGCCGGGCACGAGGTCCACTACGTGCAGAACGTGACGGACATCGACGAGCCCCTGTTGGAGCGCGCCGAGCGGGACAAGGACGACTGGGTCGTCCTCGGCATGCGTGAGACGGCGCTGTTCCGCGAGGACATGACCGCGTTGCGGGTGCTGCCGCCGCGGCAGTTCGTGGGGGCCGTCGAGAGCATCCCGGAGATCGTCGAGGTCATCGCCAAACTGCTGGCCAACGGCAGCGCCTACCGCGCAGACGACACCGAGTACCCGGACATCTACTTCGACCACAACGCCACCGGGCACTTCGGTTCCGAGTCGAACTACGACGCCGAGACCATGGCGAAGTTCTTCGCCGAACGCGGCGGCGACCCGGACCGTCCTGGTAAGCAGCACCCGCTCGACGCGCTGCTGTGGCGCATGGCGCGTCCGGGCGAGCCGTCGTGGGAGTCCGAACTGGGCGCGGGCAGGCCGGGCTGGCACATCGAGTGCAGCGCGATCGCGGTCAACCGGCTCGGCCTCGGCTTCGACGTCCAGGGCGGTGGTTCGGACCTGATCTTCCCCCACCACGAGTACAGCGCCGCGCACGCGGAGGCCGTCGCGGGGGACAGGCCGTTCGCGCGGCATTACGTGCACGCCGGGATGATCGGCCTCGACGGCGAGAAGATGTCGAAGTCGCGGGGGAACCTCGTGTTCGTCTCGCGGCTGCGCGCCGACAAGGTCGACCCCGGCACGATCCGGCTCGCGCTGTTCGCCGGCCACTACCGCGAGGACCGGCCGTGGACCGCGCAGTTGCAGACGGACGCCGAAGCACGGCTGGCGCGCTGGCGCGAAGCGGTCTCGCTCGCCACGGGCCCGGCGGCGGAGGACACCGTCGCGCGGCTGCGTGACCACCTCACCGACGACCTCGACACGCCCAAGGCGCTCGCGGCCGTCGACGCGTGGGTGGAGCAGGCGCTGAACCGTTCCGGCACCGACCCGGCCGCGCCCGGGCTGATCCGGAACGCGGTCGACGCACTGCTCGGCATCGAGCTCTGAAGAACGTCAGGAAAGGGTCGTTCAGGACATCTTTCGTCCTGAACGACCCTTTCATGACATCCGTATAACGCCCTACACGGCCACGCGACCGGCTTCCAGTCGAAGGTGGTCACCCGCCCAATCCCGCCGCAGCCATCGATCATGAGACGCGATGACGACGGCACCCGGCGCGGAATCGAGCGCGGTGAACAGTTCCTCGGCCAAGGTGAGCGAGATGTGGTTCGTCGGCTCGTCCAGCAGGAGGACCTCCGGCGGGTCGGCGATCAGCAACGCCAGCGCGAGCCGCCGCCGCTGCCCGACCGACAACGCGCCGACGCGGGTCCCAAGATCACGCGGAGCCAGCAATCCCAGGCCACGCAACGGGGGAGCGTCCTCGCCGAGGGCCTCGGCGTAGGTCCGTTGCGCGGTCTTCTCCGGCTCGGCGAACACGACGTCCTGTGCCAGCAGGCCGATCCGCACCCCGCGTCCGGAAAGGACGGTGCCGGAGTCCGGGGTCAGCGAGCCGGCGAGGACGGACAGCAGCGTCGACTTCCCGGCGCCGTTGCCACCGGTGATCAGGAGCCTCGACGTGGTCGTGACATCCAAGGTCGCCAGCCGCAGCCGCCCCGCGATCTCGATGTCCCGTACCGAGATCGCCGTCTTCCCCTCGCCGGGCTCGCCGGTCAGATCGCCCTGGAACCGCAGCGGCGCGGGTGGTTTCCGCACCTGATCGCGTTCCAGTTCGTCCAAGCGCAGCTGGGCGTTGCGGACCCGGCGTGAGATCTGCTTCTGCACCCTCCCGGTCTTGAAGTCGTAAAGCATCTTGGCGTTGTCGCGCTGCGGCCGGTTGTGCGCGACGTTGCGCGCGGTGACGGCCACCGATTCGCGCAGTTCCTTGAGCTCGTCCTGTTCCTCGGCGTAGCGCTGTTCCCAGCGCGCCCGCTCGGCCCGTTTCTGGTCCAGGTAATCGGAATACGTGCCGCCGTACCGGGTCGGGCCGCCCAGCGCCGGGTCGAGGTCGACGATGTCGGTGCACACCGCGTCGAGGAACACGCGATCGTGCGACGACAGCACGAGGACGCCGGTCAGCGAAGCGAGATGCTGTTCGAGGAACTCCATCGCGGCGTCGTCGAGATGGTTCGTCGGCTCGTCCAGGACCAGGGTGCCCGGCCGCCGGATGAGCAACGCGGCGAGGCCGAGCCGCGAGCGCTGTCCGCCCGACAGTGTGCCCAGTTCGCGCGCCGGGTCGATCCCGGCCAGTCCGAGCCCCGCGCAAACGACCTCGGCACGCCGGTCGGCGTCCCACAGGTCGTGCGCCTGCGCCCACTCGAGCACCGTGCCGTACTCGTCGAGCACGGCGGCGTCGTCCGGATGCCGGGCGAGCGCCGCGGTCAGCTCGTCGAGTCTCGCCGACGCCTGCCGGATCTCGGCGAGGGCGTCGTCGATGACGTCGGAGAACCGCGCGGTGAGCGGGAAAGGCAACTCCTGCAAGAGGAAACCGAGGTCGTCGCCTCGAAGCACTTCACCGCCTTGCGGCTCCTCGACCCCGGCGAGCAAGCGCAGGAGCGTGGACTTGCCAACGCCGTTCTCGCCGACCAGTCCGAGCCGCTGCCCGGCCGAAGCCGTCAGGTTCACGCCGTCGAGGACGACGCGGGCACCGTAGGAGTGGACGAGGTCCTTGGCGATCAGGGAAAGAGACATACGACATCACCGTGCTTCTTCGGACATGGGGGACCCCGCCGGGCCTCGTGGCTTACGGGAGCCGTGCTCGACCGAAGCCGCCTCGGAGCGGGGAAAGGCGCGATGTCAGTTGTCCATGATACGAAGAGTCTAACGCAACACCTGTAGCGTTAGTCAACCCCTTTTTCGGAGCGCAGCCGAGCGGCCTCTCGTTCGGCGAACGCGCGCCCGTCGGTCAGGACGCCGAGCAGCGCGGTGAGCTGGCGCCGGTCCAGCTTGCCGAGGCGGTCGCCGAAGAACCGGGCCATGGGGGAGTAGAGGTCGGCGACGTCGTCGAGCCGGTCCGGAAGCGGGCGGAGCGTGAGACGGCGGCGGTCGGCCGGATCGGGGACGCGCTCGACCAGCCGCCGCGTCTCCATCCGGTCGAGCATCCGCGTCACCGCGCCGGTGGTCATGCCGAGTGCCCGTGCCAGCTCGGTCGGCGAGGTCGCGGCGCCGCTGATGACGAGCTGGAGCCCGTGCAGTTCGGTGGGGCTGATCCCGAGCCGTTCCGCCATGGCCGTCTGGAACAGGACGGTCGCGCTGACGAACCGGGGGATCTCCAAGGCCGCCGCGGTGGCGAGTTCTCGCTGGTCAGGCACGTGATTCCTTGTGCAGTAAGTGAACTGTGCAGTTGCTGCCTTGTGCAGCAACTTCTCCGGCAAGGGTATCTGCTTGACAGTGCCCAAGTCACCTGCAAATCTGAAAGAGAATTTTCGAAAGAAACCTTTCAGATTGGATCGGCGATGGCCGGGTTACCGCCGCGCAAGCGGGTCGAAGACGTCGAGCTGATGCGGGCGCTGGCGCATCCACTGCGTTCGGCGCTGGTGGACCACCTCATGGCCGTCGGCCCGCGCACCGCGAGCGAGTGCGCGGCGGCCGTCGGCTCGACCGCCTCGAACTGCAGCTGGCATCTGCGTCAGCTGGCGCGGCACGGCCTCGTGGAGCGGGTCGAAGGGGAGGACGGGCGGGAGCGGCCGTGGCGGGCGTGCCAGGTCGGTATCGAGTTCGGTGACGACCCGGAGCTGCACGGGGCGCAGCTGGCGGTCGTGGGGACCACTCTCGCGCGGGAAAAGGAGCTGACCGAGCGCTATCTCGACGCCGCCGACCGGCTCGGCGAGGAGTGGCGGGACGCGTCGGGGATCAGCAACTACTCGCTGCGGGTGACCGCCGGCGAGCTGGAGGAGCTGGTCCAGCGGATCGACGCGCTCGTGCGGCCCTACGTCGGCGCGATCCGTGAAGACGCTCCCGCCGGGGCGCTCCCGGTCCACTTGGGACTGCGGGCGTTCCTCCGCATCGACGCCGAGGGGAAGCCGAGCAGATGAAACCGTTGAGGGAACCCGCGTTCGCGCGGTTGTGGATCGCCGCGTTCTTCTCCGAGACCGCCGAGTGGATGCTGCAGATCGCGTTGCCGGTGTTCGTCTTCCAGGCCACCGGTTCGGCGGCCACCACGGCGTTGAGCATCGTCCTCGGCCTGGTGCCCGCGGTGCTGCTGAGCCCGGTCGCCGGCGTGGTCGCGGACCGCTGGAACCGGCGGCTGGTGCTGTGCGTGGTGTGCGCCGGACAGGCGTTCGTGGCCCTGCCACTGCTGTTCGTCGCGTCCGGCGGCCCGGTCCACGTGATCTACGCGGTGATGGCCGCGCAGGCGGGCCTCGCTTCGTTGTTCGAGCCCGCACGCAACGCGCTCGTGCCCGAACTGGTCCCTCCCGGCGAGCTGATCGGCGCCAACGGCTTGATGAGCATCAACGGCAGCGTCGCCCGGCTCGCCGGCGGCTGGGCGGGCGGTCTCCTGCTCGGGTTCGGCGGCCTGGGCTGGGTCGTGGTCGCCTATCTCGGCGTACTGGTGATCGGCTCTGCCCTGCTGGCGCGCCCGTTCCGGCGCGTCGCGGCACCGAAAGCGGCCGGACCACACGAACCGGTGGTGCGGGCGTGGCTCGACGGGCTTCGCGAGATCGGCCGCGAAGGACGCCTTCGCCTCGCCGGTGTCGTCGTGGTGCTGACGTCACTGGCGCAGGGGATGTTCCTGGTGCTCTTCGTGGTCTTCGTGCTCGACATCCTCGACGGCACCGAAGGCGACGTCGGTCTCCTGCGCGGCGTACAGGCACTCGGCGGGCTGGCCGCGGGATTCGCCGTCGCCACCGTCGCCCGCAAGGTGGCGCCCGCCGCGCTGCTCGGCTGGGGCGGGCTCGCGCTCGGCCTGCTGTCGGCGGTGATCTGGAACCTGCCCGCGCTGACCGCTTCGCTGGGCGTTTTCATCGGGCTCTTCGGCCTGGTCGGCGCGCCCGGGGTGCTCGCCGGATCGGGGCTGCTCTCGCTGGTCCAGACCGCCGCGTCCCCGGAACGCTCCGGCCGTGTGCTGAGCACCGTCTTCGCCGGGACCGCGGGGTTCACGGCGGTGGGCGCGCTGCTGACGGGCTGGCTGCTGAACGTGCTGGGCACAGGGGTCCTGCTGAACGTCCAAGCTGGTCTGCACACGGTCTCGGCGTTGATCGTGCTCGGTGTGTCGGCGTCGGGCAGGCTGCGCGGTGACGCTGTTCCGGCGATTCCCCGGACCGGGTGAAGCTACGGTGGTGGAGTGCCGCATCTCTTCGCCACCAGCGACCTCCACGTCACCCATGAGGGCAACGCCCCGCTCGTCGACGAGGTCGTCCCCCGTACCCCCGACGACTGGCTGCTCGTGGCCGGTGACGTCGCCGAACGCGCCGAATCCGTGATCGGGGTGCTCAAGACCTTGCGTGAACGCTTCGCGAAGGTCGTCTGGGTACCCGGCAACCACGAGCTGTGGACCACCCAGAAGGACGAATGCCAGCTACGCGGGCAGGCACGCTACGAGCATCTGGTCGAACGGTGCCGCGAGATCGACGTCCTCACCCCGGAGGACCCGTACCCCGTGTGGGAGCACCAGGAGAAGCCGCTGACGATCGCGCCGCTGTTCGTCCTGTACGACTACAGCTGGCGGACCCCCGCGGCCGAAGGCCTGCCGATGCTGACGGCCATCGAGCAGGCGCGCGAGGCGGGCGTGCTGTGCACGGACGAGTTCTTCCTGCACCCTGATCCGTATCCCAGCAGGCAGGCGTGGTGCGCCGACCGGGTGAAGATCAGCACGGAGCGGCTGGAGGCGATCCCCGAGGACCACGGGACGATCCTCATGTCGCACTGGCCGCTGCACCGCCACCCGACCGAACCGCTGTACTTCCCGGAGTTCGCGCTGTGGTGCGGGACGACCGAGACCGAGGACTGGCACCGGCGATTCCGTGCCGAGGTGTCCGTCTACGGGCATCTGCACATCCCGCGCTCCACGGAGGCGGACGGTGTGCGGTTCGAGGAGGTGTCGCTCGGTTATCCGCGTGAGTGGCGGAAGCGGGCGCGGGGGCCGATCCCGCTGCGGCGCATCTTCTGACCCCCTGCCGAATGCTATGAACGGTCCGTTCCTTGCAAAATTTGCAAGGAACGGACCGTTCATAGCGCTTGAAGGGACGCGATCAGACCCGTCCGGGGCCGTCCTGGCCGGGACGGCGACGCCGCAGGTACCGCTCGAACTCCGCCGCGATCTTGTCTCCGCTGACGTCGTCCAGCGTGAACTCGGTCTCCGCGTCGCCGCGCTCTTCGAGCCCCCGGACGTACTCGCTGATCTCCTCGTCCTCCTCGGCCATCTCGGTGACCGTCCGCTGCCACTCCTCGGCCTGCTCGGGAAGAGCGCCGAGCGGGATCTCGACGTCGAGGACGTCCTCGAGTTTGTGCAGCAGCGCCAGCGTGGCCTTGGGTGACGGCGGATGCGAGACGTAGTGCGGCACGGCCGCCCAGATCGAGACCGCCGGGACACCCGCCTGCACGCAGTAGTCCTGCAGGACCCCGACGATGCCGGTCGGCCCCTGGTAGTTGTTCAGCTCCAGCCCGAACTGCGAAGCGGTGTCCTTGTCATACGCCGTCCCGGTGACCGGGACAGGTCGCGTGTGCGCGGTGTCGGCCAGGAGCGCGCCGAGGGTGACGACGGTGGAGACCTCCAGTTGCTGGATGTGCTCCAGCAGTTCGGCGCAGAAGGCGCGCCAGCGCATGTTCGGTTCCGGCCCCTGCACCAGCACGATGTCCCGGCTGAAGCCCTCCGGACGGCACACCGAGAGCCGCGTGGTCGGCCAGTCGACCCGCCGGGTGACGCCGTCCACCATGCGCACGGTCGGTCTGCTGACCTGGAAGTCGTAGTACTCGTCAGGACTCAGCTCGCTCAGTGGGGTCGCATCCCAGTTGAGCTGGAGATGCTCGACCGCCCGGCTGGCCGCGTCACCTGCGTCGTTCCATCCTTCGAAGGCGACGATCATGATCGGCTTGGTGTCATCCGGGTGGTCGCGGCCGGGCCGCTGGGTCTCGTCGACGGGCTCACTCACCGGACCAGCCTACGACCAGGCGGCCGTGCGCCGTTGGGCATGTCCGGTGGCGTTTCGCGGGCGCGAACCGCGCGGAGCCGACGCAATGCGACATTTCGGGCATGCACCTGGCCGCCGACGTGAATCCGTCTCGGCTACCGTGGGCTTCGGAAGGCCTGACCGAACGTGAGGGGGAGCCGTGACCGAACCGTCCACACCGGACGGACTCGCCGCCGTGCTGTGGGACATGGACGGCACGCTGGTCGACTCGGAGAAGCTGTGGGACGTCGCGCTCTACGAGGCCGTCGAGAGCCTCGGCGGCAGCCTGACCGAGGAGCAGCGCCTGAGTCTCGTCGGGTCCAATATGGACGACACGGCCGCGTTCCTGCTCGAAGTGTGCGCCAGGCCCGTGACGCCCGAGTCGATCGCGGAGATGGGGGAGTGGATCCGCCGCCGCACGGCCAACCTCTTCGACGGTCCGCTCCCGTGGCGTCCCGGCGCGCAGGAGCTGCTCGAACTGTTGCGCGCCAACGGGGTCCCGATGGCGCTGGTCACCTCCACCGAACGGTCGCTGACCGAACTCGCGCTCAACACCATCGGCCGCGAGTACTTCGCCGCCACGGTCTGCGGTGACGAGGTCGATGGTCTGAACAAGCCGCACGCGAGGCCGTATCAGCTGGCCACGGAGTTGCTGGGAGTCCCGGCTTCCCGGTGCGTGGCGATCGAGGATTCACCGCCCGGCGCGGCTTCCGCGGCCGCCGCGGGCTGCACGGTGGTGGTGATCCCGAACGACGTCGACGTCGAACCGGGAGAGCGGCGGGTGTTCCGTTCGACGCTGGTCGGGCTCGACGTGCCGGCGCTGACCGCGCTCCTGCCCTGACCGCCATGTCGCATTTCCGCTAGACCCCGCCCCGTCCGGTCGGTGATGCTTGCCCGGTGCATGAGGATTTCGAACGCTGCGTCCGGGCGGTCCAGGCGAAGGACGCCCGGTTCGACGGCTGGTTCTTCACCGCCGTCCTGACGACGCGGATCTACTGCCGGGCGAGCTGCCCGGTCGTCCCGCCCAAGCCGGAGAACATGACGTTCTACCCGAGCGCGGCGGCCGCGCAGGAGGCCGGGTTCCGTGCCTGCAAACGGTGCCGTCCGGACGCCAGTCCCGGGTCACCGCAGTGGAACGAGCGCGCGGATCTGGTGGCCAGGGCGATGCGGCTGATCGCCGACGGCGTCGTCGACACCGACGGCGTGAGCGGGCTGGCCGCCCGGCTCGGCTACAGCGTCCGGCAGGTGGAGCGGCACGTGCGCGCCGAACTCGGCGCCGGCCCGCTCAGCCTCGCCCGTGCGCAACGGGCGCAGACGGCACGGCTGCTGATCGAGACGACCGGCCTGTCGATGATCGACGTCGCCCTCGCCGCGGGGTTCGGCAGCGTCCGGACCTTCAACGACACCGTCCGCGAGGTCTTCGCCCTGTCCCCAACGGAACTGCGGGCCCGCGTCCGCACCGCGCCGGCAGCCGCGCCCGGGACGCTGAACCTGCGCCTGCCGTACCGGAAGCCGCTGTTCCCGGACAACCTCTTCGGGCATCTCGTCGCGACCGGAGTCCCCGGCGTCGAGGAATGGCGTGACGGCGCGTACCGCCGCACGCTGCGGCTCCCGCACGGCGCCGCCGTCGTCGCGCTCAAGCCGGAAGACGGCTACATCGGCTGCCGGCTCACCCTGTCGGACCTGCGGGATCTCTCGACCGCGATCAGCCGCTGCCGCCGTCTGCTGGACCTCGACGCCGACCCGGCCGCGGTCGACGAAGCGCTGGCCGCGGACCCGCTGCTCGGCCCACTCGTGGCCGCCGCGCCCGGCAGGCGGGTGCCGAGGACGGTCGACGGTGACGAGTTCGCCGTCCGCGCGGTCCTCGGCCAGCAGGTGTCCACCGCGGCGGCCCGCACTCACGCCGCCAGGCTGGTCCTCGCGCACGGTGACCCCGTCGACGATCCGGACGGTGGCCTCACCCACGTCTTCCCGGACGCCGCCGCGCTCGCGGAAATCGACCCGGAAAGCCTCGCGATGCCGCAGAGCCGCAAGCGGACCCTGCTCGGCCTCGTCGCGGAACTGAACGGCGGGGAACTCGATCTCGGCGCGGGAAGCGACTGGCAGCGCGCCCGCGAACGGCTGCACGCGTTGCCCGGCTTCGGCCCGTGGACCGTCGAGAGCATCGCGATGCGCTCGCTCGGCGACCCCGACGCCTTCCTGCCGACCGACCTCGGCGTCAAAGTCGCCGCCAAGGGGTTCGGGCTCGGCCCGGCGGCGTTCGCCGCGCACGCCGAACGCTGGCGCCCGTGGCGCGCCTACGCCGTCCAGCACCTCTGGGCGACCGGGGATCACCCGATCAACCGGCTGCCCGCCGCCTGAGTTCGAGGAGCGCCATGCGCACGCATACCGTCATCGACAGCCCGTACGACAAGCTGACCCTGGTCGCGGACGGCGAGAGGCTCTGCGGGGTCTACATGGTCCAGCAGCGGCACCGTCCGGCCCAGGAGAGCTTCGGCCATCCGGACCCGGGCGCGCCGGTCTTCGTCGACACCGAGAAGCAGTTGAAGGAGTACTTCGCCGGACAGCGGAAGGAATTCGATCTCCCGCTGAGCTTCGGCGGCACCGAATTCCAGCGGATGGTCTGGGAAGGCCTGCTCGGCATCCCATATGGCGAGACGGTTTCCTACGGTCAGCTCGCCGACCGTCTCGGCAGGCCCACCGCGTCGCGCGCGGTCGGGCTCGCGAACGGGAAGAACCCGATCAGCATCATCGTGCCGTGCCACCGCGTGATCGGTTCCAACGGCGATCTCACCGGTTACGGCGGTGGTGTCGAACGGAAACGGCACCTGCTCGACTTCGAACGGGGCGGCGCCGCGCTGTTCTGAAGTGTGACGCGAGCGGCAACACACCGGCCCGGGGCAGCGCGACGCGGGCGCGGATGGAAGGATCTCCAGACCGTGAAGACCTTCGATGAGCTGTTCGCCGAGCTTGCCGAGCGCGCCCGTACGCGCCCTGACGGTTCCGGCACCGTCGCCGCGCTGGACGCGGGAGTGCACGCGCAGGGCAAGAAGGTGCTCGAAGAGGCGGGCGAGGTGTGGATCGCCGCCGAGCACGAATCCGACGACAGGCTCTCCGAGGAGATTTCACAGCTACTGTACCGCGTGCAGGTGCTCATGCTCGGCCGAGGACTGTCGACAGAGGACGTGTACCGGTACCTGTGACGCGGTCGCGTCCGGAGAACCAAGGAGAAGCAATGCTGCGTGTCGCCGTGCCGAACAAGGGAGCCCTCGCCGCCGCCGCGACGGAGATGCTCGGAGAGGCCGGCTACCGCAAGCGACATGAGGCCCGCGACCTGACCGTGCTCGACACGGTCAACGAGGTCGAGTTCTTCTTCTTGCGTCCCAAGGACATCGCGATCTACGTCGGATCCGGCGAGCTGGATCTCGGCATCACCGGCCGCGACCTCGCGCTCGACTCCGGTGCCCCGGTCGAGGAGATCCTCGGCCTCGGCTTCGGCGGTTCCACCTTCCGGTACGCCGCGCCGGCGGGCCGCGAGTGGCGGGCCGAAGACCTGCAGGGCAAGCGGCTCGCGACGTCGTACCCGCGGCTCGTGCGGGAGAACCTGAAGCAGCACGGGGTGGAGGCGGAGGTCATCCGCCTCGACGGCGCCGTCGAGATCTCGATCCAGCTCGGCGTGGCCGACGCCATCGCGGACGTCGTCGAGTCGGGGCGGTCGTTGCGCCAGCACAACCTCGTGGCCTTCGGGGACCCGATCTGCGTGTCGGAGGCGGTGCTGCTGCAGCGGGCGGGTACCGAGCACACCCGGCCCAAGGACCAGCTGAAGGCGCGGCTGCAGGGTGTCGTCTTCGCCCAGCACTACATGATGCTGGACTACGACTGCCCGCGGTCGCTGCTCGACGCGGCCATCGCGATCACGCCGGGTCTCGAGTCGCCGACCGTCGCGCCGCTGGCCGACGCGGACTGGGTGGCCGTGCGGGCGATGGTGCCGCGCAAGGAGGTCAACCGGATCATGGACGAGCTCGCCGAGACCGGCGCCAAGGCCGTCCTGGCTTCGGACATCCGGGCCTGCCGCCTTTGACCCCGCTTCAGACGCTATGAACGGTCCGTTCCTTGCAAAATTTGCAAGGAACGGACCGTTCATGGCATTGGCTAGCGGGGACGGTTAGGCTTCTTGGGCATCAGGTCGTAGAGCTTCTTGCGCGCTCCGTTGTCCTTGGCGCTCCGAGTCACCGAGACCTCGGTGATGAAGTCCTCGAAGACGAACTCCTCGTCCGCGGGCACGATCGCCGAGGCCGGATGGTTCTGCAGATAGCCGTCCAGCGTCTCCGCGATCTCCCGGAACGACAGTGCCTGCAGCGTTTCCGGCGCGTACGTCGTCACCGGCACGCCGTGCGCGGCGGCTTCGTTCATCACGACACCGAGCGGGACGTGCGACAGCATCGGGATCCCGAACGCGTACAGCTCCTGCAACGCCGCCGCCGCGTAGTGCGAGATCGGGCGGCGGTACAGCCCTGGAACGAGGCCGTAGTAGGCGATCGGCGGACGGCCGA
Source organism: Amycolatopsis sp. WAC 04169 (assembly GCF_003947535.1). Lineage (NCBI taxonomy): Bacteria > Bacillati > Actinomycetota > Actinomycetes > Pseudonocardiales > Pseudonocardiaceae > Amycolatopsis > Amycolatopsis sp. WAC 04169. Next base: position 330,902 of record NZ_QHJI01000011.1, on the reverse strand, counting down.
CGGTCTGTTCGACGTAACGCACCTGGTCCGAAAGCAGGCGCAGCGCGCGGATGCTCGTCCGGTCCGGCTGCACCGGCACGAGGATCCCGTGCGAGGCGGCGAGCGCGTTGTTGGTCAGCACGTCGAGCGCGGGCGGGCAGTCGATGACGATGTGGTCGTAGTTGGCGAACTGGATGACCCTGGCCAGCTGCCACCCGGGCACCCGGAACTGGTCCAGCCGCCGGATCAGGTCGAACATCCCCGGCGAGGTCGGGATGACGTCGAACGCGCCGCCCCGCCCGAGGTTGCTGCGCGGATGCCGGACGACGAGTTCCTCGATCGGGCCCTTCCACACCTTGGTCAGGGCTTTCGCGAGGCTGGGCATATCCGGCGCCACCTCGTCCAGGCCGAGGAGTTCGGTGGTCGCGTGGCCCTGTGGGTCGAGGTCGATCAGCAGCACCCGGCGGCCGCGTTCGGCCAAAGCGGCCGCCGCGCCCACGCTGAGTGAGGTCTTGCCGACCCCGCCTTTCTGGTTGACCACCGAGGTGATCTGCATGCCGAAGCGCTCCCTGTGTCTGTTGTTCCGGGAAGGCTATTGGAAACACGCCGAGAAAGCGCGTCTATCAGCCCGCCTGTCGCGGTCGCACCAGCAAGGCCTGCGCCCCGGAGGCGATCGGCCCCGACGCGTCGTGCAGCGTCGTGGTCGCCGTGCCGATCCCGTTCGGGCCGACCAGGGTGGCCGCGTCGACGCCGATCCAGTCGCCGAGCGGCGGGCGGCGGAGGTGCACCGTCAGCTCGGAGTTGATGAACCACCACTCGCGCGGGTCCAGGAAGTTCGAGATCCCGTTGCCGGAATCCGCCAGCACGAACAGCCGCTGCAGCGGGCTCGGCTTCTCCCCGTCGACGAGCGCGACGCGCTGCCTGCCCCAGACGGTCGCGGGACCGGGTTCGTCCAGCGCGCCCTTGACGCGGCGCCACTCGACGGCGTCGAGATACCCACCGTGCCAGCTCTCCGGCCAAGAGGACGTCGGCAGCCCCTCCGGCGAAGGCAGCGCCGGACCTTCCGCGGTGGCGACCGCCGTGGTGTCCGACGTCGCGATGCGCCACGCCGAGGCATGGGCGACGACCCGCTCACCGTGGGAGAGCTCGGCCGTCAGCAACTCGACCGACCGGCCCGGCCGCTCCACCCGGGCCCGTACCGACAGCTCCTTCAGCGGCGCGGGCCCGAGGATCTCGACCGTCACCCGTGCCAGCTGGCTCGCGTGCGGCGCCTCGACCTCTTCGAGCGCGCGGACCAGCAACGCCGAGGGCGGCCCGAAGTGCTGCGCGTCCGGGGTCCACGGGCCGGCGGTGTGCGGGGTCGGGAGGAAGACGCCGTCACCCGACGGCACATAGAAGGCTTCTGTCACATAAGCACCCTAGGCCGTGTCCGATGAGGCCGTTCGCGGTCTCCGCGCCCAGGCGCTCCCTGACGGCACGGGCGGATACGGCCGAGTACGACCCGGTACGAGGCCGATCCGCCCGCATCGCCAGGAACCACCTGGATCACGAAGCCCATCGAAGGGACTCACCGGACACGGCCTAGTCCGCACGGTCCAATACGGACTCCTCGCCGGGATCCGGCTCCGGCCAGCCGGGATACGGCGGGGGAGTGCCGCCGTACTGCGGGCAGAGCGCCTGGTGATCGCACCACGCGCAGAGTTTGCTCGGATTCGGCCGGAAATCGCCGGTCTTGCCCGCTTTGAGGATCGCCTGCCAGATCGCCTCCAGCGTGCGCTCGAAGCGGATCAGCTCGCCCTCGTCGGGCGTGTAGGCCAGAGATTGCCCGTCGGTGAGGTACATCAGTTTCAGCTGACGCGGCACGACCCCGCGGAGCCGCCAGAGGACCACGGCGTAGAACTTCATCTGGAACATCGCCTTGGCCTCGCCGATCTCGCGGGGCGCGGCACCGGTCTTGTAGTCGACGACGCGGATCTCGCCGGTCGGCGCCACGTCCAGCCGGTCGACGTAGCCCCGGAGCAGCACTCCGGAGCCCAGCTCGATCTCGACGTGCAGCTCACACGCTTCCGGCTCCAGACGGCGCGGATCCTCCAGGCCGAAGTAGGTGTCGACGAGCTGCTCGGCCGACGCGAGCCACGACGTGACGGCCTCCGGATCCTCCTGGTCGAACAGCTCGATCCACTCCGGACGTTCCGAGGACAGCTCCTCCCACGCCGGCGCGAGCAGCTCCTTGGCCTGCGGAGGGGTGCGATCGGCCTGCGGAAGGGAGAACAGGCGCTCCAGTACGGAATGCACCAGCGTGCCGCGCAGCTGGGCCTTCGTCGGGATCTCGGGCAGTCTGTCGACCGCTCGGAAGCGGTAGAGCAGCGGACACTGCTTGAAGTCGCTGGCACGCGACGGGGACAGGGCCGGCCGACGGCGCGGGATTTCGGCGCCGGGCGGCGGATCGGCGGTGACCGTGTCGGTGTCGGGCATGGGAGGAGCGTATCGCCGGGCACCGACAGTTTCGGGACCGCAACGCACCGGAGCGACATGACCGACACCACCCGGACGGGAAGGGCGGGTTACCGGCACCCCACAACCGGGCATCTACGCTTCGACACATGGCGGTGACGGGTGAGCAGGGCCCGCCTCGACGAGGCGTGGCACCAGAGGGTGGGCTCCTGCTGTTCCGGGTTTCCGGGATCCCCGTGCTGCTGGCCCCTTCGTGGTGGATCGGCTCCCTGATCATCGTGGTGCTCTACACCCCGCTGGTCGGCCGGATCCTGCCCGGCGCCACCACGCTGACCTCCTGGCTGCTGGCTGCCGCGTTCGCGGTCCTTCTCGGCCTTTCGGTGCTCGCCCACGAACTCGGGCACTGCCTGGTCGCGCTGCGCCTCGGGATCCCGGTCCGGCGCCTGCGGTTGTTCCTGCTCGGCGGCCTGTCCGAGGTCGCCAGGACTCCCCGCCAGCCTCGGCAGGAAGGGCTCGTCGCCGCCGCGGGACCGGTGGTTTCGTTGCTGCTCGGCGGATTCTGCGGGCTGCTGATGTTCGCGGTCCCGCCGGAAAGCGCCGCATGGCTGCTCATCGCCGAATGCGCCGTCGCGAACTTCGCCGTCGGGATCTTCAACCTCCTTCCCGGACTCCCGCTCGACGGCGGACGGCTGGTCCGCGCCGGCGTCTGGGCGGCCACGGGGCGCAGGGAGAAGGGCACGCGGGCGGCGGTCGTCGGCGGCGGTGTGGTCGCTGCGGGACTGGTCGTCTGGGCGCTGTGGGGTTTGGCGGCCGGCAGCGAGGATCGTTGGCTCCGCCTCGGTGTCTGCGTCGTGACGGCGTGGTTCGTGGTCCTCGGCGCGCGAAGCGAACTCGCCGCCGAAACACGCCGGGGGTGGCCGGAAGGCGTACGGCTCAGCGAACTCGTCCGGCCCGTTCTCCAGCTTCCCGCGGAAAGCCCCGTTTCGGACGCGCTGGCCGCCTCGGCAGGCCGTGGAGTCGTCCTGGTGCGCGCCGACGGCGTCGCGGCCGGGCTGCTCGACGAGACGGCCGCCGCGCAGCTGGCCGGGACGTCGCCGCACGCGCCCGCGGAGATGGCCGCGGAACCGATCCGCGCCGACACCGTGCTGCTCTCCTCGGAGTCGGGGGAGGAGATCGCCGAGCGGGTCAGGGAAACCGCCGCGTGGCAGTTCCTCGTGGTGGACGACGAAGGCCGGCCAGCAGGGGTGCTCCGGCGGGAAGACCTGCGCGCCGCGATGACCCGGAGCCGACCCCCGGCGTAACGCGGTACGGCCACCTGCGAGGATCGGTCATCGATCATTCGCGGGTATGGAGGTTCAGTGTCGGTCCGAGGGCCGTTTCGTGTTGGTGACCGGGTTCAGCTGACCGACTCCAAGGGGCGGCACTACACCATGGTGCTGGCCGAGGGACAGCAGTATCACACCCACCGCGGTGCGCTGGCGCACGACGACGTGATCGGTGCGCAGGAGGGTTCGGTCGTCACTTCGGCGGGCGGCAGCCACTATCTGGCGCTGCGCCCGCTGCTGCCGGACTACGTGTTGTCGATGCCGCGTGGCGCGCAGGTGATCTACCCGAAGGACGCCGCGCAGATCGTGATGTGGGGCGACATCTTCCCGGGGGCGCGGGTGCTCGAGGCGGGCGCCGGCTCCGGCGCGCTGACCTGCTCGCTGCTGCGTGCGGTCGGCTCGGAAGGCACGGTGCAGTCCTATGAGATCCGGGACGACCACGCCGAACACGCCGAGCGGAACGTGGAGAAGTTCTTCGGCCACAAGCCGGACAACTGGTCGCTGACGGTCGCGGACCTGTCGACGCACACCGGCGAGGTCGACCGCGTCGTCCTCGACATGCTGGCGCCCTGGGACCAGCTGGAGACGGTCGCCGCGCATCTGGTGCCGGGCGGCGTGCTCACGGTCTATGTGGCGACGGTCACACAGCTTTCGCGGATCACGGAAGCTTTGCGGGATCAGCAGTGCTGGACCGAGCCGGAATCGTGGGAGACCCTCATGCGGCCGTGGCACGTCGTGAGTCTCGCGGTGCGGCCGGACCATCGGATGGTCGCGCACACCGCGTTCCTGCTGACGGCGCGCCGTCTGGCGGACGGGACCGTGTCGCCTCGGGTGCACCGGCGCTCCGGCAAGGGCTAGCGGGGGATCAGCGGAACAGGTACCGAGGTGCCGGTACCGAATGGTCTCCCCAAGGGCGCCCCGCGCCCCTTGGGCGAGTTTTCGTCAGCGGTCGACAAGAATCACGGCACGCACCATTTGCCGTCGCGTTTCTTCAGCGGGAACGGCGTGTCCTTCTGGCCACCCGCGCCTTCGACGTGAACGGTCACGGAGGCGGAGTCGCCGCTGACCGACGGCGGATCGGGGATGGTCGCGGTGACCTTCCCCGCCGCCGCCCACTTCCGGCCGAGTTCGGCCAGATCGGCCGAGGACTGCTGGACGCAGGTGAGCTTCCCGAACGCCGTCGCGTCGTGATTGACGATGGCCGCGGCGATCGCCTTGCCGACGACCTCGACCGCGGCCACGTCCGGATCCACCGGCACCGGACGGGACGAACCCGGCCCCGGCGAGGGCGTGAAACTGCTCGACGCGGCCGGGTCGGAGCCGGACGGGGCCACCAGGAGCAGCCCCACCACGACCCCGGCCACGACCGCGCCGCAAACCACCGCGACGGCGGTCAGCTTGTGGCTCACCGTCACGGGTGGGTCACTTCTTGTCGGCCTTGATGTCCTTGAGACACCACAGTTCCGATTCCTTGGCCGCGGTGATGGTGCCTTCCGCCGTCTTGGTGCCCTGGGTCGCGCGGTAGCGTCCGGTCGCCCGGTCACCGCTTTCCTTGGCGGGCTCGATGATCTCGAGCTTGATGGGGTCGAGCGGCTTGCCCTCGTCCTTGGTGTTCTCGCTACGGCAGATCAGGTTGAGGAACGTCTGCTTGTCACCCGCGCTGTAGGAGGTCGCGGCGCTTTCGAAGACCTCTTGCGGCGTGGCCTTGCCGCCCGGCGCCGGACCGGAGCTCTTGGTCGACGACGTGCTCGGCGAGCTCGACCTGGTGCGCGTCGAGCTCGGCTTCTGCGACGAGGACGGGGCGTCCGACGGGGCGGCGCTGCTGGAGGGCGGCGCGGCGACCGGCTTGTCGTCGCCGGAGTTCAGCGCGATGACCAGGGCGGTGACACCGCCACCGACCAGCACGACCGCGCCGATCGCGATGCCGACGATCAGGCCGGTCTTCTTTTTCTTGGGTGGCTCTCCGCCGCCGTAACCGCCTTCCTGCGGGTACGCGTTGAAGCCGCCCTGCTGCCCGTACGGATCCGGCTGGCCGAACTGCTGCGTGCCACCGGGGTATCCCTGCTGGGGCTGAGGACCGCTCTGCGGGTAACCACCCTGTTGCTGGCCGTACGGGTCCTGTTGACCGTACTGGCCGGCGCCGGGGTATCCCTGTTGCGGCTGGGGGCCGCTCTGCGGGTACCCGCCCTGCTGGCCGTACGGATCCTGTCCGTAGCCGCCGGGCTGCTGCGGCGGGTATGTCATGGCTGGTGCCCCCTAGCTGTTCTGCGAAAATGCTCAACATGACCTGCGGGTCCGCCTCCCCGGCGAACGTCGCCCGATGCTAGCCATCGGGCCGGATCGCCGCTCGATTAGGGCCGAACTGAGACCGGAAACCCGTTTGCACCCGGACGGAGCCGGGTATTCCGTCGCAGGTCAGGCCAGGTGGACGGATTGTGACCATGAGTGTGCCGGACCCGGCACCGGGATGGCCCCTTGCGCGTCGCGAAGGTACGTGCTGGTGGGTCGTCCGGAACGCGACGCGCCGATCTTGTGATGCGGAAAGGCCTTTTATTGTCGGTGATCGCCGGTACCGTGGAATGAAAAGCACTCCGAGGAGGTGCCCGATGCATCATGACCTTCCCGGAGGTCGGCGCGAGGAGGCCGACCCTTCAGAAACGACCGGAGCTGGAACCACGTCCGACGAGCAGGCACGTCAAATCCGCTTCCTCGAGGAGGAAGTCGCCCTGCTGCGCCGGAAGCTCACCGATTCCCCACGTCAGAACCGAGTGCTGGAGCAGCGACTCGCCGAGGCGTCGGAACGCGTGAGCCAACTCACTGAACGCAACACGAAACTGGTCGAGACGCTCCGCGAGGCGCGTGGCCAGTTGCTCGCGTTGCGGGAGGAGGTCGACAGGCTGGCCCAGCCTCCGAGCGGTTACGGCGTGTTCGTCACCGCGTACGAGGACAACACGGTGGACGTGTTCACCGCGGGCCGCAAGATGCGGGTTTCGGTCTCACCCGCGGTCGAGGTCTCGTCGCTGCAGCGCGGACAGGCGTTGCGGCTCAACGAGGCGCTCACCGTCGTCGAAGGCGGTGACTTCGAGCGGATCGGCGAGGTCTGCGCGCTGCGCGAGGTGCTGGCCCCGGACGTCGAGGGCGGCAGCCCTCGTGCGCTGGTGGTCGGGCACGCGGACGAGGAGCGGGTCGTCCTGCTCTCCGATCCGCTGGCCGAACAGCCCCTCAAGCCGGGCGATTCCCTGCTGGTGGACTCGAAGGCCGGTTACGCCTACGAGCGCGTGCCGAAGGCGGAGGTCGAGGATCTCGTGCTGGAGGAGGTGCCCGACGTCCGCTACGAGGACATCGGTGGCCTCACCCGGCAGATCGAGCAGATCCGCGACGCCGTCGAGCTTCCGTTCCTGCACGCGGATCTGTACCAGGAGTACCAGTTGCGCCCGCCGAAGGGCGTGCTGCTCTACGGGCCTCCTGGCTGCGGTAAGACCCTCATCGCCAAGGCGGTGGCCAACTCGCTCGCCAAGAAGGTCGCGGAAGCCCGCGGCGACTCGGCGGACGGGAAGTCCTACTTCCTGAACATCAAGGGTCCGGAACTGCTGAACAAGTTCGTCGGGGAGACCGAGCGGCATATCCGCCTGATCTTCCAGCGGGCTCGGGAAAAGGCCTCCGAAGGCACCCCGGTGATCGTGTTCTTCGACGAGATGGACTCGATCTTCCGCACCCGCGGTTCGGGCGTGTCCTCCGACGTGGAGACCACGATCGTCCCGCAGCTGCTTTCGGAGATCGACGGTGTCGAGGGCCTGGAGAACGTCATCGTCATCGGCGCCTCCAACCGCGAGGACATGATCGACCCGGCGATCCTGCGGCCGGGCCGGCTCGACGTCAAGATCAAGATCGAGCGTCCGGACGCCGAAGGCGCGAAGGACATCTTCTCCAAGTACCTTTCCGACGGTCTCCCGATCCACGCGGACGACCTCGCCGAGTTCGGCGGGGACGTGAAGGCGACCTTCGACGCGATGATCCAGCACACCGTCGAGCGGATGTACGAGGAGACGGACGAGAACAGGTTCCTCGAGGTCACCTACGCCAACGGTGACAAGGAAGTCCTGTACTTCCGCGACTTCAACTCGGGCGCGATGATCCAGAACATCGTGGACCGGGCGAAGAAGTCGGCGATCAAGTCGGTGCTGGAGACCAAGCAGCCCGGCTTGCGTGTGCAGCATCTGCTGGACGCGATCGTCGACGAGTTCGCGGAGAACGAGGACCTGCCCAACACCACCAACCCGGACGACTGGGCCCGGATCTCCGGCAAGAAGGGCGAGCGGATCGTCTACATCCGCACGCTCGTCACCGGCAAGAACCAGGATTCGGGGCGGGCGATAGACACCGCCACGAACACCGGTCAGTACCTGTAGCACGAGCCGAAGGGGTCCTTCACCGCATGCGTTGCGGTGAAGGGCCCCTTCGCGTCACACGGCTACGGCTTCTTCGGCTTTCTTGCGCGGGCTCAGCCGCCCGTGTGCGGCCAGGATTCCCAGAACGACGAGCAGTGCGCCGACGGGCTGGTTCCACGCCAGGGGTTCGTCGAGCACGAGGACGCCGAGCAGCACACCCACTACGGGTGTGAGGTAGGTCACTGCCGAGGCGTTCGACGCGCCCCATGCCGCGATGATCGACGCGTTCCAGGCGTAGGCCAGCCCGGTGCCGAGCGCGCCGAGCGCGATCATGCTGAGCACGATCGGCGTGTCGAGGCGCACGGGCGTCGTCGCGATGAACGGCGCCAGCACCAGCATCACGACGGCGCCGCAGCTGACCTGCCCGAGCGCAATGGTCGGCGCGTCGAGGTTCCGCCAGGAGATGAACCGTCGCACGTAGACGAACGAGATCCCGTAGCAGGTCGTCGCGCCGAGGCAGGCCAGCTGCGCGGTCAGCTCGTGGGAGACGTCGATCCCTTGCCAGACCCCGACGATGGTGAGCACTCCCAGGAAGCCGAGGATCAGCCCGGTCGTGCGGGCCTTCGTGAACCGTTCCGACGGCAGGGCCGCGGCGGCGATGAGCATGGTGATCAGCGGTGTCGTCGCGTTGAAGATGCTGGCGAGCCCGGAGGAGATGTACTGCTCGGCCCAGGAGAACAACAGGAACGGGATGACGCACAGCAGCACGGAGACGACCGCGAGGTGGCCCCAGAGCGCCGGATCGCGGGGGAGTGGCTTACGACGCCACGCGGCGATGGCTATCAGCGCCACCGCGCCGAGGCAGACGCGGGAGAGCGCCACCTGAGCGGGCGACAGGCCGGTGAGGCCGACCTTGATGAACAGAAAACTCGCACCCCACACGATCGCGAGCGCCGCGAACCGGATCGCGATACTGAAACGTCCCAATTGTCCTTCTCCTGATTCCACAAGTCCGCGCTCAGTGAATCCCGGCATCCCTCTTGCGCTCCAGCGGTTTTCGGACGATGTGGTCGACGCCTCCCGCGTGGCGCTCGGCCGAACCCGCCGTATAACGACCTATACTTTCGGGCTGTGAGCGAATCCTCCGGGCGCCCGCGCGCGCCGATCACCGAAGCCGATGTCCTGGCCTGGCTGGAAACGACGGCCGCCGCCGTCCGGGCGGGCGAGGTGAGCGCGCCCGAACTGATCGAGCTGCTGGGCGAGTTACGCAGGGCTTCCGCGGCGTGCGCCGACGCCTCCGACTGGGCGTTGCTCGCCGCGAGGGAGGAGGGCGCCAGCCTCCGTCAGATCGCGCCGGTGTTCGGCAAGGGTTACGTTCGGGCCCCGGCGGCCCGCCTCGAAAAGCTCCACCGGCAGGCGCAGAATTCGAGCCAGTGGCTCGCGATCCTCCGCCACAAGAACGAAGGAGCCCTGTGACGGACACGGAAATCCCCGTCGGCGACCGGATCGCCGTCGGGCTGGCGGCACTCGGCAGGCCCGCGTACATCAACCTCGGCCGGACCGAGGCGCTGCCGCCGGGGCGTGAGTTCGAAGCGATGCGTGCGGCCACCTACGACGTGCTGGACGACGCGTACCGCGCGGGCGTCCGCTGGATCGACGTCGCCCGTTCGTATGGTTCTTCGGAGGAGTTCCTGGCCGGCTGGCTCGCCGACCGCGGCCACGCGGACGTGACGGTGTCGAGCAAATGGGGCTACCGCTACGTGGGGGAGTGGAAGCTCGACGCGCCGGTGCACGAGGTCAAGGAGCACACCGCGGCGCGGTTCGCCGGGCAGTGGGCGGAAACCGTTGACCTGCTGGGGAAGGCGGTCTCGCTCTACCAGGTCCACTCGCTCACTGTGGACAGTCCGCTGTTCACCGACGACCGGCTGATCGGCGCGCTCGCCGAACTCGCCGCCGGCGGTGTCCCGGTGGGTTTCTCCACGTCCGGGCCCGCCCAGGCGGACGCGGTGCGCCGGGCGTTCGAGCTGGAGGTGGCGGGGATCCCGGTCTTCAGCGCCGTGCAGTCGACGTGGAACCTGCTCGAACCTTCCGTCGGCCCGGCGCTCGCGGAAGCGCACGCCGCCGGGAAACGGGTGCTGGTCAAGGAAACCGTCGCGAACGGACGCCTCGTGGTCGAGCCGCCGTCGTCGCTCGCGCGGATCGCGCGGGAGCACGGGGTCGGGCCGGACGCGGTGGCCATCGCGGCTGTGCTGGCACAGGATTGGCGGCCGGTCGCGGTCATCGGCCCGTCGAGTACGGGGCAGCTGCGGGAGAATCTCGTTGCCGCCAAGGTAAAGCCGACCGCCGACGAGCTCGCGGAACTCGCGACGCTCGCCGAGGAGCCGTCCGCCTACTGGCGGCACAGGTCCTGCCTCGGGTGGCAGTGAAGGGCTGGACTAGTCTCGCGGCAAACGTCAGGCGGGACATCGGGGAGGACTCGAGAGTGCGTCATCGGCAGGTGCTCGCGGTGGCGACGGTCGCGCTGTTCGGTTTGTCGGGCTGCGCCGACCGTCCCAACGATCTCGACACCTACTACGACGACCCGACACCGACGCCCACGGTGGAGCCCGCACAGCCTTCGGTCAAGCCGCAGGCGAACCCGGTTCCGCCGCCGACGACCCAGGCTCCCGTTCCCGCGGCCGTCTCCGCCGCGTTGCTGACCGACGAGGACGTCGCCGAGGAAGAGGTCGTTCCCGGCGAGAGCAAGGTGTCCGGCTGTCTGACCGGTCTCACCCGCGGCACGAGCCGTTCGGCGTCGTGGTCGTACCCGAGCGGCTCGACGCTCGAACATCAGGTCACCGAGTACACCGATCGTGACGCTTCGGACGTCGTCACCCAGGCGGACTGCGAAGGCAGGAAACTCACCCTGCCGAAGCAGACCGGCATCCAGGTGCAGCGCGCGTGGTGCGAGGACACGACGTGCACCGTGTTGCTCGCCAAGGGGAAGCTCGTCTCCGCCCTCAGCGTGACCGCCGGGACCGAAGCGCGGGCGACGGACGCGGCGAAGCGGTTGCTGCCGATCGTCGCGCAGCGCCTCCGTTCGGCCTAGCGCGCATCTTCCCGCCGGAACCACTCCAAGGCGCCGAGACGCCCATCGGGGATGAACCGGCTCTCCGGATCCTCGAGCCACGAACGCAACTCACTCAGCGTCAGCCAGCGTCCTTCGACCACTTCGGACGGCTGATGGACGAAAGGGCCGTCCCAGCGCGTTTCGAAGGCGAAATTGTGGGCACGGATCGTGTCGTCGTCGGTGACGTGGACGAAGAGCGGGCGCAGTTCCACTCCGTGAACACCCAGTTCTTCGGCCAGTTCCCGGCGTGCGCATTCCTCCGGGGTCTCGCCCGCGGCGACGATGCCGCCCGCCCAGCAGTCCCATGTGGAGGGATAGACGTCCTTGGTGGCCGTGCGGAGATGCACGTAGACACGCTCTCCGTCACTCGAACGGACCAATACCACGCCCGCCGCGTGCCAGAGCCCTTCGGCGCGGACCCGGGCGCGCGTGGCCGCTCCCACCGCGGTTCCGTCGAGGTCATAGAGCGCAACGAGTTCGTCACTGCCTGACATGGGGGGCATCGTCGCACGCCTCCGACCCCGTAGGGTGGTGGGTATGCGGCGGATCATGGGAACCGAAGTCGAGTACGGCATCGCGGTGCCGGGCGACGCGACGGCGAACCCGGTACTCACCTCGACCCAGGTCGTGCTGGCCTACGCGGCCGCGGCGGACATCCCGCGGGCGAGGCGGGCACGCTGGGACTACGAGGTGGAATCACCCCTGCGCGATGCCCGCGGGTTCGACCTGACCGGCCCGAGCGGCCCAGGGCACGACCCGGACGTCGAGGACCTCGGCGCGGCGAACGTGATCCTGACCAACGGGGCGCGGTTGTACGTCGACCACGCTCACCCGGAGTATTCGGCGCCCGAGGTGACGAACGCGCGCGACGCCGTCATCTGGGACAAGGCGGGCGAACGGGTCATGGAGGAGGCGGCGCGCAAGGCGGCCACCGTCCCCGGGCAGCCCCCGCTGCAGCTGTACAAGAACAACGTCGACGGCAAGGGCGCGAGCTACGGCACGCACGAGAACTACCTGATGCAGCGGTCGACCCCGTTCACCGCGGTGATCGGGGGACTGACGCCGTTCTTCGTCTCCCGTCAGGTGATCACGGGTTCCGGCCGGGTCGGCGTCGGGCAGCAGAGCGAGGAAGCGGGCTTCCAGCTCTCGCAGCGGTCCGACTACATCGAGGTCGAGGTCGGCCTGGAGACGACGCTCAAACGCGGCATCATCAACACCCGCGACGAGCCGCACGCCGACGCGGACAAGTACCGCCGACTCCACGTCATCATCGGCGACGCGAACCTGGCCGAGTACTCGACGTATCTCAAGGTCGGCACGACGGCGCTGGTGCTGGACCTGATCGAGGCGGGCATCCGGTTCGACGACCTGAAACTGGACGAGCCGGTGCGCGCCGTGCACCAGATCAGCCACGACCCCACGCTGAAGGCGAAGGTGTCGCTGGCCAACGGGCGCAAGTACACCGGGCTGGACCTCCAGTTCGCCTACCACGAGATCGCGTCGGCGAACCTGGAGCGTACCGGCGCGGACGAGGCCTCCAAGGAGGTCCTGCGGGTCTGGGGCGAGATCCTCGACGCGCTGGCGCGGGACCCCCAGGAATGCGCGGACAGGCTGGACTGGCCGGCGAAGCTGCGGTTGCTCGAGGGCTACCGCGCGCGGGACCAGCTGGCCTGGGGTGCGCCGCGGTTGCGGCTGGTCGACCTGCAGTACTCGGATGTCCGGCTGGACAAGGGCCTGTACAACAGGCTCGTCACCAGGGGTTCGATGAAGCGCCTGGTGACCGAGGAGGAGGTGCTGGAGGCGGTCACGACCCCGCCTTCGGACACCAGGGCCTATTTCCGGGGCCGCACGCTGGAGAAGTACGCCAACTCCATCGCCGCGGCGTCGTGGGATTCGGTCATCTTCGACGTCGGCAGGGAATCGCTGGTGCGGATCCCGACGTTGGAGCCGTTGCGGGGCACGAAGGCCCACGTGGGGAAGTTGCTGGACGACTCCGCGACCGCCGAGGAGCTGGTGGAGGCGCTCACCGGTTCGGACTAGCGGGATTTCCTTTCATCGGGGTTAAGCGATCACGGATCCCACGGAATGTCGGGACCGCTGGGTAGGCTAGGAAACATCGGCCACACCGGGAGGCGAGATGGCTCAGGAAAAGATCGAAAAGCACGGCGGAGGCGACTCGGACGAGGAGTTCGAGGGCGGCGGTCCGGCGGGCCAGGAGCGGCGCGAGAAGCTCGGTGAGGACGTCGACACGATCCTCGACGAGATCGACGACGTGCTCGAAGAGAACGCCGAGGACTTCGTCCGCGCGTACGTGCAAAAGGGCGGCGAGTAGCTCGTTTCCCGGCGGCCCCTGCCCGGGGCCGCCTGTGCGGAGCCTGCGGATCACACAGATTGGAACTTTGAGCACGTATGGAACACACCTCGGGTAAGTCGGCGCTGCCCGCCGCGTACTTCTCGTCGGCGACCTCGTCGTTCTCGGACTTCCTTCGGGCGCAGGCGCCCGAGCTGCTCCCGGAGCGGCGGGTCGCGACGGGCGCGGGCGGGCTGGACGCGCCGCACGGCACGACGATCGTCGCGGTCAAGTTCGCGGGCGGGGTGCTGATCGCCGGTGACCGGCGGGCGACGTCGGGCAACCTGATCGCCTCACGCGACATGGAGAAGGTCCACGTCACCGACGAGTACTCGGCGGTGGGCATCGCGGGCTCGGCCGGGCTGGCGATCGAGATGGTGCGGCTGTACGCGGTCGAACTGGCGCACTACGAGAAGATCGAGGGTGTTTCGCTCTCGCTCGACGGCAAGACGAACAAGCTCGCGGGGCTGGTGAAGTCCAACCTCGAGATGGCGATGGCCGGGCTGGCCGTGCTGCCGTTGTTCGTCGGGTACGACCTCGACGCCGAGGACGCGAAGCACGCGGGCCGCATCGTCTCGTACGACGCCACGGGCGGGCGCTACGAGGAGAACGCCGGCTACCACGCCATCGGTTCGGGTTCGCTGTTCGCCAAGGGTTCGCTGAAGAAGCTGTACGACCCCGACGCGGACGCCGAAGGCGCGATCCGGACGGCGGTCGAGGCGTTGTACGACGCGGCGGACGACGACACCGCGACCGGTGGGCCGGATCTGGTGCGCCGGATCTTCCCGACGATCGTGACGGTCACCGCGGAGCAGGGTGCGGTGGCGTTGCCGCCCGAGCAGACGACGGCGGTGGCCGAGGCGGTCGTGGCCGGACGAGCCGAGCGCGGTCGCTAGCCGTCTTTCCCCTGTCCCTTCCCGATGAGAGCCCGAAAGAGCGGAGCACCACAGTGACGATGCCGTTGTACGCCTCTCCCGAGCAGTTGATGCGGGAGCGTTCCGAGATCGCGCGCAAGGGCATCGCGCGTGGCCGGAGCGTGGTCGTGCTCAAGTACCGCGGTGGCGTGCTGTTCGTGGCCGAGAACCCCTCGGCGACGTTGCACAAGGTGTCGGAGATCTACGACCGGATCGGTTTCGCGGCCGTGGGCCGCTACAGCGAGTTCGAGAACCTCCGTGTCGCCGGCATCCGGCACGCGGACCTGAAGGGCTACCAGTACGACCGGCGGGACGTCAGCGCGCGTGCGCTGGCGAACGCCTACGCCGCGACGCTGGGCAGCATCTTCACCGAGCAGCTGAAGCCGTTCGAGGTCGAGGTCTGTGTCGCCGAGGTCGGCGACACCGCCGCCGAAGACCAGCTGTACCGGCTGACCTACGACGGCTCGATCTTCGACGAGCCGAAATTCGTCGTGATGGGCGGTCAGGCCGACACGCTCACCACGAAGCTCAAGGAGAGCTTCGAGCCGGACATGGAGCTGGGTGCGGCGCTCGGTGTCGCGGTGAAGGCGTTGCGCGACAACACCCCCACGCCCTCGAACGGCGATTCGGACCCGGTGAAGCTCGAGGTCGCCGTGCTGGAGCGGGAGCGGCGGGGCCGCAAGTTCCGCCGGGTCGCCGGTGCGGCGCTGGAGGCGCTGCTGCCCGCCGAGCCGGAAGAGCCGAAGAAGGACGAAGCCGAAGGCGACAAGCCCGACGGTGAGTCCAAGAAGGACTGAGCCTCTGTACGTGAAGGGCCCCTTTCCCGCGTTGGGAAGGGGCCCTTCGCTTTCGGCACCGTACACAATGGAATGCCGTGAAGGCCTCCTTGAGGGACCCAGAGTCCCTTAAGGAGGCCTTCACGGACGCGGTGGTCCCACCAGTAGCCACTGGGCCTGCGCGGGTAGGCACTAGCGGAGAGGTGTGGGCTGAAGGCTCCCTTCACCGAGTCTGATGCGGCGAAAGGAGCCTTCGCCCCCGGTCGGCTATGGGAGCGGCGGTTCGGGTTAGAACCCGAAATGCCACTCACGACTTCCGTGACAAACCGCCCTCGCCGCCGGGGACCGACTCAAGGATCACTTGAGCGACGTGGACGCCAGAAAGCCGTGAAGGCCTCCTTCCCTACCTTGAGAGTAGGGAAGGAGGCCTTCACGGATCAGTCAGCCGACATCAGGCGGGGGTGTCGCCCCACCACTGGCTGCGGCTGCCGGCGATGAAGCTCCACAGCTGGAGCCGCGTGCCGTTGGTGGACGAGTTGCCCTCCGCGGTCAGGTAGCGGCCGCTGGCCGGGCTCTGGAAGCGCACGTAACCCTCGGGGTTGACGGTGCCGCCCCACCACTGGTTCTTGGCGCCGGCGATGAAGTCCCAGAGCTGGACGACGGTGCCGTTGCGGTTGATGCTGTTGAGGTCCGCGTCCAGGTAGCGGCCGCTGGCCACGTTCTGGAAGCGGGAGTAGCCCTCGGGGTTGTCGGTGATGTAGAACGCCTGGTGGTCCGCGTCCAGGTTGCAGTCCCAGAGCTGCATCTTGGTGCCGTTGCGGTTGATGGTGTTCAGGTCGGCGTCCCAGCACTTGTTCGGGTTGAGCCCGGACGGGATGAGGTACATGTCCGCGTCGGCGACACCCGCGGCCTGCGTGCGCGCACCGGTCGGGGTGCGCTTCACCGGGATGAGCTTGATGCCGTGCACGGTGACCGTGTTGAACCCGTCGCCGGTGGGCTTCGGGGCCGCGGTCGCGGCCGGGGCGGTGACCAGGGTCAGGACACCCGCGGCGGCGGCGATGATTCCCGCCAGACGCTTCATTTTCGTCATTTTCTTTCCCCTTTGTGGAAAGCGTTTTCTCCCAGTGAGCTGAAGGGGAACGGCAGAAGACGACAGGCCGCGACGAAACGCGGCCCGCAGGCCAAGCCGGTGAATCCCCCTCGTGGAAGGCGCCGCGTAAACCCCCGAGAAGCGGGCCTTCTCCGAACATCATTCAGGTCTGAACCACGGTCGTCGAGGAGATTTCCGATGGCGGCAATAAGGCTGTTCAGCGATGTAACGGAATGGCCTGGCTCGCGATCACACGGCGACGACTCCGATCAAGGCGAGGACATCCGTGCGCATCGAGCTGACGTTGCAGGACCTGACGCGCGTTCGGCTCGCGCCCGAAGCCGATCCCTTGGCCGAGCTGGTTTCGAGTCTGCAGATCCTGCAACGGCGCGACGCGGGCTCGGCGTTGTTCAATCGGTGGCGGCACCGGGTTCGGCTCGGCTTGGCGGAGTCGGCTTCGGTGCTGCTGTGGTTGTGCCGCCCGTATGCGCCGATCCCGTCGTTCCTCGTGCCGGGCGTGGACGAAAGTGGTTTGGAGGCGGGGCTGGCGGAAGTGGCCCGCACCGACCCGGTGGGGTTGAAATCGGCGTTGCGGGATCTCCCGGTGAACCGGGAGCTGCCGTCGTGGGCGGCGGGATTGCCGGACGGGGACACGGCCGGGCTGCCGAGGCTCGTGCAGGCGATGCAGGACTACTTCGAGCTGTCGCTGGCGCCGGGCTGGGAGTCGGCTCGGGCGCAGGTCGACGCGGACCGCGGGATGCGGGCGCAGTTGCTCCTGCACGACGGGGTGGACGCGATGCTCACGAGCCTGCGGCCGCTCGTGCGCTGGTCCTCGCCGATGCTGGAAGTCGGCGACGGCATCGTCGGTTCCTGCGGCGCGGACGGGGCCGGGCTGATCGTCTCGCCGACGTACTTCGCGGTGTGCCCGGTGATCGTCCCGGCGGCGGGACGATCACCGGTCCGGCTGCTCTACCCGTCGGTGCGGCAGGCGGCCCCGTCGACCGGATACGGCCGTGACGTGCGGAGATCGCCGGAAACCGCCCTCGCGGACCTCCTCGGCCCGACCCGGGCGGCGACGCTGGCGGTCCTGGCGGTCGGCTGCAGCACGTCGGAGCTGGCCGCCCGGCTGGGCGTGACGCCGTCGGCCGCCAGCAAGCACGCCGCCGTGTTGCGGCGCGCCGGGCTGATCACCACCGAGCGGGACCGCAACGCCGTGCTCCACGCGCTGACTCCCTTGGGCACCGCCCTGCTCGGCAGCTAGAGCCGGTAGATGGTGAGCGCGCTGGGCCGCGACCGGAAGCGGAAGTCGTTGCCCAGCGGGCCGACCTCGCCGTCGGTGGCGACCCGGCGGTTGCCGTTGAGCAGCCGGACGTGCAGCTCCGGGACGTCGAGCTCCTGGTAGACGTGGCTGGCGTTGAGGCTGTTCGTGATCGTGGCGAGGATGAACCGCGCCCGCGAATACGGCACGTCGGCGCGCAGGTAGCGCACGTCGAGCAGGCCGGTGTCGAGGGCAGGGCGGCGTGAGGGCGCGAACCCCTTCGGCGAGTAGGTTCCGTTGCCGACGAAGAGCAGCCAGATGCTGGTGTGCTTGCCGTTGAGGGTCACTTCCAGCGGTTTGGCGCGCCGGAGGGTGCGGGCGAGCGCGATCGCCGCGGACGGCCACTTCGGATGCCGCTTCTGGAGCTTTTCCCGGATCCGGACCATTTCCGGGTAGCCGCCGAGGCTGGCGGTGTTGACGAAATAGCGGTGGTCGTCGTCGTGGTTGATCTCGACCTCGCCGAGGTCGACTCCGACGGCGTTGCCGGCTTCCGTCGCGGCGTCCGCGTCGGGCATCGAACGCATGCCGACGTCGCGGGCGAAATGGTTCAGGGTGCCCGCCGGGATGAGCGCGAGCGGCAGGTCGTGGTCGGCCGCGACCGAGGCCACCGCGGCGACCGTCCCGTCGCCACCGGCGACGCCGAGCGCGCGCACGGTGTTGTCGCGGGCGGCGATCTCGTCGCAGAGCTGGTCGCGCAGGTCCCGTTTCGCGTCCGGGTACAGGATGGTGGCCTTGGGCCAGGCGAAGCGGGCTTCCTCGGTCGGGTCCTGGCCGTCGATCCCCGAATGCGGGTTGACCAGGACGAGCATGTCCTCGCCGTCACGCATCTCGGGCGCCTCGGCGGTGTGCGCGGTGCGGCCGGGGACGTCGTCGTTCAGCGGCCACCAGTGCCGCGTCAGCAGGCCCGCGCCGACGCCGATGCCGATCCCCACCCCGACGTCACTGGGCCAGTGGACGCCCGTGTGGACCCGGGAATAGGCGACCGCGGCGGCCAGCGGCACCAGCGCGGCGCCCGCCTTGGGTGATTCCATCGCGACAGCGGTGACGAAGGCGGCCGCCGACGCCGAGTGGCCGGACGGGAACGACGACGAGGTCGGCCGCCGGACGAGGCGCCGGTGCATCGGCACCTCCTCGGCCGCGGGGCGGCGGCGCGGGAACAGCGGCTTGCCGATCAGGTTCGCCGCCGCGCTCGCCCCGGCGATGGCGGCCACGCCGCGGAGCGCGCCCCGGCGCGTCGGGCCCTTCTTCGCCGCGAGAGCGATCGCGACACACCACCAGAGCTTGGACTTGTCCGCACTTTTGGAGAGTGAGGTGATCACGTCGTCGGCCCTGGTCCTCGGCAGGGCCGCACTGCGTGCCATCAGCCGTCGATCGGTCCGTCCGACCTTGCGGAAAGGGCGTTTGAGCTGCTTTAACACGGGTTCCCCACTTCCGGACCGGGACGTCATGCGCGTGATACCCGATCGGGACTTCCCGCACACCTTTCACCGAATGCAACGTACCGACCGCGTGTCGCCGCCCGAACGGCGCACCTTGAGTGGGTCCTCACCGCCTACTCTGGTGGGATGCAGCGGCGGATCTTTGGCATCGAGACCGAGTACGGGGTCACGTGCACCTTTCACGGGCAGCGCAGGCTCTCCCCGGACGAGGTGGCGCGTTACCTGTTTCGGCGTGTCGTGTCCTGGGGGCGTTCGTCGAACGTCTTCCTGTCGAACGGCTCGCGGCTCTACCTCGACGTGGGCTCCCACCCCGAGTACGCGACGGCCGAATGCGACGACCTCGTCCAGCTCGTCACGCACGACAAGGCCGGTGAGCGCATCCTCGAGGATCTCCTGGTCGACGCCGAGCGGCGGCTGGCGGACGAGGGTATCGGCGGCGACATCTTCCTGTTCAAGAACAACACCGACTCGGCGGGCAACTCCTACGGTTGCCACGAGAACTACCTGGTGACCCGTGCCGGGGAGTTCTCCCGGATCGCCGACGTGCTGCTGCCGTTCCTGGTGACCCGGCAGCTGATCTGCGGCGCGGGCAAGGTGCTGCAGACGCCGCGCGGCGCGGTGTACTGCCTGTCCCAGCGTGCGGAACACATCTGGGAAGGCGTCTCCAGCGCCACCACGCGTTCGCGGCCGATCATCAACACCCGCGACGAGCCGCACGCCGACGCCGAGCGCTACCGGCGCCTGCACGTGATCGTCGGCGACTCGAACATGGCCGAGCCGACCACGATGCTCAAGGTGGGCTCGGCGAATCTGGTGCTGGAGATGATCGAGGCCGGTGTCCAGTTCCGTGACTTCACGCTGGACAACCCCATAAGGGCCATCCGCGAGATCAGCCACGACCTCACCGGCCGCCGCCAGGTGCGGCTCGCCGGCGGTCGCGAGGCGTCGGCCCTGGACATCCAGCGCGAGTACCACGCCCGCGCCGTCCAGCACGTCAAGGAGACGGGTTCGTCGCCGCAGTCCGAGCGCGTGGTCGAGCTGTGGGGCCGGGCGCTGGAGGCGGTCGAGCAGCAGGACTTCAGCAAGATCGACACCGAGATCGACTGGGCGATCAAGCACCGGCTGGTCGAGCGCTACCGCAACAAGCACGACCTCGACCTGTCGAGCCCGCGGATCGCCCAGCTCGATCTGGCCTACCACGACATCCGGCGTGGCCGCGGCATCTTCGACCTGCTGCAGCGGAAGGGACTCGTGCGGCGGGTCACCGACGACGGCGAGATCGAACTGGCCAAGGACACCCCGCCGCAGACCACGCGGGCGAAGCTGCGCGGTGACTTCATCGCCGCCGCGCAGGCCGCCGGGCGTGACTTCACCGTGGACTGGGTGCACCTCAAGCTGAACGACCAGGCGCAGCGGACCGTGCTGTGCAAGGACCCGTTCCGCTCGGTGGACGAACGTGTCGAGAGGCTCATCTCCTCGCTCTGAATTACTCCGTGAAGGCCATCTTGGAGGGCGTTGTGCGCTCTAAGGTGGCCTTCACGGATCTTCGAGGGAGAGGTGCGCCGATGCGCCGTGCGTTGCTGGTCGTGCTGGGAGCGGTCGTCCCGCTGGCGTTCACCGGCGTCGCGCACGCCGCGCCGGAGTGTCCCGATCCCGCGTGGGTGGAGACCCCGACAGGCACGGACGCTCAGCTTCGCGGTCTCTCCGCGGTCGATTCCCGTACGGCGTGGGTCAGCGGCAGCAGGGGCACCATCCTGCGCACCACCGACCGCGGCCGCACCTGGAAGGCGAGCGCCCCGGCCGGGACCGAGGCGCTCGACTTCCGCGACATCGAGGCCTTCGACGCCGAGCACGCGGTCGCCCTGTCGATCGGGCCCGGCGACGCGTCCCGGATCTACCGCACCGACGACGGCGGCGCGAGCTGGCGACTGTCCTTCCAGAACACCGATCCGGCCGCCTTCTACGACTGTCTCGCGTTCTTCGACCACCGGCGCGGCCTCGCGATGAGCGATCCGGTGGACGGCAAGTTCCGGTTGCAGTCCACTTCGGACGGCGGCCGCACCTGGAAGCCCGTGCCCGCCGAGGGGATGGTCCCCGCGCTGGACGGCGAGTTCGGTTTCGCCGCGAGCGGCCAGTGCCTCACGACGTCGGGGCCGCGTGACGCCTGGATCGCCACCGGCGGCGGTGCCCGCGCCCGGGTCCTGCACTCCGGCGACGGCGGGAGGACCTGGGAGGCGGCCGACACCTCGTTGCCCAGTGGCGCCTCCGCCGGCGTCTTTTCGGTGACTTTCCGGGATCCGCGGCACGGCGTGGCGATCGGTGGCGACTACGCGGCGCCGAACGCACCCGGTCCGGCGGTCGCGCTCAGCGCGGACAAGGGCCGCACCTGGCGGACGCCGCCCGAGGCGCCGGTCGGCTATCGCTCGGGCTTGGCCTGGTTGGGGAACACGGTGCTCGCCGTCGGTCCGGGCGGGAGCGACGTGAGCCCGGACGGCGGGCGGCACTGGAAGTCGTTCGACACCGGATCGCTGGACTCCGTCGACTGCGCTCGCGGCGCCTGCTGGGCGAGCGGGGCGAAGGGACGGGCCGCTCGGCTCGGCACGGCCTAAGCTCGAAGGACTATGACCGCAGAAGCCGAACCAGTCCCGGAGACCACCGATCATCTGGTCGAGGTGTTGAAGGCGCTCGCCAACCCGATCCGGCTCCAGGTGCTCGGGTGGCTGCGCGAGCCGGACCGGCATTTCCCGCCGGAGAAGGCGATCGCCGACCAGAACGAGGTCGGCGTCTGCGTCAGCCATCTCCAGGCCAAGCTGGGGCTCGCGCAGTCCACGGTGTCCGCGTACATGGCGTTGCTGCAGCGCGCCGGGCTCGTCGAGTCCACGCGGGTGGGGAAGTGGACCCACTACCGTCGCGACGAGCGGCGCATCGCGCAGCTCGTCGACCTGCTGGGACGCTCCATCTGAGCTCGCCCGGGAATAACATATCGAGGATCTGCGATACTTCGATATGTTGGACTCGACCTGAGGAGAGACAGATGGAACTGGGGCGTTTCGGGATCTGGACGTTCGACTTCGAGGATCAGCCCGCGAGCATGCTGCGGGATTCCGTGCGGGAACTGGAAGAACTCGGCTGGCCCGCGATCTGGATCCCGGAACGGGACGGGCGCGAAGCACTGACCCACGCCGGCTTCCTGCTCGCGTCCACCGAGCGCATGGCCGTGGTCAACGGGATCGCGCGCATCGGCTCCCGCGGCGCGCGCTGGACCCATGGCGCGGCGCTCCTGCTCGCCGACGCGTATCCGGGCAGGCACGTCCTGGGGCTCGGTTTCGGTGGAGCACAGTCCGGAGTCAAGCCGCTCGACGCGATGAGCGGATACCTCGACGAACTCGACACCGTCACCAGCTCGAACCCGTTGCCCGCCGCGCCGATCCAGCGGCTGCTCGCGGCGTACGGGCCGAAGATGCTCGGCCTGGCCCGCGACCGGTCCGAGGGTGCGCACACCTATCACGTGACGGTGCCGCACACCGCCCAGGCGAGGGAAGTGCTGGGGGAGAAGGCCTTCCTCGGCGTCGAGCACGCCGTGCTGTTCGAAACCGACCCGGGCAAGGCGCGCGAGATCGCCCGCGAACACCTGCACGTGTACCTGACGTCGGAGTACAACGTCGCCAAGTACCGCCGGCTCGGCTACACCGAAGCCGACATCGACGGCGGCCGCGGCAGCGACCGGCTCGTCGACGATCTCGTGTTCTGGGGCGACCTCGACACCATCGTCGCGAAACTGCACGGGCATCTCGACGCCGGCGCCGACCATGTGGGCATCCAGGTGATCGGTGTCGAGCCCGGCGAGTCGGCCATGCCGCACTGGCGGCGGCTGGCCGAAGCCCTGCTGCCGCGCTAGCGGACCTGGCCCGTCGGGCGGACCACGATTTCGTTGACGTCGACCGAGGGCGGCTGCTCCAGCGCGTAGAGCACCGCCCTCGCGACGTCGTCGGGTTCCAGTTTCGGCTTGGACTTCGAGTCCTCGGGGATCATCGAGGTGTCGACCAGGCCCGGCTGCACGACCGTGACCCGGACGCCGGTGCCGACGGCCTCCTCGCGGATGGAGCCGGCGAGCCCGGTCACCGCCCATTTCGTCGCCGAGTAGAGGTTCCCCGGGCGGTGGTAGCGCCCGGCGACCGAACCGGTGAGCACGAGGTGTCCCTTCGATTCCGCGAGCGACGGCAGGGTCGCCCGCGCGGTGAGGGCGGTGCCGTAGACGTTCGTCAGCACCATGTCCCGCCACTGTTCCGGGTCCGCGCCGCCGTCGCCGAAGAACGAGACGACGACGCTCTGCCCCGCGTTGGCGAACACCGCGTCCAACCCACCGAAGGTCTCCTTCACCGTTTCGACCGCCGATGACAGCGAAGCCCAATCGGTGACATCGGCCGCGAGCGCCAGAGCGCGATCCTCGCCGAACTCCGCGACGAGCGGGAGCAGCGCCTCGCGGTCGCGGGCGAGTAGCGCGAGGCGGAACCCGGCCGCCGCGGCCCGGCGTGCGGTGGCTTCGCCGAGACCGCGGGAGGCGCCGGTGATCAGCAGTACTCGATCGTTCATGCCTCCAAACTAGGCGGCGTGTAGGTGTCCCACTCCGGCACCGGTTCGCCGACGAGCGCGGCGCCGAGCCGGTCGAGGTAGAAATGCCAGCCCTTGAGGATGTCCGAGGTGTCCCAGTCGGGCCGGGGCATCCGGTGCACGAAGTCGAGCACCGTCCCGTCGCCGTGCGGGGTCAGGGTCAGCTCCACCCGCCAAGTGGGCTCGTCGGTGTTGTGCAGATCCATGGCCAGGCGCTTCGGCGGATCGCATTCGCGGATGACGGCCGGCCCCGGTTCGGAACCCTCCTCGGCCGTCATCGTCAGCATGATCGTGTTGCCGACCCCGGGCTCGCCCGTCCAGGTTCCGATCCAGCGGGCCGTGCGGTCTGATTCGGTGAGTGCCGACCACACGTCTTCGATCGCGTCCGGGTACTCACGCCGGAGTTCGAGCCGGATCTCGTCGTTGTCCATATTGTGAAGATAACCATGGGCTTAATTAAGCGTCAACTTATGAGCACGAGTCGTCCGCGCAGACCGCCCGCCGCGAGGCGTTCGTGGGCCTTCACCGCCTCGGTCAGCGGCAAGGTGTCCGCGACCCTCAGAGCGAGCGTGCCGTCGTCGACCATGGCCGCCAGTCCGGCGAGCGCGGCGCCGTCGGCACGGATCCAGACGTGCTCGACCTTGATGCCGCGCAAGGGGACCGGGGCCGCTCCGGCCGCGAACACCACGAACCGGCCACCGTTCGTCACGGCGTCCAGCGCTTCGAGTCCGAGGAGGGCGGTGTCGAGGACCGCGTCGACACCGCCGGGGATCACCGCCCGCACCCGTTCCGCGAGGAAATCCCCGCGGGGCACGAAAATCTCCGCGCCGAACTTGCGGACCAGCGTCTCGTCGGCGGGACCGGCGACCGCGACCACCCGGAAACCGCGTGCCTTGGCCAAGGTGACCGCATAGCCGCCGACGGCCCCCGCCGCACCGGTCACCAGGACCGTCGCTCCCGGCGGGAGGTCGAGAAGATCGAGCGCCTGGACCGCGGTGAGCCCGTTCAACGGCAGGGTCGCGGCCTCCGCGGGAGACGCCGTCCGCGGTGCGGCGGCGAGCGCGCCCACGTCGAGGACGACGAACTCGGCGTACGTGCCGAGCGCCGCCGACGGCCGGTCCTGCAGGCCGATCACGCTGTCTCCGACGGCGAATCCGGAGACGCCGTCGCCCACGGCGTCGACCGTCCCCGCCACGTCCCAGCCGATCCCGAGCACCTCACGCGGCGGGACGATCCCCGCCTCGGTCAGGAACCCCGATCGGGTCCCGGCGTCGACCGGGTTGACCCCGGCCGCGGCCACCTTCACACGCACCTGGCCCGGGCCCGGTGACGGCACCGGGACTTCGGCGAACTCCAGGACTTCCGGTCCGCCGAACCGGCGGACCACCACTGCACGCATCGTTTCTCCTCCAGGGATCGTTCCCCGCGAACGTATGGGGAGTTACTCTCCATCGGGAAGTACGCACCTCGAGGTGCCCAACCCACGCGGAGGTACGCGCACCGTGGTCACGCGCACGGCACAGGAACGGCGGGACGAGGAGAAACGGGCTTACGACGCCTATCTCGCGGCCTGCCCCGCCCGGAAGCTGCTCGACGAGGTCTCGGGCAAATGGGTCAGTCTCGTCCTCGTGGCGCTCGGCGACGGGCCACAGCGCTACAGCGATCTCTCCCGCCGGATCGCCGGTGTCAGCCAGAAGATGCTCACGCAGACCCTGCGGACCCTGGAGCGGGACGGCCTGCTGACTCGCACCGTCACCGCGTGCGTGCCGGTGCGCGTGGACTACGAACTGACCGAGCTTGGCCGGAGTCTCCGGCAGCTGCTGGCCGGGATCAAGGACTGGGCGGAGACCCGGTTCGACGAGGTGGAGACCGCCAGGGACCGTTACGACGCGCGATCGGCGGCTGTCACCATCGGGTCGGACGGCGCGGGCTAGGGTAGCCGGGTGTCCACCGCACGCGCCGAACGTCTGGTCAACCTGGTTCTGGCCCTCCTGTCCACCCGGCAGTACCTCACCGCCGAGCGGATCCGGGGCATCGTGCCCGGGTACGCCGACGCGGCCAGCGACGAGGCGTACTTCCGCATGTTCGAGCGCGACAAGACCGAACTGCGCGAGCTCGGCATCCCGCTGGAGACCGGCCGCAACTCGGCGTTCGACGCCATTGACGGCTACCGCATCGCGCGCCGCGACTACGAACTCGGCGAGATCGACCTCGCGCCCGACGAAGCGACCGCGGTCGGACTCGCCGTCCGGCTCTGGGATTCCCCGGAACTGACCGGTGAGGCCCAAGGCGCGCTGGTGAAACTCCGCGCGGCCGGCGTCGAGGTCGACGACCACGCCCCGACCGTCGTCGAACCCCGCGTCCGGGCCGAGCCGGCGTTCGGCCCGCTGCTGGCCGCCGTCCAAGCCGGACAGGCGGTGCGTTTCGAGTACCGCCGCAGTGGTTCGGCCGAGCGCAAGATCCGCACCCTCGAACCGTGGGGTGTGGTGTCGTGGAAGGGCCGCTGGTACGTCGTCGGGCACGACAGGGACCGTGGCGCGTCCCGTTGCTTCCGCCTCTCGCGCGTGACCGGGAAGGTCGACGCCTTCGGGGAAACCGGCGTCGTCGAACGCCCGGAAGGGGTCAACCTGCTGAAGATGGTCTCCGCCAGCAGCGGCGAGGACCCGTCCGCGCCGACCATCGCCAGTGTCTGGGTCGCCGACGGCCGGGCCGCCGGGGTCCGCCGCCGCGGCCGGGTGGTCGGCCGCAGCGACGCCGGGGGAGAAGAAGGCGACCTCGTGGAAATCGAGCTGTACTACCCGGAATCCGCCGCGGACTGGCTCACCGCCCACGGCCCGGACGTCCTCGTCCTCGAACCCGAGGTCCTCGCGAAGTCGGTCTTCAGCCGTCTCGAAGCCATCGCGCACGCCGGTGGTGCCCGATGAGCACCACCGGACGGATGCCGCGCCTGCTCGCCCTCGTGCCTTATCTCCTCGCCCGGCCCGGCATCAAGATCGACGACGCCGCTCACGACTTCGACGTCACGCCCAAGCAGCTCCGCAAGGACCTCGAACTGCTGTGGATGTGCGGGCTGCCCGGCTACGGGCCCGGTGACCTGATCGACCTCTCCTTCGAGGGCGACACGATCGTCGTCACGCACGACGCCGGGATGAACCGTCCGCTGCGGCTCACCGGCGGCGAGGCGACGGCCATGCTCGTCGCGCTGCGAGCCCTGGCCGAGACACCCGGTGTGGTCGACGCCGACGCGGTCCGCCGCGCCATCGCGAAGATCGAGGTCGCCGCGGGGCAGGCGCAGCCGTCGGGGATCGTCGTCGGCGGGGGAGTGCGCGAGGGCAGGAAGACCGCGGGGACGCGCGAAGCCGTCCGGTCCGCTCTCACCGCGAAGCGCGCTTTGCGGATCCGGTACTACACCGCGTCGAAGGACGAGATCACCGAACGCACCGTCGATCCCATGCGGCTGCTCATCGTCCAGGCGGTCGGCTACCTCGAAGCGTGGTGCCGCCGCGCGGAGGGTGTCCGGCTGTTCCGGCTCGACCGCATCGACGAGCTCACCGTGCTCGACGAACCCGCCGTCCCGCCGGCACACGCCCAGCCCACTGACATTTCCGATGGTGTTTTCCGGCCGCGTCCCGACCAGCAGGAAGCCGTCCTCGTCCTCGATCCCGACACACGCTGGGTAGCCGAGTACTACCCCTGCGAGGAACTCGACGAGCTCGACGGCGGGCGGCTGCGCATCCGGATGCGTTACGCCGACGAGTCCTGGATGGTCCGGCTGATCCTCGGCCTCGGCGGAGACGCGCAGGTCGAGAGCCCGGCCGCGCTCGGAGAGGCAGTTCGTCGACGAGCGGCCGACGCACTGGCCCGGGCTCGTCACCTAACGTCAACCTACGAGCAGTAGGGTGACGCCGTGTCGTACCTGCCGAGCATCGCGCTCGCCGTCGCCGGGCTGATCCTGCTCTTTGTTCTGCTAATCAAATTACGCAGAGTCTTGCGCGTGCTCACCCATACGATGAGCATGGTGGCTACGAACACCCGAAAACGGACAGGGCTCCTTCGTGCCAGGTCGGCCGCGCTGCGCGTGGCGATCGCGCAACGGCGTGGGCTCGAAGACCGGTAACATCACCTACGACAGACTCGAGAAGGAGGCCGCAAACGATGAACGCGCTGCAGCCGTGGCACATCATCATCCTGGTGCTCGTCGTTGTCCTGCTGTTCGGCGCCAAGAGGCTTCCGGACGCCGCGCGGTCCATCGGCAAGTCCATGAAGATCTTCAAGGCCGAGACCAAGGACATGGCCGGGGACAAGGACAAGGCCGCCGAGACCGAAGAGGTCGAGACCAAGCAGCTGCCGCAGGCCACCACGCCCGCGCCCGCCGCGACCGCGCAGGACAAGCAGGTCGCCGACCTCCAGCGTCAGCTCGACGAGCTCAAGAAGCAGCAGGCCGCCGCGCCCGCTCCGGCCGAGCAGGCGCAGAAGAACGCCAGCTGAGCGGTCTTTAGTTAGCCAAGCGGAGCCTGTTCGCGGATGAGCGCGCCGGAGACCCGGCGCGCTCATGGTGGACCCTGACGAGAACGGACTGTCCAGTGGCGGATTCCGCCTCCGGTGAGGAGCGCCGCGGCTCGAAGCGGCGCAAGCGCAGCCGTCGGACCAACCCCGACGGCACGATGACGCTCATCGAGCACATCTACGAGTTCCGCCGCCGTCTGGGCTTCGCGCTGCTCGCCATCCTGGCGGGCGGGATCATCGGCTTCATCTGGTTCCAGACCAGGGTCGGCCCGATCCCGTCACTCGGCCAGATCATGACCGGCCCGTACTGCGGGATTCCGTACCAGCGCAGGCTCGGCGGGGAAGCCAACGGTCCTTGCCAGCTGCTCCAGACGGTGCCGTTCGAAGCCTTCATGATCCAGCTGAAGGTCGGTCTCGCCGCGGGCGCGGTGCTGCTGGCGCCGCTGTGGCTCTACCAGATCTGGGCGTTCATCGCGCCCGGCCTCTACTCGAAGGAGCGCAAGTACGCGCTCACCTTCGTCTTCTTCGCCTCGATCCTCTTCGCCTGCGGCGCGGTGCTCGCGTACCTGCTCATCCCGCACGCTCTCGAACTGCTGATGAACTTCGGTGGTGACCAGTTCATCACCGCCCTCACCGGTGACAAGTACATCTCGTTCATCCTGTCGCTGCTGCTGATCTTCGGCGTCAGTTTCGAGCTCCCGCTGTTCGTGGTGATGCTGAACCGCGTCGGCGTCCTGAAGTACCAGACGCTGAAGAAGTGGCGCCGCGGCCTGATCATGGTCGTGTTCGTCTTCGCCGCCTTCGCGACGCCCGGTTCGGACCCGTTCTCGATGCTCGCACTGGCGGGCGCGCTGGTGGTGCTCCTGGAGCTCTCCATCCAGATCGCGCGCTTCCACGACCGCAAGCTCGACAAGGAACGCGGCACCGAGGGCTGGGATCAGCTCGCCGACGACGAGGCCGCGCCGTTCGACTACACGCCGAGCACGATCGACGAGGAGCCGTCAGCCGCCACCAACGGCAAGCGCACCAGCACCGACGACGTCACCTGAGCCGGGGATGCACGCGGCGCTGGCCGTCCACCCCGCCTCGGGTAACGGGGCCGCGGAACGGCTGATGGAGTCGGTCGCGGCGCGGCTGCGGCCCGTCGTCGACCGGCTCGACGTCCTCGTGGCCCACACGGTCGAGGAATCCCGCGCGCTGATGACCGACTCGCGCGCGGCCGGTCTGGACGTCCTCGTCGTGCTCGGCGGTGACGGCGCCGCGCACCAGGGCGTTCAGTTCTGCGCCGAGTCCGGGGTCGCGCTCGGGCTCGTCCCCGCGGGCACCGGCAACGACTTCGCCAGGGCGCTGGACATCCCCGAACGGCCGCACGCCGCCGTCGATCTCGTCGCCAGGCGGATCGCGGAGGGGAAACGGCGCCGGGTCGACCTCGGGCGGGCCGGTGGCGAATGGTTCGCCACCGTGCTGTGCTCCGGTTTCGACGCACTGGTCACCGAACGCGCCAACCGGCTGACCTGGCCGCGCGGCCCGCGCCGGTACGACGTCGCGATCCTGGCCGAACTCGCCGCGTTCCGGCCCCGGCCGGTGGTGCTCCGCACGGACGTCGAGACGCTCGAACTCGACGCCACCATGATCGCCGTCGGCAACACCCCGTTCTACGGCGGCGGCATGCGGATCTGTCCTGGAGCCGATCCGGAGGACGGCCTGTTCGACGTCACCGTCGTGGGAAACGCGACCCGGCGCGACCTTCTGCGCATGCTGCCCGGCGTCCGCTCCGGGCAGCACGTCGCGCATCCGGCGGTCCGGATCCTCAAGGCCGCCCAGATCCATCTGGTGGGCAGCGACCTGCCCGTCTACGCCGACGGCGAGCCGCTGGGCAGGCTGCCGCTCGACGTCACCTGCGTCCCCAAAGCGCTCACCGTCGTCGGGTGAGCCCGGCGTAGTCGCCCGCCCGCCACACCTGCCCGCGGAACGTCGCGGCCGACATCAGGTCGCCGCGCGGGAAGAACACGCCGCCGCAGCGATGGCAGAACCAGGCCTGCCGCCAGTACGCCAGCGCGTCCGGGATACCGCGCCGGATCCGTGCGTTGCGCCGCAATCGGAGCACGAACAGCACGGCGAACAAGGCGACCAGTGCGAAGGCGCCGAAGGGGAAGATCCAGGCACCGATGGCCGCACCGACCCGGCCGCTCGCGGTCGGTGCGGGGTTCTCGGCGAGCGAGTCGGTGGCGAAGGAGACGAACGCGAACGCCGGGATCAGCAGGACCAGCGCGAGCGCCAGGAAACACCCGCCGCCGCGGAGCACCGGATACGGGTTGAGCGACGCCGCGGTCGCGGTCACCGACACACCCGTGTGCGTCGTCGCGGTGTAGGCCACGCCGTCACCGGCCGGGACGGCCGTCATGCCGCCTTGCACCCGGTAGGTCGTCTGCCCGCTCTGGAACACCGCCGGCACGCTTTGCACCTGGTCGACCTGCGCGCACTGCGGGCAAGCGATCTCCATGGCGTCCCCTCTCGATCTCGAATCCGCCCCTTGGATGACAGAGACGTGGCGGCCGTTCCCGAGATCGTCACACCGAGTGCGAACTGTCGGTGGGGTATGGAACCCTGACGAAGTGGTCAATAGCCCTTCTCAGACCCCGGCCGAGGCCTACGCGGCCTCCCAGCGCCGCGCTCGGTACCCCCAGCTGACCCGCTTCGCGGCCGAATCGTCGTTCGAGTTCGACGACTTCCAGGTCCGCGGCTGCGAGGCGCTCGAAGACGGTCACGGTGTGCTCGTCTGCGCGCCCACCGGCGCCGGGAAGACCGTGGTCGGCGAGTTCGCGGTGCACCTCGCCCTCGCCGAGGGGCGCAAATGCTTCTACACGACGCCGATCAAGGCGTTGTCGAACCAGAAGTACGCCGACCTCGTCGGCCGCTACGGAGCCGACGCGGTCGGCCTGCTGACCGGCGACACGTCGATCAACGGCAACGCGCAGGTCGTGGTCATGACCACCGAGGTCCTGCGCAACATGCTCTACGCCGGGTCTTCGACCATCGGCGAGCTCGCGTACGTGGTGATGGACGAGGTCCACTACCTCGCGGACCGGTTCCGCGGCGCCGTCTGGGAAGAGGTCATCCTCCACCTGCCCGAGCACGTCCGCGTCGTGGGCCTGTCGGCCACGGTGAGCAACGCCGAGGAGTTCGGCGAGTGGCTCGTCGAGGTCCGCGGCGACACCACCGTCGTCGTCGACGAGCACCGCCCCGTGCCGCTGTGGCAGCACATGCTCGTCGGCAACCGGCTGCTGGACCTGTTCGCCGGCCAGGAGGAGCACGCGCCGGGCACCGAACTGCGGATCAACCCCGGCCTGTTGCGGCGCACCGAGGAGGTCGGCGGACGCTTTGCCCCGGCCGGATTGCGCGGACCGCGCGGGCGGCGAGGCGCGCCGTCACGGATGCCGCGGTTCCGGCCGACATCGCGCACGGACACGGTCGAGCGGCTGGACAACGCCGGTCTGCTCCCCGCCATCGTGTTCATCTTCTCCCGCGCCGGCTGCGACGCCGCCGTCGGTCAGTGCGTCCGGTCCGGTCTGCGGCTCAACGGCCCCGAGGAGGTCGAGAAGGTCCGCCGGATCGTCGCCGAGCGCACCAAGGACCTGCCCGAAGGCGACCTCGGCGTCCTCGGCTACTGGGAGTGGCGCGAGGCGCTCGAGCGCGGCATCGCCGGACACCACGCCGGGCTGCTCCCGGCGTTCAAGGAGACCGTCGAGGAGCTGTTCGTCCAAGGGCTGGTGAAGGTCGTCTTCGCCACCGAGACGCTCGCGCTCGGCATCAACATGCCCGCGCGCACCGTGGTGCTGGAAAGGCTGGTCAAGTACAACGGCGAGGCGCACGTCGACCTGACGCCGGGGGAGTACACGCAGCTCACCGGCCGGGCCGGGCGGCGCGGGATCGACGTCGAAGGCCACGCGGTCGTCGTCTGGCAGCCGGGGATCGACCCGAAACAGGTCGGCGGCCTGGCCTCGACGAGGACGTACCCGCTGCGGTCGTCGTTCCGGCCCGGATACAACATGGCGGTGAACCTGGTCGCCCAGGTCGGCGCCGAGTCCGCCCGTGATCTGCTGGAACAGTCGTTCGCGCAGTTCCAGGCCGACCGGTCGGTGGTCGGGACGGCGCGGCGGATCGAGCGGAACAAGGAGGCCCTGCGGGGTTACACCTCCGCCATCACCGGTGATTTCGACGAGATGCTGGAGTACGTCGAGCTGCGGGCGAAGATCTCGGCGCGGGAGAAGGCGCTTTCGCGGCAGAACACCTCCGCCCGCCGGGCGGGCACCGCCGAGTCGCTGGAGAAGCTCCGCAAGGGCGACGTCATCGCCGTGCCCGCGGGACGGCGTGCCGGGCTGGCCGTCGTCGTCGACCCGGGGCTCGACCCGATCCGCGAGCCGCGGCCCGTCGTGGTCACCGAAGACCGCTGGTCCGGACCACTTTCGGTCTCGGATTTCCCGTCGCCGGTCGAGGCACTCGGAAACATCAAGCTGCCGAAGCACATCGAGCTGCGTTCGCCCAAGACAAGGCGCGACATCGCTTCGAGCCTGCGCAATGCGGGAATCTCCTTGCCCGGTAGGCAAAAGCGCCGCGCCGGGGCCAATGAGGACGGTGAGCTGGCCGCGCTGCGGCGGGCGCTGCGCGCGCATCCGTGCCACGGTCTGGCCGAACGCGAGGCGAACCTGCGCTGGGTCGAGCGGTACCAGCGGCTCACGGCCGAGACCGAGCAACTGGAACGCAAGGTCGCCGCGACCACGCACTCGCTGGCGCGCGCCTTCGACCGGATCCTGCGGCTGCTCGGCGAGCGCGGTTACCTCGGCCCCGCGTCGAAGGGCGACGGTGAGGACCGGGTCACCGAACACGGCAAGCGGCTCACCCGCCTCTACAGCGAGTCGGATCTGCTGGCGGCCGAATGCATCCGGCACGACGTCTGGAAGGGCCTGGCTCCCGCCGAACTCGCGGCCGTGGTCTCGACGCTGGTCTTCGAGGCGCGCCGGGACACCGCGGGGGAGCCTCGCCTGCCCGCGGGCAAGGTCGTCGACGCCTGGCAGGCGACCACGCGCCTGTGGATGGAGCTCACCGAAGACGAGCGACGGCACAAACTGGACCGCACCCGCGAGCCCGACGCCGGTTTCGCCTGGCCCGTCTACCGGTGGGCGCGCGGCGAATCGCTGGAGAAGGTCCTCACCGCCGCCGAAGCGAACGGGCAGGAGCTCTCGGCCGGCGACTTCGTGCGGTGGTCGCGTCAGGTCATCGACCTGCTCGACCAGATCCGCGACGTCCTCGGCAAGGCGGATCCGGTCGGGGCGGCGGCTTCGGACGCGGTGAAGGCCTTGCGCCGCGGGGTCGTGGCGGCCGGCGGCGCTTGACCGGCCGGCCGATACGTGTGATCAGACGGACGGTACGAGTGTCGTCCGTCCAGTCACGCGTGTCGTCCGTCTGATCACGCGCGCCGTCCCCTGGGACATGCGTAACCGCCGAAGCGATACGGGATCCCAAGGAGGGGGCGACGATGTAGGAAGCCGGACGTTGAACGTCCCGATCTCCACATTGTCGAGGGATCTCCCCGTCTCGGAGCTTGATCAACGGAAGAATGGGGACACTCGACGTCCCCGATCCTCCGTTGATCAAGCTCGTGCGACCCGGTTCGCGGCCGAGTGGGGAGGATTTGGGACGTTGAGCGTCCCAAATCCTCCCCACTCGACACGAGCGCGAAGAGCACCGGGACGAAGCGGATTCCCGCGGGCAGGCGAACACAGGCCGACCGGAGCCGTCCTTACCGTTCAGGAGGCATTGGGCTGACCGGCGGAACGGACACACCTCCGGTGTGAGCACGGTCGCGGAGAGTTGGCCCGACACCAGCCGGGAACAGTGGGCAGGGGCGCCGACCTGTGGTTGGATCGCCCACGACGGCCATGCAGGTCGGCCGGTGACGATGGCGGAACAGGCGGAGGCGAACGATGAGCACGCCGTATGGCGGCAACGACCCGCAGCAGCAGCCCCAGTGGGGGCAGCAGCCGGGCTACGGCCAACAGCCGGGCGGCGCTCAACCGCCGAGCGGCCCGCAGCAGCAGCCGCAATGGGGCCAGCAGCCGCAGTACGACCCGTCGCAGACCCAGCAGCAACAGCCTCAGTGGGGTCAGCAGCCCGCGCCGTACGACCCGTCGCAGCAGCAGCCCGGGTATCCCCAGCAGGATCCTTCCCAGACGCAGCAACAGCAGCCTCAGTGGGGCCAGCAACCGCAGTACGGTCAGCAGCCGGGGTATCCGCAGAGCGGGCCCCAGCAGCAGCCCGGCTACCCGCAGAGCGGCCCGCAGCAGCAGCCCCAGTACGGGCAGCAGCAGGGCCAGTACGACTACGGCCAGAGCCAGTTCCCGGGCACGCAGGGCGAGGCGCAGGACAAGCCGAAGTCCAAGAAGGGCCTGTTCATCGGGATCGGCGCGCTCGTGGTGATCATCGCCGCGGTGGGCATCCTCGGGTTCGTCACGCCGGGCTGGTTCAACACCCAGGTGTTCAACAACACCCAGATGCAGACCGACGTGCAGAAGCTGCTCACCGAGACCTACGGGATCAAGGAGATCAGCGCGGTCACCTGCCCCTCCGGCCAGGAGGTCAAGGACGGTGTGAAGTTCACCTGCACCGCCACGATCGAGGGCAAGCCGCAGGAGGTGCCGATCACCGTGAAGGGTGACACCGGCAACTACGAGGTCTCGCCACCCGCCACCACCAAGTAAACCGCGGGCGCCGGGCACGGTCGATCCTGCATGATCGTGCCATGAGCGACTTTTCAGTGCGGCTGCTGCGGTCCGACGAGGAACGGGCCGCGACGGATCTGTTCAGGCGGGCCTTGCACGTCAAGGAGATGACCGATGAGGAATGGTCGGCCATCGCCCCGTCGATGCAGCCGGACCGTGGGTTCGGCGCGTTCGACTCGGAGCTGATCGGCACCCTCCGGTCCTTCGATTCGGAAGTGACGCTGCCCGGCGGCGGTACCACGCCGCTCGCCGCGGTCAGCCTGGTCGGCGTCCGCGCCGATCGCATCCGTCGTGGCGTGCTGACCGCGTTGATGCGCGCCCAGTTCGAGGATTTCGCCGCCCGTGGGGTTCCCGCGGCGATGCTGCACGCGTCCGAGGGCGCCATCTACGGCCGGTTCGGGTACGGCGTCGCGGTGCGGGCGAAGTCGATCGAGGTCGATCGGCGCCGTGCCCGGTTCCGTCCCGAAGCGCCCGCGGGTGGGCAGATCTCCCTCCTCGATCTCGAGAACACCATCGAGCAATGGCCTTCGCTCTTCGACGCACTCCCGCGCACCCGGCCCGGCATGATCGCGCGCAGCCCGCATCTGTGGCCGGGCTACGAACGCGAAGTGCGACGGGCGACAACGCCGGTCACGACGGCGGTGCACAGCGGCCCGGACGGCACCGACGGCTTCGTCACCTACACCGTCGAGCGAGCCCATTTCGGCGCTCCCGCGCTGCTGAAGGTCCAGTCCTTCCACTACGCGAATCCCGACGCGTTCGCCGGGTTGTGGCGTTACCTGCTGTCCGTGGACTTGGTCGACCAGGTCACCGCCGAGAAGCGGCCGCTCGACGAACCGGTCGAGCTGCTGTTCACCGATCCGCGTGCCGTGGCGGTGCAGAAGGTCCAGGACGAAGGCTGGTTCCGGCTGGTCGACGTCGAGCGGATGCTCGGCGCCCGCACGTACCGGGGTGAGCCGGTCGTCATCGAGGTCACCGATCCCTTCCTGGAGCACAACTCCGGCCGCTACCGCCTGTCCGAGGACGGCGCCGTCCGCACCACCGATCCGGCGGATCTCGAGCTGCACGCCGACACCCTGTCGATGGTGTACCTCGGCGGCTGGCGCCCCTCGGATCTCGCGTTCGCCGGACGCGTCCGCGCCACGAGTGAGAGCGTCCTGGAGCGAGCGGACCAGCTGTTCGGCACGCGGGTGAACCCCTGGTGCGGTACCTTCTTCTGACGTTGGATGATCACACCGGTGGGGGTGGAGAAGCTTGAGCAGGCGAGCCGTCGCGACGGTCGGTCTGTGTGGTGCCGCTTTCGCCGTGCTGGTGGCGTGTTCGGACACGCCGGCACCCGCACCGGCGACGAAGACCGTGACGGTCCCGCCGACGTCGAGAGCTTCGTCGAGCGCGCCCGCGACCTCCGGCGGTTCGTCCTCCTTCAACGCTCCGGGCAGGGTCTTCGACCCGAGGACGATGCAGGCGGACGTGCGGAAAATCCTCACCGAGACCTACCAGGTGAACGAGGTCGGCGACGTGCTGTGCCCATCGAACCAGAAGGTCCAGGACGGCAGCACGTTCACCTGCACCGTGCAGGTCGGCGGGGAGGGCAAGACCGTCACGATCACCGTCACCGGTGAAGAAGGCCGCTACGAAGTCGGCGCGCCCGGCTGAAAACCGGTTGGGGCTTTTCGGGGCCGGACGGCAGGATCCACGGTATGAGCGAATTCCTGGTGCGTGCCGTGGCCGAAGGCGAACAGCGAGCCTGTCTCGACGTCCTGTCGGAGTCGTTGCACGGCAAGCCCGCCACGGACGAGGTCTGGGCGAAGATGGCTCCGTCCTGGACCGCCGCGGGCAAATTCGCCGCGTTCGACGAGCACGGCACCCCGGTGGGGATCGCGAGTTCGTTCGACGTCGAGCTGACCGTCCCGGGTGGACAGAAGCTGGTCACGGCGGCCGTCGACGGTGTCGGCGTCCGTGCCGACTGGACGCGCCGCGGCATCCTGACCGAGATGATGGCCGTACAGCTGGAGGACTTCGCGGCGCGAGGTGTCCCACTGGCAGCGCTGCACGCTTCCGAAGCCGTCATCTACGGCCGCTTCGGGTACGGCCCGGCGACTTTCGGCAAAGGGGTGTCCATCGAGCGTCCGCGCGCCCGGCTTCGGGACGGCGTGGGCCGGGACGGCGAGGTCAGGTTCGTCACTCCCGCCGAAGCGGTGGAGCGCGTTCCCGCGCTGTACCAACGCTTCGAGGGAACACGACCGGGGTTCGTCTCCCGTCCGCCTGCCTGGTGGCCGGGCTTCTTCGAGCGGGTGGTGAAGGGGAACGACGGCTACCGGGTGGCGGTCCACAGTGGACCGGACGGTGACGACGGTTTCGTCGTTTACCAGAGCATCGACGCGCGTGACCGGCTGGCGCCGGAGCGTGGGGCGATCCTGGACGTCCGCGAACTCCATGCCGCGACACCACAGGCCTGGGCGGCGTTGTGGCGTTTCCTGCTGTCGATCGACCTGGTTTCGGCTGTCGCCGGACGGGGCCGCCCGCTGGACGAGCCGATCGCCGAACTGCTCACCGACCCGCGGGCGGTGAACACCACCGAGGTCATCGACGACCTGTGGCTGCGGCTCGTCGACGTCCTCGCGGCGTTGCGGGCGCGCTCCTACGGCGGCGCCGAACCCGTGGTGCTCGAAGTGCTCGACAAGCAGCTTCCGGACAACAACGGTCGCTACGTCGTGGGCCCGGACGGCGCGGAACGCACGACCGCCGAGGCCGATCTGCAGCTGGACGTGGCCACCTTGTCGTCGCTGTACCTCGGCCACGGTCTCTTCAGCGATCTGGCGCTGTCCGGGCGGGTCGAGGTGCTGGACGAGGTGGCGGTCGCTCGTGCCGACTCCCTGTTCCACACCGCGCGCTCGCCGTGGTGCGGGACGTTCTTCTAGGCCTGGACAGTAAGGACCGTCAGCGCCACGGCGCCTATCGAGCTTGCTCTCCCGCGGTCAGGACGGATTCCGTCGCGGTTTGATCCGCACCTGCGGCAACGTGGGTGCGGGCAGCCACGCCGTGCTGCCCTGGTAGCCCTCGACCCGGCCGAACCGGTCGGCCTGCGCCTGCCATGCCTCGCGGTACTCGGCGATGTCCTCGTGGCTGCGGCCCACGAAGTTCCACCACATCACGAGTTCCTCGGTGAACGGCGTCCCGCCGAGCAGGAGTACCCGAGCGGGTTCGGTGCCGGAGTTCGTCAGCTCCAAGCGCCCGGCTCCGGGCGCGAGGTAGGCGAGTTCTCCGGTACCCAGCGCGACGCCGGCGACGGTGACGGAGCCGATGTCCTGCAGGACGCCGTGTTCGAAGGCCGGATCGACGTCGAGGGCAGCGGTCGCGCCGGGCTCGACGGTGAGTTCGGCGCCCAGCAGGGGAGTGAACGCCGGGACCGGCGAGGTGGTCCCGGCGAGGGTGCCGAGGAAGACCCGCGCCGTGGCACCGGGCAGGTCGAGCAGCGGCGGCGCGTAGTGCCGGAAGTCCCGTGCGATGTCACGGTGTTCGCCGGGCAGCGCGATCCAGAGCTGGACGCCGTGCAGTGTCGCGGTGTCCGGTGTGGACACTTCGGAATGCGCGATGCCGTGCCCGGCGGTCATCAGGTTGAGCTCGCCCGGCCGCACCATGGCGTGGGTGCCGATGCTGTCGCGGTGCTCGATCTCGCCGCTGAACAGCCAGCTCGCGGTCTGCAATCCGGTGTGCGGATGCGGTGCGACGTCCATCCCGCCGGACGCCGAAACGTCCTGCGGGCCGTAGTGGTCGGCGAAACACCACGCGCCGATCAGCGACCGTTGCCGCTGCGGAAGGGTGCGGCGGACCCGGATCGCGCGTGGGCCGCCGAGCGGGACGTCGCGCGGGGTCAGCACGGTGACGCCTTCGCCCGGCCGTTCCTTGCACAGCAGCTCGGCCGGGTCGGCCTCGGTGTTGCTCATGACTTCGGGAGCGCGGCCAGCAGGCGCTCCACCGAACGGCCGAGATTCCAGCGCTCCGCGAGTTCCGCGACCTTGTCCGGGTCGGCGGGCTCGGACGGGACGGTGTCCGGGCGGGACTGCTCGACGGGCGCGTCGGCCGCCACCCGGACGACGGTCGGGGCCACCGCGAGGTAGTCGGCGGCGTCGGTCAGCCGAAGCCTGGTCTTGAGCGGGACCCGCGAATCGCCCGCGTTCGACGCCTCGATCAGCTCCTGCAGCGAACCGAACTGGGTGATCAGCTTCGCCGCGGTCTTCTCGCCGATCCCGGCGACACCGGGCAGCCCGTCGGACGGGTCGCCACGCAGCGCGGCCATGTCGGCGTATCCGGGACCGGCGTTCCCCGCCGGGATCCCGTACTTCTCGGCGATTTCGTCCGGGCCGAGGACTTCGGCCTTGTTCCAGCCCTTGCCGACATAGATGACCACTGTGGACGTCGGCTCACGGCGCACCAGCTGGAACAGGTCGCGGTCACCGGTGATGACCTCGACCGGCGAGTCCTGCTCGCGGATCGCGAGGGCGCCGATGACGTCGTCGGCCTCGTACCCGGCCGCCTCGGCCGTCGCGATGCCGAAGGCCTCCAGCAGTTCGAGGATGATCGGGACCTGCGGGGTCAGCGTGTCCGGCACCTCTTCGACGTCACTGCCTTCCGGGACCTCTTCGGCCACCCGGTGCGCCTTGTAGCTGGGCAGCAGATCGGTGCGGAACTTCGGCCGCCAGTCCGCGTCGAGGCACGCCACGAGCCGGGAAGGCCGCCGGTCGACGAGGATCCGCGCGATCGTGTCGGTGAACCCGCGCACGGCGTTGACCGGTGTCCCGTCCGGGGCGGTCATCGAGTCGGGCAGGGCGTAGAACGAGCGGAAGTAGAGGCTCGCGGAATCGAGGAGAGCGAGTGGTCCGGTCACGCGGACAGCCTGCCATGTCCCGCGCCGGATGTCCGTGAAGGACCCGACCCCCAGCCGGGTCCTCCACGGACGGCGTCAGGCCGCGTAGGGCCGCACGCGGCGTGCGTCGCGGAGGGCGTTGGCCCACCAGTTCAGCTGGTCCAGCAGCGTGGTGGCCGCGGCGGAAGCGCCTTCGAAGTCGTCGTGCGCGCCGTCCGGGCCGAAGTGGTTCCAGGCGTAGGGGAAGCTCACGGTTTCGCGGATGGTGGCGGCGTGGAGCTCGGCGAAGACCGGGCGCAGGTGTTCCACCGCGCGCAGGCCGCCCGAGATGCCGCCGTAGGAGACGAAGGCGACCGGCTTGCCGTGCCACTCGGGGCCGGTGGCGTCGAGTGCGGTCTTGAGCGGGCCGGGGTAGCTGTGGTTGTACTCGGGGACGATCACGACGACGGCGTCCGCGCCGGCGACGCCGGGGGAGAGGTCGCCCGGGGATTCGGCGAGGTCGATGACGGACAGGGTGACGTCGTCGCGCTGTTTGGCGCGGTCGAGGAACCAGTTCGCGACGACGGGGGCGAAGCGGCCCTCGCGGACGCTGCTGATCACGACGGCGAGCTGGTAAGGCGAGTTCGTTGTCATGGGGAAGACCGTAAAACCTGTACTTAACTTGAAGTCAAACTCCAGAATCACCGAATATCGGGGTCTAACCGCAGAGAACTCTTTGCAAAGAACTCTCTGCGGTCTTAGGGTGTAGCGCATGGGGAAGAACGAGAGGTATCTCGCGCGGGTCGACGGCCGCATCCTGAGGGCGCTGTCGCATCCACTGCGCGTCAAGATCCTGGAGTTGCTGCGGGAGGACGGCCCGGCGACGGCCTCCGGGCTGGCGAAACGGGTGGGGGAGAGTTCCGGGACCACGAGCTGGCATCTGCGGCAGCTGGCCGAATCCGGGCTGATCGTGGAAGACGCCGATCGAGGCAGCCGACGTGACCGATGGTGGAAGGCGGTGCACGAGGGCGACCAGATGCGTGCCCGGGACTTCATCGACGATCCCGATCTCGCCGGTCCGTTCAACGCATACGCCCACACGATGATCGAGCGCCGCTACGCAGCCGAAGCGCAGTTCGTCGCCGAAGTGCGGGACTGGGCCGACGAGTGGATCGACAAGGTCAGCTTCCATGACTCGCCTCTTTCGTTGACACCGGACGAGGCCGCCGCGCTGAGCGACGAGATCCTCGAGGTGATCGGCCGCTATCGCCGCCCGGAGAGGGACGGTGACACCCAGGTCCGGGTGCACTGGGCGGCCTTCCCGAGGAAAGCCCGGCCGGAGACGCCATGAGCCGGATGCCGCTGGGGGCCTTGGTTACGGCGTCGGGATTCTCGTCGGCCGGCGTGATGATGACGCTGCTCGCGATTCCCTGGTTCGTCCTGCAAAGCACCGGGAGCGGCACCAAGACCGGCATCGTCACCGCGGCCGAGGTGCTGGGCCTGATGGTCGCCGCATTGCTGGGCGGGCCGGTCGTGGACCGGGTCGGCCCCCGCCGGGCCAGCGTCGGCGCCGACCTGCTGACCACCGTGACGGTGCTCTTGATCCCGCTCGCGATGGCCACCACCGGGCTCAGCCTGCCCGGGCTCGTCGCGTTGTCCTTCGTGATGGGCGTTTCCCGCGGCCCCGCCGACACGGCGAAGCAGGTGCTGCTTCCCGGTGTCGCCGAACTCGGCGATGTCCGCATGAGCCGGGCGGCGAGCGCGGTCGAGGCGGCGATGAGAACCGGCAGGATGGCGGGCGGACCCGCCGCCGGCGCGCTGATCGCGGTGATCGGGCCCATTCCGGTCCTGTTCGTCGACGCGGGCGCGCTCCTGGTGTCCGCGGCGCTGATCTTCGCGCTCATCCCGGTCGCGGCCGGTCCGCCGAGGCCGCCGTCGGGCGGCTATCTCAAGCAGCTGCGCGAGGGGCTCGGATACGTCAAACGCGACGCGGTGCTGCGTGCGATCGTCGGCATGCTGATGCTCACCAACAGCCTCGACTTCGGGCTGCTCGGCGTCCTGTATCCGGCCTACGGCGACCAGGTCCTGCACAGCACCGCCCTCATCGGCGCGATGATCACCGCGGTCGCGGCGGGGGCACTGCTCGGCTCGGCGATCTACGGCTGGGTCGGCCACCGGTTCTCCCGCCGGACCGCGATCCTCGTCGCCGTCGGCATCGAGGGCGCGCCGAGGTTCGCCTTGCTCGCGCTGGAACCCGCGCCGCCGGTCCTGCTCGCCGGTCTGGTGGTCGCCGGGATCGGGGCGGGCGCGCTCAATCCGATCCTGCTGCCCGTGGTCTACGAGCGGGTTCCCGAAGCCGTCCGCGGCCGCGTGCTCAGCCTTCTCGTGGGCGGGGTGCTCGCCGCGATGCCGCTCGGCTCGATGGCGGCGGGTCTGCTGCTGGACGGGATCGGGCTCGTCGGCGCGCTCGCCGTGTTCGGTGGTCTGTACCTGATCGCCGGTGGCTTCCCGGCGATCTTCCGGGTCTGGCGCGGACTCGACGATCCCGCCCCGATCGGGGGTGACCGGCCGGTGAGCCAAGGGGCGCGGACCGACTAGGCTCGCCATCATGTCGCGCCGTTCCCTTCACAACCCAGCCCCCGACGCCGCCAGCCTCCGCGCCCGCCTCGACCGGGCCCGCGCCGCGGCGGCCGCCGCCGACACCGACGCCCTGCTGATCGCACCCGGCTCGGACCTGCGCTACCTCATCGGCCAGGCCGGGGGCTCGTTCGAACGGCTGACCACGCTGGTGATCCCGGCCGACGGCGTTCCGGCGCTGGTCCTGCCGAAGCTGGAGGCCCCCGGTTACGCGGACGTCCCCGCCGACGAACTCGGCATCGAGATCGTCACCTGGGTCGACGGCGACAACGCCTACGAACTCGTCGCCGACCGGCTGGGCAAACCCGGCCGCGTGGCGGTCAGCGACTTCACCCCGGCGCTGCACGTGCTCGCGTTCCGCGGCGCGCTCGGCGACGACGACCAGACGCTGGCCGGCCCGATCGTGCGTGAGCTGCGGATGCGCAAGGACGCGGCCGAGATCCAG
Source organism: Amycolatopsis sp. WAC 04169 (assembly GCF_003947535.1). Lineage (NCBI taxonomy): Bacteria > Bacillati > Actinomycetota > Actinomycetes > Pseudonocardiales > Pseudonocardiaceae > Amycolatopsis > Amycolatopsis sp. WAC 04169. Next base: position 287,936 of record NZ_QHJI01000011.1, on the reverse strand, counting down.
GCGATACGCGACGCGGGAGCGGCGATCGACCGCGTGCACGCCCGCGTGCACGAATGGCTGCGCCCCGGCCGCACCGAGGCCGAGGTCGGCGCGGACATCACCGCCGCCATCGTCGAGGAGGGCCACACCCACGCCGACTTCGTGATCGTCGGTTCGGGCCCCAACGGCGCCAGCCCGCACCACGACGTCTCCGAGCGGGTGATCGAGCGCGGCGACGTCGTCGTGGTCGACATCGGCGGTCCGATCGCCGAGGGCTACAACTCCGACTCCACCCGCACGTACGCGGTCGGCGAGCCGCGTGACGCCGACGTCGCCGAGACGTACGCCGTGCTGCAGCGCGCCCAGAAGGCCGCCGTCGACGCCGTCCGTCCGGGTGTCACCGCAGAGTCGATCGACGCCGCCGCGCGCGACATCATCGCCGAGGCGGGGTACGGCGAGTACTTCATCCACCGCACCGGTCACGGCATCGGCCTCGACGTGCACGAGGAGCCCTACATCATCAAGGGCAACGCGCTGCCGCTCGAGCCGGGCATGGCCTTCAGCGTCGAGCCCGGCATCTACCAGCCCGGCCGCTGGGGCGCCCGCATCGAGGACATCGTCGTGGTCACCGAGGACGGCGTCGAATCGGTCAACCAGCGCCCGCACGACCTGATCGTGCTCGACGCATGACCGGTTCCCTGGAGCCGCTGGACCAGGCCATCGTGCAGGAACTGGCCGCCGACGGGCGGCGCAGTTTCACCGATCTGGCCGAACGGGTCGGGCTTTCGGTGTCGGCGGTGCACCAGCGGGTGCGCCGCCTGGAGCAGCGCGGGGTCATCCTCGGCTACACGGCGCGGCTCGACGGCGAGCAGATCGGCCTGCCGCTGACGGCGCTGATCTCGCTGACGCCGAACGATCCGGCCGCGCCGGACGACTACCCGCAGCGTCTGGAGCACATCAAGGAGATCGAGTCCTGCTACTCGGTCGCCGGGGACGAGTCGTACATCCTCCTGGTCCGCGTGGCGTCGCCGCTCGGCCTGGAGGATCTGCTCCGCCGGATCCGCGAGTCCGCGAAGGTCTCGACCCGGACCACGGTGGTGCTTTCGACGCCGTTCGAGGGGCGTTCGCCCACCCTGTGAGACGAGAGAACGGGTGGGCTTGCGCGGCGCTGGTACGATAAAAGGTATGGCAACACGTAAGGTCACTCTCTCACTCGACAGTGGTGCGCTCGAGTTCGCCGAGCGAGCCGCGAAGGCACACGGGATCTCGGTCTCGTCGTGGTTGTCCAAAGCGGCCCGCAGGGAGGCCGTGCGCACCGGATACACCCCGCAGCGCGCCCCGGTCGAACCGTCCGCCGAATCGGACGAGGCCGAGCTGACCGCCGCGGAGAAGGATCTGCGTGCACAGGGGTGAAGTCTGGACGTACCACCCCCCGACCGAACCGGCACGGCAGCGCACCGTCGTCCTGCTGTCCTCGGACGGGGTGAACGAATCCGAGCGGCCGTGGCTGCTCGGCACCGAACTGCTGGACCGTGACCCGCAGGACATCCTCGGCGTCGCCGTCGACGCGCGGTACTGGGTCTCCACGCTGAACCTCACGCGCCTGTACCGGCCGTGGTTCGACGAGAAGATCGCGGAGATCGACCAAGAGGTCCAGGAGCGCATCGACATCGCGTTGCGCGCCGCTCTCGACCTCTAGCGCGCGACCACCTCGGGCGCGGCGTGCAGTTTGCCGTCGGGTCCGGAGAGGCACGACGCGTTGCCCCCGCGCGCGGCGAGGAATTCGTTGAGGCAGTTCGCGATCTGCGCGTGGCCGTTGGCGTTGGGGTGGAAGGACTCCTGCAGCGCGTGGCTCGCGCGGTCGACCTGGCCGAGGTCGCGCAGTTGCAGGGTCAGCCTGCTGAACCACTCGTTCGCCGGTTCGCTGCTGCACGCTTCGCGCCCGGCACCGGCTCGCGAGAGGTCAAGGAAGCGTGCGCTGGTCGCCCGCGAAGCCTGCTTGAGCCCGTCCGAGAGGACGGAGACGCCGTCACGGCGCATCCACTCCAGATCCTCGGTGCGGAACGGGCAGCCGTTCAGGCTGCGCAGCGCCTCCGGGATCTGCGGACCGACCGGCGAGGCGTACGACATCAGCACGAGCTGGTAGTCCGCCGGGACGTAGCCCGCTTGTGCCAGCACCTTCTTGACGTCGGCGACGGCGTTGGTCACCTTCGGCACCATGGCGTCCACTTTGGACTTCCAGGTGGTGCGAAGGGCCGCGCTGCACGGCGGGTTCTGCGGGGAGAACCACGCCTTGAAGCACTCGTTGACCTGAGCGGAGAACTTCGGCTCGTCGTTCGCGCCGATCGCGATCACCACCGCGGCGACCCGGTGATCCTTGATCAGGTTCGCGAGTTGCTGCGCCTGCGACGGCTCCGTCCACTGCTTGGCCTCGCCCAGGGCGATCTGCTCCGAGGGCGCTCCCGAACACGCGAGGTTCACGCGCGCGGTGACGTCGGGGATCTTGATCTGTTCGACGAAGGCGTTGGGGGAGCGGTGGCACCAGTTGCCGCCCTGCCCGTTGGTGGTGGGCGTGTAGTCGCCCGCGCCCTCGCCGGAAACGGTGCTGTCGCCGATGGAGACGACCGTCAGCGGCCCCGTCCCCGGCGGCCCTTGGCGCGGGGACGGTTGCCCTGGGCGGCCTTCCGACCCGGTAAAGGCAATGAACCCGACGAGAACCACCACGAACGTGAGCGCGAGAGCACCCCACCACCACCGGAAACGTCGCATCGTCACCGGATTCTACGGACCCCGTGGCCCGAGAGGGTGATCATGGCGGTGTGACGGTCGCGATGCCTGGTCAGCCCGCCTCCGTCAGGTCCGTTCCGGCCGCCAGCTCCGTGACGATGTCGAGCACGCCGGGCAGCGCGGGCTTGTCGTTCTCCGGCGACCAGGCCACCACCGTCCGGGCGGTGTCGCCCGTCAGCGGTACGAACACCACCCCGCTCCGGCGCAGGCTGTGCGAAGAGCGGGCCAGCCTGGTCACGCCGATGCCCGCGGCGACGAGACCGAGCAGCCCTTGCACGGTCGCGGCCCGCTGGACGACGCGCGGCGTGAAGCCGGCGGCCGCGAATTCGTCGTCGTAACGGCGATGCCAGGGCTCCCAGGAACTTCGTGGGGTGAGCACCCACGGCTCGTCCGCCAGGTCAGCGAGGTTCAGTTCGGCCGCGGCCGCGAGCCGATGTCCCTCCGGGAGGACGGCGCAGACCTCCTCGGTGATCAGGGTGCGGGTCTCGAAGCCCTCGATCAGGGGAGGCCGGGTGAAGATCAGGTCGTAGCGGCCGGTGGCGAGCCCGTCGACGAGCGGCGCGATCTGGGTGTCGTCCGTGGTGAGGGTGAGATCGGGGAGCCGCTCGCGGACCGCGCGCACCACCGGCGGGAGCAGGTAGTTGGCCGTGGTGGTGAGGAACCCGAGGCGCAGCGTGCCGAGTTCGCCGCGCACCGCCCGGTCCAGTACCGCCAGCGCCTCGTCGTTGCGGGCCAGCACCGCGCGGGCCTCCGGCAGGAACAGCGATCCGATCTCGGTGAGCCGGGTCCCGCGGCTGTCGCGCCGCAGCAATCTCGCGCCGAGAACCCGTTCCAGCACGGTGATCTGCTGCGAAAGCGACTGCTGGGCGATGTGCAGGCGCCGCGCGGCCTTCGTGAAGCTCGCGTCCTCGGCGACGGCGACGAAATAGCGCAACTGCCGCAACTCGGGGGTCACAGGCTTTGACTGTAGCCGCACCAGGGAACCGGTGTTGGCGGCACAGGCACGGCCTTCGCACGATGGGTCGCAGGAACTTCACTGGAGGAAACAGGAATGACGAAGGAAACCGACGGCCGCGTCTGGCTGATCACCGGCTGCTCGTCCGGGTTCGGCAGGCATCTCGTGCTGGCCGCGCTCGACGCGGGTGACCGCGTGATGGCCACGGCGCGCCGTCCGGAGACGCTCGCCGGACTGGAAGAACTCGGCAAGGGCCGGGTGCGCACCGCGGCGCTCGACGTCACCGACCCGGCGCAGATCGAGGCAGCCGTACAAGCGACGCTCACCGAGTTCGGCCGGATCGACGTCCTGGTCAACAACGCCGGCCATGGTTCGGTCGGCGCGGTCGAGGAACTGACCATGGCCGAGCTGCGGTCGCTGATGGACGTGATGTTCTTCGGTGCCGTCGAGATGACGAAGGCCGTCGTGCCCCACCTTCGGGCGCAGGGAAGCGGCGCGATCGTGCAGATGAGCTCGATGGGCGGTCAGCAAAGCCCGCCCGGCTTCGGGGCTTACTGCTCGGCGAAGTTCGCGCTGGAGGCGATGTCGGAGTCCCTTGCCGCGGAAGTCGCGCCGTTCGGCGTGAAGGTGCTGATCGTGGAGCCCGGCGCGTTCCGGACCGAATTCGGCGGCAGCCGGTTGCACCGTTCCCGGGTGATCGACGCCTATCGCGAGTCGACGGGTGAAATCCGGGATTTCGTCGAGGGGATGGACGGTTCGCAGCCCGGTGACCCGGCGAAGGCCGCCGCCGCGATCCTGAAGGTGCTGGACAGCGACGACGCGCCCTTACGGCTCGCGCTCGGCGACGACGCTGTCGACGGGCTGCGAGCCACGCACGAGGCTAGGGCGGCGGAGCTGGCCGCCTGGGAAGAGCTGAGCCGCTCCACCGCCCTCTGAATCAGCGTTTGCGCCAGATGGAGACCTCCAGGTCGGTGATCTCGTACCGGTGCCCGTCGGCCTTGGTCAGGCTCGCTTCCGTGTCTTCCGACAGCAGCTCGAACGCCTCACCGAGGACGTTCGCGAGCTCGGCGGCCGAAGCCCGGGGGAGTGCCACGAGCAGGAGCCCTCCGGCGCGCAGGAAGTTCTCCGAGCCGGCGAGCGGGCGCAGGTAGCCCGCGGCGCCGCCGAGCCGGTCGAAGGCATCCGCCACGACCACGCCGTCGAACGTGCCGAGCGCCGCGGGTGGGCGACCGGCCTCGGCGAGGGTGAAGGACACGCCGCCGCCGGGCGCGATCGACGGCCGCCGCGCGTGCGGCTCCCCGCGTCCCGGCACTCGATAGCCGACGTCCCAGCCCTCGGCGAGCCGGTCCGCCGCCGCGACGAACGCCGGCCGGTCGTCCAGGCCGACGACCTCGATCGGCCGCCCGGCCAACGAGAAGGCCAGCCCACCAGCGGCGGTGGCGAGGTCGGCGACCCGCCGCAACTCGACCCCGGCTTCGTCGGCGGCTTCGAAGAACCTCCGGGCCAGCCGGTCCGGATGACCGACGGTCGCGGCCAGCGGATGCCCCGCCCGGCCGAAGACCTGTTCGGCGGTGCCGTACTGGCTGAGCAGGGCCCGGTCGAGCTCCGTCCTGGCCGCACCGTCCTCAGTGGACTCCGGCGCGACGACCAGCCTGATCCCCGCCTGCTGCAGGAAATGCGGCCGGTAGAAGTGCCGCGCCCAGATGCTGCCCAGCTCGCCGGTGCTGATGTAGGCGCCGCCCAGGATCAGCTGATGCTGACCGCCGTAACTGGGCACCGAGAAGTCCTCGTAGTACGGGTGCGGGGTGAAGCCGTCGAGCGGGTTGAAGGTGTCCTCGCTCCACGCCCACAGGTTGCCGCCCGCGTCGTGCAGACCCTGCGACGTCGTCGGCGAGTGGTCGACCGGGCCCTCCGAACCCCAGGCCAAGCCCAGGTTGATGCCTGTCTCACGCAGCTGCGCGCCGTCGAGCCGCATGACGACGTCGTCCGCGACGCCAGGGCGTTCGGGAAGGTCGCGCAGCAGGAAGTACTCCGCCTCGGTCGGCAGCCGGTACTCCCGTCCGTCCTTTTCGGACCGCCAGGCGGCGAAGGCCTTGGCCTCGTGGTAGTTCACCACCACCGGCCAGTCCCACGGCATGTCGATCTCGTCGAACAGCGTCCGCAACCGGAACGCGTGCAGCCCGGTCGGTCCGGTGGGCACCCAGAACCGCGGCCACTTGGTGTTGCGGAAGCGACGCCACGCCTCGCCCTCCGCCGACCACAACTCCGGCCGACGGTAGCCGCCGTCGGCGACGAAACCGTGGAACTCGCCGTTGCTCACCAGACAGCGGGCCGCCTCGAAATCGGGCAGCTCCTGACGGCGTGAGCCGTACGCGCTGTCCCAGCCGTAGGACGGGAAGGACTGCGGCTTTCCCAGCCGCGCCGTGCGCCCGGGCACGGTGACGGTGTCGTTGGCGGGCACGGAACCCGGTTCGGGCTTGCCGGTCTCGGTGGTGCGGCGCAGCGGCGACGGTGCGGGCCACTCGGCGGGCCGTTCGACCAGGCTCGGCCGCATTTCGCGGATCAGCACCGAACTGGTCTCCAGGTGGATGCGGTCGTGCTCGATCGCCAGCAGCAGTGCCCACGCCTGGTCGTCCATCGTCACCGGGCGCCCGAGATCCGGGGCGAACGGCGTGCGCTCGATGATGCCGACGACCGTCCGGTACACCTCGGCGCGGTAGTCCTTCACCTCCGAAACCGACGGCCACACCATGTCGTTCTTCGACATGTCGTCCCACGAGTTCTCGTCGACGCCCATTTCCAGGACGTGCTCGAGATAGGCGTCGATCGGCGCGTCCAGCAGCCCGGAGACCCGCAGCTTGTTGACGTACAGCGCGGTCGTGTGGCCGTAGTAGAAGATCATCGGGTGCCGCAGGTTGTGGTCCGGAGGACGGTAGAAGGCCTCCGCGCCCTTCAGTCCGGCGAACAGCACCTCGTGCAGCGTCCACGCGTTGTCGAAGTAATCCAGCACTTCTTCTCTGCTGCATACGGAGAGATCGGGCAGCGGCAGCGCTCTGATCTCGCCGGATTCGGCCACGCCGGGGCAGCGGCCGGGTTCGGGGCGGACCCCGGTGTACCACCACTGTGGATCGCGGGCTCCGTTCAGCCGCTCGTCGGAGTGCTTTACCGCATTTCTCTCCCAAGGTTCCAAGGTGGACGTCGACGTCATGTGACCTCACTTCGGTTCTGGGGCGGGTGCCGAAACCGTCGCATCTTCGAAAAGGTCATTTCCTCTCCATTCGTGCGCTGAATCGCGCGTCGGAAGAAGCCCGGAGCGAGAGCGCAAGCGGGGAGATGCCCGGTGATCGCGATGCTGGGACCGTCGGTTTCCCGATCCACCGGTTGAGAGGTGAACCCCTTGTCGACGAAGCCCTGTGTCGTGCTCGTGGACACCTACGAAACGGCCGACCACGGGTTGCCGCAGACCGCCCGGCACATCGCGCCGGCGTTCTTGGCGCTGGGCGCGGAGTGTGTGCGTGTGCAGAGCGCGCCGGACGCACCCGGGCAGTACCGGAAGTCGTCGCCCACCATGAGCAACTATCGCGAGAACATCGTCCACGACGGTGATCTCGCGAAGACGCTGGACGCGCTGGCGGTGCACCGGCCGGTCGCGGTCGTGGCAGGAGGCGAATACGCCGTCGCGTTCACCGACGAGCTCAGCGAGGCGCTGGGAGTGCCGTCGAACGGCACCGCGCTGTCTCTTGCCAGGCGGGACAAGGCCGCCATGGGCGAGGCCGTCGCCGCGGCCGGTCTGCCCGTCGCACGGCAGTTGTCGACCTCCGACGAGGCCGAACTCGCCGCATGGCAACGTGAGGTGGGCGGACGGATCGTCGTCAAACCCAACCGCAGCGCCGGCGGTGACGGTGTGTCCTTTTGCGACACTCCGGAGCGGTCCGTCGAGGCATTACGCACGATCACCGGCCGCCAGAACGTGTTCTCCGAGGACAACGACCTCGTCATCGCGCAGGAATACCTCGCGGGCACCGAGTACATGATCAACACGGTCAGCATGGACGGCCTGCACCAGGTGTGCGACATCTGGAAGACCTCGCGCTTCGCCATCAACGGGGTGTCCGACCTGCTCGGCGCCTGCCAGATCGTGCCGAGGCGCGGACCGGGCCACGACGAACTGGTGAACTACGCGTTCGCCGTACTCGACGCGCTGGGCATCCGGCACGGCGCCGCGCACGTCGAGGTCAAGCGGACCCCGCAGGGCCCACGGCTGATCGAGGTGGGTTCCCGCCTCTCGGGCGGCGACCTGCCGCATCTGGCGCGGCTCGCGATCGGCGAGTCCCAGCTGGACTGGATGGCGGACGCGGTGCTGCGGCCGGAGCGGTTCCGTGAGCGGTGGGGCGAGGACTACCGGATCCGGCGGCACTACGCCTGGTCCGCGCTGCTCTCGCCGGTCGAAGGCACACTCCGCCGGTACACGGTGCTCGACGAGATCGAGCGGCTGGAGAGCTTCCACGAGATGTTCGTGCTGACGCAGCCGGGGAAACCGTTGCGCCGCACCGTCGACGACACGACGTTCCCGGTGGTCGTCACCTTCATGCACGAGATCGAGGAGTACGTCCTGCGCGATCTCGGCACGCTGCGGTACCTCGACGGCGTGGGCTGCTACGAGCTCGAACCATGACGGCGCCGGGGTTCCTGCGGACCCGGCTCGGCGGCCTGCCGAAATCGTTCTGGGTGCTGTGGACGGGCACGCTCGTCAACCGGCTCGGCACGATGGTCCTGCCGTTCCTGGCGCTGTACCTGACCAGCGAACGCGGCCTTTCGGTGGCGACGGCGGGCACTGTGCTGGCGCTGCTCGGCATCGGCCAGGTGTTCTCGCAGCTGATCGGCGGCATGCTGGCCGACCGCATCGGCAGGCGGGCGACGCTGACCGGCGGCATGCTCGCGACCGGCGCCATCATGCTGGTGCTGGGTTACGTCGAACGCCTCGAACTGATCGCGGTCGCCGCGCTGCTGCTCGGGCTGGCACTCGACGTGTTCCGCCCGGCCACCCAGTCGATCGTGGCGGATCTGGTGCCCGGCGCCGACCGTACGCGGGCTTTCGGACTGCTCCTGTGGGCGATCAACCTCGGCTTCTCGATCGCGATGGTGCTGGGCGGAACGCTGGCCCGCGCGGGATTCACGACGCTGTTCTGGGTGGACGCGGCGACGTGCGTGCTGTTCGGGCTGCTGGTCTGGCGGGCGGTGCCGGAGACCCGTGGTGGCGGCGGACCGAAGGAACGGGGCGGCTTCACCGTCGTCCTGCGCGACCGGGTCATGGCCGGGCTGATGCTGCTCTCACTGGTCGTCGCGTTCGTGTTCCTGCAGAGCTTGGCCACGTTGCCGCTCGCGATGCGCGAGGACGGCCTTTCCCCGGCGGGGTACGGGCTGGTGATGGCGGTGAACGGGATCGTCATCGTGGTCGTGCAGCCACTGGTGGGGCATCGGCTGGGCCGGTGGGATCCGTCGCGGGTGCTCACGTTCGGGATCCTGTTGACGGGTTTGGGTTTCGGGGCCACGGCCTTCGCGTCGACGACACCGGTGTACGCGGTGTGCGCGGTGTTCTGGACCCTCGGCGAGATCGTGATCCAGTCGGTGGGTGTCGCGATCGTGGCCGAACTCGCCCCGCCGCATCTACGCGGCCGGTACAACGGCGCCTACGGCACGGCGGCGGGCCTCGCCGCGTTCGTCGCCCCACTCGGCGGCACCCAGCTCCTGGTGCTGGGCGCGCCCGTGTTGTGGAGCGTCTGCTTCGGTCTCTGCCTGGCCGCGGCCGTCGGTCAGCTCCTGCTCGGCAACGCGGTCCGTCGCCGGATGGCCACCACGGCGGTTCCGGTCGCGGCCGTCGGCTGAGCGAGCTTCAGCAGTCCATTCGGGACGCGAGGATCGCCACGCCGGGACCGGAAAGCTCGTCCAGTGCCAAGGCCCGGCCCGCGATCGACAGCAGGACCGCCTCACCGGGGCCACGCACCTCCGGTCCGGATCCGGCCGCCCAGTCCACGTCCGTGGCGACGAGCCGGAGTCCGCGCGCCCGTTTGCCGGCCTTGATCGGCGGCGCGTAGCGGGCGAAAGCCAGTGCATGACGCAGCCTCTCCGCTGGCACCTCCCGAGGAAACCCCAGTGGCCGTCGGATGTCCTGGTGGTGGAGCAGCCCGTCGAGCAACGCCACGCGTCCGCCGAAGGCCGAGGTCAGACCACGAGGTTCGAGGTGTTCCTCGATCCTCGCGATCAGCTCCTCGGGTGTCCGGTCCGGCTTTCGCGCTACGCCGAGCGCGTTCATCCGGTTCAGCCGCAGCCCGCCGCGGACGGCCTGGCCGACCAGATCGCGGAAGCGCTGGGTGTCGTAGTCGACGACATGAGCGACGACTTCGCGGACCGTCCACTCCGAACACAAGGTCGGCGCGTCCCAGTCCCGCGGGGAGAGCGTCCGGAGGAACGCGGCGAAGTCCGCCCGTTCGTCCTTGGCGAGTCGCGCGACCGTGTTCATCGGCGGCCTCCTGTGGTCATTCGTAGTCGAGCCACCCGCAAACGTAGTAGTTCGTGTCCTCGTTCCGCTCGACATACCAGGAATAGACGACGTCGCCCGCGAGTTTGCCGCTGCGCGCGTTCCGCTGGGTGACCTTGGCCTGGACCGTCACGAACTCCTGCCCTGACGGGACGGAGTACGGCAGCATCTCCCAGCGCTCGACGTAATGCCCGTGGAGTTCGAACCCGAGCAGCGTCGACCTCAGGCGCGGGCAGGTCCCGCTGCGCAGGGCGGTCATGTCGTGATTGGCGAGCCCGTTCATGTAGACCTGGAACACGCGGTCGATCGCGGCGGGTTCGAGGCTCGGCGCGGATGACGTCGACGAGGTTGCCGGTGCGGACGTCGTCACGGTGAGGGTCTGGGTCTCGGCCGGGGGAGACGTGGTCGTTTCGGGCGGGAGGTCGGAACGCGAGATCGGGAAGCCGCCGCGGCACGCGGAGAGCGCGATGCCGAGGCCGATCAGGAGCACGCACGCGCGGGCGCGCGAAGTCGAAGGTCTCACGGAGGCGACGCTATGAGGCCTTCATGAAATTCGAATGAAAGCCTTTTGGGTGGTCGGCGCAAGTACGTGAAGGCCCCCTTCATTGCGTCTAGCGCAGTGAAGGGGGCCTTCACGTACTTGGGAAGGTGTGGCTCAGCAGTTCTCCAGGAAGTGCCGCAGCACCCGCGTACCGAACCGCAGCCCCTCCACCGGCACCCGCTCGTCCACGCCGTGCGCCATCGCCCGGTACGGGAAGCCTTCCGGAAGCAGGAGAGGCGCGAAGCCGTAGCAGTCGATCCCGAGAGGGCTGAACGCCTTCGCGTCCGTTCCGCCGCCCATGCAGTAGGGGACGACGACGGCTTCGGGATCCTCCGAGCGCAAAGCATCCGCCATCGCGTCGAACCACGGCGAATCCACCGGCGCCTGGACCGGCGGCTGGTGCGCGACGAATTCGCGGGTGACGCCTTCGCCGAGCATCGCGTCGATCTCGGCGAGCAGTGCTGGTTCGGCGTCGGGAAGGACGCGGACGTCCACCTGGGCCTCGGCCGAAGTCGGGATCACGTTTACCTTGTAGCCGGCGCCGAGCATGGTCGGCGTCGTGCTGTTGCGGACCGTCGGCACCACCAGCGCCCCGGCGGGCCCGAGCCGCGCGATCGTTCCGTCCACATCGGACAGATCGACCGGAACGCCGAGCGCTTCCCCGGTGCGTTCGAGGAAGGCCTGGACGGTCGGGGTCAGCTGGACGGGCCAGCGGTGCGCGGCGATCTTGCCGAGCGCCGTGATCAGCCGGGTGACCGCGTTCTCGTCGTTGGGACGCGAGCCGTGTCCCGCGCGGCCCTTGGCCGTCAAGCGAAGGTGCGCGGTGCCGCGTTCGGCCGTCGCCACCGGATAGAGCCGCACGATCCGGCCGTCGGCGGCCGGGACGTGGTAGGTGTACGCGCCCGACTCGCTGATCGCGGCCGCGCAGCCGTCGAACAGGTCCCGGTGCGCCGCGGCGAGCCAGTGCGCGCCGTATTCGCCCTTGTCCTCCTCGTCGGCCACGAACGCCAGGACGATGTCCCGCCGCGGCCGGACGCCGGTGGAGAGGGCAGCGAGCACCATCGCGCAGAAGTCCTTCATGTCGACGGCGCCGCGGCCCCAGAGGAACCCGTCGCGGATCTCGCCCGAGAACGGGTCCACCGACCAGTCGGCGGCGTCCGCCGGGACGACGTCGAGATGCCCCTGCACGAGCAGCGCGGGCAGGCTCGGGTCGGTGCCCGGGACCCGGGCGATCACGTTCGCGCGGCGGGGTGCGGACTCGATGATCTTCGAGTCGATCCCGAGCCCCGACAACAGCGACGCCACGTACTCGGCGGCCTCGCGCTCGCCCTCCGAGTCCCCGTTGCCCCGGTTCGTGGTGTCGAACCGGATCAGCCGCGAACAGACCTCGACTACATCCAACTCAGCCATAGATACCCTGCACCGCCCCAGCCGCGATCGCCGTGACGATCTTGAACGCCTTCATCGCTTCGGTCATGTCCGGCGCGTCGAAGCCGACCCGCCGCACGCCGATCTGTTCCACTGTCGGGATCACGGCTGCGGCCTGCGCGAGATGGCTCGCGTCGAACTCGACCTCGATCCGGTGCGGAGTGGCGTACCGCTCGACCCGGCCCGCCCGGTTCATCGAGTCCGCCGCCGCGGACGACAGCAGTTCGGCCGTCCTGGCGGGCGGAAGGCAGATCGCGGCGTAGCGGCTGACGCACTCCTTCACCGTGACCAGTTCGGCTTCGGGCGCGTAGTCCTGGGCGTCGTCGCAGGCCTTGTCGTCACCGGAGACGACCAGCACCGGGACGCCGTACTCGGCGGCCATCGCCGCGTTGAGCCTGCCTTCGCTGGCGGGGACGTCGTCGAGCCACACGCCGGTGATCTGGTTCTCCAGGTACGTGTGGGACAGGACGCCGTCGAAACCCGCGCCCGCGTGGTAGCCGAGGAAGACGACACCGTCCACGCCGCTGTCGATCCCCTGCATCATCGAGAGCGGCTTGTGCCTGCCGGTGAGCATGCGCGCGCGACCGTCGAGGTCTTCGAGCAGCAGGTTCCGCTGCGAGGAATGCGCCTCGTTGACCAGCACGTCGGTGGCGCCGGAGTCGAACAGGCCCGCGATGGTGGCGTTGACGTCACCGGTGAACAGGCGGCGGAATCGTTGCCACTGCTCGGTGCCCGGAATGACGTCCTCGGTCCAGGTGACGCCGGTGGCGCCCTCCATGTCCGCCGAGATCATGATGCGCATGCCGGGCACCCTAGCCGAGGCTCTTTGCCCCCGCCCCCGGGCTCAGGGCCAGGAACCGGAGCGCGGGTAGGCCGCCCAAGCGCGCTCCCAGGCCGCGGCCCGCTGCCGGTCGAGCACCAGCCGGACGACCCGCTGCACCAGCACGAGTGCGGCGACCACCGCGAACCAGAGCCACAGGCCGACGAGAACGGAATCGAACACCGCCGTCGACGCGTTCCTCGGGGCGGTGGTGAGCTCGCCGCGGGCGTCGATCCAGATCGGCATGGCCGATCCGGCGGGGCTGCCCGGCGCCGCGAGGACGCCGCCGGTGTGCCGGGCGCCGCGCGAGTCGGTCCAGGTCGCCTCGGTGGTGGAGGTGTCGGTCCCGACGCTCTCGCTGTCGACGATGCGGACGGGCGCCGCCTTCAGCAGGTACGCGGTGGCGGGATGACGGCCGGTCGAGTCGGCGGCTGCCGCGGCGACCTGCCTGCCGTGGTTGGCCGAGCCGACGGCGGCCGCGACCGGGATGGCGAGCAGCGCCGCGAGGATCACGAGTTTGAGGAGGAGGGCTTCGAACCGGTCGGAGCCACGCGCCAGCGAATTGTGACCAGGGAAGAGCCGTCGCCGGAACCGGGCGATCGGACCGCTGGACCCGTGCACGAGGAACCCCATTCCCTCAGACCGCGAAAACCTCCATGGTCGATTCTCGGTCACCGGGGCGCCGCTGTCGCGGTATGGGGACACAGACCACTCTGTGAACCCGTACACAACCTTTTATTCGTTTTGCCCGTCGAGGTTCTCCCGCTACCGTCTTCGGCATGGGGATTTTCTTCACTCTGTGATTCTCGCCTTCGACGCGGCCCTGGCGTAGAGCCTTCGCTCCGCCGGGTCGCGTCCTTCCTCATGTCCTTCCCCCGCGAGAATCAGGAGGACGCCCCTGTGCGTACCCCGCATCGAAATCCCGGAACACAACTCGTGCTCTCCGGTGTCACCAAACGTTTCGACGACCACGTCGTGCTCGACCAGATCTCCTTCACCGTCAAACCGGGGGAGAAGGCGGGCGTCATCGGCGACAACGGCTCCGGCAAGTCCACCCTGCTCAGGCTGATCGCCGGCCGCGACCGGGCGGACAACGGCACCGTGACCGTCACCGCGCCCGGCGGCGTCGGCTATCTCCCGCAGACGCTGGACCTGCCCGACACCGCCACGGTCGGCGACGCGATCGACCTCGCGCTGGCCGATATCCGGGAGCTCGAATCCCGGCTGCGGACGGCAGAAAAGTCGCTCGAAACCGCCGAGGACCTGGCCGCGTACGGCGATCTCATGACCGCGTACGAAGCCCGCGGCGGTTACGAGGCCGACGCCAGGGTGGAGGTCGCCCTGCACGGGCTCGGGCAACCGGGTCTCGATCGCCGCCGCGCGCTGGGCAGCCTCTCCGGTGGCCAGCGTTCCCGGCTGGCGCTCGCGGCCACCCTGGCCGCGTCGCCCGAACTGCTGTTGCTGGACGAGCCCACCAACGACCTCGACGACGACGCCGTCGCCTGGCTGGAGAACCATCTTCGCGGGCATCGCGGCCGGATCGTCGCGATCACCCACGACCGGATGTTCCTCAGCCGTGTCACCTCGACGATCCTCGAGGTCGACGCCGACCGCCGGACCGTCCAGCGGCACGGCGACGGGTACTCGGGTTACCTCGCGGCGAAGGAGGCCGCGCGAGCGAGGTGGGTCCGCGAATACGAGGAGTGGCGGCTGGAGAAGTCCCGTTACGAACGGCTGGCGGACGTCAACATCGACCGGTTCTCGGCGATCCCGCGCAAGGCTCCGGCCGCCTTCAGTGGGGCGGGCGCGTTCCGGGCCCGCTCCCGGGCGCACGGGGCGATGAGCCGGATCCGGTCGGCCCGCGAGCGGATCCAGCGGTTGGAGACGAACCCTGTCCCGCCGCCGCCGGAGCCGCTCCGGTTCACCGCGCGTATCGCCGCGGGGGAGACGGAGGCCGGTCAGTATGTGGTGAAGGCGGACGACGTGTCGGTCGACGGCCGTCTTCCGCGGACGTCGCTCAGCGTGCTTCCCGGCGAACGGATCCTCGTGACCGGACCCAACGGGGCCGGCAAGACGACCTTGATGCGGGTGCTCGCCGGTGAGCTCGCGCCGTCGACGGGATCGGCGGAGCGGACGGGCCGGATCGGGTTCCTGCACCAGAACGGCGGGCTGGCCGCCGACGCGCGGACCGTCTTGACGGTCTTCGCCGGAAATGGAGACGAGGACGAGGCGGCCGAGCGGTTGCTGTCGCTGGGCCTGTTCCGGGCGCCGGATCTGCGCAAGCCGGTCCGGGAGCTGTCCATCGGGCAGCGCCGCAGGCTGGAACTGGCCAGGCTGGTGACGGCCAGGACCGACCTGCTGCTGCTCGACGAGCCGACCAACCATCTCTCCCCGGATCTCGTGGAGGAGATGGAGCAGGCGCTCGCCGCCTACTCCGGCGCGCTCGTGGTCGTCACCCACGACCGGCGGATGCGGCGGACGTTCGAGGGCAGGCGACTCGAACTGGTCACTTCAGCGGCGTGAGCGGTCCGTCCACTTTGGCCGGGTTGAGGCAACTGTTCAGCCCGTCCACGAGCGAGCAGAGTCCGGGCCCGCGTTTGAGCCGGTAGCCCTGCGGCACGCCACCCGCCGTCACCAGATCCTGGTACGCGGGAACGGCGTCCGTGGGGCGCCGGGTCAGCGCCGGATCGGTGAGAGCGTCCACTGTGTACAGTCCGAACCGGGCGCGGTAGCTGCCCCATTCGTAGTTGTCGGTGAGGCTCCAGTAGTTGTAGCCGATGAGGTTCATCCCGTCTGCCTTCGCGCGCTGGAGCCAGTACACGGTGTCGCGCACGTGATTTCCGCGCGTGTAATCCGCGTCGCGGAGCTTCCCGTTGTCGGTCGCCATGCCGTTTTCGACGATGTAGAGCGGCATGCGCGGGAACCGGTTGTGGTAGCTGCGCAACGCGTAGTAGATGCCTTCGGGCTGGAGTTTCACGTCCCAGAACTTGTCACTGGCGGCGGCGAACACCGTCCAGTTGTCGATGCTGAGGCCGTAGTAGTAGTCGATGCCGATGAAGTCGAGCTTGTCCTTCACCTGGTCGAGGAAGAACCAGTCGGCCATCCCGTTGACCCCGGTGATGTAGGCCTGGTTGCTCGTGACCTTCGCGGTCGGGTCGAGTTCGTGGATGAGGTCGTAGGCCCGGCGGTGCGCCTGGACGACGTTGGACTGCGCCGCGAAGTACCGCGTGGCGTCCAGCGCGCCGACCTTCTGCTCGTTCCGGAGGAAGATGAGCGGCTCGTTGAACGTCACCCAGAGGACGTCCTGCCCGGCGTAGCGCTGGACGATCTTCCGGCTGAATTCCAGCCACGCGTCGGCCGTCCGCGTCTCGGCCCAGCCGCCCTGGTCGAGCGCCCAGCCCGGGTACACCCAATGGTTGAGCGTGATCATCGGCGTCATGCCCGCGGCGCGCACCTGCCGGAGCACGTCGTCGTAGAAGGCCAGTTCGGTCTCGTCCCACCGTCCGGGTGAGGGTTCGACGCGAGCCCACTCGATGCCGAAGCGGTAGGTGTTGACGCCGAGACCGGCCGCGAGGCGGATGTCGTCGGCGTAGCGGTGCCGGAAGTCCACGGAGTCGCGGTACTCGTCGACGCCGTCCTTGCCGGCGGAGCGGTCCACGAACCGCTTCCAGTTGCTGTCCGGGGCGTGGCCCTCGGACTGGTAACCGGACGACGCGACACCCCAGTAGAAGTCACGGGACCAGTCGTCATCCTGCGATGCGGACGCGTTCACGGCCGTAAGTGTCGCGCACAGTGAGACGGCGACCACCGAGGACAACACCCGGCGTAACCTTCTCCGATGCTCCGGCCACTTCGTCGATCGTTCACCGTCGTCCGCCATCTTCCGGACGCTAACGTGGGTGAACGGCGTAAACAAGCGGCCGTCCGGGGACTTCGACGATGACGTTGGGGAGATGATCGACTTGACCGGCAGCACGGTCCGCCATGCCGTCTATCTGCCGCCTTTCGGCCCGTTCGGTGAGCCTGGGGTGCTCGTCGACCTCGCCGTGCGCGCCGAGGCGGCGGGCTGGGACGGGTTCTTCCTGTGGGATCACGTGGTCGCGGACACCATGCCCATCGCGGATCCGTGGACGACGCTCGGCGCCATCGCGCACGCGACCAGCAAGCTGTTGTTCGGCCCCATGATCACGCCGCCCGCCCGGCGCCGCCCGTGGGTGGTCGCGCGGCACGCGTCGACGGTCAGCCGTCTCTCCGGCGGCAGGCTGATCCTCGGCACCGGCCTGGGTTCGGACGAATCCGGCGACTTCAGCCGATTCGGTGAACAGACTGACCTGCTGACCCGGTCGGCGATGTTCGACGAAGGCCTCGACGTCATCCGTGCGATCTGGTCCGGCAGGCGGTTCGACCACGACGGCGCGCACTACCAGGTCGCGCTCGCCGAGGCACCGCCCGAACCGTTCCCGATCCCGGTCTGGGTGGCGAGCTCCACCGACAACCCGCGCGTCGTCCGGCGGGCGGCGCTGTGCGACGGGATCTTTCCGAACCCGGAGGACCACACGCCGACCGCCGAGGAGATCGCCGAGACCCACCGCGCGCTCGGGCTCGCCGGGCTGGAACCGGGCCGTCCTTTCGACGTCGCCGTGGCGGGGAACGCGAGCCCGGCGTGGGAGGAGCCGATCAAGGTCGATCTGCCCGCGCTGGGGCAGGCCGGGATGACGTGGTGGATGGAGTCGCTGATGCACCTCGACCCGCTGGAGCTGTCGCAGAAGATCGTGGACGCCGGTCCGCCTCGGTGGTGAGCGGCCGCTCGGCCTCGTGAGTGGTAAGGACGGTTCTAACCGTCCTTACCACTCACGAGCATCGGGTTGCTACCCCAAGTACATGAAGGCCCCCTTCATGTACCTAGGCGCAAGGAAGGGGGCCTTCATGTACTGGGAAAGGTGTGAAGGTCGAGTTTCCTCGGCTGAGCCGAGGGAAGGGGTCCTTCACGCGCGGCTGTCGTGACTGCTGACGCAGGTGGGGCGTATGTGGCGATCATCGAGTCCGTGAAGGCCTCCTTGAGGGACCCAGGGTCCCTCAAGGAGGCCTTCACGGACTGGCCGGGCAGTCAAGTCTGTCCATAGTGGACCGGTGCTGCGCCGTGCGCAGGATTCCGTTGCTCCGAACGACTTCATCGCCCTTGCGATGCCGCTCGCCTTTGATAGCGTCACCGCGGGCGTCCTGCGAAGCAGTGACGCACGGGGGAGGGGCGAATGGTCGACGGGCATCACGCGATGCGGCTGGAGACCGGGGTCACGCTGATCAACGCGCTGACCGGCGAGCATGTCCACGGCAGGCCGAAACCCGTGCTCGGTGGCCACGATCTCGTCCGCGTCGCCACCGAGGCACTCGGCGGCGACGGAACCGGCAACGGGCAGATCGACCTGCTCACCGCGGAGCGGTTGCGGAATCTCGCGGCGCGGCTGCGTGAGATCATCGAGTCGCTGTCGCGGCGGGAGCACGACGAGGCGGCCGGCCTGCTCAACCGGATGCTCGTCGACAGCAAGGCCCGCCCGTCCCTGCAGCGCCACGGCGAACAGTCGTGGCATCTGCATTTCCACGGTCCCGACGCCGACCTCGTCCAGCAGTGGGCGGCCGGGCTCGCGGTGTCGGTGGCCGCGGCGTTCGGCGAGCACATCCCGCATCGCGTCGGGCTGTGCGCGGCGCCGCGCTGCGATCAGGTGTACATCGACGCGAGCCAGGCGCAGATCAAGCGGTTCTGCGGGCTCGCCTGCCAGAACCGGGTGAAGGCCGCCGCGTACCGCGCCCGTCGGTCAGGATCATGATCCGCGCGGCGTCGCGTCGACGTACCACTCGCGATTGAACACGAGGCCGAACAACGGTGCCGGCAGACGGGTCACGACGCGCATCAGCGGTGCCAGCCTGCCGTTCCCCTTCACCTGTGAGGAGTGGGCGGCGATCGCGGCCTGCTTCTGGCGCGCGAAACGCCGGACGTCGAAGGTGTGCGTGATCTCCGAGCGGGCGCTGTACGCGCGGAGAAGCGCGTCGACGTCGTAGCGGAACGGGATCCGCGCCAGGCGCACGATCCGCACCAGGCGTGCGACGGCGTCGCGGGGGATCGTGGCCTCCAGTAGCCGGACGTCGCCGGCGAGTTCGGCCGCGCGCTTTCCGACCTCGTGCACCTTCACGTGGTCGCGGTGACCGTAGCCGCCGTTGCGGTCGTAGCTCAGCAGTACGGACGCCTTCTCCGCGCGCAGGATCTCCGCGAGCCGTGCCGCCGCTTCGTCGGTGCTCGCGCGGACGAAGCGGACCCAGCCCGGCGGATCCGGATAGAGGATCGCACCGTGGCCACTGCCCGCGTAGCCGAGATGGACGACCCGAGCGACGCCCAGCACCTTCGCGCTCGCTTCGAGTTCGGCCCGGCGCGCCGGGTCCGCGCCCCGCATGCCGATGGTCGCGACCACGAGGACGACCCGGTGGCCGTCCGCGGCGGCGCGGGCGAGGGTGCCGCCGGTCAGCAGGGCTTCGTCGTCGGGATGGGCGTGGAAGGCCACGATGGTCGTCACAGTCCGAGCATGCCCGAGATGGCCGGAACCGTCGGTGGTCAAGTCTTGACCGTCCGTCGACCCTGTGGGTAATCTTCCCTTTACTTTCCAATAGTAAGGAAAGTTTCCTATTTAACTCCGCCGCCCTGACCGTCGGCGCGCCAACGTCGGTGCCGTCGACGCGAGAGGAGAAGCCGAATGCGCTGGGACAAGATCCGACTCCGGGTGACGGCCGCACTGGCCGCCGGGCTGCTGGCCCCGGTCGCCGCCGCGAGCACCTCGATGGCGACCGAGACCGCGACAGAACCCGCGACGCAGACCGCCGCCGCGCTGCCGCCGGGCAGTCCGGCGGCGATCAACGGACAGCTGAAGGTCTGCGGCCTCCAGCTCTGCAACTCCGCCGGCAAGCCGATCCAGCTCCGGGGCATGAGCACCCACGGGATCCAGTGGTTCAGCCAGTGTGTGAAGACCGCTTCGCTCGACGCGCTGGCCAACGACTGGAAGGCCGACGTCCTCCGGATCTCCATGTACATCCAGGAGGGCGGCTACGAGACCAACCCGCGCAAGTTCACCGACATGGTGCACGGGTACATCGAAGAGGCCACCAAACGCGGGATGTACGCGCTGGTCGACTGGCACCAGCTCACCCCCGGTGACCCGAACGCGAACCTCAGCCGCGCCAAGACGTTCTTCACCGAGATCGCCCAGCGGCACAAGGACAAGACCAACATCATCTACGACATCGCCAACGAGCCCAACAACGTCAGCTGGGACCGCGTCCGCAGCTACGCGGAGCAGATGATCCCGGTCATCCGCGCCCAGGACTCCGACGGCGTCGTGCTGGTGGGCACCCACGGCTGGGGCTCGCTCGGCATCTCCGACGGCCGCAACGAGACCGACATCATCAACAACCCGGTGCGCGCCAGCAACTTCATGTACACGTTCCACTTCTACGCGGCGTCGCACAAAACCGAGTACTTCAACGCGCTGAGCCGCGCCGCGAGCAAGATCCCGCTGTTCGTGACCGAGTTCGGCACCCAGACCGCCAGCGGTGACGGCGGCAACGACTTCACCAACTCCCAGAAGTACCTCGACTTCCTGGCGTCGAAGAAGATCAGCTGGACCAACTGGAACTTCTCCGATGACAGCCGTTCGGGCGCGGTGTTCAAGCCGGGCACCTGCTCGGGCAGCTCGTTCACCGGCACGGCTCCGCTGAAGCCCGCCGGTGTCTGGATCCGGGACCGCATCCGCACCGCGGACAACTTCCCGACCTCCTGATCCCGGCAGCGCGCACGTCAGGAAAGGGTCGTTCAGGACGGAAAACGTCCTGAACGACCCTTTCCTGACAGGTCAGCCGAGCGGTTCGAAGTCCAGCGCGGCGAGCCGGTCCGGGTCGGCCAGGATGTCGATCGCCGCGATCTTCCCGCCCACGACGGTGAACGCGAAGACCGTCGTCGGCACGCCGTCCTTGGTGACGACCATCCCGGCCGCGCCGTTGACCAGCGCGGGCCGCAGCTCCCCGCCCTCGCCCGCGGCCCGGAACATGAGTGCCTGGCTCGCGATCTTGGCCGCGCCGCGCACGAACCGCGAGGTTCCCGCCGGAGCCGCGCCACCCTCGGCACGAAGGATGACGTCCGGGTCGAGCACCGAGACCAGCGCCTCGAAATCGCCGCCCCGCGCGGCGGCGAAGAACGCGTCGACGACTGCCCGCTGACGGCCCAGATCCGCGTCCGGGACAGTCGGCGAACCCTGCAGGCGACGGCGTGCGCGGCTGGCCAGCTGCCGGGTCGCGGCGGAAGACCGGCCCACGATCGGCGCGATCTCGTCGAACGGCAGGGCGAACATGTCGTGCAGGACGAACGCCAGCCGTTCGGCGGGGTCCAGCGTGTCGAGTACGACCAGGAGCGCCAGCCCGACCGAATCCGCCAGCAGGGCTTGGTGTTCCGGGTCGATTCCGCCCGCACGGCCGATGATCGGGTCGGGGAGCTGGGCACCCACCGGCTCTTCCGGCCGGGACTTGCGTGAGCGCAGCATGTCGAGACAGATCCGGCCGACGACGGTGGTCAGCCAGCCGCCGAGGTTGTCCACCTCGCCGGAGTCCGACCGGCTCAGGCGTAGCCAAGCCTCCTGCACGGCGTCGTCCGCCTCGCTCAGCGAACCGAGCATCCGGTACGCCACCGCCCTCAGATGCGTCCGGTGCCCTTCGAAGCGCCGCGCCAGCCAGTCGTGTTCGTCCACGGTCCCCATCCTTCATCGCTCAGTCGTAACCCTGACGCGTGGGGGAACGGAGATGTGACAGGCCTTCAGCCGCGGGTGCCCGCCTGGATCGCCGGCGTCCACATCGCCTTCACCGCCGCGCCCACATGCGAACCGAGCGTCAGGACCACGGTGATCGCGACGACGGCGAGATAGATCCCGATCGTCTCGTCCGGTACCGGGCTCCCGGTCCTGGCGACGCTGTACGGGACGACGGTGACGACGGCGGAGAGCGAGCCGAACAGGACGCCGACCGCCACCAGGACGGTGCCTTCGGTGCCGACGAGCCGCAGGACCTGCGAAGGTGTCGAACCGATGAGCCGTTGTTGCCCGAACTCGCGGCGGCGTCCGATGAGCGCGGCCACGACGGTGTTCACCAGCATGACGGCGGCGAACAGCGCGATCATGCCGACGACGACGTAGTTCAGGGTCTCGATGCTGTTCGCGATCGTCGCGGGCGCGGTGCCCGCCGAATTCTCGATGGCCTGCATGTACAGCGTCCCGGTCGCGATGCCGGTGAACAGGATGATCGGCACCAGCACCCCGGCCAGCTGACGGCCGCGGACGCGTAGATGCGCCGCCGTCAGCTGACCACTGACGCCGGCTCGCCGCAACGGAGCGGCGAGTACCGCGGCGATCGGGCCGAGCAGCGCGGGGGAGAGGAGCGCGAAACCGATCGCGGCGAGGATCGCACCCTGGCCGCCGACCGCCATCAACGCGGGCTCCGTCCCGGTGAACACGGTCATCGTCAGCACCCCGCAGCCGAGCCCGGAGGCGAGGACAATGCCGGCGGCGATCATCCGGAGCCGGCCGGTCGGCCGTGTGTCGATCCCTGACTCGCGAATTGCCTCGATCGCCCGGCGCCGGGTCACTTGCCGTGCGGCGACCGTCGCGGCGACGAGTGCGGCGAGAAGGGTGATGCCGGTGCCCATGGACACCCCGATCAGCCCGAACCGCGCCTCCAGCCCGGCCGGTATGCGGCTGGTGTCGCCGAGCAGCGTGACCAGCCACCGCCCCGCGAAGACCGACGGCACGACGGCCGTAGCCGCGGCGAGGACGGCGACGACCGCCGCTTCGCCGACGATCATCCGGCCGATCTGCGACGGCGTCGCGCCCGCGCTCTTCAGCAACGCCATCTCCGGCGCACGTTGCCGGATCAGCAGGGAGAGCGTCGACAGCGTGGCGAACAGGACGATCACCAGCCCCCAGCCGCCGACGACACTCGCCATGATCAGCAGGGTCTTCGCGGTCTCCGGATCGGCGGTCGCCCGAGTGTCCAAAAGGGACGCGAACGTCATCAGGATCGTGGCGCCGAAGAACATCGCCACGAAGCTTGCGACGAATCCGGTGGGACGGCGGCGGAGCGACGAGAACGCCAGCTTGGTCGCGATCATGCGGAAGGTCCTCCCCAGGCTTTGCCGCCAGGTTAGGGAGCACCGGCGGCGCCGGACATGGGACAGGCCCCCGGGAGTGCGGTAGGGGCGGCCCTACCGCCGCGGGTAGCCGCCGTCGACCTCCTTCACCGGTTTGTGGGGGAAGCGGCGTTCGGCGTAGGCCTTCGCCGGGGAACCTTCCCGCACGTACAGCGTCTCCACCTTGTCCTGCAGGGGTTTCACCACGGTGCCGAGGAAGCCGCGCCGGTCTTCGAGGTAAGGCCCGAGCACGTCTTCGCCCGCCGGGCAGACCGCCATGCAGTACGCGGCCTTGTAGTTCGGCTTGAACGCGAGGCTCTGCCACATCGACACGTTCTCCGAGTCGGACACCCTGGAGCGGAAGTCGGCGGCGTCCTCGCTGTCGGCCACGGTCTGCGCCCAGTCGGTGAAGCCGCTCATGAACTCGCGGTAGTTGTGCGTCGAGCAGGCGAGGAAATCGAACTCGCCGGTCTTCGAGATCGCGCCGATCGGGCAGGCGGCGACGCACAGCTTGCATTCCAGGCAAGGGTTGTAGTCGATCGCCTCGCCGTAGGTGGACACCTCGGCGTCGACCAGCAGGGTCGCCAGCAGCACGAAGTTGCCGAATTTCGGGTGGATGACGTTGCGGTGCAGCCCCATGGCGCCGAGCCCGGCCGCGACGGCGACCGTCTTGTGCGCGACGACCCAGATCCGGCCGGGGTAGTGCTCCATCTCCATCGGGAACGTCGCCGACGGGTTGATCGCGCGGTACCCGGCGTCCTGCAGGGTCCGGACGATCGTGTGGCCCGCTTCGTTGATGATCTCGCCGGTGCGATGGAACTCCTGGTTGGCGACGCTGCGGGCGGGGGAGCGGACGTCGTCGCGGTTCATCCGCACCACGAGCGAGACGAGGGTCTTCGTGCCGGGCAGCGCGCGCTCGACGTGCTCGCGCTCGTCCGCCAGATCCGGGTGGTCGAGGGAGACGGCGGCCGCGTCGTCGGCGCCGGCGGCGAGACAGATCTCCTTGAGCCAGGCGGCGTCGATGACCGGCGACGGTTTGTCGCGTGGCTTGGCGAGGACCGCCTGTACCGAGGGGTGATCCTTCAGTTTCCTGGGGAGCCGGTCGGTCACAGCGCCTCCAGGATGGTCGCGTTCGCCTGGCCGCCGCCTTCGCACATCGTCTGCAGGCCGTAGCGGGCACCGTGGTGGTGCAGCGCGTTGACCAGCGTGCCCATCAGCCGGGTCCCGCTCGCGCCGAGCGGATGGCCGAGCGCGATCGCGCCGCCGTGGACGTTCACCTTGGCCGGGTCGGCGCCGGTTTCCTGCTGCCACGCCAGCACGACACTGGCGAAGGCCTCGTTGATCTCGAACAGGCCGATGTCCGCCAGGCTCAGCCCTGCGCGCCGCAGCACCTTCTCCGTCGCCGGGATGACGCCGGTGAGCATGAGCAAGGGGTCGGAGCCGGTGACCGCGAAACTGTGCAGGCGGGCGCGCGGCCGGAGGCCCAGCCTCGCCGCGGTTTCGCTGGAGGTGATGAGTACGGCCGAGGCACCGTCGTTGATGGGACTGCTGTTGCCCGCGGTCACCGACCAGTCGATCTGCGGGAAACGCGCGGCCACGTCCGCGTCCTGGAACGCCGGGCGCAACTTGGCGAGGGTTTCGAGGTCGGTGCCCGGCCGGACCGACTCGTCGGTGGACACCCGGCCCGAGGGCGTCTCGATCGGCACGATCTGGCTCGCGAACCGCCCGAGTTCGTGTGCCCGCGCAGCCTTCCGGTGCGAGGACATCGCGAATTCGTCCATCGCTTCCCGGCTGAGCGACCACTTCGCGGCGATGAGTTCGGCGCTGATCCCTTGGGGCACCAGACCTTCCGGATAGCGTTCCGCGACACCGGGGCCGAGCGGGTCGGTGCCCGGCAGCACGTTCGACCACATCGGGACCCGGCTCATGGACTCGACGCCGCAGGCGATGACGACGTCGTACGCGCCGGCCATCACCCCTTGCGCGGCGAAGTGCACCGCCTGCTGGCTGCTCCCGCACTGCCGGTCGACGGTGGTCGCGGGCACGCTTTCCGGCAGCCCGGCGGCGAGTGCCGCCCACCGCGTGACGTTCTGGGCCTGCTCGCCGACCTGGTCGACCGCGCCGCCGATGACGTCGTCGATCAGCTCGGGGTCGAGCCCGTTGCGCTCGACGAGCGCCCGCAACGTGTGGGCGAGCAACTGGACCGGGTGGATCTCGTGCAGGGCGCCACCGGGCTTGCCCTTGCCGATCGGGGTTCGGACGGCGTCGACGATGACCGCGTCGTGCACGGCTGCCTCCAGTAGTGAGTTGGGATCTCCAACTCACTGTCGCACCGAGTGGGTTGGAAATCAAGACTCACTGGGTTTACGCTGGTCGCATGACCGAAGGACCGAGGGACTGCTCGATCGCCAACGCGATGGAGGTGATCGGGGAGCGCTGGAGCCTGCTCGCACTGCGTGAGGTGTTCTTCGGGGCGCGGCGGTTCGACCAGATCGTCCGCAACACCGGGGCGAGCCGGGACATCCTGACCGCGCGGCTGCGGAAGCTCGTCGAGACGGGGATCCTCGAGAAACGGCTCTACGAGGAGCATCCGCCGCGCTACGAGTACGTGCTCACGGAGGCGGGGCACGCGCTCAACCACGTGCTGCTGAACCTGATGGCGTGGGGCGACACGTATGTCACCGAGGGGCCGCCGCCGACGGTGTGGCGGCATTCGTGCGGTGAGGTGCTCGCGCCGGAGACGGTGTGCGCGCACTGCCACGAACCGGTGCGGGAGAAGGACATGACGCTGGTGCGGAGCACGCGCCGATCTTGAGTCGTCCGTGAAGGCCTCCTTGAGGGACTCTGGGTCCCTCAAGGAGGCCTTCACGGAACGCCGCTAGCCGCGGGTCTGCCACTCCCGCGCGATCATCCGCATGAGCGCCGGATAGATGATCAGGTACCGGAACGGCTTGATGAAGCCCATGTACGCCCGGCCGAACAGGCCGTTGGGTTTGACCAGCACCGCCATCTGACCGCGGTATCCGCCCTGGCCATCCTCGACCCACGCGATGTGCAGGACGCCGTGCATGGTCCGGTTCGCCATTTCGGCGGCGAACTCGTCTTCGAGCCGGTAGAGCGGGGTGAACGGCAACCAGTCTTCTTCCGGGCCGGTGGGGGTGTCGCGGAGGTCCTGCGGCAGCTTGCCGCGGAGCGATCCCACCCGTGTGTCGAGTCCCGAATCCCGCTTGTCCAGTCCGAGCAGGCCGCCGAGCTTCCACCGCAGTGCCCACAGTGCCCGGACGGGAAGTGGCGACCCGTCCGGGAAGTTCCCCGACGAGAACTGCTTCACCAGTTTGCCGAAGTCGTCCGGCCCGCCGGGTGTGTCGAGCGCCCCGACGTCTTCGAGGTCGAAGTCCCCGGCTATCTCGTGGATCCGCCAGGTGTGCGCGGTGTGGGCCGTTTCCGCGAGTTTCATGCCGAGACCCCGAATCCGACAGTCATCGTCGTTGTTCCTCCCAGTGCGTTTCCGCCATCTGTACGGTAGCGTATATATCGTCCTCGTGGTGCTGGAGTGACGGGAGATACGGTGATCGCATGGCCGCCGAAACCCGGACCCCGCCGAGCGCCTGGATCGACGCGGGGCTGACCGCCCTCGCCGCCGGAGGCCCCGACGCGGTCCGCGTCGAGGCACTCGCGAAAGCCTTGGGTGTCACCAAAGGCGGGTTCTACGGCCATTTCGCCGATCGGGGCGCGCTGCTGGAGGAAATGCTCGCCACCTGGGAGCGGATGAGCACCGAGTTGCTGTTCGAAAGTGTCGAGAGCGAAGGCGGCGACGCCAGGGCGAAGATCCGGCGCGCGGGGTTGCTCGCCGGCGAGCGTCTGCTGCCGATCGACCTCGCCATCCGGGACTGGGCCCGGCGCGACGCCGCGGTGGCCGAACGCCTCCGGCGGGTCGACAACCAGCGGATGGACTACCTGCGTTCCCTCATGCGCGAGATCTTCGCCGACGAGGACGAGGTCGAAGCCCGCTGCCTGCTCGCGTTCTCGCTCCTGATCGGCAAGCACTTCATGGCCGCGGACCACGACGGCCGGTCCCGGGACGAGGTCACCGAACTGGCCGGGGCGCTGCTTCTCGGCGGCGGACCCGTCGGATGACGGGTTACTCGTCGTCTTCCTCAGGCGTGGTCGGGACCTGCTTGCGCGCCACATAGATGAGTAGCCCGATGATCACCACGGGGCCGACGAAGATCAGGATCTCGTCCCAGCCGCCCTGGTGCATCATCACCACCCGCGCCGCGCTGGTCATGAGCCGGAGACCAGCGCGATCCCGAGCGCGGTGTAGCCGATCATCAGCGCCAGCATCGGATATTGGCCCACCTTGACGTAGTTCGCGCGCAGCACGCCGACGGAACGGTCATGTGCCGAGGTTACGGCCAGCACGTGCCCGGCGACGATTCCGGCGATCTGCACCAGCGCGATCACGCCGGTCGACACGATCGTGTAGTCGATCGCGCGGCCGAAGCCCTGCTGCCCCGAGAACACGGCGAACGAGAAGTAATGCGCGACCGTGTAGCCGACCATGATCGGGATCAGAGAAGGCGCGAACGCGGGATACGGGTCGAATCCTCGGCGCAGGTACGGCCTGGTCAGGCTGATGGCGCCCGCGTAGGCGCCATAGGTGAGCGCGATACAGGCCGCGAGCCCGGCGGTGCCGCCGAGGACGCCGGCGTCCAGCGATGTCCAGAAGGGGAGGCGGGTCAGGCCGTCGAACGCGGTCGAGCCGAGCACCACCAGCACCAGCGCGGTCAGCCACGGCGCGGGGGAGATGGTGAGCAGACCGTCCAGTGGATTCCGGGCCACCAGGCGTCCGTCGGCGCGCCTGCCGAAAGGGGAGAGGGCCGCGATCAAGCGCGCGTAGACCTCGAAAGCGTCACCGCGGTCGAACCAGTGCGGGCCGAACACGACGCCGAACGCAATGTGTATAACGGCATATACGGTGCCGAAAAGGGCGATCGCACGAGGCGAATCCGAATACGGGAACACCAGTTCCAGCCACAAAAACGCCAGGAGACCGACGATCGCGGGGAGGTAGCCGAGCCGGTCCGGGAGTTCGCGATGCCGGGACGGGATCAGCGACGCGACCGTCCTCAGTGGATTCAGCCGTCGCCAGACCGGGCCGAGCAGGAGTGAGAACGGAACGAGCCCGACCCAGAACCAGACGTAGAACCAGGCGGGAGCCGGATTGTCGGCCGAGCTGCCGGGACCCGCCCATGACGTCGTCAGGAAGCTCGCGAACAACGCTACGCCGAGCACGCTTGAAGCGACTCGCGAGAACCTGCTGTCGACGAACCGTTGCAGGGCAAGGGGGAGAGGTCGCCCGGCTTCGGCGCCGCGGAGTTTGGGCTTCTTCCAGAGCACGGTGAGCGCGAAGAAGGAGACCACGACGGCCGCCGCTCCCGCGTAGAGCGCGAGCCACAGCGGGACCGGCAGATCGGACCGGCCGCCGAGCCCGTGCGCGAGGATCATCCGCTCACCCGGAGCTTGGTCACCGCCGCGCCGCTCTTGTGCAGTTCCACCTCGAAGATCCCGTCGATGTTCGCGGTGAAGGAGACCGTTCCCGGAACACCGGGGGTGAGCTGGGCGGCCTTGTCGTAGCCGTGGACGTGGAGTTCGTCCGGCTGGTCCGAGGTGACTTCGAGTGCGACGTTCTCGCCGGTGCGCACCGCGACCTCCTCGGGGCCCGCCGTGCGCTTGCCCTCGGTGACCGAGAACTTGACGGTCCGGGTGCCGGTGCTCGGCGCCGGGTCCTGCGCCGATCCCGAGCAGCCGGTCAGGGCGAGCAGCGCGGCCACGGTGATCCCGCAGATCCTCCGCATCGAGGTCCCTCCAAGTCGTACGCCCCGGCTTGCCCGGCCGGGACCTTGCGCCTATCGTGTTACCCCAAGGTAACAGTTACTCAGGTTAGCAGGAAGGCGAGAACGGTGTTCATGGCTCAGGAGAGCCCGCCTGCCGGCGGAGCGCAATTCGGGCAGATCGTCATCGCGGGCCTGATGTTCACGGCGGTCTTCCTGCCCTTGGCGCTCTTCGTGCTTCGCGAGCGCGCG
Organism: Amycolatopsis sp. WAC 04169; assembly: GCF_003947535.1. Classification (NCBI taxonomy): domain Bacteria; kingdom Bacillati; phylum Actinomycetota; class Actinomycetes; order Pseudonocardiales; family Pseudonocardiaceae; genus Amycolatopsis; species Amycolatopsis sp. WAC 04169. The sequence goes on along the minus strand of NZ_QHJI01000011.1, from coordinate 258,589 downwards.
GGGAAGCGGACGGTCTTCGGTCGCGTGGCGGACTGGATGGGTGAGCTCACCGGCCTGCCGCGCTGGGCGGCGCTGCCGATGTTCGTCGCCTTCCTCTCCGGGATGTCGGCGCTGATCGGCGTCTACTGGGACGTGCCGATCCACATGGAGCTCGGCCGCGACGAAGGCCCGCTCGCGAACCCGTCGCACTACCCGATCTACTTCGGACTGATGGGCATCTTCGCCAGCGGTGTGCTGAGCGCGACCCTGGCGACGAAGGACCTGCCCAAGCGCACGTTCAAGATCGGCCCGCACTGGCGGGCGCCGATGGGATCCATCCAGATGATGGCCACCGGGCTCGTCGGCATCGCGGGCTTTCCGCTCGACGACGTCTGGCACCGCCTGTTCGGCCAGGACGTCACCGAATGGGGGCCGACGCACGTCCTGATGATCGGCGGCGGGGTCTGTGTCGTGCTGGGTCTGCAACTGCTGCTCGGCGAGGCGCGCCAGGTCGGTGCGACCGGACCGGTCGTGCGCCTGCTCGGCCCGGTCCTCGCCGGTGCCTGGATGATGGGCGCTTCGGCGTTCCTCATGGAGTTCGATCTCGGTGTCCCGCAGTTCCCGATGCTGTCGCAGGTCGTGCTCGTCGGACTGATCGGTGCCTGGACGCTGACCTACGGCCGGCTTTCCTGGGGCCCGGGCGGCGCGTTGATCGTCCTCGCGGTCTTCCTCGCTTCTCGTGCTTCGTTCGCCGTCATCCCGCTGTTCGCCGACCTGCACGTGGCGTCGTTGCTGCCGTACGTCGCCGAAGCGGTGATCATCGAGGTCGTCGCCTTCGCGATGCGTAACCGGCAGGGGTACATGTTCGCCGCCGTCGCCGGTCTGCTCGTGGGGACAGCGGGGATGCTCGCCGAAGCGGCGTTCACCCATTGGCTGATGCCGAATCCCTGGCCCACGGCGCATCTGCCGTTGTTCGTCCTGTTCGGGACCGGTGCGGCGCTCGCGGGTGCGTTCATCGGCGTCTGGCAGTACCAGCGAGTGGAGGAGACGGCGACGCGGGTGCCCGCGGCCGGGCCCCGGCACTCGGTCGGGCTCGTCGGCGCACTGGGCGCGGTCGCCCTGATGTCGGCGGTCGCAGTCCCGGCGGATCCGGAGCCGGGGTTCACCGCCGACGTCCGGCTGACCGAGGCCGCGACCGGGCTGCCGATCTCGAACCCGCACGGGGGCGGCACGCCCCGCTGGGTCGACGCGACCGTCACGATCTCGCGGCCCGACCTGGCCGACGGCGCCGTATGGCTCAACGGTTTCGCTTGGCAGGGCGGCGATTTCTTCACCGCGCCGCTGGAGAAGATCGGCGACGGGGTGTACCGCACGGCCCAGCCGCTGCCGGTGTTCGGCCAGTGGAAGACCGGGATCCGCGTGCACGTCCCGAACCGGGTGATGGGGCTGGCCCCGATCTACGCGCCCGCCGACCCGGCCGCGAACGCGCCGTCGATCGACGCGACGTCCGGCACGCGCCCGTTCATGTCCGAGATCGAGTTCCTGCAACGAGAGCGGAAGTCGGAGACGCCCGCGGTGCTGTGGACGGTCGCGTACGTGACCGTCGGGCTCATCTTCGCCGGGATGTGGGCGCTGTTCGCGTGGCTCTACGCGGCCGCGGCCACCGCGCGGCGGCGCGAGGTCTCCGTCGGCTGACACCCCGCGTTTCGTCCTCTGGATGCGGTACTTGCGCGTGCAACGACCGCATTCAGAGGACGAAACGCTTTGCTCGCACTTCGTCGCACGTATCGATTGGGCATCATCGCGCGCAAGGCTTCTGCAAGCCCGCTTCCCTTGAATACCCAGGACACTGCACGTGTCGCCGTTTCGCGCGCCGAAACAGTGACGCAGTGCGACGTCGACGAGACGTAAAGTAGCTGTCGACCACGCGACGACATCCGCCGTGCACGATCGGTATTGGCGAGTCATTGCGCGGTTACCGCGACATGTGGTTACTTTTCCGCCTCGGGGGTTGGGTTACAGCGAGTTTCGATGGGGTGGTCTTCGTGCGCACAGAGCGTTTTCCGAGGCGACGACGTGGTCTTCGCGTGGTCGCCGTCCTCGCCGCTTCGGCGGTCGCGACGGTGCCTTTCGTGCCCGCCGCGGCGGCACAGCAGCAGGGCAAGGTCCTCCGGGTGGCGCTCACGACCGGCATCGACCACCTGAACCCGTTCACCGCCCAGCTGGCGGCGTCGACCCAGGTCGGCCGGTTCAACTACGAGTTCCTGACCCTGCCTTCGGCCGAGGACACCCAGCCCACGGGCGGGATCGCGGAGTCGTGGAAGACGTCGGACGACAAGCTCACCTGGACCTTCACTATCCGCCAGGGGATGAAGTGGTCCGACGGCAAGCCGATCACCGCGCAGGACCCCGCGTACACCTTCCAGCGGATGCTCGACGACGAGAACGCCCGCACCGCGAACGGCAGCTACGTCACCAACTTCGCCTCGGTGTCGGCGCCGGACGACAAGACGCTCGTCATCAAGACCAAGGCCCCGCAGTCGAGCATGACCTCGCTCGACGTCCCGATCGTGCCCAAGCACATCTGGGAGCCGATCAAGGATCTCAACGCCCCCTCGACCGACGACATGGCCGTCGTCGGCGTCGGCAGCGGCCCGTACCTGCTGACCGAGTACAAGAAGAACGAGTTCGTGAAGTTCAAGGCGAACAAGGACTACTGGCGCGGCGCGCCCAAGGTCGACGAACTGCAGCTGCTGCAGTTCAAGGACGCCGAGGCCGCGGTCAACGCGCTGAAGCAGGGCGAGGTCGACGTCATCAACCGCCTCACGCCGACGCAGTTCGACGCGCTCAAGAGCGAGAAGAACATCACCACGAACAAGGCGCCCGGCCGCCGGTACAACGAGCTCATCATCAACTTCGGCGTCAAGAACGTGCTCGACCAGCCGATCGGTGACGGGAACCCGATCCTCAAGGACCTCCGCGTCCGCAAGGCGATCGCGCAGGCCATCGACACGAACACCATCGTCGAAAAGGTGATGAACGGCTACGGCCAGCCCGGGACCGGCGTCGTGCCGGCGATCTACAAGGCCTACACCTGGACCCCGTCCGACGCCGAGAAGACCAAGTTCGACATCGCGGCCGCGAACGCCACCCTCGACCAGGCGGGTTACGCCAAGGGAACGGACGGCATCCGCGTCGCCCCCGGTGGCGCGAAGCTGGAGTTCCGCCTCGCCGGCCACGCGAACCGGCCGTTCGACCAGCGTGTCGCGCAGTTCGTCACCGGCTGGCTCAAGGACGCCGGCATCGGCGTCAAGCAGGAACTCGTCTCCGACGACGAGCTGGACGACCGCACCACGGCGGGCAACTACGACCTCGCGATCTCCGGCTACGGCACCTCGCCCGACCCCGATTACGCCCTGAGCCTGAACACCTGCGCCGGCCGGCCGAACGCCGAAGGCAACGGCGGCAGCTCGGCGACGTTCTTCTGCGACCCGCGCTACGAAGACCTGTACAAGAAGCAGCTGACCGAGTTCGACCCGGCGAAGCGCGCCGAGCTCGTGAAGCAGGCGCAGGCCGTGCTGGCGGGGGAGTACGTCGACGTCGTCCTCGACTACGACAACGTGCTCGAGGCCTACCGCTCGGACAAGTTCTCCTCGTTCACCAAGCAGCCGCAGCCCGACGGCGCGATTCTCGAGCAGTCCGGCTACTGGGGCGTCTACGGCGCCACCCCGGCCGATGCGGCGGCGGCCGGCACCGAGGAGAGCAGCAACACCGGATTGTGGATCGGCATCGGCGCGGTCGTGCTCGTGGTGCTCGTCGGCGGCGGCGTGCTGCTCGGGCGGCGCGGCAAGTCGGCTGACGACCGGGAGTAAGAGCAGCGTTGACCGAAGCACTCAGTTCCCTCGACCAGTCCTCGGCGCTCGTCGATCCCGACGAGCGCCGGGGCGGGACCGGCACCGCCCGGTTCGTGCTCTCCAAGATCGGCGGCGCGCTGGCGAGTCTCGCTCTCGTCGTCGTTCTGGGGTTCTTCCTGTTCCGGACGCTGCCCGGCGATCCCGTGCGGTTCATGGTCCGCGACCGGCCGACCGATCCGAAGATGATGGCGGAGCTGCGCGCGCAGATGGGCGTGGACAAGCCCCTGCTACAACAGTTCTGGGACTACATCGTCGGCCTGCTCCAGGGCGACATGGGCGTCTCGTATCTGCAGCGGCGTCCGGTCTTCGACATGATCGGCGAGCGGTTGTGGCCGACGATCCTGCTCGTCGGCAGCGCGACGGTGCTCGCGGTCGCGCTCGGCCTCTGGCTCGGCATCCGCGCGGGCTGGCGGCGGGGGAGCGGGTTCGACAAGGCCCAGACCGGACTCGCGCTGACCCTGTGGTCGGTCCCGCAGTTCTGGCTCGGGCTCATGCTGCTCGTGGCGACCGACGGGCTCTTTCCCAGCCGGGGCATGCATTCCCCGGACGTCGAGCCGGGCTTCTTCAGTGAGGGTCTCGACGTCCTCCATCATCTGGTGCTGCCGTGCGTGACCCTGCTGGTGGTGTTCTACGCGCAGTACATGCTGGTCATGCGGTCGTCGTTGATCGGCGAGATGAACTCGGACTACCTCACCACCGCACGGGCCAAGGGCCTGCGCGACGACCTGGTGCGCAAGCGGCACGCCGTGCCCAACGCCCTGCTGCCGACGGTGACGCTGGTCTTCATGCAGTTCGGCATGGTCGTCTCGGGCGCGGTCTCGGTCGAGGCCGTGTTCAGCTGGCCGGGGCTCGGGCAGCTGCTCTACGAAGCGCTCCGCGGACCTGATCTGCCTGTCCTGCAAGGAGTCTTCGTCACCCTCGCCGGCGCGGTTGTGCTGATGAACCTGCTCGCGGAGCTGCTCTACCGCGTGCTCGACCCCAGGGTGCGGACGGCATGACCACTGCGGAAAAACCCGGTTCGATCGTCTGGCGCCGCCGCCGCGAGGCCGTGGCGAAGCGCTGGCACGAGTTCACGACGAACAAGGCCGGTGTCTTCGGGCTCGCCTTCCTCGGCATCCTCACCGTGCTGGCCATTCTCGCGCCCGTGATCTCGGACGAGTCCGGCCTCGACGTCACCAAGGCCCACGGCGGTTCGCTGAACCCGCCCAGCGGGGAGTTCTGGCTGGGCACCGACATCGACGGCCGTTCGGTGCTGCTGATGACGTTCTGGGGCGCGCGGATCTCCCTGCTCGTCGGGTTCTCGGCGGCCTTCCTTTCGGTGCTGATCGGCACGATCATCGGGATCGCCGCCGCGCACTTCGGCGGCTGGCTGTCCGGGCTGCTGCTGCGGTTCACGGACTTCTTCCTGGTACTGCCGTCGCTCGTCCTCGCCGTGGCCTTGGCGTCGGTGCTGGAGCAGGGCGCGATGACGGTGATCGTCGCCATCGGCGTCACCGCCTGGCCGAGCACCGCCCGGCTGGTCCGCGCGCAGACACTGACGATCGAAGGCCGTCCGTACATCGAGCGCGCGAAGGCGCTCGGCGGCGGTCATCTGCACATCGTCGGCAAGCACGTCCTGCCCGGTGTCATGCCGCTCGTGCTGGCCAACACCACGCTCGTCGTGGGCAACGCGGTCATCGCGGACGCGACGCTGGCGTTCCTCGGTGTCGGCAACCCGAACACCGTCTCGTGGGGAGCCATGCTGCAGACCGCGCTGAACAACGGCGCGATCAGCAAGGGCGCCTGGTGGAACCTGCTGCCGCCGGGTGTCGCGATCGTCGTGGTCGTCCTCGCTTTCACCCTCGTCGGACGCGCGCTGGAGACCGTGCTGAACCCGCGCCTGAAGGGACAGCACTCATGAGCCCCTTGCTGGAACTGAAGAACCTCGGCGTCACCTACGCCACCGGGAGCGGTGAGGTCGCCGCCGTCCGCGGCGTCGATCTCGTGCTCGAACCCGGCGACACCCTCGGCGTGGCGGGGGAGTCGGGGTCGGGGAAGTCGACGGTCGCGATGAGCGTGCTGCGGCTGCTCCCGCGTTCGGCGAAGGTCAGCGGTGAGATCCTGCTGGACGGCGAGGACGTCACGGCCATGAAGTGGGGCAGGCTGCGCGCGGTGCGCTGGGCCGAGGCCTCGGTCGTCTTCCAGGGCGCGATGCACGCGCTCAACCCGGTGCGGAAGATCGGCGAGCAGATCGCCGAGCCGATCCGCCTGCACCCGCCCGGCGGCAAGGCGCTGTCGGACGCCGAGATCCAGGCCAAGGTCAAGGAACTGCTCGAACAGGTCGACCTGCCGCCCGGCCGTGCAGGGGCGTACCCGCACGAACTGTCCGGCGGCCAGAAACAGCGCGTCATGATCGCGATGGCGCTGGCCTGCTCGCCGCGGCTGATCATCGCGGACGAGCCGACGACCGCGCTCGACGTCGTCGTCCAGGCCCAGGTGCTCGACCTGCTGGGCAGGCTGGTCGCGGAACAGGGGATCGGGCTGATCATGATCAGTCACGATCTGTCGGTGCTCGCCGCGACCTGTCGCCGGATCGCGGTGATGTACGACGGCGAGATCGTCGAGGAACGGCCGAGCGCCGAGCTGATGAGCGCGCCGCATCACGAGCACAGCAAGGCGCTGGCGGCCGCGTTCCCGACCGTCGGCGACCCGGTGTCCCGGTTCGCGCCCGCGACCAGCACACCGCTGCCGCCCGAGCCGGAACGCAGTGCCGACCAGCCGGCGTTGCTGGAGGCCGAAGACCTGCGCGTCAGCTTCCGCGATCGCACCGGCAAGCGCATCAACGCCGTCGCCGGGGTGAGCCTGCAGGTGCGGAAGGACGAGATCGTCGCACTCGTCGGCCAGTCCGGCTCCGGCAAGACGACGCTCGCCCGGACGCTGCTCGGGCTGCAGAAACCCGATTCCGGCGCGGTGCGGTACGACGGCAAGCCGGTCCCGCTCGGCGGCGCCGGGCTCAAGGCGTACCGGCGGCAGGTCCAGCTCGTGCTGCAGGACCCGACGAGCGCGCTGAACCCGAATCACACGGTGTACGAAGCCGTCGCGGAAGGCCCGCGCATCCACGGGATGGGCGGGAGCGAGCACGAGATCGTCGTCAAGGCACTGGAAGCGGCCGAACTGCGGCCCGCGGAGAAGTTCCTCGACCGGCTCCCGCACGAGCTGTCCGGCGGGCAGCGGCAGCGGGTCGTCATCGCGGGCGCGCTCGCGCTGGATCCTGGCGTGATCGTGGCCGACGAACCGGTGGCCTCGCTCGACGCGTCGGTGCGCGGGGAGATCCTCGCCCTGTTGCTGCGCCTGCGGCGTGAACTCGGCCTCGCCGGGCTCGTGATCACCCACGACCTCGGGCTGGCCTGGAACATCGCCGACCGGGTCGCCGTGATGTACCGAGGGGAGCTGGTGGAGGTCGGCACCGTGGAGGAGGTCCTGCTGGATCCGAAGCACGACTACACGAAGTCGCTGCTCGCCGCGTTGCCCGGTGGAACCGCGCGGGAAACCCCCATTGCCGCGCACTCGCACAGGCGCGGTGTGTAACCTCCAATCTCGAAATGGCGACCACGACAGACCCCCAGCAGACGCCCTCGGCCGGTTCGCTCGGCGAGCGGCTACGGGTGCCTTCCCGGTTCCCGTACCGCACCATCGCGATGGGAACCATAGGCAGCACGCTGCTGATGCTGGCGGCGCTCGGCGCCGGCGGCATCCTCATCCGTGACCCGATCCTCGGGCACGGACCACTGTCGTGGATCCGCTACGGCCACGGCCGCATCCTCGCCAACGCGATGCTGTACACGGGCTTCGCGCTGATCATCTGGGCGTGGGTCCGGCTGGGCCGCTACGCTCTCGCCGGCCGAATCGGCAGCCGCCCGATCGTCATCGCCGCCGCCTGCTGGATGGCGCCGCTGCTGGTGTCGCCGCCGCTGTTCACGCGCGACGTCTTCTCGTACCTCGCGCAGGGCGCGCAGTTGCTCAACGGCCTCGACCCGTACGCCAACGGTCCTGCCGAGCTGGTCGTGCTGCCGGACGTCGTGCAGAACGTCCACCCGCTGTGGCAGACCACTCCCGCGCCGTACGGCCCGCTGTTCCTGCTGGTGGCCAAGGGGATCGTCTCGGTCACCGGCAACGACATGATCGCCGGTGTCATCGCGACCCGGCTGGTCCTGATGCTCGGCCTGGTCGGGATGCTGTGGTCGCTGCCGCGGCTGGTCAAGCACCTCGGCGGCAAGCTGCCGATCACCCTGTGGCTCGCCATCGCCAGCCCGATGACGGTGATCCACCTCGTCGGCGGCCCGCACAACGACCTGCTGATGCTGGGCTTCCTCACCGTGGGTGTGCTGGCGGCGCTGGAGCGCAAGCACGTCGTCGCGATCGTCCTGGTCACCATCGGCATGCTGATCAAGCCCACCGCGGCGTGGGCGCTGCCGTTCCTGGTCTGGGTGTGGGCGAACCACCTGCCCGGGGACCGCAAGGTGGTCAACTTCTTCCGCGCGGGCGCCGCGTCGGTCGGGATCTTCCTGCCGGTGTTCGTCGCGGGCACCTGGCTCTCGCTCGGCTCGGTCAACCTGGGCTGGCTGACCGGCCTCAAGGCGCCGACGCTGATCGCGAACTGGATGAACTTCCCGACCGGGATCGGCGAGATCTTCTACTCGCTGGTGAACCTGGTGATCGACGTCGAGGTCTCGCCGTTCGTCACGGTGTTCCGGGCGATCGCGATGGTCGGGCTGTTCGTCTTCGCCGGCTGGCAGTGGTGGCTGGCCCGCGACGGCGGTTACCCGGCGATCCACCGGATGGCGATCGTGCTACTGGCCGGTGCCATCGTTCCGCCGCCGTCGCTGCCGTGGTACCTGACCTGGGGTTTCGTGGTCCTGTCGGCCTTCGAATGGCGCCGCCGGAACCTCGCGGTGGTCGTCGCGGTGTCGGTGTTCGTGACGCTGGTCTATTACCCCACGGGGGAGCAGGCCCTGTACGACTGGTGGTTCATGGCCGGTGTCGTCGCGGCGAGCGTGTACGCGGCCGCTTCGCTGCTGCGGCCGGATCCGCTGGGGATCATCGCCGCCTGGCGGGGGAAGCCGACGGAGCAGTTCCTGCCTGCCGAGGCTCCTCGGTCCTGATCTCAGGTACATGATGGCCTCCTTCCTTGCGTCTAACGCAAGGAAGGAGGCCATCATGTACCTGGGGCTTGGTGGGACACCGCCACGGCGTTCCGGCTGCTGAGAGGCGCTTGGTACGAGCTCGCGGTTCTTTCGGTGTCCCCAAGGGGAGGCGGCGCGGTTGCGAAGGGCGAGTTTCCTCGGCTGAGCGGTGTGAAGTAAGCCTTCGCGCGCTCTGAATGTGAAGGTTGCAACTCCTGAGGCGATCTGACATTCCGTGAAGGCCTCCTTGAGAGACCCAGAGTCCCTCAAGGAGGCCTTCACGGAACCTCACCAAAGTGTATAACGACCTATACGGCATGGCGAAGGCCTTGTTGCCGTAAAACGGCAACAAGGCCAAAAAATCGCTCAAGAAGAGCGCCATCCGCTCCAAGAGTGAACGAGCGTGGTCACCACGGCGTGCGGAGCGGGCTGTGCCTCGTACTGCGGATACTTCTCCCGCAGCAGTCGAACTGGGAGAGCCTGCTCGTCGGGATCCGTCAGCACGCGGGCGACACCGTCCGCCCGCGCCCACCACAGCCGGGCCCAGTCCTCGTCATAGCGGTCGGTCAGGAAACTGACGGCGGGATTCTCCGCGATGTTCTTCAGCCGCCGCAACGCCGTGGTGCTCTTGGGCTTGTGATCGATCGCGAAGGCCACCGAGTCGCCTTCGACGACGAACGTCACCGGCACGATGTGGGGGACGCCAACCGAACCGGCCGTCGCCAGTCGCGCGATCCGCTCGCCTTCGAACCGTGACCGGGCTTCGGCAGGCGTCATCCGCATGCCGTGAAGGTACCTAGCCCGAGCGGCGCACGCGGAGCACGTTGTCCGACCGTGTGCCGTGCTGTCCCTCCGGGCCGGGGAAGTCGTGCGTGATCAGGTCCTGCCGCTCCACGGTCCATTCGCCGTCGGCCAACGCCAGCGCTTCGAGGACCTCGGCGGTCGTCGGGAAGTGGACGTCCTTGTGCGGCGGTTCGTCCATCCACGTCGGCCAGCCCGCGTGGCCGGCGACCACGAGGGTTCCGCCGGGTGCGACGGCTTCGGCGGCTCGGCGGAGTGCCTTGTCCCGTTCGCCGGCCTCCGCGACGGGCGAGTGGAAGAACTGTGCGGAGACGAGGTCGAAACGACCTTCCGGGAACGATTTCGCCAGGTCGTGGCGCTCCCAGGTGATGCCCTCGGCGCCGGCCTCGGCCGCGTGGGCGGCTGCGCGCTGGAGCGCGACATCCGAGATGTCGACGGCGGTGACGCGCCAGCCCTGCTGCGTGAGCCAGATGGCGTCACCGCCCTCACCGCAACCGAGATCGAGCGCGGTGCCCGGCGTGAGGGCGGCGACCTCGTTCACCAGGATGGGGTTCGCCTTACCGCTCCAGACCTGGTCCTTGTCCCGGTAGAAGTCTTCCCAGAACTGCTGTGTCGAATCCATGACCGCAAGATGCCCGCGGTTCCATCGTGTCCGCAAGTTCCGTTGCCGTTATGGCAAAACCTGGAGTGTTCCCGCGTCCGTGTCGAGGGTGGCCCGCGCTCCGAGGGGAATGGTCGGGGACGCCGGGACGTGTCCGACGCCGAAGTCCCACGCGATGGGTACGCCGAGTGGCCCGAGCCGGTCGAGCATCAGGGCGCGGATCTCGTCGGGATCACCGCACGACTTCCAGGAGCCCAGCACGAAGCCCCGGACACCGTCGAGCCAGCCGGAACGCAGCAGCTGGGTGAGCATCCGGTCGATCCGGTAGAGGCTCTCGGTGACGTCCTCCAGCAGCACGATCGACTCGCGTGCCGAGCCCTGTTCCGGCGTGCCGAGGCCGGCCGTCAGCAGGGCGAGGTTGCCGCCGACGAGTGTGCCGGTCGCGGTGCCCGGCACCAGCGGTGACGACGTCGGCGAGGCGATCAGTCGCACGCCTTCAGGTTCGAACAGCGACAGCCGCAGGTGTTCGGCGGCCACCGCGTCGAACAGGGTGGTGGCCGGCATGGGGGAGAACAGCGTCTCCAGTCCCAAGTGGACATTCACCGCCCCGTGCAGTGCGGTGACGTCGCTGGATCCGGCGAACATCTTGGGCCCGGCCGCCTTCAGCGCCGCCCAGTCGACCAGGTCGAGCATGCGCTGCGAGCCGTAGCCGCCGCGGGCGGCGAGGACGCAGGTCACTCCCGGGTCCAGCCAAGCCCGGGTGAACTCGGCGGCACGCTGCTCGTCGGAAGCCGACAGGTAGCCGGTGGAGGCGGCACGGACGCATTCGCCGACGTGGACCTCGACGCCCCAGCCACGGAGTACGGGCAGCGCCTTCTCGACGAGGTCCGGCGGGACTGGGCCCGCCGGGGCGACCAAGGCGATCGTGTCGCCCGGTCGCGTCTTCGGTGGCCTCACCGGCTCAGCCGGAGCTTCGGCACGCCGGGTGTCTCGAAGCCGAAGACCTGGCCGTAGAACGACAACTCCGCTTCGAGCGCGGCCACGATCGTCTCCGCCTTCCGGAATCCGTGCTGTTCGCCCTCGAACCTCAGGTACGCGTGGTCGATGCCACGCCCGGCGAGTCCGGCCACGAACCGGTCCGCCTGCTCGGGTGGGCAGATCTCGTCCTCCAACCCCTGCAGGAACAGCAGGGGGCCGGCGAGCGTGTCCGCGTTGTTGATCGGCGACCGGTCCCGGTAGCGCTGCTCGGCCTCCGGCAGTGGCCCGATCAGCCCGTCGAGGTAGCGGGATTCGAAGTCGTGTGTCTCGCCACCGTCGCCGGTCCACTGGGTGAGGTCGAGGATCGGGTACATCACGGTGCCCGCGCGGTAGGTCGTCGCGGTGGTCAGCGAGGCGGCGGAGGTGTAGCCGCCCGCGCTTCCGCCGCGGATCGCGAGCCTGTCGCCGTCGACGGTGCCTTCCGCGGCGAGGGCTTCGGCGACGGTGACGCAGTCGGCGACGTCGACGACGCCCCACTGTTCCCGCAGCCGTTCGCGGTAGGCGCGTCCGTAGCCGGTCGAGCCGCCGTAATTCACCGTGACGACGGCGATCCCGCGGCTGGTGAAGTAGGCGATCTCGTGGTCGAGCACCGCGCTGTCCCGGCCGGTCGGCCCGCCGTGTGGGTACACGAACAGTGGTGGCAGTTCCCCGTCCGGTGCGGCGAAGTCGGGGTTCGCGGGGAGGTAGAGGAAAGCTGGGATCCGGTCACCGTCGTCGGTCTTGAAGATCCGCTCGACGGGCGTCGACAGGTAGGCGGGCGAAGGCGGTTCGGGTGCCGAAGCGAGCTCCGTCACCGTCCCGGCGGCGAGGTCGACCTTCACGACGGCGGCTTCGCGCTTAGGGCCCGCCGCGACGCCGACGACGCAGCCTTCGTGGACGGCCAAGCCGTTCGTGGACCACGCGGTGAGGTCGGCGGCGGCCGTCACCGGGGTCAGTTCCCGCGTCGTCTCGTCGAGGACTGCGAGCCTGCCTGAGGCGATGACGGCGAACCGGCCGTTCCCGAGCGGTGTGAACCAGCGGGCGCCGAGTTTCCACTGCGCGCCGCCGATCTCCTGTTCGGCCGGGGCCAGGTTCGTGAGGCTGCCGTCGAGTCCGACGCGGTGCAGGTTCCACCAGCCGTTCGGGTCGAGCAGGGCGAGCAGGCTGTCCGCCGACTCCCAGTCGACCTGGCAGACGGAGACGTCGGCGGCCCCGGCGGCGACGCGGTGCGGGCCGAAGGTGCCGTCTTCGCGGAGTTCGGCGACGCACAGTTCGGTGCCGTCCCAGGGCATCGCGGGGTGGTTCCAGCCGAGCCACACGGCGCGCGTCCCGTCGGGGGAGAGCTGTGGTGCGGTGAGGAAGTGATGGCTGGCCGTCAGAACGCGTTCCGGGCCGCCGTCGAGTGGGACCGCGATGAGGTCCCGGGCGATGTCGACGCGCCGGGGGCCGGTGCTGCGTTCGCGGACCAGCCATACTTCGCCGGGTCGGCCGGGCCGGAGGTCGCTGTAGCGGATCTGGTGCCGCGTCGCCGGTTCCGGGGTCAGTGGTGTCGTCTCGCCGGTGGTCAGGTCGCGGCGGTAGACGCGCTGATCCGTCCAGTGGGTGAAGACCAGGACGTCGCCGAGGACGAGCCAGGGGCGGCCGCCGTACTCGTGGACGCGGTTCCGGACGTTCCACGGGGCGGGAAGGATGTCTTCGACCGTGCCGTCGGCGCGGGACCGCACGAGGGTCACGCGGCCGCCTTCACCTGTTCTCGCTTCGGCCCACCAGACCTCGTTTCCCGCCGTTCCGAGCCATTGCGCGCTGACTCCCGAGGCCGCGACGTCGGCGGCCGACAGGGGAGACGTCCAGGTGCCGTAAGGGGCGATCTCAACCACAGGGGAAGACTAGGTTCGTCTCTTTGCCCGTGCCTGCGCGGGGCGCGGCGGTTTCGCCCTTGGCTGAACCATGGGGCGGCGGATGCCGATCATGTGGCCGTGGCCTAGGGTCAAAGGTGCCATGTCTCGCGTAATCCACGTCTTCCGCCAGCCCGACCGGTTCGTCGCAGGAACCGTCGGTGAGCCCGGCGACCGCACGTTCTACCTCCAGGCGTCCGAGGACGTCCGCACGATCAGTGTGACGATCGAAAAACAGCAGGTCGTGGTCTTGGCCGAGAGGCTCAGCTCGCTGCTGGAAGAGGTCGCCAGCCGGTTCGGCGCGGACGTACCGGACGACGCGCCCGACGAGCTCCTCGACGTCGACCCCCTGACCGTTCCGGTCGAGGAGGAGTTCCGCGTCGGCACGATGGGGCTCGGCTGGGACGCCGACAGCAGTGCCGTCGTCATCGAGCTGCTCGCGATGACGGAAGGCGAGGTGGACGAAACGGTCGTTCTGGACGACACCGAGGAGGGGCCGGACGCCGTCCGTGTCTTCCTGACCCCCGGCGCCGCGCGCGCTTTCGCGGAGCGGGCGGACAGGGTGGTCAACGCCGGCCGTAAGCCGTGCCCGTTGTGCGCGGAGCCGCTCGACCCGGCGGGTCATATCTGCCCGCGTCAGAACGGGTACCGGCGCGACGTCGACGTCCTCGAGGACTGACCGGGTGACGGAGACTTCGCGGGAGCTGGTGGCGCGCGGCAAGATCGACGTCGAAGGCAGGCTCGTCGACGCCTCCAATGTCACGCTGTTCTGCACGATCGAGCTCGACGGCGTCACCGGCAACGTCGTGTACAAGCCGGTTTCCGGTGAGCGGCCGTTGTGGGACTTCCCGGACGGGACGCTCGCCGGCCGGGAGGTCGCGACGGCGATGATCGCGGACGCCTCCGGGCTCGGCGCGATCCCGCCCACGGTGTTGCGGGACGGGCCGTTCGGGCCCGGCATGGTGCAGCTGTGGATCGAGACCAGCGATGAGGAACTGGTCGACGTCCGATCCCCGGAGAGCGTGCCGGACGATTGGCGTGTGGTGCTGCACGCGCACGATCGGGACGGCGAACCTGCGGTGCTCGCGCACGCGGACCGGCCGGGGATGCGGGAGCTGGCCGTGCTCGACATCGTGGTCAACAACACCGATCGCAAGGGCGGCCATGTGCTGGCCGGTGCCGACGGTCGTGTCTACGGCGTGGATCACGGGATCTGCCTGCACACCGACCCGAAGCTGCGGACGGTGCTCTGGGGCTGGATCGGCGAGCGGCTGACCGAAGACGAGATCGGCAAGCTGCGTGGCCTGCGCGAGAAGCTGGACGGCGAACTCGGTGACGCGCTCGGTGAGCACCTCACCGGGTTCGAGATCCGGGCGCTGGCCGAGCGCACCGAGCTGCTGGTGGCGGAGGCCGTGTTCCCGGAGCCCGGTGACGACTGGCGTGCCATCCCGTGGCCACTGTTCTGATCGACGACGAGGCGCGTGCGCGGCTGATCACGCGGTTCGGTGACGGGGTCGCGGCGTGGTGCGACGAGTTGCCCGCCCTCGTGGCGCGGCTGGCCGAACGGTGGGGGCTCACCGTCGTCGACGCGAAACCGGGGAACACCGGCCGGACGTTGATCTGCGCCGGGGACGACGGAGTCAAGAAGGTCCTGAAGCTGACGCCGGATCATGCGATCGCCGCGTCGGAGGCCGCCGCGCTGCGGGCGTGGGACGGCTGCTCGCGGGTCGTGCAGGTGCTGGACACCGAACTCGGCGACGGCGCGATCCTGCTGGAGGGCATCGACCCGGGCACGGAGTTGCTGGAGGCGGGGGCGGACGTCCCGTGGGCCGAGGTCGGTGACCTGCTGGTCCAGATCCACGCGGTGGCCCCGCCGCCGGAATTCTCGACGCTGGAAGACCGTGTCGTCTTCATGTACGACCTCGCCGAGCGCGGGCTGCGGGGTTCGGTCGCCGAGGCCACGCTTTCGTTGGAGACCCTCGATCGGGCGCGGCGGCGGGCGCTCACGCTCGCGACCGGCGGGGCAGGGACCGCGATCGTGCACGGCGATCTGCATCCGGGCAACGTCCTCGACGGCGGGCCCGGGAGGGGTGCGGTCGCGATCGACCCGCGTCCGAGTGTCGGTGATCCGTGGTTCGATCTGGCCGATTGGGTCACGTTGCCGATGCGCGAGGGTGGAACGCTCGAAGACGGCTTCGACGCGATCGCGCCGTATGTGCCGGGTTTCGACGCGGGACGGGTGCGCGCGTGGTGTGTCGCGCTCGCTCCGCTGTTCGTGATGCGCCCGCTGGAGCGGGGCGAGCGGACCCCGTTCGTCGAAGCCATGTTGTCGATGACCGCTTGACCGGCGTGGCGGGGAGACGCCGGGCCCCGGGCGCCGATAGCGTCGTGCGCCGTGCGCTCCCATTCGTACGACGACGTGCTGTCCGGTCCTCGTAAGCGGAAGATCCCCGAGGTGCCCGCGGAACCGGGGCTCGTGGTCGAAGACCCGGCCAGCGGCTACTGCGGTGCCGTGGTGAAGATCGAGTACGGCAATGTCGTCCTCGAAGACCGTCACGGCAAGCATCGCGTGTTCCCGCTGAACCCCGCGGGTTTCCTGCTCGAAGGCAAGCCGGTCACGCTGGTGCCGGCGAAGGTGGCCCCGAAGACCCCGGCGCGCCGGATCTCCGCGTCCGGGTCGGTGCAGGTCCAGGGACTCAAGGCGCGGGTCGCCCGCGATTCGCGCATCTGGGTGGAGGGCAAGCACGACGCCGAACTCGTCGAGCGGGTCTGGGGACACGATCTGCGCGTCGAGGGCGTGGTGGTGGAACCACTCGATGGTGTGGACGTGCTGTCCGATCGCATCGGCGAGTTCGGCACCGGTCCCGGGCGGCGGCTCGGTGTGCTGGTCGACCACTTGGTGGCGGGCAGCAAGGAGTCGCGGATCGTGGACGCGATCCGCGACGAGAACGTGCTGGTCACCGGGCATCCGTACATCGACATCTGGGAGGCGGTGAAACCTTCGGTCGTCGGTATCCGCGCCTGGCCGAAGATCCCGCGCGGCACGGAGTGGAAAGAGGGCGTCTGCGAGGCCCTCGGCTGGGGCGAGCCCTGGGAGGGCTGGCAGCGGATCCTGGCGGCGGTCGGCAGCTACCGGGATCTGGAAACGCCGCTGATCGGAGCGGTGGAACGGCTCATCGACTTCGTCTCCGACCCGGGTGAAGAGTCCTGAATGACCGATTTGCGCGAGGTCACTCAAGGTCACGCGTCGGTCACGTCGGTTTCGCTTCTTCGGTATGAATCGACGCGATCTGGGAGCATGAACGCATGACAGGCGCTCTCATCTGGCTGATCGCCGGCATCCTCTTGATCATCGCCGAGCTGCTCTCGGGTGATCTGTTCCTGCTCATGGTCGGCGTCGGAGCCCTGTTCGGGGCGGGCTCGGCCGCCTTGACCGGCAACCCGTTCATCGACGTCGCGGTGTTCGCCGTCGCCTCGGTCGGGATGCTCGTCCTCGTCCGTCCGACCCTCAAACGCCGGTTCCTCGCGGGGCCGGACATCAAGACCAACACCGACGCGCTCATCGGCGCGCGAGCGGTAGTAGTGTCCACAGTGGACGGCGATGCGGGCCAGGTCAAACTGGCGGGCGACGTCTGGTCGGCACGGACCATGACCGAAGGGGAACCGATCGCCCCGGGGACGTCGGTGACGGTCGTCGAGATCTCGGGTGCCACGGCGGTCGTCTCGGCCGAGCTGTGAGCCGGACGGCCGCACAGCAGCAGGTTTCTACGTAAGGGGAAGGTAGTTGTCAGAGACAGTGGTGTTCATCGTCGTCGGACTGCTCGCGTTGTTCGTGGTCGTCGTCGTGGTCAAGGCGATCATGGTGGTGCCGCAGGCGCAGTCCGCAGTGATCGAACGGCTGGGCCGGTTCCGGACGGTGGCTTCTCCCGGCCTGACGTTTCTGGTGCCCTTCCTGGACAAGGTCCGGGCGCGGATCGACCTTCGCGAGCAGGTCGTCTCGTTCCCGCCCCAGCCCGTGATCACCGAGGACAACCTGACGGTGTCCATCGACACGGTCGTGTACTTCCAGGTCACCGACTCGCGTGCCGCGGTCTACGAGATCTCGAACTACATCGTCGGTGTGGAGCAGCTGACCACCACGACGCTGCGTAACGTCGTCGGTGGCATGAGCCTCGAACAGACGCTGACCTCGCGCGACTCGATCAACAGCCAGTTGCGCGGTGTGCTCGACGAGGCCACCGGCCGCTGGGGCATCCGCGTCGCCCGTGTCGAACTGAAGGCGATCGACCCGCCGCCCTCCATCCAGGACTCGATGGAGAAGCAGATGCGCGCCGACCGTGAGAAGCGCGCGATGATCCTGACCGCCGAAGGTCAGCGGGAATCGGCGATCAAGACCGCGGAAGGTCAGAAGCAGAGCCAGATCCTCGCGGCCGAAGGTGCCAAGCAGGCCGCGATCCTGAGCGCCGAGGCCGAGCGGCAGTCGCGGATCCTGCGGGCGCAGGGTGAACGCGCCGCCCGGTACCTGCAGGCGCAGGGTCAGGCGAAGGCCATCGAGAAGGTGTTCGCGGCGATCAAGGCCGGGCGCCCGACGCCCGAGGTCCTGGCGTACCAGTACCTGCAGACCCTGCCGCAGATGGCGCAGGGCGACGCGAACAAGGTCTGGATGATCCCGAGCGACTACGGCAAGGCCTTGGAAGGCTTCGCCCGTGCGCTCGGCGCCCCCGGCGACGACGGCGTGTTCCGCTACGAGCCGCCGAAGGAAGACCCGGTCGAGAAGCCGGACTTGGAGGACGAAGAGGTCCAGGGCTGGTTCGACACCTCCAGCGACCCGAAGGTCGCCGAGGCCGTCGCGGCCGCGGAAGCCGTGGCGCGTAAGGAAGTTCCGGCGCTGGGTGTCGCGACGCCGCGGCAGGAGCCGCCCGCTCCGCGTCAGGTCCCGAAGGCCGCGCCTGCTCCCGAGCCGGAGGCGGCTCCGGAGCCGCCGCAGGCTCCGCCGCCTTCGCGGCTGCCGCAGCCGCAGCCGCCCGCGGGTCCGCAGGGTGGGCCGTACCAGGGGCCGCCGTCGCAGGGGCCGGGCAGTGGGCCGTTCCCGCAGCAGGGTCCGTTCGGTGGTCCGCAGGGTGGTCCGCCGCCGCAGCGCTGAGTCAGTGGAGGAAGAGGGCCGTCCCGTCCGGGGCGGCCCTCTTTCGTGTTTCTCGTGGGCCCCGGCGAGTACGTGAAGGGGTCCTTCACTGCGTCTGGCGCAGTGAAGGACCCCTTCACGTACTCGGCAAGGTGTGAAGGTCGAGTTTCCTCGTTACTTGGGCCCGCGTGGCGACCTTGAGGGTAGTGAAGGCCTCCTTCACTACCCTCAAGGTAGGTAAGGAGGCCTTCACGGACTTTGGCCCACAGGCGCTGGACCTCGATCGCGGTCGAAGTTGCAGGCTGGCCTCATGGACCGACCGACTTTCGCTGTACAAGATCTTCTCGACGAGCCGCGCCTGCCTGCCAGCGTCGCCACCACGACCGGCCGGGGAAATCCGGCGCTGGCGATGATGTGGTTCGTTGCCGAGGAAGGCAGGTTCTGGTTCCACACCCCGGTGTCGGACGGCGCCCCGTCACCGTTTCTGGCCGCCGCTCGCGACAATCGGGAAGTCGCCGTCATGGTCGCGACCTTCGCTCCACCCGATGACGTACGTCAGCTGCGGACCAGCGGCCCCGCGAGGCTGGAGGCCAAGGACCTGGCCCGGATCCGTCGCATCTACGAGCGCTACATCCCCGGCTGGTCGCCGGACTGGGCGAAGCACGCCGCGTCGCCGGACGCGCGGTTGTGGTCGATGTCCCCTGACCGGGGTATGGCCGTGACCTACCCCGGTCTGGAGAACCGCCCGGTGTTCCGCTGGACGAACCCCGCCGAAGCGCCGTTCAACTCCTGAGAAAGTCGAGCGTCCGATACTCGTCGACCACCGAGGCGAGTTCGGCGATGCGGGCCTGTCCGGCGTCGATGAGCCGTTGCCCCGCGCGGGACCACTGCTCCAGATCGGGGGACATCGGCGGGATCTCGGCCAGGATCTCCGCGCTTTCGGCGAGGCTGAGCCCCACCCGCTGGGCGGCGACCGCGAGCCGGATCCGGCAGATGGCGTCGACCGTGAAGCGGCGCGCGTTGCCCGCGGTGCGCTCGGCGGTGATGACACGGTAGCGCTCGTAGTACCGGACGGCGTTCGCCGAGACCCCGGCCTTGCTCGCGACCTCGCTGATGGTCAGCTGGGCGGTGAGCGATGTCGTCATGCCGCGCTCCGTACCTTCGTGGGTTCCGTTGTCGGGGTGGTGGGCCGGGTCCGCAGCCTGACCACCAAGGCGAGCACCATGACCGCGAGCACGCCGACGAGAGTCAGACGATACGCGTCGACGATCTCCCCGGTGAGCGCCGAGTCCGCCGCCGGATCGCTCAGCGCGGCCAAACCCCGGCCCGCGGTGGACGCCGCGATCAATCCGGTGAACGCCGCGCTCACCACCGCGGTGCCGACGGCGCTCGCGATGGTGCTGGCGAGCGGGAGGATCGCGGAACCGGACGCGAGATCCGGCCCACGCAGATCGCGGCCCGCACTCACGATGGTGGGCATCATGATCGCCCCGGTGCCCGCTCCTTGGATCGCGCCCAGGATCGCCAGCACCGTGTACGACGTATCCGGTGCGAGGACGAGGACCGTCAGCACGCTCGACACGGCCGCAAGGCTCAGCCCGGTCCCGACGACGATCCGCGGGCCGAACCGTTCCAGGAGACGGGCGGCGAGCTGGATGCTGATACCCATCCCGATCGTGCCCGGCACCATCATCGCCGCGCTGATCAGTGCCGAGTCGCCGCGGATCACCTGGATGTAGGCGGGCATCAACAGCATCGAGCCGAAGTACGGCCCCGCGTACAGGACGAGGACGGCGGCGTTGCGCCCGAACGTCCGGTCACGCAGGAGCCGGACATTCAGCAGCGGTGCGCGATGACGCCACGAGCGGCGCGTGAACACCGCCATGAGCGCCAGCCCGATGGCGACGATCGCCACCCGGATCTCGAGGCCGGCCGTCTCTTCGCTGAAGCCGTACGCCACCGCGACGACACCGGGCACGAGCAGCAGGCCGCCGGCGACATCGATCGGTGTGCGTTCGGCCGACGGGACATCGGCGGGCACCCAGCGGAGCACACCGGCGACGGCGAGCAGGGCGGGCGGAACGGTGATGAAGAACAGTGCCCGCCACGACAGCCCGTCGAGCAGGATCCCGCCCAGCATCGGGCCGAGGATCGGCCCGACCAGCAACGGAAGACCGGTGATCGTGGTCATCCGGCTCCGCCGTTCCGGAGCCACCGCACCGAAACCGATCGTCATCCCCAAGGGATTGATCAAACCGCCGGCAAGACCCTGCACCGCCCGCGCGGCGATCAGCCAGCCCAGATCACCGGCGGCTCCGGCGGCCACGGACGCCACCGCGAACACGAGCAGCGCGGCCAGGTACACCCGGCGCGCTCCCCACCGTTGCGCGAAGGTCGCTGCGAGTGGCATCGCCGCGACCATGCCGAGCGCATAGGCGGTCGCGATCCACTGGATCGTGGTGAGCGACGCGGAGAAGGTGGTCATGAACCGCGGCAGCGCGACGGCGACGATCGTGGTGTCGAGAACGGCCATCAGCCCGCCGAGCGCGATCACCGCCGCGATGCGCAGTTCACGCCCGGTCAGGCGGTTCATGCCGCACTCACCTGAACCGCGACGCGTCCGGCGCGCAGGGTGCGGGCCCACCAGCCCAGTTCCGTCATCGTCGCGGCCAGCGCCGCGCGTTCGCCTTCCGTTCCTTCGTAGCCGTTCGGGCCGAGGCGGGTCCACGGAGCGTTCAGCAGTACCGCGTCGCGGATGGTGGTGGCCCTCAGCTCGGGGAAGATCAGCCGCAATTGCTCGATCGCCCGGATGCCGCCCGAGCCCGCGCCGTAGCCGACGAACGCGACGGGCTTGTACGCCCATTCGGTGAAGTGCCAGTCGATCGCGTTCTTCAGCGCCGCGGGGAAGCTGTGGTTGTACTCCGGGGTGACGACCAGGAAGGCGTCTGCGTCACGCAGCCTGTCGCTGATCACCGTCTCGGTGCCACCGGGCTGCGTTCCCTGCAACGGGAGATCGATGTCGGCAAGGTCGATCGGATCGACCTCCACGCCGTCGATCGTGGCGAGTTCGGCCTGGAGCCAGCCCGTGATCGCGTCGGCGAAGCGTTCGTGCCGGACGCTGCCGATGATGACGGCGAGGCGGATAGGGGACTGCGTGGTGGTTTCTGTGCTCATGCCGACGACGCTAAAAGTTCGTCCATAGGCGAACTCAAGGCGTTGCGGCACTGGTCACGAACCCTGGACCTCTATTTATGTCGAGGTTGTACAGGAGCTGATGTGATAGGTCTTCGCTCATGGATGACTTCGGCGATGATCCCGACGACCTGGCCGAATGGGGTCTGCACTGCTTTTGTCTCGGTGCGCGTAGCACTCCGCATCATGTCGTGAAGATGGACGACAACGGCCGCCTCCTTTTCCGTGCACGCCTGGGCGTCACCCGTACCGAGCTGCGGCAACACGGAATCGATCCGCTGGACAGTCAGATCGCACTGTTGCGGGCGTATCACCTCATCGCCGTCGAAGGTGAACGGCTGGAGACGACGTTTCCCGTGCTCGGATCCGAGGAGACGGCCGGATTGCGCATTCGGATGGCCGAGCTCGCCGAGGTGGTCGCGGCCGAGATCGCGACCGATGTGACCGCCCTGGCCGACGTTCTGATCGACCAGGGACTGGCCCGCTTTACCTACGGAGTGCTCTTCGGCTACGTGATCGACGGCCTCATCTGGGACCGTCTCCGGTCGGACGGCCTCCTCCCTTCCGGTGAGCTGAGCGTCGAGCGCCCCTACTGGAACGGTGCCTTTTGGGCGGTCTACCCGCCGCGCGAAGGCGCGATGGGCACCAACGAGATCAAGGAAGCAGGCGTCAAGCTGACGATGGTCTGGACCGACGAGACGGTGCGGGCCTTGAACCGGCTCGCCGAAGCCCCGGCCCTGCGGTCGGCGTTACGCGCGGTTTCCCGCGGAAGCCTTCCGCGAGAAGCGCTCGTGGTCGACGGCGGGGAGGTCTGGACACTCTTCGACGACGAGGGGAGGCCGACGATCCCGGTCATCAGGCGACAGGATTCCGATCCTGTGCACAAGAGCGGCCTGAGGATCGCGGGGAAGATCGTCTCGGCGCTGGTGAGGGATTTGCCGCAGGCGAGTGTGGTCGTGGCGGCGCACGAGCTGATCTGGAGTGTCGTGGACGCCTTGGAGATGGCCGGAATGGTCCGGCGGCCGGGAACGTTCGACGGGCCCGGTTCTCTTGTCGCCCAGATGTTCCTCTCCGTCGATGGCGCCGAGGTTTGACATGTAGGAAATCTCCTACGTATTGTCGGCGGTATGAACATCGACCGCATCCAGTTCCTCACCGTGCCGGTCTCCGACCTGACCGAGGCGCGGGACTTCTATCTCGGCAAGCTCGGCTTCGATCTGCTCGTCGACGTCAGCGGCCCGCACGGTCCGTTCGTCATGGTCGGCCCCAAGGGGGCGGACACCGGGATCGTTCTCGTGGATCGCCCCGTCGGCGGGCTGGACCACGACACGCGTGTGCACTTCCAGCTGAGCACCACGGATGTCGACGCCGACATCGCGGAGCTCCGCGCTCAAGGCGTCGAGGTCGACGACGCGGAGGAGATGCCCTGGGGCCGGGTGACATCCCTGAAGGATCCTGACGGCAATGCCATGGGGTTGCTCGAAGCTTCGGGCTACGGGAACTGGCCGCGCTAGTGCCGGTCAACGACGACGTCTTCGCCGCACTCGCCAATCCGGCCCGGCGCGAAGTGCTGGGCATCCTTCTCGACGGTCCGCGGGCGGCGGGGGAGATCGCCGAACGCTTCGACATGCGGCGGCCGAGCCTGTCGGAACACCTTCGTGTGCTTCGCGAGGCGGGGCTCGTCCGGGAAGAGAGGCAAGGCCGCAACCGCGTCTACTCTCTGGACGCCGCGCCGCTGCGAGAAGTCTCCGACTGGCTTTCGCCATACGAGCGGTACTGGCGCGGCAAACTAGGCAACCTGCGCGACCTGCTGGACGAGGAGGACTTCTGAACGACGACGATCCGACGGCCGTCCACGTCGACCAGTTCCTGGCGCATCCGCCGCGCAAGGTGTGGCGCGCGCTGACCGAACCGCATCTGCTGGAGCGCTGGCTCCGGATGCCGAACGACATCAAACCCGTCGTGGGACACCGGTTCCACCTGCTCGCGGATCCGGTTCCCGCCGCGGGATTCGCGGGCGGCCCGGTCGCCTGCGAAGTACTGGCCGTGGAGCCGGAGCGGCTGCTCAGCATCAGCTGGGGTCCGGAGTGGACGGTCACCTGGCGGCTCGAACCCGAGGGGCACGGGACTCGGCTGTTCCTCAGTCACGAGGGCTTCGACCCCGACGACGATTTCCAACGTATGTCACGCCGGATCATGGGCGGCGGCTGGCGCACCGGGGTCCCGAAGGCCCTCGCCCGCGTCTTGGACGAGATGCCCGACTAGGCACTCGACAACGGGTCTAGGATCCCCGCTGTGACGGACGAGAAACCGCTCCGAGCCGATGCCCGCCGTAACCGCACACGGGTGTTGGAGGCCGCGGAGCGCGTCTTCACGGCCAAAGGCACCAGTGCGCCCACCGAAGAAGTCGCCCGCGAAGCAGGCGTCGGCGTCGGCACGGTGTTCCGGCACTTTCCGACAAAAGAAGCGCTGCTGGAAGCGGTGCTCTTCGCACGCCTCCACCGCTTCGTCGACGAAGCGGAGGCCACCGTGGCCGCCGACTCACCCGACCCGGGCGCCGCGTTCTTCGGCTTCCTGACCGGCTGGATCGAGTTGTCCGGCGCCAAGAACGCCTACTTCGAAGCCCTGTCGGCGGCCGGTGTCAGCGTGCCGTCGGCGGGGCCGGTCATCGGTGTCCGCCTGAAGGACGCGCTCGGCGTGCTGCTCCGCCGGGCACAGGACACCGGCGACGTCCGCAAGGACGTCGGCGTCGAAGAACTCATCGCGGTCATCATCGGAACCGCGAAGGCGGCGGAGCATGCCGGGCCCGAGTTCCGGGCCCGGACGATCTGCATCCTCTTCGACGGGCTTCGGCCGCGTCAGGCGTAGGGCTCCATCGTCGGCCGCTTCGGCAAGAGCGCGTCGCCCGAGGACTCGCCACGCAGCCTGCGCTTGATCCACGGGACGGCGTGCGCCTTGCCCCACTGGAGGTTTTCGGTTCGCCGGGCCTGCGGGCTCAGTGACGGCCGCGGCCCGAGCACGGCGGGCGTCAGCTTGTGCGGCTCGCCGAGCGCGTCGAGCACCGCGATGGCGATCTCGTTGTGCCCCAACGAGTTCAGGTGCAGACGGTCCGGGGCCCACAGTCGCCTGTCCCGCAACTGGCGCATCGCCCACATGTCCACCAGCAGCGCACCGTGGCGCGCGGCGATCCCGCGGACATGCTCGTT
Source organism: Amycolatopsis sp. WAC 04169 (assembly GCF_003947535.1). Classification (NCBI taxonomy): domain Bacteria; kingdom Bacillati; phylum Actinomycetota; class Actinomycetes; order Pseudonocardiales; family Pseudonocardiaceae; genus Amycolatopsis; species Amycolatopsis sp. WAC 04169. Next base: position 233,700 of record NZ_QHJI01000011.1, on the reverse strand, counting down.
GTAGATCGCGACGCGACCCCGGATCGTGCGGAACAACGCGTCTTCGACCCCGTCGACGCCGGTGAACAGGATGACCCGCGCCCCGGTGGCGACCACTCTGCCGACCGCGGCGTCGTAATCCTCGAGGAGGGCGTCGATGTCGACCTTCGGCCGCATCAGGTCATTGCCGCCGGCGTAGAGCGTCACGAGATCCGGGTTCAGCGCGAGCGCCGGGCCGAGCTGCTGCGAGAGGACCTGCCCGAGGAGCTTGCCGCGGATCGCGAGGTTGGCGTAACGGAAGTCCTGGTGGTTCGCCGCGAGCGCGCCCGCGACACGGTCGGCCCAGCCGCGGACGCCGTTGGGGGACGACGGGTCCTCGTCGCCGACGCCCTCGGTGAAGGAATCGCCGAGACTGACTAAGCGCTTGTTCATGCCTCGATGCTACTGAACCGGTGTGGTCGAGAAAGCTCAGGGCGTTCACCGGCCCCTGATCGTCGACTCGACCGCGTCACCGAGCGGAGTGGCGCCGTGGTGGTGAGGACGTCGCTTGTCCTTGCCGGAGCCGGCGTGCGGCCCTTGACAGCCTCAGGCGCAGATTCATACATTCATACAGCCAATGTCAATCTGTATGAATGACGCTGGGAGTTGGTCCGCATGCGACTCGGCAAGACCGCCGTCGTCCTCGGTGGCAGCGCCGCCGGACTCTGCACCGCGGGAGCCCTCGCCCCGTACTTCGACCAGGTGCTGGTGCTCGAACGCGACGAGCTGCCCGCCGGGGCCGAACATCGGCGCGGCGTACCGCAGAGCAAGCATCCGCACTTCCTGCTGAACTCGGGCCGCCGTGCGATCGGCGCGTTGTTCCCCGGCTTCGAGGACGACCTCATCGCCGCGGGCGGGCTGCATCTGATGCCGTCCATGGACGCGGCGTATCTCGACGGAAAAGGCTGGTCGGCGCGGAAACGCAGCGCGATGACGATGATCTACGGCTCGCGGATCCTCATCGAACGCGTGCTGCGCGACAAGGTCCGGGAGCTGCCCAACGTCGTGATCCGCGAGGGTGTCGCGGTGAGCGGCTTGACCACCCGCGACGGCGAGGTCACCGGGGTCACCCTCGCCGAGCGCGACGAGCACATCGCCGCCGACTTCGTGGTCGACGCGATGGGCCGCGGTTCCTCCGTCGCCGCCTGGCTCGCCGCGGCGGGCTGGCCCGAACCGGAAGTACGGACCCTCGACGCCAAAGTCACCTATACCTCGCGCTGGTACGACCTGCCCTCACCCGAGGAACGGCCCCCGTCCTGGTGGTGGCGGCATCTGGTGATCATGCCGACCCCCGACAAGGGCGCGCATCCGGACGAACACGAGTTCCTGGTGAACTTCTTCCCGATCGAGGACAACCGTGTCATCGCGTGCATGGGCTCGTGGGGGCTGGAGATGCCGCGCACCACCGAGGCGTTCGTCGAGTCCGCCCGCCGGGTGCGGGCGCCGTTGTTCGCGGCCGCGATGGACCGGTCCACCCCGACCTCCGAGGTGCATCTGACCCGCTCGACCGGGAACAAGTGGCGCCGTTACGACCGGCTCCGCACCCCGCCGAAGCGCCTGGCGTTCGTCGGCGACTCGATCTGCGCGTTCAACCCGTTCTACGCGCAGGGCATCAGTTCCGCCGCCGGTTCGGCACTGCTGTTGCGCGAGCACCTTTCCCGCGCCGAGCGTCTCGGCCCCGAATTCTCGGCACGATTCCTTGCGGCGCAACGAAAGCTGCTCAACGTACCGTGGAGCCTGGCGATGGCGAGGGATCAGGGCTACGCCTGCGCGGTCGGCACCGAAAAGGCACCCGAGTGGCGGCGACGGCTGCTCGAAGCCGTGTCCGGCCCGGCGTTCCGGCTCATCGTCGGTGCCGCCCGCGAAGACGACGTCGTCGACGAGCACTTCGCGAAGGTGTTCAACCTCGACGAATCGCTGCGCGACATGATGACGAACCCACGGGTGATCGCGGGGCTCGTGCGCTACCGGATCCGGGCCGCGCTGGGGCGGCACCGGGTCCCGTTCGACTTCGACGCCCGGGCCGAACCCCCGGTCACGGACTACTCGCCGAAAGGCGGCGCCGCCGAAGCGGCGGTCTCCCGGTGAGCGCCGTCTGCGGACCGGACGCGGAAGCCGTCACCCACGAGCTCGGCTTCGACTGCCATGACGTCTCCCCGTGGCTCTCGATCCGCGCGCCGTGGGCGGAGGCTCACTGGACGATGCCGCTGCTGGAACTGCTCGTCGTCGGCGGAGCCGTGTTCGCGCTGGTGCACGCCATCCGGAGGCATCGCCAGGGCGACTCGACGAATCTGGCGCTGTGGTGCGCTTCGCTGGTCTATCTCTTCGTCATCGAACCGCCGCTGTACTTCCCGGAGTGGTTCGGCCTGGAGCGCCAGTACGGTTTCATCTTCGCCCACAACCGGTTCACCGTGCAGTTCATGTGGGATCGGCTCCCGCTCTACATCGTGGCGTTCTACCCGATGATCAGCCAGCTCGCCTACGAACTCGTCCGGTCACTCGGCATCTTCCGCGCCCGCGGCGCACTGATCGGGTCGGTGGCCGTCGCCTTCGCCTGTCAGGTCTTCTACGAGGTCTTCGATCATCTCGGGCCGCAGGTGAAATGGTGGGCCTGGAACGGGAACAACCGGATCGTCAACCACCCGGCGCTGGATTCGGTGCCCATGACCAGCATGCTGCTCTTCGCCTCCGTGTCGATGGGCGCGATGACCTATCTGGTCGTGCGGCTGGCGGGCGGGGCGCGGCGAGGGTGGTCACTGGCGGCGCGCATCGCTCTGGCCGGGGTCCTCACCCCGCCGAGCATGGCGATCGCCGGGCTCCCGTCGAGCCTGCTCGACGGGAACGTGACCGCGCAGGCGTGGGTTCTCGGCGTCGAGCTGGCCCTGCTGTGGCTGGCCGGCATCTGGATCTTCGTCCGGCACAGCAGTCCCGAAGAGCCTTTGACGCCCTTCGCCCGGTTCTATCCCGCTGTCTATCTGGGCGGGATGGCCGTGCTGTGGGTGGGCGGCGTCATCGAAAACGGCACCTCGACCGGGAGCGGCCTGTACGCACTGGCCTGCTTCGTGACCGCCGGGCTGATGCTGACCGCGCTGTACCGCGTGCGCCGCGCGGCACCTGCCACCGTCTGAGATTCTCCGTTCGGGGAAGATGAGACGCATGGGGCACCACGGATGGCGGGGGAACCCGCCCGGAACCGAGCGCGAGGCGCGCCGCCGGATCGTCGAGGCGGCGACGGCGTGCATCGACCGGGTCGGTCTCGCCAAGACCAGCCTCTCGGACGTCGCCGCGGAAGCGGGCGTGACCCGGCAGACCGTCTACCGCTACTTCCCGAGCCTCGCGGACATCCTCAGCGCGGTCGCGCTGGACCGGGTCGAGGAGTTCGCCGGACGGATGGAACGGCATCTGGCCACCTTCGCCGACCCCGCCGAGGTCGCCGTGGAATCGGTGGTGTTCGGCGTCCGCGCGGTCCCCGACGAGCCGTATCTCGGCCTGCTCCTGAAAGCGGGCGAGGCCGACGTCTTCACCGTCGCGGTCACTTCGGCGCAGTCTTTCGCGCTCGGCGCGCGGATCCTCCGGAACGTGCCGGTCGACTGGGCGGCGGTGGGCGTCACGACCGACGAGGACTTCGAGGGGCTCGCCGAAATGCTGATGCGGCTGTTCCTGTCGTTCCTGCAATACCCGTCGACACCGGCGCACACCGACGAGCGGTTGCGCTCGATGGTCCGCCGCTGGATCGGCCCCGCGCTGACCGCACGGCCGTGACAATCGAAGTCCGTGAAGTATCAACGCGGATGGTAGTAATTCACCGACAATAGCCGGGGTTCTTGTCTGGCCTTCACGATGCTGCCACCCTCGCCGAAGACGATCATCGGCGAAAGGGGAGTGCATGGGATGGTGGTGGCAGGCATTCTTCGACGCCGCACCGTGGTCGCTGCTCGTCGCCGCGGCCGGTGCGGGCGTCGCCGAATTCATCGCGCGCCTGAACGGAAAACGGCGCGGCCTGGCCGTGGTCGCACTGGATTTCGCTTTGCTGGCAGCGCTTTTCGCGGTTCTTCTGATCGTTTTCGTGCCGGCACCGACGGCGGCACACGGTTCGTCGGTGAGTCTTCACCTGCTGGCGGACGTCCTGCCCGTCTTCAGCGACCGCCCGGAACTCGCCCTGATCCAGTTGGCGGGCAACGTCTTCCTGCTGATGCCACTCGCGATCCTGGTGCCGATGCGTTTCGGCTGGGCGAAACCCGTGCCGCGGATCATCCTGTCGGCGTTCCTGGTGTCCGTGTCGATCGAATGCCTTCAGGTCTGGCAGGACGCCGGCCGCGTGGGTTCGCTGGACGACGTCCTGTGCAACACGGCGGGGGCCGCGCTCGCGGCCTGGTGCGGAAACCGGTGGCGTGGCCGGACGGCGACGGCGGGCAGTGTCCGCGTGTGGCACCGAACGGGGATCGAGGTCCGGCGCTCCGGCGTGGCGCCCGCGCGCCGCGGGCAACGGCTGATCGGCCGGGTGACCTTGAGCGACCTGCCACCGTTGGCCGAAGGCGCGACCCTCGAGATCACCCTGTCCGAATCGGACGGCGGCGCCCTCCTCGTTTCCGCGCAGGCGTCGGTGGCGGCGTGAACCGCGTCCGCTACCTCGGCCGGACGGCGGAGAGGACCGCGCCGAGACTGGGAAGCCAGCGCTCCCGGGGATCCGGCGCCGAGAGCCATTCCGCGTGGGCCTCGGCGCGTCCGGAGTCGGTGGGCAAGGGGAGCAGCGTGCCCCAGGCGAGTACTTCGACGTGCTGGGGCAGCGAGATCCGCGGGGGAATCAGGCCGTCGGTCTCGGCGAGGATGGCCACGCGCGGACCCTGCTGGGTCAGCACCGCCATGGCGGGACCTCCGCAGCCGGTGTCGGCGAGCCGGGAGAGGACCTGGGCCCCGTTGATCTTGGGCAGGGTCACCGCGCAGATCCCGCCTTCCAGCACCAGGAACGGCTGCGGGCCCCGCCATTTCAGCGACCAGCCGAAGAGGCGCCCGTAGAAGGCGTCGCCGCGGGGGCGGATCGAGCGTGACTCGACCGGAAGCACTTGGTGGTCCAGCGACATCGTCGGCGCCTTCCGAGCGGGGAGTGAGGGACTCCGCACAGCGTAACGGCACTCAGTGCCACTAGCAAGTGGCTGCTACCGTCCCGCTATGACCGATTCGCCGCGCCGAGCCCCGGTGACCCGCGCCGGCGCGACCCCCGCGGGCAGGCGCCGCCTGCGCCGCGCGCTCGCCGCGGCGGCCGTGGACCTCTTCGTGGCCAAGGGCTACGAGGCCACCACCGTGGACGAGATCGCGGCGGCCGCGGGGGTCGGCCGCCGGACGTTCTTCCGGTACTTCGACGCCAAGGACGACGTGCTCTTCGCCAACCACGACGAGATCGTGGCCGAGATGGAGGAGACGTTCGCCGCCGCGGAGCCGGATCGCGATCCGGTGGAGGTGGCTTGTTCCGCCGTCGGCCTGGTCCTCGACTCCTACGCCGCGGAGCTCGACGTCTCGCTCAAGCGGTTCACCCTGACGCGAACGGTTCCCTCCTTGCGGGACAAGGAGGTCGCGACCGTCGACCGCTATCAGCGCGTGCTCGCCCGCTATCTGCGGGCGCGGTTCACGGAGCAGGGCGACGAGACGGCGAGCCTGCGGGCGGCGGTGGCCGCGGCGGCGATCGCGGCCGCGAACAACCACGTGCTGCGGCGCTGGCTGCGCAGTGGCGGGCAGGACGACATCGCCGCCAGTGCGGCGGAGGCCTTCGCGCTGGTGATCGACGCGTTCAGGGTCGAAGAGCCCTCGGACGAAACGACGGTGGTGGCGGTGATGACCACGGCGACGCCACTGCACGCCGTCATCGCCAAGGTCAACGCGGCCCTGAACGAGTCTTGAGCAGCTTCTGGCACTCAGTGCCATGCAATTCTGACTACGCACGGTGAGTCGATCTGCAGGTAGGGTGACGCCTGATGATCGACCGACAGCGCCTGCGGGTGTGGCGGGATGCCCTGCGCTACACGGCCTACGCCGGAACGGATGCCCCGCCGAAGCGATCGGCGGGGTTGCGCTGGCTGCGCGCTCTCACGCTCATCGGTTGCGGGCTGTGGGCGGGTTTCGTCACGTTCTCGACCGTTTCGGTGCCGGGGCCCGCGAAGACGTTCAACGTCCTCATCTCCGTGCTGCCGTGTCTGCTGGCGGTGCGCTCGCCGCTGTGGGGATGGCGCCTGCTGATCGTCGGCATCGTGAGCACTCCACTGACCTTGCCCGGAATCGCCGAATCCTGGGGCTGGCCGTGGGCGCCGGGTCTCGCGGTCACCGCGGCGCTCGTCTTCTACCTGGTGGGGGAGAGCAACGATCAGCCGCAACTCGCCTGGGCGGGACTGATCTCGTTCGCTGCCGCCGCCCCGTTCCTCCGTGACTGGCGGGACGCGGCGTTGCTCGTGCTGCTGGGCGGGATCCTGTTCTTCCTCGGCAACACGGTCCATCAGCGCAGGCTCGCCGAAGAAGAACGCGCGGCGCAACAGGAACGCAGGCTCGCCGAGGAGACCAGGGCGGCCCTGCTGGAGGAACGCGCGGGCATCGCGCGGGAACTGCACGACGTGGTCGCACACCACATGTCCGTGCTCGCACTGCGCGCCGACTCGGCGCGGTTCCGGTTCGCCGATCACGGCAAGGCCGATCGCGAAGCCGAGATCTGGCAGGAGTTCGCCGACCTCGCCGGAACCGCCCGCGAAGGCCTGACCGAACTGCGCAGGCTGCTCGGGGTGCTCCGGGCCGAGGAGCACGTGCCGTCGGTCGCTCCGCAGCCGGGATTGGGCAAGGTGGTCGAACTCGTCGACGGGGTCAAGGCCGCCGGCACCGAGTGCGAGCTCGATCTGCGTGGCGACCTCGACACCGTTCCGGTCGGGGTCGCGCTGTCGGTGTTCCGGATCGTGCAGGAAGCCCTCAGCAACGCCATCCAGCACGCTCCCGGAGCGGCGATCTCCGTGGAACTCACGGCCGGCCCGGGGACGGTCCGGCTCCGTATCGACAACGGCCCCGGCGACGGTCCGAAGAGAACCGAGCCGCCGCGTCGCGGGCACGGTCTGGTGGGAATGCGGGAGCGGGCCGCTATGCTCGCGGCTGATCTTGAGGCAGGGGAGCGCGCGGACGGCGGCTTCCGCGTCGCCCTGACCGTTCCACTCGATCGTGAGGGGCGCCTGGAACCGTGATCTCGGTGGTCATCGCCGACGACCAGACCATGGTCCGGCAGAGTTTCCGCGCGGTGCTCGACGCGCAGCACGACATCCGGGTGGTCGGCGAGGCCGCCGACGGGAACACCGCCGTCACGCTGTGCACCGAACTCGAACCGGATGTCGTGCTGATGGACGTCCGCATGCCCGAACTCGACGGTCTCGAGGCGACCCGGCGGATCGTGGCGGACCTGCCGGAGGTTCGCGTGCTGATCCTCACCACGTTCGACATCGACGAGTACGTGTTCGGCGGGCTTCGGGCGGGCGCCAGCGGCTTCCTCCTCAAGGACTCGCCGCTGGACGACCTCGTCACCGCCGTCCGGGTGGTCTCCGCGGGCAACGCGCTCTTCGCGCCGACGATCACCAGGCGGCTGATCGGCGAGTTCACCCGCACCCACGCCTCGGCTCACACGGGTCACTCCCTCGTGGCCGAGCTGACCGCGCGAGAGACCGAAGTGCTCAGGCTGATCGCGCGTGGCCTCTCGAACGTGGAGATCGCCGAAGCGCTGGTGATCGCGGAGCAGACGGCGAAATCCCACGTCAGCAGGGTTTTCACCAAACTCGGCGTTCGCGATCGCGCGCAAGCGGTCATGGTCGCGTACGAGGCGGGGCTCGTCGTGCCGGGAAACACGCCCTGACGCCGGGATAGAGGGCGCTCATTCCTCGGCATCAGGTGCGTTTTCCCGTCCCTCCCTCGTGTAGAGCAGAAGAAACGCGAGGATGCCCGCGATCCCGGCGACGACACAGACGTTGTCGGCGACATCGGTGCCGAACGTCGTCATGATCGGCCCGGAACCGACGATGATGCCGACTGTTTGCCCGGCGACGACCAGGAAGCCGCCGAGGAGGAACACGAACAGGCAGATACGGGTCGCGGCCAGCAGGATCCGGTACACGGCGATCACGCTCCAGGAAGCCACAGCAAGCCGACGGCCATCAGTACGCCGAACAACAAGGTGGGCAACAGGTAGTAGAGGACGACCGGAACGAAGATCCGTACCGGGTTGATCTCGGCGATGCCCGCCGCGACGTAGAGCGGCGCGGCGCCGGGCGGCGAGCATCCTTCGGACGACGCCCAGACGAGGATCGCGGCGAAGGCGACGTGCGGAGGAATGCCCGCGGCCGTGAGCGCGGCGAACGCCACGGGGCCGACGGCGGCCACCGTGGACGTCGTGTTGAGCGGCCCGGCGACGACCACGATGACGACACCGACCACGATCGCCGCCACCAGCGGAGAGACCCCGGTGAGCCCTTCGAGGTAGGGCTTGAGCTGATCGTCGAGGCCGAGTGTCTTCAGCACGTTCGACGCGGCGAACGCGGAGATCATGGTTACTCCGACGAGACCGAGTTTGGGACCGACCGCGCCGAAGAGTTCCCACCATCGTTCCCGGCCCTTCGGCAGCAACCTGCGCTCGACGAGCAGGCCGACCAGCAGCATGACGATCGGCAGCCAGATGAGCAGCGGGATCGCGTCCGGAGCGTCGACGCCGATACGGGCCGAGACGACATCCGCGGTCGGCGGGGCGGTGAGCAGGATCGGGACGGCGATCGAACCGAGGACGACCAGCGACGGCCAGCCTGCCTTGAACGACGCGCGCAGCGGGTGGATGTCCTGCGGCTCCATCGCCTGTACGCCGCGGCGTTTCACGATGACGTAGGCCATGATCAGCCGCATCCCCACCATCCAGGCGCCGGTGACGAAGATCGTCGCGACGATGTCGCCCGCGGTGAGCACCGGCAAGACGGTCGGTGCGGCCAGGAGGATGAAGAAAGCGCCGCTGAAGGGAAAGGTGGCGCCGACGCCGGCGTTCCCGGACAGGACCAGCGCCGCGGTCTCGCCGCTCGCCTTGGACCTTTTCATCCAGGGGATCGTGATCGACCCGACCGTGGCGACGATCGCGGCACCGTTGTGGGCGACCGCGCCGAACAGTCCCGAAGCGACGGTCGCGGCGTAGGCCGACCCGCCTCGGCGGCGCCCGAGGAACGAACTGAGAATGTCGACCATCCGCTGCACCAGCCCGGTCCTGGTGAGCAGTTCGCTGACGAAGACGAACGCCAGCGCGGCGAAGGTGATCTCGGATTTCAGCCCGTCGACCAGGCTTTCCCAGGCGACGGCGAAGAAGTCCGTGCCCGCGAAGGCGGCGGTGACCAGGAATCCGACGACCATCGCTTCGCCGATGTTGCGTTTGAAGACCGCGTTCCACACGACGATGGCGGCGATGAACGCGACCAGCGCCAGGATCGCGTTCACGCGTGGGTCCGTGCTGTGGTGTCGGTGACGAGGCCGGCTTCGCGGTAAGCGGCCCTGGCTTCCGGTCCGGAAAGGAACCGCAGCAGTTCGGCGGCTTCGGGCGGGGCCGAGCGGCCGAGCGCGGCCGAGAGCTCGCTGTAGTGCTGGGCTCCGTCCGGGAGCGGGCCGACGATCCGTGCCCTCGGGACGAACTTCAGTTCGCTGATCTGCTGGACCGCGAGGTCGGCGCGGCCGTCGGTGACGGCGAGCGCGGTGAAGCCCTTCTCCACCACCGTGGCGCGCGCGTTCACCTCGTCGGCGATGCCCAGGTCTTCCAGCAACCGGGCGAAGTGGATCCCGCTCGCGCCGCTCCGGGAGTAGGCGACCGACCGGGCCGAGGTGAGGGCCGTGCGCAGCGCGTCCACCGTGCCGATGTCGGGATCACCGAGTTCCGGCGCGGTGGCGATGCCGATACCGCTTTTCGCCAGTACGACGCGGGAATCAGGGGTGACCGCGCCTGCGGCTTCCAGTCCGGCGAAGGCGGTGGAAACGGCGATCACCACGTCGGGCTCGGCGCCGTCGCGGATCTTCTCGACGAGGATGGTGGTGGGATCGAACGTGACCTCGACGTCGACGGCGTGCTTCGACTCGAACGTGGTCAGCAGGACGTCGTCCAGCGGCTTCTTGACGGAGAGTGCGCTGAAGAGGCTGATCATGGGATGTCCTTTCGGGCGGGTGGGGAGTGGAGGGCGTCGCGCTGACGATCGGTCAGCGGCCGGGTGGCACGGCCTCGCAGGAGCAGGAAGATCTCCGCGGTGTGCTCGAGTTCTTCGAGGGTGTCCAAGGCGGTGTCGAGATTCGTTCCGGCGACCACCGGGCCGTGGTTGGCGAGCAGCAGTGCCGGATGTCCGGCGGCGGCGCGGGCGATCGGCTCGGCCACGCCTGGATCCCCCGGCGGGTGGTAGGGGAGCAACGGAAGACGGCCGACGCGGATCGCGAAGTAGGCGGTCAGCGGCGGAAGGGCGTCGTGCGGGTCGAGATCGGCCAAGCACGATACGGCGGCGGAATGCGTCGAGTGGGTGTGCACGACCGCGGTGTCGGACGGCCGCTGTCGCAGCACGGTCGCGTGAAAGAAGGCTTCCTTCGACGGCGGTGGTCCGGCGAGGTGGTTTCCGTCGGCGTCGATGACCGACAGATCCCCGGGGCGGATGGTGCCGAGGCAGGCTCCGGTCGGCGTGACGAGGATCTGCTCGCCGTAGCGCAGCGAGATGTTGCCCGTGCGGCCGTGGGTGAGTCCGCGGTCGTACAGCGATCTGGCCGCTGCGATGACGCGTTCGCGGTGGAGCCGGTCGGTGCTCATGAGCCGGACGCCGTCGCGAGCAGGTCCGGATCGCCGAAGTTGCCGGATTTGAGCAGCAGCGCGGGCCGGCGGTCCTCGACCGGGTGGATCCACGGCACGCCGGGAGCGGCTTCGGTACCGATGACGCCACCGCGGACGTCGAGCGCCGTGACCACCGCGCCGGAGGTTTCGCCGCCGGCGGCCACGAGCCTGCGCACACCGCGCTCGACGAGACCGACCGCGATCAGCCCGGTCGCCTTCTCCAGGATCGCGGCGGCTCGCGATACACCCAGTTCTTGTTGCGTGCGGCGAAGATCCGCCGGGCTCGACGAGGAGTAGACGAGCGGCCCGGGCTCGGTCAGGGAGTCGTACCAGGCGAGTGCGCCCGCCGCGAGCGCCTCCGGATCCGGCGTCGCCACCGGATCGAGGCGATGCGCGGGACGTCCGAGCCGTTTCATGACGGCGACCTGCTCCAGGGTTCGTGCCGAGCAGCTTCCGGACAGGACGGCCGCCGGTCCGCTCGGAGGAGACGTGTCGGTCAAAGGAGGCGTCATGGAGGCGTGTGCGGCGGCGAGCCCGGCCGCGAGGCCCGCCGCGCCCGCGACGAGCGGCGAGTCGGCCGCGATCCGGCCCAGCAGGCGCAGGTCCTCTTCGGTGAGCGCGTCGACGAGTACGTATCCGCTCTTGCTGTCGATCGCTTCACGTACGGCGGTCTCGCCGCGCCGGAGGATGTCGTGCGTGACGAGGGCGACCGGTGTGGTGGTCTGTTCTCGCAGCAGCCGGGGCAGGTGTGAGTCCGTCATCGGCGTCGTGGGATGGTCGTGCATGGGCGACTCGGCCAAGAGGGCGTCACCGACGAAGAGATGGCCCTGGTATTGCGTCCGCCCGTGCTCGGGTGAGCTGGGCGTCGTCAGGACCCTTGCAGGTGACAGCGCCTGCGAAAGCGCGTCGAGAACCGGGCCGATGTTGCCGCGTGGCGTCGAGTCGAAAGTGGAGCAGTACTTGAAGTAGATCTGTTCTGCTTTCCGATTCCGCAACCATCGCAGCGCTCGCAAGGACGTCGAGACCGCCTCCGCTGCCGGGATCGCGCGGCTCTTGAGGGCGATCACGATTGCGTCGTGCGGCGGTGTCACCTCGCCTTCGGGCGGGACACCGAAGAACAGCACGGTGCGCAGTCCTCCCCGGCGGAAGGCGACGGCGACGTCGGTCGCGCCGGTGAAGTCGTCGGCGATCGCGCCGAGCACGACGGTCATCCCCCGATCACCGCCTTCAGCTTCGCGGCGGCGCTGCGGGGCCCGGATACGACAGGTATGCCGAGTGCGGTGGACAGCTCGTCCGCGGCCGGGGCGAGCGAATACTGGGCCAGCAGGACGAGGTCCCAACCGCGGGCTCGTTCCTGGCAGGTCTCGACGAGCTTGCCTGACGCGAGGAGTCCGCCGACCTCGACGGGGATCCCTTTGTCGCGTGCCGCCTGCTCGAAGCGTGCCGTCGAGTCGCTCAATGCCGTGGCCAGCGAGGCGACCACGAGAATCCTGGTGCGACCGCTGGAAAGCGCGTCGTCGAAGGCCGCCTCGTCCGGGGCGAGCAGCGGGACCGGCGTGTCGACCTGTTTCGTCACTTCGCCATAGAGCGAGCACGTGAGCAGGACACCGTCGGCGCCGCCGGAGACCGCGTAGTCGATGAGACGGCGCATCCGATCGTCCAAAGCGGGCGTGCGGCCGTGCTCACCGACGTCGGTCAGGAGCCGGTCGTCGAGGATGTTCCAGGGGCGGGCTCGCGGAAATCCCTTCTCCAGGGCGGTCACGGCGGGTGGGATCGCGGCCGGGGTGGCGCTGATCAACGCGATGCGGGGGTTCATCGGCTGTGCTCCTTGATCCAGCTCAGACCTGCTTCGGTGCCGGTGGCCGGCCTGTACTCACAGCCGATCCAGCCGTCGTATCCCGCGGATCGGAGCGTGTCGAAGACGTCGGTCCAGGGGATGCCGCCGGTACCGGGCTCGGCCCGGCCGGGTGAGTCGGCGAGCTGCAGATGGGCCGCCTTGGGCAGGAACTCCCGTAGCGCCGTGACGACGTCCTTCTCGTCGATGGACGCGTGGTAGACGTCGAAGAGCAGGCGTACGTGGGGCTCACCGACCGCGTCGCACACCGCGGCCGCGTGTGCCTGGTCGTCGAGGACGAAGCCGGGCGCGTCCTGCTTGTTCTGTGCCTCCAGCAGCAGCCGGACGCCGCTGTCCCGTGCCTGGTCCGCGGCCCATGCGACGTTCGCGACGTAGTGCGCGAAGGCGCGGTCACGCGAGACGCCGGCGGGCCGGATCCCGGCGGGCAGGTGCAGGAACGAACTGTTCAGGCTCACGGCGTACTCGAGGCCGAGCCGCACACCCGCGCGGAACTCGGCGGTGCGGCCGGGCAGGCACGCGTAGCCGAGCCGCTCGGGGGAGCCGGGTTCGCCGGTCGGGGAGTTGATCAGGACCTGGGTCAGGCCGGCGTCGGCGAGACGCCGGACGAGCGTGGTGGCGGGGAAGGAGTACGGCGAGGCGTACTCGACGGCCGTGAAGCCCGCCGCCGCTGCCGCGTCGAAACGCTGCTCGAAGGGGAGTTCGGTGAACAGCCACTTGAGGTTGGCGGCGAAGCGGAGTCCGTTGTGGAGGATCATCGGCGCTCCGCCGTCTCGTGGCCGGGGTTGACGAGGTTGGCCGGGGCGCGTCCCTGGAGGACGTCGATCACCTGCTGGGCGGCCATCAGGCTGGAGCGGGACCGGGCCTGTTCCGTCGCGGCTCCGATATGGGCGGTGATCACGACGTTGTCGAGCCCGCGCAGCCTGCTGTCGAGTGGCAAGGGTTCCTCCGTGAGGACGTCCAGGGCCGCGCCCGCCAGGACGCCGTTCTCCAGTGCGTCGGCGAGAGCCTCCTCGTCCACCACTTCGCCGCGCGCGGTGTTGATCAGGAAAGCCCCGGGCTTGACCTTCCGCAGTGCGGACGCGTCGATCAGGTGACGGGTGGAGTCGTCGAGGAAGAGGTGGAGGCTGAGGAAGTCTGCTTCCGCCAGGACTTCGTCGAAGGTGCGTGCCTCGACGCCGGTCTCCGCCAGGAAGTCGCTGTCGGGGTACGGATCGTGGGCGACGACCCGCATTCCGAGCGCGAGCGCCAGCCGCGCCACCGTCTTGCCGATCGATCCCAGCCCGATCAGGCCCAGCACGGCGCCGTCGAGTTCTCGTCCGCTGCGCTGCTCCCAGTGGCCCGCCTGGACGCTCGCGATGTTCTGGGGGATGAGGCGGGCGCAGTTGAGCATGAGCGCGAGGACGTGCTCGGCGACCGACCGGCGGTTCGCGCCGGGGGTGTAGGTGACGGCCACGCCGGCTCGGGTCGCCGCGTCGAGGTCGATGTTGTCGTAACCGGCTCCGCAGCGGCCGAACACCTTGAGCCGCGTCGCTCCTTCGATGACGTCGGCAGGGAAGGCGTCGGTGCCCGCGACGATCCCGTCGGCGTCGCGAACGAGGTCGGCCAGGGGAGTGGCGGTGGCCTCGCGCTGCGCGGGGGTGGTGAAGACGGTGTCGAAACCCGCGTCCGAGAGCAGCTTGTCGACCTCGCCGCCGGGCTGCAGATACGAGGTCGTCACGAGTACGCGCATGGTCATCCGGTTCGTTTCTCCTGTTCGGGGCGGCCTGATGCAAATACTATAGGATTCGTGTCAATACTATAGTCAGGCAAGATCAAGCCTCCCGGCCGCGCGGGATATCGTGATGCGACTAAGGAGGGACACATGGCTTCCCCGCGGAAGTCCGGACGGCAACCGCTCGCCGATCGGATGTACGAGGTGCTGCTGGGTCAGTTCACCGACGGCCGATGGTCCGCGGGCGAACCGGTCAACATCGGTGCGCTGTCACGAGAACTCGACGTCAGTCAGACGCCGCTCCGGGAGGCGTTGGCGCGGCTGGAGCACACCGGGCTCGTCCGTCGTGAAGCGCTCAAGGGCTACCGGGTCGCCCCGCTGCTCACCGAGTTCGAGCTGATCAAGCTGATGGACGCCCGTCTGGTCCTCGAACCCGCGCTCGCATACGAGGCCGCCCGCCGGACGACCCCTGAGTTCCTCGATGCGGTCTTGGAGAGCGTCGAGGACCTCGCCGGCGCCGCCACGTCGCCCGACACGGCGGCTTTCAGTGCCTATTGGACGATCGACGAACGGTTCCACCTGCTCATCGCCGCTCAGGCGGACAACCCGTTCCTGGAGAAGGCCTACCGATCGCTCGGGGGCCAGGTGCAAAGGTTCCGGTTCTTCGCGAAGCTCGGCTCTGCCAGGGGTGCGCCCGGCCTGGCGGCGGAGGAGCATCGTGCGGTCTATGCCGCTTTGGTGGCGGGGGCGGCCGAGGAGGCCGCGGCCGCCATGCGGCGGCACATCGAGAACGCGAAGCAGCGCGTTCTCGAAGACCGGAGATCGGTCGAGGCCGCAGACCTTCCCGCGGGGTGATGGATCATCGACCGAGGGTGAGGAAGAACTCCCGGACGTCCGCGGCGAGCAGGTCCGGAACCTCCATGGCCGCGAAGTGGCCACCGCGCTCGAATTCCGACCAGTGCCTGATGTCGAACAACCGCTCGGCGAGCGGGCGCACCGATCGTGTGATGTCGTACGGGAGCACGGCCACGCCGAGCGGCACGCGGCAGGGGATGTCCACCTTCCCGGCGTCGTGGTGCAGCCGCGCGGACGAGGCCGCGGTCGCGGTCAGCCAGTACAGCGAGATGTCGGTGAGCATCCGGTCGTCGTCGACCGGCGTGCGCGGGTCCGTCCACTGTGCGAAGCGTTCGGCGATCCACGCCAGCTGCCCGACCGGCGAATCGGTCAACGCGTAGCCGTTGGTCTGCGGGGTGGCGACCTGCAAGGCCTGATACGGCGGACGATTCGCCATGAGCTGCTTCACCTTGTCGAGGCGGGCTTCGTCCTCTTCGGACAGTTCGATGCCGGCCTCGGGAGCGGGCCTGGTCGGCAGGTAGTTCACGTGCACGCCGACGACGTGCTCCGGTGCCACCGCGCCGAGCGCCGTCGAGATACCTGAGCCGAAGTCGCCGCCTTGGGCGCCGTAGCGCTCGTGGCCGAGACGGTGCATCAGCTCGGCCCAGGCCCGGGCGATCCGCTCGACGCTCCAATCGCGTTCGTGGGTCGGCCCGGAGAAGCCATACCCCGGAATCGACGGGATCACCAGGTGGAAATCGCGCGTCAGCGGCTCGATCATGCTCAGGAACTCCAGGAACGAGCCGGGCCAGCCGTGGGTGAGAACCAGCGCGAGTGCGTCCGGGTTCGCCGACCGGACGTGCACGAAGTGGATGTTCTGGCCTTCGATCTCGGTGGTGAAGTGCGGCAGCTTGTTGAGTTCGGCTTCCTGGGCGCGCCAGTCGTAGCCGGTCCGCCAGTACTCGGCGAGTTCTCTGAGCCGGGCGAGCGGGAATCCGTAGTCCGAGCCCGCGTCGGCGACCTCGTTGGGCCAGCGGGTGCGGGCCAGCCGGTCGGCGAGGTCGTCGAGGTCGGCCTGCGGGATGTCGATGCGGAAGGGCTTGATCACGATGCGGCTCCTCAAGTCGTTGGGTAACCAAACGTTTGGTGACCCAACGATACCGCAATCGTTCGGACGCCCAACGATTCGTTAGGCTCCTCACATGGACGACCCCTCGCAGGAGCCGCGTGGCGGCTGGCGGAAGCTGCCCAGCTGGCTGCTCACCCAGACCGCGAACCACGCGCATCGCCTGGTGACCGACGGGTTTTCCGCGGCCGACGCCCGCGGCTACCACTACCGCGTGCTGGCGACGCTGGACGAGTTCGGTCCCGCCAGCCAGGCGGCGCTGGGCCGCCGGAGCGGCATCCACGTGAGCGAGATGGTCGCGACGATCAACGAGCTCGCAGAACGCGAACTGGTCGAGCGTGCCCCGGACCCGGCCGATCGGCGGCGCAACGTCGTCTCGCTGACCACGGCGGGCAAGCGGCAGCTACGGCGGCTGGAGAAGCAGCTGGCCGAACGCCAGGATGAACTGCTGGCACCGCTTTCGCCCGACGAGCGGAAGCGGTTCACCGAACTGCTGTCGAAGCTGCTGGATCACCACGACCGGCGAAGCGACGAGGTCGACTAGAGCCCTGAGTCGATTAGTTCGCGTCATAAGTCCGGGCGGGCTTTTCGATGGGGTCGTGAGTGGCAAAGACGGTTAGAACCGTCCTCGCCACTCACGACCCCATCGAAAAACCGAACATACAGGTATCAACCGGACGTCCGGCCACTGAATTGTGTCCCTTATGGACACTCATGGCCGGGCCCCTCAACTCACGCGATGAAGGACGCTTAACCCACATCGCATGCGGTGAAAGTCCCCTTCTTCCACTCAGGACACTAGAACCCCTGCGCGGAAGCCAGAAACGCCTGACGGGCGTCGGAAGTGCTGTGCTGCGGCCAAAGGGCCTGCAGCGGAACATGGACGGCCGGGTTCAGTTCCCGGACGAGGACGGCGCCGCCCGCGGCCGGGCCGGGTGGCGCGGTCACGAAGGCGACGCCATCGGTGTCGAGGACGGCGGTGACCGGCGGCGTCCCCTGGATCGGATTGCGGCGCACGCGTGGTTCGAATCCCGCGTCGCGGCAGAGGTTGACCAGCAGATCCGTGTAGCCGGAGCGGCCGGGGTGGCCCCAGACGGTGATCTCTTCGCCGTCGAGGTCGCTCAGCCCGAGGTTCTCGCGATCGGCCAGCCGGTGACCGGCGGCGACGGCGACGTTGAGCCGCTGCCGGATCAGGGTGGTCCCGACCAGTCCGTGCGCGAGGGTCAGCGCGCGGCCGAGGCCGAGGTCCAGTTGCCCGCCGAGCAGCTGCGCGATGAGCTCGTCGGGGTAGCGCTGGTTGACGTCGATGATGAGCCCGGGGTCGGTCTGGTGCTTGCGCAGCAGAGCCGTGACCTCGTCGCCGGTGACAGCCGGGGTGTGGCCGACGCGGAGCCGTTCCGGTTCGCTCCGGCCGATGCGCCGGGCGCGTTGGACGGCGGAGTCGGCGATACCGTGCAGGAGGTGCGCGTCGGCGATCAGCGCCTGCCCCGCGGGGAGCACGGTGACCCCGGTGGCGCTCCGCTCGAGCAGGGGGACGCCGACTTCCCGCTCGAGCGTGCGCACCGAGGTCGACAGCGCCTGCTGGCTCAGGTGCAGCCGGGTCGCCGCGCGGGTGAAACTGCCTTCTTCGGCGACGGCGATGAGGTGGTTCAGCTTGTACAGGTCCAGGCCCACCCCGGGGTTCCCCTTCGTGTTTCGGCTACGGCGTCTTGGTCAGGGTAAGGGTCAGCGCGTGGTGTAGCCGCCGTTCGGGAACATCGTCTGGCCGGTGAACCAGCCGCCGTCGGTGGCCAGGAAGCGGATGATCGGCACGATGTCCTCGATCTTCGTCAGCCGTCCGCCCTTCGCCTGGGACTTGTGGAATTCGACCCGCTCAGGCGTCTCCTGCGGGTAGAAGAACGGGGTGTCCATCGGGCCGGGTGCGACGACGTTGACCGAGATGCCGCGGTCGGCGAACTCCTTGGCGGCCGCCCTGGTGAAGTGCTCCAGCGGGGCCTTGCCGCCGGCGTAGGTGGAATAGCCGTCGGTGAAGGCAGCCAGCAGCGAGGTGCCGAGGCTGATGATCTTGCCGTTGTCGGCGAGGCGCCGTCCGGCTTCCTGGATGAAGAAGTAGGCGGCTTTCGCGTTGACCGCGAACATGCGGTCGTAGTCCTCTTCGGTGGTTTCGAGGATCGGCTTGCGCAGGACCATGCCGGTGGTGTTGACCGCGATGTCGGCGCCGCCGAAGGTGTCGACGGCGGTGTCGAAGAGGTGGCGCACGTCGGCGACCTTGGTCAGGTCGCCTTGGACGGCGACGGCTTCGGAGCCGGCGCCGCGGATGGCCTCGACGGTCTTCTCGGCGTCGGCCGCGGAGGCGTCGCCGTGGTAGTGGACGACGACCTTGGCGCCCGCTTCGCCGAGCGTGGTGGACAGGAGTCCGCCGAGGTTCTTCGCCCCGCCGGCGATGATCGCCACTGTTCCGTTCAGGTTCTGTTCGCTCATGACTTCGAACGTAGGAGCCGGGGGCGGGGCCTGGGAAACACAAGATCGAGGTGGGGTCACAAGCCCGGCTTGTGGGCTTCCCCACCTGCGCGGAGCCGGGAATCTTCGGGATCGAACGGCGAGCTGACCTCACATTGTGGACACTCTGATCGTGCTCCGAGAAGTCGACGACCTTGATCAGCCCGCCGCTCCCGAGAAGGCGCCCCGGCAGGGGCGTCCGGCGCGTGTGCTCGACAGAGTCCTCGACAGACTGGCCCGGTCGCCTTATCCCAGGGCGATCCTGCTGTATCTCGTGATCCGCACGGCGAGTGTCCAGTTGCTCGATCTGCTGGCCGCCCGGCGCGGCACGACGTTGACCGATCGGCTGACCGCGTGGGACGGGCAGTGGTATCTGCGGCTGGCGGTGCACGGCTACGCGGATCTGCCGGGGACGCTCGACGCGGCGCGGCAGCCGTATTCGGACGCGCCGATGGCGTTCTTCCCGTTGTATCCGAAGCTCGTCGCTGCGGTGATGTGGCTCGGGGCCGATGTCGTGACGGCGGCGTTGACGGTGTCGGTGCTGGCCGGTCTGGTGCTGGCGTGCGGGCTGATCCGGATCGGGCGGGCGGTGTCGCCGGATCGGGGCGACCGGACTGGGCTGCTGCTGGTGGCGTTGTGGGCCGGGGCGCCGATGGCGATCGTGTTCTCGATGGCCTACACGGAGGCGGTGTTCTGCGCGTTCGCCGTGTGGGCGCTGGTGGGTGTGCTGGAACGACGCTGGCTGCTGGCCGGTTTGTGCGCCTTCGCGGCCGGGTTGTCGAGGTCGACGGCGGTGGTGCTGGTCGCGGTGGTCGTCGTGGCGGCGTTGATCACGGTGTTCCGGCGTGACGAGAAGCGCTGGTGGGCGCTCGCGGGTGCGGTGATCGCTCCGTTGGGAGTGGCGGGCTATCTCGGGTTCGTCGCGTACCGGACGGGGAGTTGGACCGGCTGGCAGGACATCGAGTTGCGAGGCTGGAACACCGAGTTCGACTTCGGCGCGGAGACCGCGGATTCGGTGCTGGCGCGGCTGACCGGGGACGAGTCGGTGTTCAGCACGCTGACGGTGTTGCTGCTGCTGGGAGCCGTGGTGTTGGTGCTGGTGGCGGCGTTCATCCGGGTCCCGTGGCCGTTGACGCTCTACGGCGCCGGGGTGCTGTTGCTGGCCATCGGCACCCGGGGTCTGCCGGACGCGAAGATCCGGTTCATCCTTCCTGCATTCCCCGTGCTGGTGCCGATCGCGATCGGGTTGTCGAAGCGGCCGACGGTGACGGCGGTGGCGGCCGCGGTGGCGTGGGTGGTGCTGGGTGCGTGGTTCTCGGCGCACGCCCTGACGGCGTGGCGGTACGCGATCTAGCTCGCTTGCCTGGTGCGGTGGTCGGCGACGTGGACCCTGGTCGCGCAGCGGGTCGAGCAGAATCGGCGGCGGCCGTTGCGGGAGACGTCGACGTAGACGGTGTCGCAGCCTTCGCGTGAGCAGACACCGAAGCGGTCCGGGGCGTCGCACACGAGATGCGCGAGCCCGCCGGCGGTGTAGGCCCGGACCCGGGGCGCGGTGCCCGCCTGTGCGTCGACGTAGTGCAGGTGGGGTGCCTTGCCGTCGTGGGTGGAGATGTACGGCTTGGACGCGGAGTCGTGGAGCAGGGCGTTGACGAGGTCGACGCGGGTGTCCGGGTCGGCTTCGAAGACGCGCCGGAGCCGCTTGGTCCAGGCGATGATCTCGGTCGCTTCGTGTTCCTGTACGGCGGAGACGGTCATGCGGTCTTTGAAGATCGCGGTGAGCGTGGCCGGGTCGGCGGCGTCGCCCAGGTTGACCAGCTCGGTGGCGATCTGCGCGGCCGCTCCACCGTAAGGGTTGAAGTGCATTGACTCATTACAGCACGATCGGGGTATGGAAGCGAACAAGTGCCCGCGGTGCGGCTGGCCACTGGCCGAACTGCCTGGAAGCGCGACAACGTCCCAGCGTGTCTCGCAGGGGAGACTGGAGTACGTCCGGTGCCTGTGCGGGAGCTGGCTCGCGCGGGTGGACGGTGTGGTGATCGGGGCGACGAAGTCCCGGCTCTAGGTGTAGTACCCCTCGACGGGGACACGAGCCTCGTCGTACAACGCGGGACCTTCGAGCCGGACGCCCGGCCCGGTCGCGGGCGGCTTGAGCGCGGTGACCTGTTCGCCGGAAAGGGCGAACACGACGCGACCCAGGCCGGAGCGTTCGATGGCGCCCTGGCACATCCCGCACGGCTGGCAGCTGGTGTACATGGTGGTCGCCGCGGCGACGTCGGGCTCGAGTTCGCGAGCGGCCCACACGGCGAGCTTCAGCTCCGGATGCAGGCTGATGTCCGACTGCGACACCGAGGTGTTGTGGTCCTCGGCCAGCACCGCACCGTCGGGGCCGACGAGCAGTGAGCCGAAGGGCGGGTCGCCGTCCTCGCGGGACTTCGCGGCCAGCTCGATGGCGCGGCGGAGGAACTTCTCGTCTTCGTCGGTCATGGTCGGTCCTGTTCGGTTCGGTAGTGGCCCAGTTCCCAGTGCGCCGCCACGGTCGCCAGTGCCTGCCAGGCGGCTTCCGGGCGGAGGGTCTCGTCGGGGTCGCCGGAGAACGGGTCGAGTACGACCGTCTCGGCGCCGAGGTGGCGAAGCCGGTCGAGGTCGTCGACGATCTGCTCGATCGTGCCTTCCCCGGCGGCGCGTTCAGGTGTGGTGACCGGGCGCTCGGTGACGTTCAGGAGGATCCGCGGCGTGAACGCGGGCACCGGCCGGTCGTGCGCGTCGGCGATGGTCTTGACCCTGGTGAGCGCCTCGGTGAGCCAGGGAAGGGTGGCCCGCAGCGGATGCCAGGCGTCCCCGACCCGCACGGCGCGGCGGATCCCGGCATCGCTGTTGCCGCCGACCCAGATCGGGATGTCGCCGGCGCGGTAGTCGGCGTCGTCGGCCCAGGCCTTCCGGACGGCGTCGAGGTGGTCGTCGGTCAGCCGTCCCCGTTTCCCGAACGGGACGTCGAGCGCCTCGAACTCCTGACGGGCCCACCCCGACGCGACACCGAGCACCAGCCGTCCACCGCTGAGCTGGTTCAGATTCGCGGCCATCCGGGCGATCAGCAGCGGATGCCGGTACGGGACGATGAGCACGGTGGTGCCCAGCCGGACCCGGCTCGTCACGCCGGCGAGCCACGACAGCGTCGTGAACGGTTCGTAGAACGGCGCCGGATACTGCTCGGCGACGTCGGGGGTGATGGCGACGTGATCGGACACCATGATCAGGTCGTAGCCGAGGCCTTCGACCGTGGTGGCCCAGCCGCGGAGGACCCCGGGGTCGGTCCCCGGGCCGAAGTTCGGGACGTTGACACCTATTCGCACAGGTCAAGGCTATCGGCGAGGCGGAAACCCGGGAAGGGATCTTTCCCGGCGTATGACGGCTTCCGCCGTGGATCTGCCGGTATTCTGCCCGGATGGCCGAGACTCTCGACGCGACCGACTGGGCGATCCTGGTGGAGCTCCAGAAGGACGGGCGCCTCCCGCTCACCGAACTGGGAAAGCGGGTCAGCCTGAGCGCGTCGGCGACGACCGAACGGGTCAAGCGGCTGGAGTCGGCCGGGGTGATCACCGGCTATCGCGCCGAGGTCGATCTGGAGAAGGCCGGGTACGTGGTACTCGCGGTGGTGCGGTTGAAGTACCCGGGCAGCAAGCACGCGCCGTTGCACAAACTCCTGGCCGAGCGGACCGAGATCCTCGAATGCCTCCGCACGACCGGTGACGACTGCTATTCGCTGAAGATCGCGGCCCCGTCGATGGGACGCCTGGAGGAGATCGTCAACGAACTGGCGCTGTTCGGGAGCACGAACACCAACATCGTCTACAACCAGACGTTGCCCTATCGCGGGCCGCAGGGCCCGTGACCGCGCAGGCCACGGGCCCCCGGGCTCACGCGGTCTCCCAGAGCCCCACGACGTTGCCTTCCGTGTCCTTGAAATAGGCCGAGAAACCCATGTCGCCGACCGCGGTCCGGCCGACCAGCGTCGAACCGCCCTGCTTCTCGATGACCGCGAGGGTGTCGTCGACGCTTTCGACGTCGAGCACGATCACCGGACCCGGCGACGGGCTGAGTTCCTTCGCCAGCATGCCGCCGTTGATGTATCCCGGCTCCGAGGGCATGCCGGTCTCGGCGGTCGGCCCCGAAGCGACCATCGTGTAGTCCATCCCGGGCATCGTGTCGGCCTTCCAGCCGAACACCTCCCGGTAGAAGCCGCGTGCGCGCTCGCCGTCCTCGAACGGAATCTCGAAGTGCACGACCCGTCCGGTCATGGTCATCAACTCCTGTCGTGGCGTCGGATTCGGAACGCCACCAGCCAATAACCGCCGGATCCGGCGCGCTAGAGGACTTCGCCCTCTCCGAACCACCGGCGCAACGCCCCGACCAGCTCGTCCTGGTCCGCGCCCGCCCACGCCACGTGTCCGTCCGGGCGCAGCAGCACCACCGGCACCTCGAGTTCCTCGCTGACGTCGACGACGTGGTCGACCCGGTCCGCCCAGCCCCGCACCGAGAGCGCACCGGTCTGGTCGAGCAGCAGGCCGCGGCCGCCGCGCATCAGCCCGTAGAGGTGCCCCTGCTTGAGCTCCAGGTCGCGCATCCGGCGGCCGAGCAGTTCGTGTCCCTCGCCGAAGTCGTAGCGGATCGCGGTCGCGGTGATCTTCTCGGTCAGGAAGCGGCTGACGTCCTCGAAGTCCATCAGTTCCGCCAGCAGCCGCCGGACCGCTTGCGAACCCGGGTCGAGCGACATCAGCTGCATCTGCGCGCGGGTGTTGTCCAGGACCGCGGCGGCCACCGGATGCCGTTCGGTGTAATAGGTATCCAGCAGGTCGTCCGGTGCCCAGCCGTTGACCGCGGCGGCCAGTTTCCAGCCCAGATTGAAGGCGTCCTGGACGCCCAGGTTGAGCCCCTGCCCGCCGACCGGTGGGTGAATGTGTGCCGCATCGCCCGCCAGGAACGCACGGCCGTCCCGATAGTGCTCGGCAAGCCGTGTGGCGTCGCCGAAACGGGAGAGCCAGCGCGGTGAATGCACGCCGAAGTCGCTTCCGGCGACCGCTACGAGCTGGCGTTTGATCTCGTCGAAGCTCGGCGGGATCCGCGGATCCTCGGCCAGGCCTTCGGCGGGCACGCCGACCCGGTACACCCCGTCGCCGATGGGGGAGAGACCGAACCGCAGCTGGGTCTTGCGGACCTCGGTCATCACGGCGAGCACCGTTTCCCAGTCCTCGGTCAGTTCCATCTCGCCCAGCAGCGTCTCGGCGGTGGCGGGCTCGCCGGGGAAGTCGATCCCGAGGAGCTTGCGTACCGCGCTTCGGCCGCCGTCGCAGCCGACGAGGTAGCGCGAGCGCAGCTTCGTCCCGTCGGCCAGTTCGACGTCCACGCCGTCTTCGTCCTGGGCCAGGCCGACCACTTCGCAGCCGCGCCGGATGTCGACGCCGACCTCGGCGGCGTGGTCGATCAGCAGGCGGTCGGTGACGGTCTGCGGAATGCCGAGGATGTAGGCGTGCGCGCTGTCCAGCACCGGCGCCGGCTTGATGATGCCCGCGAAGGAGCCGCCGACCGGGTACTTCTTGCCGTGTTCGAGGAAGCGCTCCAGCAGGCCGCGCTGGTCCATCACCTCGATGCTGCGCGCGTGCAGGCCCATCGAACGGACGACCTTGGACTGTTCCAGATCCTTTTCCAGGACGACGACCCGCACGCCGTGCAGTCGCAGTTCGGCGCCCAGCATCATGCCGGTCGGTCCGCCGCCGGCGATGATCACGTCGATCAAAATTCCCCCGATTGTCGAGCTCTGTTGTCCGGCGGAGGATTCTGCGGCATGACCGGGGTCTTGCCGCAAGCCCCCAGGTGCGTTATACGTTGGAAGTGGCAGGGAGAGTCGATCTCCCTGCCATTGTCGTTTCCGGCCCCGCCGAACTTGTTCGTAACGAACATGTTCGTTACGGTGGAGGCATGGCACCTGAGAAGAGCCGCCGGGAGCGACCGGCCAAACCCGCGCTGACCCGCGACGGCATCGTCGCCGCCGCGGTCGCGATCCTGCGCGAAGAAGGCCTGCGGAAGCTCACGATGCGCCGGCTGGCGCAGGAACTCGACACCGGCGCTGCCTCGCTCTACGTCTACGTCCGCAACACCGCGGAACTGCACGCGGCGATCCTCGACGAACTCCTGGGCACCATCACCCCGCCGTCGGCCGAAGGCTCCTGGCGTGACCGACTGGAACGGCTGCTCACGGCCTACACCGCGACGCTGCTGGAGTACCCCGGTCTCGCCCTGTCCGCACTGGTGGCCCGTCCGAGTGGTGAGAACTACCTCGGCCTGGTCGAGAACCTGCTCGCCCTGCTCGCCGAGGGCGAGGTGCCCGCCGAGCGGCGCGCCTGGGGGATCGACATCCTCCTGCAGCACGCGACCTCGACCGCGGCCGAGCACGCCGAGCAGGAATCGCAAGACGACTGGGACGCGCTGGCCCGCGCCGTGCGGGACGCCGACGAGACGACCCACCCCCAGATCGCCGCCCATACCGCCGACCTGCTCACCGGTCGGCCCGAGCAGCGGATGTCGTGGGGATTGCAGGTGCTGATCACCGGAATCACGCACACCGGCCTGCCGCCGGAAAGGAACCCGACATGACCACACACCACCCCATCGCGATCATCGGCGCCGGCCTCGGCGGGCTCACGCTGGCCCGCGTCCTGCACGTCAACGGCATCGAGGCCGCGGTCTTCGACCTCGACGCGTCGCCGTCCGCCCGGACACAGGGCGGCATGCTCGACATCCACGAGGATTCCGGACAGGTCACGCTGCGGGCCGCCGGTCTCCACGACGGATTCCGCGCGCTGGTGCACTCCGGCGGCGAGGCCATGCGCATCATCGACCGGCACGCGGTCGTGCACCTCGACGAGACCGACGACGGTGACGGCGGCCGTCCCGAAATCGCCCGAGGCGACCTGCGCGACCTGCTGCTCGGCTCCCTGCCCGAGGGCACGGTGCGCTGGGGCGCCAAAACCGTCGGCGCACATCCGCTCGGCGACGGCAGGCACGAGGTGTCCCTTGCCGACGGCACGTCCTTCACCACGGACCTGCTGATCGGTGCCGACGGCGCGTGGTCCAAGGTCCGCCGCCTGGTCTCCGACGCCGAACCGGCCTACGAAGGCATCTCCTTCGTCGATGTCCACCTGCACGACGCCAAGGAACGCCACCCCGCGAGCGCCGAGCTCGCCGGCGACGGGATGTTCTTCGCGCTCGGTGGGGACAAAGGGTTGCTGGGGCATCACGACAGCACCGGCAGCCTCCACGTGTACATCGCGCTCAAGATCGCCGAGGACTGGATCTCCACCATCGATTTCAGCGACACCGTTGCCGCGAAGGCCGCCTTACTGGACCACTTCGACGGCTGGGATGCCGGTCTGCGCGCCCTGATCACCGACGCCGACGGCGAACTGGTCCCTCGGCTGATCCACGCGCTGCCCATCGGCCACCGCTGGGATCGGGTACCCGGTGTCACCCTCATCGGGGACGCCGCTCATCTGATGTCGCCGTTCGCCGGCGAGGGGGCCAACCTCGCGATGCTCGACGGCGCCGAACTCGGCCTCGCCCTGGCCGCGCATCCCGCCGACGTCGAAGCCGCACTCAAGGCCTACGAGACGGACCTGTTCCCGCGCAGTGAAGCCTCGGCGACGGAATCCGCCGAAAACCTCGCCCTCTGCTTCGCCGATGACTCCCCGAAACCGTTGCTGGAACGGTTCGCGTCCTACCGCTGAGACGAGCCCGCCGGCTGGGCACGCCTGGCGTAGGCGCGGGCGGCACGGGCCCGGTCGCCGCAGCGCACGGAGCACCACTGGCGTCGTCCGTTGCGGAGGAAGAACCGGGTGCACGGCGGAGAGCCGCAGGCGGCGATCCGGTCTGCGTCCGGCCCGGTCACCAGGTCCGCGGCGTTGGCGGCGAGCGTCGCCAGCGCGTGCTCGACGATCTGGGTGATCGGATGCGACGCGGTGCGGTAAAGCCCGCGGACCGGGTCCCAGCGCAGGAGTTCGGCGGTAGGTGCCTTGCTCAGCGCTTCGTTGATGGCGTTGAGGGCGCTCTGCGGCGCCGGGTCCGAACAGGAGCGCGACGCGAGCAGCACCCGCACCTGCTCGCGCAACGAGCGGACCAGTCCGGCACACATCTCCTGGAGTCCGGCGTCGACCGGGGCGAGGCCCTGTTCGGCGAGCCAGTCCGTCGCGGCGGCCGGAGTGCCGAGCAGATCGGTGAACTGGCCGCCGGGCAGCGCGATCGTGGTGTTGGCGAGCGCCAGCGCGACGTACTGCTCGGCGCCCGGGGCAGGAGGAAGGGCAGCGGTGTCGTCCACGTTCTCATGGTAGGCGTTGAGCTCTCTCACGGAAGTGGTTGCAGTCTTCCGTGACAACTGGATAGTGTTGCTCACGGAAAGAACGATACCTATCCGTGAGGTGAATGATGGATCAGATCAGCGACCAGCTCTCCGTCCAGGTCTTCGGCGGGCCGACCGCCCTGATCGACTATGGCGGCCTGCGGTTCCTGACCGACCCGACCTTCGACGAGCCCGGCGACTACCCGAGGCCCAATGGGAGACCCGGCCTCACCAAGACGGCGCCGTCATCAGCGAACCCAGCGGACCTCGGCCGTGTCGACGCCGTCCTGCTCTCCCACGATGAGCACCCGGACAACCTCGATCACTCCGGTCGGAAACTGCTGGAGGACGTGCCTTTGACGCTCACCACGCCCAGCGGCGCGGGACGGCTCGGCGGCACCGCGAAAGGGCTGGAAAACTGGGAGACCGTCGAACTGGACCGGCCGGGCGGGGGAGCCGTGACCGTGACCGCGGCACCCGCGGTCCACGGACCTTCACCGGACAAGGTCAGCGGTGACGTCGTCGGCTTCGTGCTCACCGGCGACGGCCTGCCGACGGTCTATGTCAGTGGCGACAACGCCTCGCTCGACGTCGTCCGGCAGGTCGCGGATCGGTTCGGGCCGGTCGACA
This sequence comes from Amycolatopsis sp. WAC 04169, assembly GCF_003947535.1. NCBI lineage: Bacteria > Bacillati > Actinomycetota > Actinomycetes > Pseudonocardiales > Pseudonocardiaceae > Amycolatopsis > Amycolatopsis sp. WAC 04169. The sequence goes on along the minus strand of NZ_QHJI01000011.1, from coordinate 205,798 downwards.
CCGCCGTGCTCTTCGCAGGCGCCCCGCGTCTGAAGCCGGTCTTCGACGGCGCCCTACTCGTCCTCGACAGCGCCTTGGCCGCCGAGGCGACGCGCATCCTCGGCGCAAGCACGGTCGTCCCGGTGCACATCGACAGCTGGAACCACTTCACCGAAGGCCGTGAGGAGTTGGAGGCCGCTTTCGCCTCGGCCGGGCTGGCCGATCGGCTGCGCCCGAGCCGGGCTTGATCGTCTACGTTCGAGGTACGTCGACGAGAAAGCGAGCACCGCCATTCCCTCCACCACGCTGAACATCCCCACCTCCGACGGTCAGTCCGACGCCTTCGCCGCGTACCCCGGCGAGGGCGGAACGCATCCGGGCGTCCTGCTGTACCCGGATGCGTTCGGCCCTCGCCCCGTCCTGTGGGACATGGCCCGCGAACTGGCCGATCACGGCTACTACGTCCTTGTCCCCAATGTCTTCTACCGGCACCGTCCGGCGCCGGTGTTCGACCTTCCCGAGCACATCACCGCCGAACATCGCCCCGAGCTGTTCGGCCAGATCATGCCGCTCATCGAGGCGCATACCACCGAACGCGTGCTGAGCGACGCCCGTGCGTACCTCGACTTCCTCACCGCTCAACCCGAGGTCGCCGCCGGACCGGTCGCCACGATCGGCTACTGCCTGGGCGCCGTCCTCGCGATGCGCACCGCGACGGCCCACCCCGACCAGGTCGCCGCCGTCGCCGGTTTCCACCCGGGCGCGCTCGTCACCGACCAACCCGACAGCCCGCACCGGCAGATCTCGAACCTCACCGCGAAAGTCCACCTCGGCCTCGCCGAGGGCGACATGACACCCGAGGCGATCACCGAGATCAGCCACGCGTTCGAGACCGCCGGAGTCGAGTACAGCTGCGAGATCTATCCCGGCACCATCCACGGCTACACGATGTCCGACACCGACGCCTTCAACGCCGACGGATCACGACGCCATTGGGAGCGGCTACTCGCGCTCTTGGAGAGCACCCTGAAGTCTTGAGCCGCCGCGAGGGTGGCGCGTTGCGAAAGCCACTTTCACAACCTTGAAGGTTGCGAAAGTGGCTCTCGCAACGTCGCTGAAAACAGCTGCTGGCACCACAAGCACTGCCATATTGGTCTGTATGTCGAGCACTCCTGTGGAAAACGACTACGACACCTTCGCCGAGGCCTACGCGGCCGAGAACGAAACCAGCCTGGTCAACGCCTACTACACAAAGCCCGCCATCCTCGATCTCGCCGGCGACGTGACCGGCAGGCGGATTCTCGACGCGGGATGCGGCGCGGGCCCGCTGTTCGAGGCACTGCGCGATCGGGGCGCCATCGTGACCGGCTTCGACTCCAGCGTCAAAATGCTGGAGCTGGCCCGGAAACGCCTCGGCGACGACGCGGAACTGCGGATCGCCGACATCAGCAAGCCGCTGCCCTTCCCCGACGGCGCCTTCGACGACGTCATCGCCGCCCTCGTCCTGCACTATCTCGAAGATTGGACGGCGCCGCTGGCCGAGATCCGGCGCGTGCTGAAACCCGGCGGCAGGCTGATCATGGCCGTCAACCACCCGATCATCTACAAGCTGATCGACCCCGAAGCGGACTACTTCAAGACCGTGAAGTGGTCGGACGAATACACCTTCGGTGGCCAGAAAGCCGTGCTGACGTACTGGCACCGGCCGCTGCACGCGATGACCGACGCCTTCACCGCGGCGGGCTTCCGGACTGCCGTCGTCAGCGAGCCGCCTCCGGCGCCGGGCGCGCGGGAACGCTTTCCGGAGGAGCTCGCGGGCAAGACCGCCTTCTTGAGCTTCCTGTTCTTCGTCTTGGAGGCGGCTTAGCCGGATGGCCGGATGTTCTCCAGATCCTTCAGGAGACTCGGGTGCCGGGGAGTCCAGCCGAGCGCCTCGCGGGTGTGGGCGCTGGATGAGGGCTGGTCGGCCGCGAAGATGACGCCGATGGGGCCGTAAGTCTCCACCGGAACGGACTCGGCGGGCAGCCCCAGACGCCTGCCGATGACCGCCGCGATGTCGCGCACCTGGTCGCCCTCGTCGGCCACGGCGTGCCAGGCGGTACCGGCTTCGGCCTTCTCCAGCGCGAGTCTGAAGAGGACTGCGGCATCGAGGGCGTGCACGGCAGGCCACCGCTGGCTGCCGTCACCCGGGTAACCCGACACGCCGCTCTGGCGCGCTATCCCGGTCAGCACACCGGCGAACCCGCCCGCACCGTCGTTGTGGACCGTCCTCGGCAGGCGGACGGCCGAGCTCCGGACTCCGCGTGAAGCCAGCTCCAGGACCCCGGTGACCGCGCGACCGCGACCGCCGACCGGCCCGTCGGTCGGAATCGGGTCGAACTCGGTGGAGGCGCGGCCCGGTGTGGCGGGCGTACCCGAACAGGTCACGAAAGGGCGGTCGGTGCCGACGAGCGCCTCGCCGAGAGCGGCGAGGGCGGCGCTTTCCTCGGCGACCGCGCTCGCCAGGGCTTCGGGGCTGCTGAAGTCGTTGGCGAAGGCCAGATGGATCACGCCGTCGGCCTGGGTGGCGGCGGTCCGCAGGACGTCGAGATCGGCCAGACTTCCCCGGATCGGCTCGGCGCCGGCAATCGAGACGGCCTGGGCCGAGGCCTCGGAGCGGGCGAGTGCCAGGACGGTGTGACCGTTGCCGAGTAGTTCGGCGACCACGGCGGACCCGATCAGGCCGGTGCCGCCGGTGACGAAGACGTGCATGAGCTCTCCCGTAAGTGATGGGACTCTTGTCTCATCACCATACCAGCGTGACGGGACAAGAGTCCCATCACATAGAATGGGCCCCATGGGCCGATGGGAGCCGGACGCGCGCGAACGCCTCGTCGTGGCGGCCGTCGACCTGTTCACCGAGCAGGGCTACGACGCCACGACGGTCGTGCAGATCGCCGAGCGTGCGGGCGTCACCAAGAGCACCTTCTTCCGGCACTTCCCCGACAAACGGGAACTGCTGGTCGCCGGACAGGAAACGCTGAGCCGGCTACTGGCCGAAGGGATCGCCGAGGCGCCCGCCGAAGCCAGTCCGCTCGAGGCGGTCGCCGCGGGTCTCGTCCGCGCGTCGACCGCGATGGGCCCGATGAGCCGGGAGATCGCCCCGCGACTGAAGGCCGCGGTCGCCGCGAGCGCCGAGCTTCAGGAACGAGACGCCCTCAAGAGTGTCAGCCTCGCCGCCGTCATGACCACCGCCCTCGTTGCCCGCGGCGTGCCCGATCCGACGGCCGCCCTCGCCAGTGAACTCGGAGTCCTCGCTTTCAAGCGGGGGTACGCCGAATGGTCCGAAGGTGATCGCCCTCCCGAGGACGACTTCGCCACCTACCTGCTGAAGGCTCTCGACGAACTGCGCGCCGCGAGCGCGTCCCTCGGCTGACAGGACCAGGTCAGGCGCCCTCGACGTGCCAGGCGTCGGCGACGAGGTCGACCGCGCTGCGCGCCGGGTCACGGGCCGCGTGGTCGTAGACGCCGCTGGTGGTGTCGATGCTGGCGTGCCCCACGTCGGCCTGCACGTGTTCAAGCGAGGCTCCGGCCTCGACCGCGGCGGTCACATAGAAGTGCCGAAGCGCGTGGGGGTGCATCGCCTCGGCGACGTCGGCCAGGTCCGGGCCGCCGGCCGCGGCGATACGGCGCAGGAGCTGCCAGATCGCTTGCCGGGAGAACCGGCGTCCGCCACGGGTCACCAGCAGGGGTAGATCCGAGCTCCGGGTGCGACGGCCCGCACTGGTCGCCACCTCGGTCCCAGTATCGTCCGTGCGCAGCGCCAGATAGTCCATCAGCGCGCGCTCTGCGGGCACGCTCAGATAGACGATGCGGACCTTCCCGCCTTTACCGTGTACGCGAAGCGCCCGCCGCCCCCGGGTCACGTGCAGGTCGGCGCCGTCGAGCCCGCACAGCTCGCTGACCCGCAGTCCGAGCGTGAACAACGCGACGATCGCGACCGAGCGCGCGACATCGCAGGGACTCGCGCCTCGCCGCGGTGTTCCTGCCGCCTGGTGCAATGCTGCGACCTGCCGGGTCGTCAAGGTGACCGTCGTCGACGTGCTCGCCGCCGCCGCGGTCAGCCCCAGCCGCCTCCGGTCCAGCGCCGCCGGATTCGCCGCCACCAGACCCGCGTCGGCCAGCGACGAGTACATGGTCTTCACTGTCGCCAGCATCCGGTCCCGCGTCGACGGCGCCGCTCCCGCCGACTCCAGATCCCTCAGCCACGTCTTCACCTGTGCCGATGTCGCCACCGCCGGGTCCACCCCGTTGGCCGCGCACCACCGCAGCCAATGGCAGGCCCGTAACCGGCCCCGGCTCGCTGGGGGAGGTCCAGCCTTGCCCGCCGGACTGGCCGCCGGCGGGATGATGACGGCCTGGGCGTAGTCGGCCACGGCGTCGGCCCACTGATCCTGGGCGCCGGTCCGCGGCCGCAGCCAGGCGCCGATGTCGGCGGTGGTCACGGGCAGTCCAAGACCTTCCGCGTAGGTGCGGCGGGTCTGGTGGTTGCCGTATCCGGTCAGCCACTCGGTGATGCCGGAAAGCAGACCGGCCGGATCCGCGACTCCCGGCCAGACTTCGTCGTCTCCCACGGTTTCTCCGGGGGAGACGACGGTGGAATCGAGGCCGGACAGGAGTTTCACTGTCGGCTGCCCTCCGGGCTCCGGTCGATCATGCGGATCACCGTAGTGGTTGTGCCAGGTACACGAGAACGCAGGAACCGAGCCCATCGTCACCGTGACGAAACGGGGCGGGCATCTGACATGCCCGACAGAACGTGTTACCGGCGGTAACGGCAAACGCGTTTTCAGGTCGGCCAATCGGACCCGTTTCAGGGGGGTCACGGCCGGTTTCGGAAGACATGAGAGCTGAATCTGAACTTAGCTACAAAATGCATCTTCTGTAGCTAAGTTAGGTTGAAGTTAAAGATATTGATACGTGGGTTAGAGGTTATGTAACTGACAAGGTATGCTTCGCTCATGGTCGAGCATGCGGAGGAACAGGCGCCGGAGCAGGCGCGATGCGGGTTTCGCAAGTGCCGGGAGCCGCTGCCTCCGCCCGGGCCGCGCGGCGGAAGGCCGTACGAGTTCTGCCCGGACCGGACGTGGCCCGGCGGGAAGAGCTGCAAGCAGCTGGCCGCGGCCGAGCAGGCTCTACGGGAGGCGCTGGGCGACGAGGGTGTGCCGTCGGCGGCGCTGACGGACGCCGGGCAGGCCTTCGATCAAGCCGCCAGCGCGCTCACCGTCCCTCTCCGTACGTTGAGCAACGCGCTCGACGCGGTCACCGCTCATCTGCGGGACGAGATCGCGGCGGCCGTCGGTCAAGCCGACGCCGCCCACGAAGCCGCGGCAGAAGCCGACCGGCAACGGGACGCCGCACTGTCACGAGCAGCAGAGGCCGAAGCCGCCGCCGAGGCAGCGAAGGAAGCCGCTCGAACGGCTCAGCAGGCCGAGCTTCTGGCCACGGCGACCGCGGAAGAGGCGATCGAGGCACGGACAGCCGCCCAACTGGCTCAAGCGAAAGCGGAGTCGGCCACCGCGGTGATCACCCAGCGCGCGAAGGAAGTCACCGAGGAGGCGGACGAACAGCGAGCTCGCGCCGACAAGCTGGCTGCCACGCTCGCCGCTCGTGGCGAGGAGCTGGCGACGCGGACCGCGGAGCGCGATGCCGCACGGACGGCGTTGGCCGAATCGGACGAGCGTCGGAAGACGTGGGAGCGGCTCCTGGAAACGCAGAAGCGCGAGCTGACCGCGGAGGTGGACGCCGTGCGGGAGCAACTCCGAGCCCTCGATGCCCGCTACCAGGAGGCTCTCACCGAGCGAACCGCACACGAAACCGCATCCCGAGCACAGCTCGCGGACGTTCAGGCTGAGCTGACCGCCACGCGCGGGCAACTCGCCGCGGCTCAGCAGCAGATCACCGAATCCCTGGTATCGCGCGACCAGGCTGCGAGGACGCTGGCCCTCATCCGTCACCGTGCCCTCGCCGCGACGGAGGAACCGTCGACGGCACTGCGGCAAGACCTTCTGACGATTCTCCTCGGCGACGGCGAAACAGCCCCGAAGTCACCCGAGTGATCGCCGGAAGCGGTCTACGGAATCAGGCCGCCGAGCTTGTTCAGCCCTTCCTTGACTCCGTCCTCGACGCGCCGGTACGTGTCCGCCCCGGTGACCAGGCTGTCCGCGATGCCGCCCACCGCTTCCACTCCCGCCGTCAGCCGGTCGCCCGCCGCCGTGACGTACTTGGTGAGCGTGTCGCTGAAGGTGGTGGCCGCCGGCACGTCGCCGAGCAGATGCGGCACCAGTTGCAGCCGCGACATCGCGCCGGCCGCGGTGCTCAACGTCGACGTCGCGCCGTCCAGCACGCCCGCGGCACCGACGAGCGAGTCGGGATCGGTTTCGTATCCGGCGTCGCCGGGGGAGAGCGCGCCGTCGGGGTCGAGACCGAGTTCGTCCAGGGAGATCCTGGTCAGCTCCGGTTCGTCCCACTTCGAGCCCGGGTTCTTCTGGTAGCCGTAGGCGCCGGATTCGTGCGCCAGCACGATCTCCCCGTCGATCTCCACGGCCTCTTCGACGCCGTGGGAGTCGTAGCCGTCTTCGTTGCCCGGCTCGCCGCCCTTCAGCTCGATCTCTTCGCGATCGTTGAAGTCGTACCACTCCGGCGTCCGGTCCTGTCGGTAGAACTTGCCGCTGTGCCCATCGGAGGACGAGAAGATGAACTCGTCGTCGCGCACCACGACGCCCTGGACGTTGTTCGGTGTCTCGATCGGATCCCCTGCCTCGTCCGGCCGGGGTGAACCGTCCGGGCCGACAGGGACTTCGTAGAGCCGGTTGTTGCCGTAGTCGCCCACGAAGAGTTTGCCTTGCGCGTAGGTGACGTAGCTGTGGGCGGGCGTGTCGACCACGTCCACGGCGTCGACCGGTTTTCCGCTGTTCTGCGCGGCGTCGAGTTCGGCCTTGTCGTAGACGTACACGTATCCGTTGGACGACACCCAGACGTGCTTGCCGTCCGTCGCGACACCGCCGGTGTGGGTGGGCGCGCCGACCTCGCCGTTGCCGTTGAGGTAGACGTTCCCTGTTTCCACTCCGCTCTCGTAGTCGACGTAGGTCAGCCTGCTCGGCGTCAGTCCGGGGCCGACAGGGTTGTCGCCGGAGCCGTCTCCATCACCGTCGTGGTACGAGCCCAGCAACAGGTTCTCACCGTCGTAGGCCAGGCCTTGGGAGGTCCACGGCTCGCCTGGGTTGACGCCGCTGATGTCAGCGTTGCCGTCGCTGTCCCAGCCCTCGCTTCCGCCGCCGTCGGTCGTGGCCGCGAGCGCGGTGAGCCTGCTTTCGTAGGTCTGCTGGGCGACGGTCAGCGCGCGGATCGTCTTCATCGCGATCTCCGGCGCTTCGAGGAGGTCGGTCAGGCCGAGCTTGCGCCAGGGTCCGATGGCGGTGTCGGCTGACGTCCGTAGCGCCGAGTACGCCTTCGCGGCACCTTTGACCGCGGCCTCTGCGGTGTTGAGCTGGGCATATACCTCGGCGACGGTGTGCGAGGACTGCTTCGCCTTGCCGACGAACTCCGCCGCCGCCCTGCCGCGCCAGGACTTGGCCGCTCGCAGCGCGCCGTCGGAGATCCCGTCCGCCACGGTCTGCAACGACGTCTTGGCGTCGGCGATGGTGGCGCCGACTTCGGCGATGCCCGCCGCGTCCCCCGACGTGAGCTTGGCGTAGAGCGGTTCGGGATTCAGGAACGGCATCGGCTTCTCCTCGGGCAACCCCAGGTCAGGGTGGGTCGTGCGCGTTCAGACGCCGGAAGGCCGACGCCGGTTCCCCCGCATCACCCACCCCTGCCCGGGGTTCAGGACAGCATGCCGCCGTCCACCCGCAGGACCGTCCCGGTCACGTAGGAGGCGCGATCGCTCAGCAGCCACGCCGCGGCCTGCGCGATCTCCTCGGGCTCGGCCACACGTCCCAGCGGGGTCTGGGCGTTGAGCCGCTGCAGGATGTCCGGCGAGCTCTCGACCCACTCGTTGAACATCTCCGTCAGCGTCGTGCCGGGCGCGACGGCGTTGATCCGGATCCCTTCCGGACCGTAAGTGGTGGCGGCCGAGGCGGTGAGGCTGTTGACGCCGCGTTTCATCGCGCCGTACGCGGGGAGCTCCGGGTTGGCCATCAGGCTGCCGACGCTGGTGTTGTTGACGATGGCCCCGGTCTTCGCGGTGGCCCGGATCGCCTCGATCTCGGCGACCATCGCCAGCCACGGACCCTTCAGGTTCACCGCGTAAATGTGGTCGAAATCGGCCTCGGTCACCTGGTGCATCGGGCCGGGCGGCACGTTGGTCGCGCCGTTGTTGAACGCGACGTCGAGCCTGCCGTGCAGCTCCACCGTGCGGTCGACGGCCGCGCGGATGCTCGACGCGTCGCCGAGGTCGCACACCACATGGTCGGCGACGCCGCCCTCCGCGCGGATCTCCTCGGCCACGGCCTTCAGCTGGGACTCGGTGCGGGCGGCGAGCACGACGCGGGCGCCTTCCCTGGCGAACAGCCGCGCGGCGGCGTCACCGATCCCGCGGCCGGCCCCGGTGACGAAGGCGACCTTGCCGTCGAGCAGGCCCGAAACAATCGTTGTGTTGGTCATGGCACCGAGAGTTCTCCCGGCCTCGGTGCTTATCCAGGCATCGACGGTACCTGGCTGGCGGACCGCCATCGTCCACACTGGAGTGGTGGACAGACGACAACTGGCCGAGTTCCTGCGCAGCAGGCGCGAGCGAATCACGCCCGCCGACGTCGGCCTTCCCGCCGGGCCCCGCCGCCGCACCCCAGGACTGCGGCGCGAGGAGGTGGCGCAGCTGGCGTACATCTCGACCGAGTACTACACGCGCCTGGAGCAGGCCCGCGGTCCACGGCCCTCGCGTGAGGTACTGAGCGGGCTGACCAGGGCACTTCGTCTGTCCGATGTGGAACGGGATCACCTGCACCACCTCGCCGGCGCGCCGCCGGGGCCGCCGCCCGGCCCGTCACGGGAGGTCCGGCCGAGCATTCTCGCGCTGCTGCACCGCCTTCCGCAGGCGGCGGCGATCGTGCTGTCGGCGACCTACGAGGTGCTCGCCTGGAACGACCTCGCCGCGGCGCTGATGGAGGACTTCTCCGCGCTGCCGCGGCGGGACCGCAACCTCGTGCGCCGCGCGTTCCTCGGGCCGCGGCCGGAGGGGCGGCGGCTGTACGGGGTGTCCGATGTGGACGAGTTCGCGGCGAGCGCGGTCCGGAACCTGCGGGCCACCGCCGCCCGGTATCCCGACGACCCCGAAGTCGCCGGCCTGATCCGGGAACTCCTCGACGGCAGTGAGGAATTCGCCCGCCTGTGGGCCGCGCACGACGTGTGCGCCGCGCCCACGCTGTGCAAGACGTTCCGGCATCCGGTGGTCGGCCCGGTCAGCGTGAACTGCGACGTCCTCGACATCAGCGACCGTGACCAGCAGGTCGTGATCTACACCGCCGACCCCGGCACTCCGTCGGAGAACGCGTTGCGGCTGCTATCGGTCGTCGGGACGCAGCGGATGAACGCTCCGCTCTGATGGTTTTGTAGGTTCCCTCGATACCAGCGGGTCGATCCTGAGTGCGATCGCGAGCGCGAAGCGGCCGGCCGGATCGTCGATCGTGCCGCCGAACAACGTCCGCAACTGCCGGATCCGGTAGCGGACGGTCTGGACGTGGACATGCAGTTCGACGCCGATCGCCTGCGGCTGATCAGGACGTGCGAGCCAGGCGGCGAGGGTCGAGGTGAGCCGTTGCCGTGCCGGTTCCGGGAGACCGGCCAACGGCGCGAGGACGTCTTTCGAGAACTCGGCGGCGAGTTCGGGATCGGCGGTCAGCAGCAGATCGATGCGGTGCTCGGTGGTGTGGACGAGGGGACTGTCGCCGAGCGCGCCGGTGCGGGTCAGCCGCCACAGCGCGCTCGCCCGGCGGGCACTGAGCGCGGCCGAGCGGAGCGGCACGATCGGGCCCACCCCGGCCTGGTCGTGGCCGAGCAGGTCCCGCAGGCGGCCGAGGTACCACTCGAGCCGGTCGGCGGGCATGACCACGGCGGTCAGGTCGTGGTGACGGCCGACCAGCACCCGCCCCGGCATCCGGTCCAGCAGCTGCGGGGCGACGTCGGCGCTGGTGACGGCGACGACGAGCCTGCCGGGCAGGACCCACATGGCTTGGCTCGCGGCGTCGTCGAGCAGGTCCCGGGACGCGGCCGGCTCGGCGAGCAGGAGACCCAGGAGCCGGTCCCGCCGTGCCTGCCCGGCCCGCGCCGCCTGTGAGCGGGCTTCGGCGTACCCGTCGGCCGCCGCGGCGGAGAGTTCGGCGATGAAGGCGAAAAGCGCCTCACCGAGTTCGACGATCGCCTGGGTCGGCAGATCCACCGCCGGCGCCGCCGAGGTCAGCTGCCGCCAGACGCCCAGCGCGGCGGACTGGTAGAAGCCGAGCATCTCTTCGAGACTGCGGCCCGCGGTGTGCTGCGCCCGGCCTTGCGCGCGGTAGAGCTCCCGGTCGGTGGTGACGTCGGGGTGGCCGATCTCGCTGAAGAAGGCGTGCAACGCGACGTCGAGGGTGACTTGAAGGTTCGCCGCCGTCCGGTCGTCGAGCGGGGTCCGCAGCCCGGCACGGACCTGGTCCATCGCGGCGGACGCGATCGCGGCGGTGTCGGGCTCCAGCCGGGTCAGCACCGAGGCGTCGAGCCTGCGCCAGGGCTGTGCCGACGCCTTCGTCATAGAGGGAACCTACAAAACTCCGATCAAGAACGCGCGCCTCCGTTCTAGTGGTTCTCCCCGGCGCGGCGGACGCTGATCGCGGCATTCGACGACGCATGCAGGAGGCGGCATGACACGCTGGGGAAGACTCGCCCGGATCGCCGCGGTGGCGGGCACCGCACTGACCCTCGTCGGAATCGGGACACCGGCCCTCGCCGCGGCGGAGCGGCAGGTGTACGTCGCGATGGGTGACTCGTTCTCAGCGGGCTCGGTGGTCCTGCCGCAGTCCGATCTGTTCACCTGCGCCCGGTCGGCGATCAACTACGCCGGTCTGCTGGCGAAGCAGATCGACGTCGACGAGCTGCGCGACGTCACCTGTGGTGCCGCGACCACATCCCATTTCTCGAATCCGCAAAAGGGCATCATTTCCGGCACGAACCCGCCGCAGTACGACGCGCTCTCGGCCGACACGACACTGGTGACCGTCGGCATCGGCGGCAACGACGTCGGCTTGGTCGGGCTCGCGACCTCGTGTGTGAACCTGCTGCCGGTGGGCGCGTCGTGCAAGGCGGCCAACACCACGGGCGGGGTGGACAAGTACGCCACCAAGATCGACGCCTTCGCCGCGACCTACGGCACGGTCATCGAGCAGATCCGCCAGCGCGCCCCGCGGGCCGAGATCGTCATGGTCGGCTACCCGACCGGGATCAAATCCGGCGGCTGCTGGCCGCTCGTCCCGGTCTTGCCGCAGGACGCCGACTACATCCAGGCCAACATCGACCGGCTCAACGCGCGGATGGCCGAGCAGTCCGCCGCGCACGGTGCGAAGTACGTCGACATCCGGACGCCGAGCATCGGGCACGACGCCTGCCAGCCGATCGGTGTCAAGTGGATCGAAGGGCTCATCCCGTCGGTGGTGAACAACAGCTTCGCCCCGCTGCACCCGAACGCCGCCGGGCTCGCGGCGGTGGTGCCGAGTATCCGGAAGGTGCTGTAGCGCCGTCGAGTGTCATGAAAGGGTCGTTCCTGACGAAAAACGTCAGGAACGACCCTTTCATGACATCCACGAGGACTCAGGTCAGGCGGTCGGCGCCCAGTACAGGAGCCGGTTCGGCGAACCGGAGCCCGGGTTGGTCACCTTGCCCGGCGTGGCCGCGTTGATCAGCGCGGTGGCCACCTGCGCGGGCGTGGCGGTCTTGTTGTTCTGCAGGAAACGGGCCGCGACGCCGACCACGTGCGGGGTCGCCATCGAGGTGCCGCTGATGGTCCTCGTCGCGGTGTCGTTGGTGTTCCACGACGACGTGATGTTCGTGCCCGGCGCGAAGATGTCCACGACGCTGCCGTAATTGGAGAAGCTGGAGCGCGCGTCGGTGTTGGTGGCCGAGCCGACGGTGATCGCCTGGGTCACGCGGGCGGGGGAGAAGCCCGACGCGTTCGAGTTGGAATTCCCGGCGGCCACGCCGTAGGTGACGCCCGCGGCGATCGACCGGCGGACGGCGTCGTCGAGCGTGCTGGAGGCGCCGCCGCCGAGGCTCATGTTGGCCGCGGCCGGTTTGACGTGGTTGCTGGTGACCCAGTCGATACCCGCGATGACCCCGGCGGTGGTGCCGCTGCCGGAGTTGTTGAGCACGCGGACGCCGTAGACGGTCGCGCCCTTGGCGATGCCGTACTGCGAACCGGCGATGGTGCCGGCGACGTGGGTGCCGTGGCCGTTGCCGTCCTGCGCGACGGCGTCGTTGTCGACGAAGTCGTAGCCGTTGCGGGCGCGGCCGCCGAAGGTCTGGTGGCTGATCCGCAGGCCGGTGTCGATGACGTAGACGTTCACGCCCGCGCCGGTGCTGGTGTAGCTGTACTTGTTGTCGAGCGGGAGGTTGCGCTGGTCGACGCGGTCGAGGCCCCAGGAGGGCGGGTTGGTCTGGGTCGCGTCGGCGTGGACGACCTGGTTCTGCTCGACCGAGGCCACCGACGGGTCGGCGGCGAGCCGCTTGGCCTGCCGTTCCGACAGCGTCGCGGAGAAGCCCTTGAGCGAGCTGCTGTAGATCTGCTCCACCTTCGCGCCGAAGCGGTTCGCCAGCGCGGCGACGACGCCGGTGTCCTTCAGCGTGACGATGTAGCTGTTCGGGATCGCTCCGGCGGATCCCGCGGCGAGGATCTGTCCTTCGGCGGCTTGAGCGGGAGCGGCGGTGACGCTGATCGCCACCGCGACCGCGCTCGCCATTCCGGCACGTGACAGCCAACGCGCTTGTCTCGTCTCTCGCATGTGTTCGTCCTGTCGTTCGCAGGGGACCGGCCGGTCAAGACCACAGCGGCGGAAAGGCGGTCCAGCTCGACCGCATGGGACGGCACCTGCCGAATCCCACGGGGATCGAGGTTATTGAGCGCGTGACATGTCCGAATCGACTGAATGGGGCAGGGCCCGACCTTCGTCTGGCGGCCATTGGCGGCGGGTGCCCTGCACGGAAAGTGCGCTCCGTACCCTGTGGCTGGAACACCTTGCCGAGCTTCTGGAGTCCGAACCACCGTGCCAGCCCTTTCCAGCCTGCGAGCCGACTGCGAGAACTGCTTCGGCCTGTGCTGTGTCGTCCCGGCCTTCGCGGCTTCGGCCGACTTCGCGATCACCAAACCGGCGGGCCAGGCGTGCCCGAACCTGGGCGAGGACTCCCGGTGCGGCATCCACGACAAGCTCCGCAAGAAGGGCTTCACCGGCTGCACGGTCTACGACTGCTTCGGCGCGGGCCAGAAGGTCTCCCAGGTCACCTTCGCCGGTGAGGACTGGCGGAAGTCACCGAAGACGGCGAAAACGATGTTCGCGGTCTTCCCGGTCATGCGGGATCTGCAGGAACTGCTCTACTACCTCACCGAGGCGGCTTCGCTGCCGACGTCCGCGCCCATCCGTGACGACCTGGCCGAGATGATCGACCGGACCGAGCGGATGACGCTGGACACGCCCGGCGTGCTGCGCAAACTGGACGTCCACTCGCATCGGGGCGCGGTGAACGGGCTGCTGCTGCGCGCGAGCGAACTCGCCCGCGCCGCGGTGCCGGGTAAGAAGAAGGACCGGCGCGGCGCCGACCTCATCGGTGCGAAGCTCAAGGGATCGAATCTGCGTGGCGCGCTGCTGCGAGGGGCGTATCTGATCGGCGCGGACCTGCGGGGAGCCGATCTCCGGCAGGCCGACGTCACCGGGGCGGACCTGCGGGACGCCGACCTGCGCGGCGCGGATTTCCGGGACGCGCTCTTCCTGCTCCAGTCGCAACTGGACGCGGCTAAGGGCGACGCGACGACGAAACTGCCGGACTCGCTGTCCCATCCGGCGCACTGGTAGGCCCGCTACCCCGTGTGGACGATTTCCTGCTCCCAGTCGCCTCGTGCCTGGGTGTGCAGGCGCCAGTAGTGCTCGGCGATGTCGTCGGGGTCGAACGGGGTGCCCTTCGCGACGGGACCGGCGACGGTCACCGTGGCGACGTGCACTCCTGAGGGACCGAATTCCTTGTCCAGCAAGGAAACCAGCGCTCGTACGCCCGCTTTCCCGAGCGAGAGGCTCGTGTAGGCGGGTACGGCGTCGGGCATCCCGCCGGTCACGATGATCGTGCCCGATCCGCGCTCGGCCATCCCCGGAGCGACGTGGGCGGCGGTGGTGATCGCTCCGACGACGTTGACCGACCACGCCGCGAGATGCCGTTCGACGGACAGCTCGCCGGGGGTGTCGGCCTGGATGATCGCGGCGTTGTAGACCACGACGTCGGGTGCGCCGTGCTCCCGCGCGGCGGTGTCGAGTGCGGCTTTGAGGGAAGTCTCGTCAGTGACGTCGGCGGTGAGCGGCAGCGCGGTCCCGAGCTCGGCGGCCAGCGGTTCCAGGGTCGCCTGCCGGCGGGCCAGCAGGGTGATCGGCAGCCCTTCCTTGGCGAAGCGGTGCGCGACCGAGCGGCCGATGCCCGGTCCCGCGCCGATGATCACTGCGCCTGCCATGTGCTTCTCCTTCTGGGTGGGGTGCGGTGACCGTAGGGCCTGACATCGGTGTGAAGGTCAAGTCCGCGCCGCAAAGTGTTCACCGGGTGAGCGGTTTGCCTGCGAGACTGGGCGCCATGCGTGCCGATCGCCTGGTGGCCACCCTCCTGCTGATGCAGGCGCGTGGCCGCGTCACGGCTTCCGAACTGGCGGACGAGCTGGAGATCTCGGTCGCCACCGCCCGGCGTGACCTCGAGGCGCTGTCGGCCGCGGGTGTCCCGGTGTACCCGCAGCCCGGCCGGGGCGGCGGATGGTCGCTCGTCGGCGGCGCGCGGACCGACCTCAGTGGACTGTCGGCGTCGGAGGCTCAGGCGCTGTTCCTGCTCGCCGGTCCGGCCGCGTCGATCTCACCCGAGGTGAAATCCGCGCTGCGGAAGCTGGTCCGGGCCCTGCCGGACACGTTCCGTGCCGACGCGCAGGCCGCGGCGGATGCGGTCGTCGTCGATCCGTCGCGGTGGGGTGAGTGGGAGAAGGAGCGGCCCGAGTTGCTCACCGTGCTGCAGTCCGGGATCGTGCGCCGCCGCAAGGTCCGGTTCGGCTACGCGAAGAAGGGCGCGGAACCGGTGGAGCGGGTCGTCGAGCCTTGGGGGCTCGTGGACAAGGACGACATCTGGTACCTCATCGCGGGCACCGAGAAGGGGCAGCGCACGTTCCGCGTCGATCGCATGTCCGACGCCGAGGTCAGCGACCTGCCCGCGGGACAGCCGGACGATTTCGAACTGTCGCGGGCCTGGGAGCAGGTGGTCGACCGGGTCGAGCAACGTCGTTCGGGGCTGGATGCGACCGTGCTCATCGCCGAACGGCATCTGCCGATCCTCCAGGACCATTTCGGACGGCAGGCACGTGTCGAGGAGACGCTCGAAGACGGGCGCGTGCGGGTGACGGTGTCAGCGCCGGTGGCGTGGATGATCGCGCAGCAGCTCGCGGGCTGGGGCTCGATGATCGAGGTGCTGGGCCCGGAGTCGGTCCAGGAGGAACTCGCCCGCATCGGCGCGGAACTGGTCGAGCGTTACGCGACGCCCGCGCGGTAACCCTGCGGGCTGACGCCGTGTTCGCGTTTGAACGCGGTGCTGAGCGCGAACGAGCTGCCGTAGCCGACCTGTCGCGCGACCGCGCCGATCGTGACGTCGGGACGCTGACGCAGAAGATCCGCGGCGAGCGCGATCCGCCAGCCGGCGAGGTAGGCCATCGGCGGCTCGCCGACCGCGGCGGTGAACCGCCGGGCGAACGCGGCCCGGGACACCCCGGTGTCGGCCGCGAGGCTCGCCACCGTCCACGGCTCGGAAGGCTTGTGCTGCAACAGTTTCAGCGCGCGTCCGACGACCGGATCGCTGTGTGCGCGATACCAGGCGGGTGCCGCGGCGTCGGGCCGGTCGAACCAGGTCCGCAACGCGGCGACCAGAAGCAGGTCGAGCACGCGGTCCAAGACGGCTTCCTGGCCGGGCGTGTCCTTGACGATCTCGCCGGCGAGCAGCGTCACCAGCGGGTTGTCCCACTCCTCGTCCCGGACGACCAGCAACGACGGAAGCGCGTTGAGGAGCCGTTTGCTGATTTCGCCCTCCAGCGGATAGGTGCCGGTGAGCAGGACGACGGGGCCGTCCGGATCGTCGCCCCAGGTGCGGACGCCGAGATCCGACAGCTCGGTGAGGTGTTTCCCGTCCGGGGTCAGGCATTTCTGTCCCGGCAGGATCATCGCCTGCGGTGGGGTGGCCGGGTCGTCGGCGACGAGATACGGATCCGGACCGCGGGCGATGGCGATGTCTCCGGCGCCGAGGCGGACGGCGTCCCCGTGGTCGGGTACCACCCAGGACTCGCCGCGCACCTGCGCCATCACCGTCAGCGGCGCCTCGTCCTCGATCCGCAGCGACCACGGCGGGGTCATGACCGACTTCAGCAGGAAGGCGCCGCGGGCGCGGGGGCCGTCGAGCAGACCGGCGAGGGGATCCATGCCGCAAGTGTAGACGATGAAACATGGAATAGAGCCTTTGAACTATGTTCCGTCTCATCTGCAGGCGTTTGACTAGTGCCATGACGAACACGACGAACAACGAGACGGTCCTGGTCCTCGGCGCGACGGGCAAGACCGGGAGCCGGGTCGCGCAGCGGCTGACCGACCTCGGGATCGACGTCCGGAAAGCCTCGCGGCCGGCGTTCGACTGGGACGACCGCTCGACCTGGACGGCCGCGGTCACCGGGATCGGCGCCGCCTACCTGACCTACTACCCCGACCTCGCCTTCCCCGGTGCCGCTGAGGCGATCCGCGACTTCTCCAAGCTGGCGGTGGACCACGGTGTCCGGCGGCTGGTCCTGCTGTCCGGCCGCGGCGAAGAGGAAGCCGTGGTCAGCGAACAGGGTGTCCGGGACTCCGGTGCGGAGTGGACGGTCGTGCGGGCCAGCTGGTTCGCGCAGAACTTCAGTGAGCACTTCCTGCTGGAACCGGTGCTCGCCGGGGAGATCGTGCTGCCCGCCGGGGCGGTGACCGAGCCGTTCGTCGACGTCGAGGACATCGTCGACGTGGCGGTGACGGCGCTGACCACCGACGGGCACGCCGGTGAGGTGTACGAGCTGACCGGTCCCCGGTTGCTGGGTTTCGCGGACGCGGCGGCGGAAATCGGCAAGGCTTCCGGGCGGGATGTCCGGTACGTTCCGGTCTCCGCCGCGGAATTCGCCGCGGGAGCGGCCGAACAGGGCGTGCCGGAGGAGGAGATCGAGGGCCTGACCGACCTGTTCACGCGCATCCTCGACGGCCGGAACTCCTCGCTCACCGGCGACGTCGAGCGGGTGCTGGGCAGGCCCGCGAGGGACTTCTCCGAATACGCAGCGAAAGCTGCGGCCACTGGGGTCTGGAATCGATGAGACGAGCTGGAATCGGAAGGGAGGCGACAGGAATGGCGACGCTGAGCGAGATCGTCCTGATCGCGGCCGTCATCACGGCGGGGTTGATCGCCGGCTTGTTCTACGCCTACACGTGCTCGGTGATGCCGGGGCTGGGGCGCGCGGACGCCAGGACGTACGTGACGGGGATGCGGGAGATCAACATCGCGATCCTCAACGGCTGGTTCGGGCTGAGCTTCGGCGGTGCTCCGCTGCTCGCGGCGGTCGCGGCGGCGTTGCACTTCCGGTCGGAACCGCGGCCCGCGCTGCCGTGGCTCATCGCGGGGTTCGCCCTGCTGCTGGTGATGCTGATCGTGACGATGGCGATCAACGTGCCGTTGAACAACGCGCTCGAAGCGGGTTTCGACGGCGACAGCACCGACTTCGCGGCGCTGCGGGCGAAGTTCGAGGGTGTCTGGGAACGGTGGAACCTCGTCCGCACCTTGGCCGCGATCGGCGGCTTCGGCGCTCTGGTGGGCGGGCTGATCGTGCACGTCCGCGCCTGACGCGTGTCAGGAAAGGGTCGTTCAGGACGAAAAACGTCTTGAACGACCCTTTCCTGACATCAGGCGTCGAGAAGCGCCAGAAGTTGCGGAGCGAACGCGGCGGCCTCGGCGGCGAAACCACCGTGGTCACCGGGGAAGTAGACCGGCTCGACGCCGAGCCGGGCGGCCGCGAGCACCGCCGCCTCGTGCGCGGGCTGCCCGGCCGAGTCCTTCCCGACGCCGACGATGATCCGGGTGTCCGACGCCTTCAGCGCTTCGTAGTCCGGGGTGTAGTCCCCGATCATGTTCATCAGGTGCACGACGAAGAACTCCATGTTCTTCCGCATCTCCGGCGGTAGCGCGCTCCAGTCCATCTCGAAACCGGCGTCGGCCATGAACTTCGCCATCGCCGCCTCGATGCCGTGTTCACGATGAAGGCGCTGCAACTCGTCCGGGTCACCGTCGGGTTGTCCCGGCAGCAGGGCCGTCAGCGGGGGTTCGTGCGCCAGGAGGGTCTTGACCCGCCCGGGATGGCAAGTGACGAGATCGAAAGCCTGCATGCACCCACCGCTGGACGCGAAGATCACCGCCGGTTCCGCGCTCACGCTGTCGAGCAGGCGCAGCGCGTCGTCGGTGTGCACCTCGATCCGTTGCTTCCCGTCCGGGTCGTCGAGGGTGCTGCGGGAGATCCCGCGCGGGTCGTAGGTGATCACCGTGTAGTGCTCCGCGAGCAGGCTCGCGATCGGCGCGAACATGGCGGAATCGGCCGCGCCACCGGGAATGCACAGCAGCACCGGACCGCTGCCGGTCACCGTGTGGTGCAGCCGGGCGCCGGGGACGTCGAGAACGGCCATCGGATGACCCCTTCCTCTTTTCGGGACTTGTCGCCCACCGACGAACGGTGACGCCGCGGACAGACAACCGGGCGTCAGGAGATTTCGGCGAGTTTTCCCGACAGGTAGGCGCGTTCGGCGTCGGTGCCGGCGAGCGCGAGTGCCTCGCGGTACGCGTCGGCGGCTTCGTCGAGCCGGTCGAGCCGCCGGAGCAGGTCCGCGCGGGTCGCGGGAAGCAGGTGGTATCCGGGGAGAGCACCGTCGGCGGTGAGCTTGTCGACCAGTTCGAGCCCGGCCTCGGGGCCCTCGGCCATGGCGACGGCGACCGCGCGGTTCAGTTCGACGACGGGCGAGGGCACGAAACGCAGCAGTTCCCCGTAGAGGGCGGCGATCTGTGCCCAGTCGGTGTCGGCGGCGCGGGCGGCCGTCGCGTGGCAGGCGGCGATGGCGGCCTGGATCTGGTACTGCCCGGCGGCACCGCGACGGAGTGCGGTCTCCAGCAGTTCCGTGCCCTCGGCGATCTCGGCGGTGTTCCAGCCGTCGCGGTCCTGGTCTTCGAGCGAGATGAGCGTGCCCTGGTCGTCGACGCGGGTGGCACGGCGGGCGTCGTGCAGGAGCAGCAGGGCCAGCAATCCGAGGACCTCCGGTTCGCCCGGCATCAGGCTCGCGAGGATCCGGGCGAGCCTGATGGCCTCCGCGGACAGGTCGGTCCGAAGCAGGTCGGTGCCGGCGCTGGCCGAGTAGCCCTCGTTGAACAGCAGATACAGCATCCCGAGCACCGCGGCCGTGCGTTCGGGCAGCAGTTCCGCTGGCGGGACCCGATACGGGATGCCCGCCGTGCGGATCTTTCGCTTCACCCGGACCAGGCGCTGCGACATCGTCGCCTCGGAGACGAGGAAGGCGCGGGCGATCTCGGCGGTGGTGAGCCCGGCCAGGGTCCGCAACGCGAGCGCGACCTGACCTTCGAGCGGCAGCGCGGGATGACAGCAGGTGAAGATCAGCCGGAGCCGGTCGTCGTGGACACCGCTCTCGTCCCACTCCGGCTCGGCGGGGACGTGCAGTTCGGCGGCCTCGCGCAGTTTCGCCGCGCCGACGGCCTCTCGCCGGATCCGGTCGGTGGCGCGGTTGCGTGCCGTCGTCGTCAGCCAGGCGCCAGGTTTCGCCGGGACGCCGTCGCGGGGCCAGGTGCGCAACGCGAGCGCGAACGCCTCTTGGAGGCATTCCTCGGCGAGGTCCCAGTCGCCGGTGACGCGGATCAGGGTGGCGATCACCTGTCCCGACTCCTCACGGAACGCCCGCGTGATCGCGGCGTCGAGTTCGGTGTTCATCCGACCAGGCCTTCCAGTAGCGGCACGATCTTCTCCGGCGCCGGGTACGCGGTGAGCTCGTCCCGCAGCCGCCCGGCCGCCTCCCGGTAGGACGGTTCCCCCAGCACCGCGGTCACGGCGTCGCGGATGTCCTGCGGTGTCGCGTCGATGACGTCGAGGACGGTGCCGAGCCCGAGTTCGGTGACCCGATCGCCGTTGTGAGGCTGGTCGGCGCCCATCGGGAGCAGCACCATCGGCAGCCCGTGGGCGAGCGCGCCGAGCAGGCTCCCCGAACCGCCGTGGCTGAGCACGGCGTCGCAGTACGGGAGGACCTCGTCCTGCGGAAGGTAACGCGTGAGGTGGATGTGCTCGGGCTGCGGGCCGAACTCGCCGGGGTCGATGAGGTTCCCGACGGTCACCACACAGGTCGCGTCGACCTCCCGCAGTCCTGCCAGTGCCCGGGCGAACAGGTCGCCGGATTCGGTGTTGAAGATGGTGCCGAGGGTGAAGTAGACGGTGGGGCGCCCTTCGACGTGCCACTCCGGTGCCGGTCCGCGAGCGGGAAGCGGGCTGTGGAACGGGCGTGCGGTCGGCGGCAGCGGGAACCGGGGATCGCGGAAGCTCGCGGGGAACGGGGAAAGCACGAGGTGGTGGTATGCCATCTCCAGATTTCGCTGCGGCGGGAGGCCGTGTGCGGCGCGGACCTCGTTGAGCGCGTCGTCGATCAGTTCGGCGCGGATGAGGACGCCGGCCGCGGTCACCAGGACGGTGGCGTGCGGGAGGCCGCGCCGTTCGGCGGTGATCATCGCGCCGTGATCGGCTTCGTCGCACACGAGCAGATCCGGTTCCCAGCTCTCGCAAAGTGCCATGACGTCCTTCGCGCGCTGGGGCGCGGTGCGGCGGACGAAGCCGTCACGAAGGTCGCTGTCTTCTCGGTCCCTGTCGACGGGGAGCAGCGGGCGGCGTGCGCCATCACTGCCGAGGTTCGGTCCCGAGGGGAACGCGGTGAACCCGGCCGCCTCGACGATCGGGACCATCAGCGGCTCGCCGGTGAACGCGATCGTGTGCCCCGCCCCGGCGAGCGCGTCGGCGAGGGGGAGCAGCGGCCGGAAGTGGCCGTTACCGCCCGCGAAGGTGAACAGGACACGCATGTCAGCGACCCTATCGGCGGAGCGTCGGCGCTACCCTGCTGCGGTGATCGATACGGACGCCGACGAGGTCCGGCTGTGCGCGCTGGAAGGCTGCGAGAATCCCCTGCCCCCACCCGCGGTGGACGCCGAGGGGAAACGCAAGGGTGGCCGTCCCTCGGCCTATTGCGGCAAGGCCCACGCCGACGCCGCCTCGCGGGCCCGGCGGGCGGCCGCGGTGGCGAGCGTGGCCGATCCGCTACTGGAGGTCCGCCGGATCGCCGACGAATTCACGCCGACGGCGGCGTCGCTCGTGGAACTGCTGGACGCGATGCGTTCGCGGTTCGACGACGCCGGAGAGGCGGCGCTGGGCCGGGTGACCGAAGCCGAGACCGACGCGGCGACGGCCCGGCGCGAGGCCGAGGACGCACAGCAGGCGGCGGCGAAGGCCGACACCGCGCGCGCGGCCGCGGTGGCCGCGTCCCGCGACGACAAGGCGGCCAAGGCCAAGGCGGAACGCGCCGCCGAACAGGCCGTGAAGGACGCGGAGGAGATCCGGCAGCGTTCGTGGGCCGAGGTCGCCGCCCACGAACGAGCCCGCGGTGCCGCGGAAGCCGCGACCGTCGCGGCGGAACGTGCCCGTGATGAGCTGGCCGCCGAGCTCCGGACGCTGCGTGAGGAGAAGTCCCGCCTGACCACGGAGCTGGCCGAGCGCGACACGGCACTGGCCAGGGCGGCCGCGGAAGTCGCGGCACTGCGGGACCGGCTCGACGAGGCCAAGACGCGGGCGACGGTGTCCGAAAAGGACTCGGCCGGGCTTCGGACGTCGCTCGCGGAAGAACACATGGCCCGAAGCCTCGCCGAAGCCCGGGCGACGGCTCTCGCCGAGGAACTGGAGCGGGCGCACGCCCGCGCGGCCGCCGATCAGGCGCGGTACGACGACGTCGTCCGGCGGCTTGCCATCCCTTCGCGCGAATCGGCTGTGGAGCCTTCCGAGCTGACGTAAGGTCCCGCTGTGAGCGGATACGAGGTCGAGATCGGTCAGTTGCGGGCCGCGGCCAAGGCGGCGGGATCCGCCGCGGACCAGGCCAGAGCCGTGGAACCGGGCACCGGTTTGGGCGCGATAGCGACGGCGCTGCCGGGCGGAGAGGCCGCGAAGAGCGCGCCCACCCTGGCGTCGACGTGCACCGAGCGCGCGAAGGGGTGGGCAGGCGAGATCGACCGCTGGAGCGAATCGATCACCAAAGCCGCCAAGGCGTACTCCGAAAACGAGAACTCCGCGGAGGAGGCGTTCGGAGGATGACGGTCGGCTACCACGACGTCCGCAAGTGGGACGCCGAGGCACTCAACGCGACGGCCACCGACCTGGGTGGCCGTCGGGACAAACTCATCGGGCTGCAGGACGAACTCGACGACGCCAGGAAACTGCCCGACTGGCGCGGCCCCGCCGGCGAGCGCGCCCGCGGTTCGCTGGGCGACACACGGAACAAGGCCGAGATCCTGATCGCGGAACTGTCCGCCGTCGAACGTGCCCTGCAGAACGCGTCGGACGATGTGTCCGCGCTGAAGACCAGGGTCGCCAACAACGACTCCCTCGCCGGCACCTACCAGTTCAGCATCGCCGCCGACGGCGCGATCGTGGACGGCAAACCCGCCGACCCACCGCCGAAGTCACGGTTCGAGGCCGAAGAGCGCGCCGAGTCCCAGCGGCACCGCGAAACCATCCGGAAGCAGCTGGAGCAGGAAACCAAGGCGATCCTCACCGCGGCGACCAGCATCGACGCCGCCCTCGCCCGGGTGATGGGGCTCGTGCAGGACGGCAAGATCAGCGACCACGAGGCGACCGACCTGGCAGGCGCCAAGAAGGCCGGGCAGATCGACGCCGGAGTCGTCGAGATGGAGCAGGCGCTGCGCGACGCCGGGCTGCTGAGCGGGCCACCCGCGTCCGGGCACTACCGGCAGTGGCTCGAGAACGCCGTACGCCGGGGCGTATCGATCGACACCATCAAGAAGATCGCCGACGAGCACGACATCACGCCGGAGGACTTCAAGGTCCTCGACGGGATGGAGGAGATCCGCGAGGACGAGGACGGCGACGGAACCTACAAGTCGTACTTCCTGATGCCGACCGACATCAGCGGGGACGACGCCGCCAAAGCGGTGCGGATGACCTACATCCTGAACGCGGGCACCGACTACGGCACCGAAGGCGAGAAGACCGACTTCGCGCCGACCCCGTACGGATCCGAGGAACTGCGGCGGATCACCGACCGGCAGCGGAAGAACTCCTGGAGCTACGACGACGACGTCGGTTTCGTCCACGGCAACGGCGGGCGGCTGGTGACCACCCCGAACGGCATGATGATGGGCCTGGGCGGGAACCTCATCCAGGACCAGTTCAGCCAACAGGGCGGGACCGCCTGGGGCGACACGTTCATGCTGAACATCGACGACGCGAAGGATCCGGCGCAGCAACTTCGCGAGGTGGTGAAGTCGGGGCACGCCTGGTACGAGGACGACGACGGCGCGTCCCAGGGCTCGCTCGACCTGGACCGGTTGCTGCACCACGAGGAGCGCCACTCCCAGCAATGGGCACGCGAAGGCTATGCCGGCTTCCTCGCCTCCTACGCGTGGGAGCAGGTCACCGGCGGCAACGAAACCGAGGAAGACGCGGGACTCACCGATGGCGGATATCACTAAGCGGGCCTGCGCCGCGTTGCTCGTGGTGGCGGTGACCGCGGCGTGCGATACCAAGGCGCAGTTCGCGCCGTCACTGCCGCCGGAGGCCGGGTTCCGGGTCGACGGCGGCGTCTTGAAACTGTGGACGGGCACCCCGTGCGAGGGCGTCACCGGCCTGAGGCTGACCTTCGACTCCGGCACGCAGAACAGCACGGAACAGGTGTGGGCCGCGCCGAAGCCGGGCGTGCGGGTCGAGCGGCTGGACCTGCTGGGCGGTTCCGCCGCGGACGCCGGTGGCCTCCAGGTCCGGACACCGCTGCCCGCGGCGTACGACTGGACCAAGGCGGGCTCGGTCAACATCGCCGTCGACGGCCCGAAAGCGTTCGGGGCCAAGGCCGACCTCGCCCAGGTGCTGCGTGAGTCGGCCGGGCATCCGGCGGGGAGCTACCTGTTCGGCCGGAGCGGCTGGATGGACGCCGCGGACGTGCAGCGCGAGAACCGGAAGTCGTTCCTGACCGTCTGCACTCCCGATCCGGCATGACGGCCTCGCGGACGGTGGTGCGGCGCGTCGTGCTCGGCGCGTTCGTCGGTGTCGTGGCGGTGATCGTGCTGCTCGTCGGCAGGGTGGTGCTCAGCGCGACCGGGCTGTCGTGGGACCCGCATGGGTACGGGATGTTCGCCGGGATCCTGTTCACGGCGGTCCTGACGCCGGTCGCGCTGGCGTTGTGGCTGCTCTACCGCCGACTCCGAGAACGCGGTAACTGACCTGCCGCGACAGTGTCGTCCGTCCAGTCACGCGTGTCGTCCGCCGGATCACACGTGTCGTCCACTCAATCACGCGAGAACGCTCAGGAGGGAAGTTCGGTCCCCGAGGTACCGGAACCACCGGTGACCAGTTGCTCGACCCCGTCCAGGATCCGCGCCAGCCCGAACCGGAAGGTGTGCAGCGGCGCGCTCGCCGCACCGTGCGCTTCCCCGGCGGCCTGCCCGATGCGTGCCGCCAGCGGGAACAGGCCGGCGTCGGCTTCGGGGATCTCCGCGAGCACGGGCGCGCTGGCCGTCCACCATTCCATGTCCGTCAGGCCGGAGCGCCGCACGAGACTCGCCGATTCCACCGAGCCGCGCGCGATGCCCTGGACGAAGCCGTTGACCATCGCCACGACGGCGTCCATCTCCAGGTCGGTGAGCCCGATGGCGTCGACGGCCTTCAGCTCGCGTTCGTGCTTCGCGAAGGTGTGCGGGCCGAGGGGGAGACGGCCGGTGGTGAGCTGCAGCATCCACGGATGCCGGTGGTACATCTCCCAGGCGTCCTCGGCGAGGATCGTCATCGTGACCCGCCAGTCGTGACTGGCCGGGGGATCGGTCAGTTCACCGTGGACCCGGTCCATCATCAGGTCGAGCAGTTCGGCGCGGCTGTGGATGTAGGTGTAGATCGTCATGGGGGAGACGCCGAGCTTGTCCGCACCCCGGCGCACCGACAGCGAGGTGATGCCTTCTGCGTCGGCGATCTCGATCGCCGTGGTGACGATCTCGTCGACGGTGAGCTTGGGTTTGGGGCCGCGGCGGGGTTTCTCGCGCACGCCCCAGAGCAGCTCGATGGTCCGCCGCGGGTCGCCCGCCCCGGTGTGTTCCGCGTCCGTCATCACATTCTCTCTACGGTGTACGGAGTTGTGTTATCCTGAACTGTACACCGTACAGAGATTGGGGTTGAGTGGCGTCTCACGACGGTTTCGGCAGTGTTGCTTTCGAACCGAAAAATCCCCCTCGGACCAGCGGATTCGTCTTCTGGAACGCCGAGGGGAACACGCCGGGGGCCGGGGAGGTGACCGTCGCCCTCCCCGAGATCGTCACCGTGCCGTGTGTCCGGCTGCCGATGGCCGAAGCGCTTCCCGCGCTGCTGCGTCTCAAGGAGAGCGACGACCCCTCCGCGCGTTTCTGGAGCACGGCCGCCACGGCGGCGTTGAAGCTCGCCGAGGCGGGCAGGCTGCTTCCCGGGCTCACGGAGTCCGATGTGGACGCTTGGCGCGCAGGCCCGCTGGAACCGGCCGACGCCGCCTGGCTGCGCGAGTTGTCCGAAGCGATGCCCGCGCGAGCGCGGGCCATCCCGGGTGAGGGAAACCTGCTTCCGGCACGGTATCCGTTGCTGCGCGCGTTCCTGGACGCCGTGGCCGACACCCTTCCCCGCACGCCCGCCGCCGCTCAAGCCGCTGGGGTGAAGGCGTTCGCCGCCGCGCCTTCGCATCGCGTTCCGCAGTTGCGGGACTGGGCGGCCGAGGTCGCGGCCGGGCTGGATTCCGGCGTCCGGGTCTCGATCCGAATCGAAGCGCCGGGAGACGACTTCACGATCGGCCGGTTCAGCGGGGTCGTCCAGGTGCACAGCCTCGCCGACCCCGGCGTCCTGATCGACGCCGCCGCGCTCTGGGCGGGCGACGACCGGTTCGGCCCGAGGGCGCGGATCGACGTGATGCTGGCGCTGCGCAGGGCCGCGCAGTTGTGGCCGCCGCTGGAACCGCTGCTCGGCGCCGCGGTCCCCGACGAGGTCGGACTCGGGGACACCGACATCACCGAACTGCTCACCACCGCGGCCCCGCTGCTGGCCACGGCGGGCATCGACGTGCACTGGCCCGCCGATCTCGCGCGCGACCTGAGCGCGAAGGCGGTCGTCGGCGGTGGGGACGCCCCGCCCGCCGATCTTCCGTCGTTCTTCGCCGGCGGCACGCTGCTGCAGTTCGACTGGCAGCTGGCCCTCGGTGGCGCGCCGCTCACCGCGGCCGAGATGGACGCGCTGGCCGAGGCGCACCGTCCCGTCGTGCGGTTGCGGGATCAGTGGGTGCTCGTCGACCCGGCGCTCGCGGCGAAGGCGCGGGATCGCGCGCTGAAGCCGCTCACGCCGATCGACGCGCTCGGTGCCGCCCTGAGCGGGACCACCGAGATCGACGGTGAACGCGTCGACGTCCTCACCGACAGCTGGCTCGCCGCGTTGCGGGAGCGGCTGCTCGCCCCACCGGAACCGCAGGCTCCGCCCCGAGGCCTGGCCGCGACGCTGCGCGATTACCAGATGCGCGGCCTGCAGTGGCTCACCGCCATGACCTCGATCGGGCTCGGCGGCTGTCTCGCCGACGACATGGGGCTCGGCAAGACGATCACGCTGATCTCGCTGCATCTGCACCGCGCGAACGGCCCGACGCTGGTCGTCTGCCCGGCCTCGTTGCTGGGGAACTGGGAGCGCGAGATCACCAAGTTCGCCCCCGGTGTCCCGGTGCGGCGGTTCCACGGCACCGAACGCTCACTCGACGACCTCGGCGACGGCTTCGTGCTCACCACCTACGGCACCCTGCGGGTGGACCCGGAACCGCTGGGGTCCGTCCACTGGGGACTGCTGGTGGCCGACGAGGCCCAGCACGTCAAGAACCACCGCTCCGGCACGGCGAAGGCGTTGCGGACGCTGAAGTCGTCGGCGCGGGTGGCGCTCACGGGCACCCCGGTGGAGAACAACCTCGCCGAGCTGTGGGCGATCCTGGACTGGACGACACCGGGCCTGCTCGGCACCATGGCCGACTTCCGCCGCGTGTGGGCGAAACCGGTCGAGTCCGGAAAGGACCCGGACGCCGCGGAACGCCTCTCCCGGCTCGTCCGCCCGTTCCTGTTGCGCCGACGCAAATCCGATCCGGGGATCGCGCCGGAGCTGCCGGCCAAGACCGAGACCGACCGGCCGGTGACGCTCACGTCCGAGCAGGCGACGTTGTACGAGGCGACGGTGCGCGAGCTGATGGCCGAGATCGCCGGCAGCGAGGGCATCGCGCGCCGCGGCCGGATCGTCAAGCTGCTCACCGGGCTCAAGCAGATCTGCAACCACCCCGCGCAGTACCTCAAGGAGCCGTCGGAAGCGGTGCTGGACGGCCGGTCGGGCAAGCTCGAGCTGCTCGACGAACTGCTGGGCACGATCCTCGCCGAGGACGGCGCGGTGCTGGTGTTCACGCAGTACGTCGCCATGGCGCGGCTGCTGGAACGGCATCTCGCGCAGCGCGGGATCGGCACACAGCTGCTGCACGGCGGCACCCCGGTGCCCAAACGCGAGGAGCTCGTGCGCCGATTCCAGGCCGGTGAGGTTCCGGTGTTCCTGTTGTCGCTCAAGGCCGCGGGCACCGGGCTGAACCTGACGCGCGCCGATCACGTCGTGCACTACGACCGCTGGTGGAACCCCGCGGTGGAGGACCAGGCGACCGACCGCGCGTACCGGATCGGGCAGACCCGCCCGGTGCAGGTGCACCGGCTCATCGCCGAGGGCACGGTCGAGGACCGGATCGCGGCGATGCTGCGGGAGAAACGCGCGCTCGCCGACGCGGTGCTGGCCGGCGGCGAGGCCGCCCTGACCGAACTGACCGACGAGGAGCTGGCCGATCTGGTCGAGTTGAGGAGCCGCCGATGAGCACGCCAGACGACCGCGTCCGCGGTTTCCCCGCTTTCGGTGCCCAGGGTGGACGAGGTCAGTTCGCCCGCTCGTGGTGGGGCCGCGCGTGGATCAGCGCGATGGAGGACACCGCACTGGATCTGCAGCAGCTCAAACAAGGCCGCAAGTACGCCGCGGCGGGCAGGGTCGGCCCGATCACGGTCAGCCCGGGCCGGATCGCGGCGGTGGTCGACGATCAGGAGGGCCAGTACCGCACCGAGGTCCGCCTCGCGGAGCTGACCGGGGATGAATGGGACCGGTTCCTCGACCGGGTCGCCTCGCGTGCCGGGCATCTCGCCGCGTTGCTGGACCGGGACATGCCGCACGACCTCGTCGAGGCCGCCGACGACGCCGGGGTGCATCTGCTGCCCGGGATCGGTGACCTCGACCCGGACTGCGACTGCCCCGGCTGGGAGCTGCCGTGCCGTCACGCCGCGGCGCTGTCGTTCCAGGCGTCGTGGCTGCTCGACGCCGACCCCTTCGTGCTGTTGCTGATGCGCGGCAAGGGGGAGCGGGAGCTGCTCGACGAGCTGCAGCGGCGCAACGCACCCCGGTTCGTACGCACCGGTGACGACGACATCGACGCCGAGCGGGCGTACGCCGACGAGCCCGGCCCGTTGCCGGATCTCACCGCGTTCGCGCCCACCGGGGGCCCGACCGTGCCCGGGGCGCCCGACATCCCGGCCGATGCCTTCGCCCTGCTGGTCGCCAACGCGGGACAGATGGCCGGGGCGCTGCTGGAGTCGCAGCCGAAGCTCACCCGCAAGCAGGACGCCGTCCGGCTCGCCGCGACTCGTCCGGAGGCCGCCGACAGGCTGCGCCCGGCCGAGAACGGTGAGGACTTCGACCGCTCGGTGCTCGCCTGGCGGCACGGTGGCCGAGCCGGTCTCGAGGTCCTGGAGACCGCGTGGACACCGCCGTCACAGGCGATGGGCCGGGCGCGGGCCGCCTTCGCCGAGGTCGTGGACGATCCAGGCGAGGGCCTGGACGTCGAACGCAACCACTGCACCGTCCACGGAACCGGGGTGCAGGTGCGGCTGGGCAAGGACGGGCTCTGGTACCCGTACCGGGATCAGTGGCCCGCCGGTCCGCCCGAAGCCGATCCCGGTGCGCTGTTCGCCGCGCTGCTCGGCTGATCCCACTGCCGTCCTCGCCGCAGCCGATCCAGGTGCGGCGAGGACAGGTGGAGGATCCGGTACCGGACCTCGTCCGACTCCGGTGCCTCGCCTGCCCAAAGGGTGTAGCGGACGACCTGCCAGGTCCGCGGGTCGACGGCCAGTGCGCCCGAATGCGCGCCGTCCTGGCGCAGGTGCTCGTGAAGCCCGTCGAGAGCTTCGCCGAGGAAGGCCACCGGGTCTGTCTCGTCGGGGATCCGCACGACGTGCTTTCCCGCCGCGACCGGGGAAGCGCCGAACGCGGGTCCCTCCTCGAAGCCGAGCACGGTCCAGTGCTGCACGGCGGGACGCCCGAAGGATTCGACGATGCCGCTGAACGGGCCGCCGAAGAGGAAGGCGTTCATCCCGGCTTCGTCGTGCCACAGGTAGAAGGGCGAGTACTGGTTCAGCGTCGAGCCGTCGACGCCGCGCTCACGGATCCCGTAGACCTTCAGCCCCAGACCGCCGAAGTCGTCGAGCAGATGTCCGCGGGTGGCGACGCGGTCGCGGATGATGCCCATGTCGTAGTCGGCGGGGAGGGTGATCTCGTACTGCATCGCATGCATGCCGTACATACTAGTAGGTACAGAGCCTACCTTTCCCTGTACGCGTCCGCGACGGCGAACCGGCTGCTGAGCGAATTCGTCGCCGGGCTGAACTGACCGGCTATTTCCGGCTGAGCCGGACGATCCCTTCGTCGCCCTGCACCGCGACGACGACGATCACCTGCCGGTTGATCTGATGGGCCATCCCCGGCGGACCGGACACCGCGGCGCCCATCCCGCCCGAAGCCGGAGCGAGCCCCACCTTCCCGGCCTGGACCGCGACCGCGAGCGGTCCGGCGCCGCCGTCGTTGGGGATCTGGTCCCCGGTCCGGACGAGCACCTCGCACTCACCGTCGGCGCAGGACCTCAGGTCCCGTCCGTTCGCCGCCACGAACGGCGCGCCGGACGGGGCCGCCGCTCCCAACATCGGCGCGCTCTCCGCGGAAGTCTCCGGACTCGCCGCCGAGAAGATCGGCGTCGGGGCGGCCGTCGCGCAGCCGGCGGCGAACAGCGCCACGGGAACCAGGACCAGGCATCTTCGGCGATAAACCATGACCGAGGAACGTAGCCGACCCGAGAGCCCTTGCATGCACCCGAATTCCGCAATCCTGCGGCTGTTCGCAGTGCTGAGCGGCGGTCCGGCCGGGTGAATCGGCCGGACCGCCGCTGCACGTGGTCATACGGGTACCGAGAGTCCGGAACGCGTTCGCCGCCCGCCCTCAGACCTCCGCGCGGGAAATGATCACCCGCGTGTCCACTCCGGACGGAAGCGTCCCGAACGCGACACCCCAGTCACCGCCCAGCCGCGACGCGCAGAACGCGTCGGCCACCGCCGGCGTCCCGTGCCGCACCAGCAGCGAACCCTGCAGCACCAGCGCCATCGACTCGACCAGCCGCCGCGCCCGGTACTCGATGTCCGACAGATCGGACAGCTCCTTGCGCAGCCTGCCCACCGCGTCGTCCAGCCGCGCGTCGGCACCGGAGGACTGCTCGACCTCGGTGAAGTACGCCGCCACCGACTCCGGCTGCTTCGCCATCGCCCGCAGCGCGTCCAGCGCCGCGACGTTGCCCGAACCCTCCCAGATCGACATCAGCGGAGCCTCACGGTAGAGCCGCGGCATCCCCGATTCCTCGACGTACCCGTTCCCGCCCAGGCATTCCAGCGCCTCCACCGCGTGCGACGGACCGCGCTTGCACACCCAGTACTTCGTCACCGCCAAGCCCAGCCGCCGGAACGCCTGCTCCTGCTCGTCCTCCGGCCGGTCGGTGGCCGACGCCAGCCGCATCCCGACCGTTGTCGCCGCTTCGGACTCCACGACGAGATCCGCCAGCACGTTGCCCATCAGCGGCTGATCCACCAGATTCGCCCCGAACGCGCGCCGATGCCGCGCGTGGTGGATCGCCCGCACCGCGCCGTACCGCATCCCCGCGGCGCTCCCGACCGCGCAGTCCAGCCGGGTGTTGTTCACCATCTCGATGATGGTGCGCACCCCCCGGCCCTCCTCGCCGATCAGCCAGCCGATCGCGTCGTCGTACTCGATCTCCGACGACGCGTTGGACCGGTTGCCCAGCTTGTCCTTCAGCCGCTGGAGCCGGATCCCGTTGCGCGAGCCGTCCGGCAGGACACGGGGGAGCAGGAAACACGACAGCCCGCCGGGCGCCTGGGCCAGCGTCAGGAACATGTCCGACATCGGCGCCGAGGTGAACCACTTGTGCCCGACGATCACGTAGCTGCCGTCACCCAGCGGACGCGCCGTGGTGGTGTTCGCCCGGACGTCGGAACCGCCCTGCTTCTCCGTCATCGACATCCCGGCGATGAGCCCGCGCTTCGAACTCGGCTCACGCAGCCCGAAGTCGTACTCCGTCGCCGCCAGCAACGGCTCGTACCGCGCGGACAGTTCGGGGTTGAACCGCAACGCCGGCACCGCCGCGTACGTCATCGAAATCGGGCACGTGTGCCCCGCGTCGACCTGCCCCCACACGTACATCTTCGCCGCCCGCGCCGCGTGCGCGCCCGGACGGGGATCCCGCCACGGCGCCGCGTGCAGCCCATAGGACACCGCGACGTCCATCAGCTCGTGCCAGTACGGGTGGAACTCGACCTCGTCGATCCGGTTCCCGACCCGGTCGTGCGTCCGCAGCACCGGCTCGTTCTCGTTGACCAGCCTGCCCCACTCCTGCGCCTGCTCGCTCCCGGCGAGCCTGCCGAGCGCGTGCACCTCGGCCACCGCCCAGCCCGCGCCCGCCCGCTCCAGGCCCTCCAGCAGGGCCGGATCGGCGGCGACGTCGTACTCCGCCAGCGGCGGGACCTGATTGGTGACCTCATGAGTGACCGGCATCGGAACCTCCCAAGGAACGCAGGACGAAAGTGCGCAGCCCGGACACCTCGTCCGCGCCGCCGGTGGTCAACGGGCCGATCAGCACCTCGGCGGCCGCGCCGACGAGCGCCGCCGCGGTGACGTCCGCGTCCTGGGCCGGCAGGACCCCGGACCGGACGCCGTCGGCCACGTGCTGGGCCACGACGTCACGGAACGCGCGCCGGAACACCAGGCGCTCGGCCTCGATCGGCGCGTCCACGGGCTCGGCCAGCAGCGCGTACGCCATCCGCGGGGTCTTCAACGCCCGGCTCGCGAAGGTGTCGAAGACCGCCACGACCCGCTCCGCGGGCGTACCGGGCCGCTCCGACACCTCGCGCACAGCCTCGACCTCACGCGTGACGACCTTGCGGAACAACTCCACGACCAGCGCGGCCTTGGTGGGGTAGTGGCGGTACACGCTGCCGACCGCCACGCCCGCGCGTTCCGCGACCGCCGCCACCGAGCAGCCCGCGTACCCGCGCTCGGCCAACTGCTCCATGGCGGCGGCCAGGACGGCGTCGCGCTGAGCGTCCAAACGCTCCTGGACCTTCGGTGTACGTCGATACGGCACCCAAGAAGTGAAGCACCGATTCACACCTTCAGTCAACGCACCTTGGCGAGCCCTTCAACGGCCTTGGCGATGCCCTTCTTGTCATAAGCGCCGGTCGGCATGGTCGCCGCATGCGCGTGACGGACCACCCCGTCCCGGTCGAACAGCACACTGCCCGACTGCTGCAGCAGCTTCTTCCCCAATCCGAAGGCCTCGTGCGGCGTAGCGCCCCGACCGGTGACCACCCGGAACGGCACCCCGCGCTTCGCCCGCCACGCCTTGGCCTCCGCCCGGTCCTCCGGGACCGCGACCAGCACCCGCACGTCGGCGGCGGCCAGCTCCTCCGCACGCCCCACGAGATCCTTCACATGGCCGTTGCACACCGGGCACGATGTCGACCGCATGAAGTAGATCAACACGTTGCCCGTGCCACGGAACTCCGCAAGCCGCACGGCCTGCCCGGACGTGTCCTCCAGAACGACATCAGGCACCGTGGAACCGATTTCGAGCATTGAAGACTCCTCAACAGAAGGTCAGGAAGAGGGGATGTCGAGAGAGGCACGGACCGCCGCCCGCGCGCGATGCAGCCGGGACTTCATCGCGGCCGGGCTCAGCCCGAGCGCGCCGGCCACCGCACGGCCCGAATGGCCCTGGATGTCACGCATGATCAAGACGCGACGCTGATCGGCGGGCAACTCGGCGATCGCCGCGGCCACCCGCTGCGCCTCCAGCCGATCCAAGGCGTCCTCTTCGGCCGACACCATCACCACGGAATCCGCCAGATCGTCACCACGCCACGCCCGGCGCGCCCGCCGGAGACATTCGTTGCGCACGATCCGGAACATCCACGACGCCAGCGCACCGGTCGCCCGCAGCGAACCGATCTTCCGATACAGGATGATCAGCGCCTCCTGCGCCGAATCCTCCGCGTCCTCCGGCGAAGCACACAACGACCGCGCGAACCGCTGCACATGCGGATGGGAACCCGAAACCAAAGCGGCGATGGCGGACGCGTCCCCGCCCTGCGCCGCCACGATCAGCGAATCCCGCGGCCAATCGGCCTCCACGACGAACCTCCTCCCGCGCCGGGCTTGTCCCGGCCCTTACAAGAGCCGGGAACCACACAAAAGGATTCAGCCCCTCCCACGTGACCCCGCTCACCCCAGCCGGCGCACCACGAACCCCACGCCACCCGATGGCATGATCGCCGCTATGACATGGACCGCCCCCGAGGTGACCCGACCGTCCGGCGACACCGCCGCCGACGAGCGGATCCTCCTGCCCTCCCTGCTGACCTGGCACCGCAGCACCTTCCTCCACAAGCTGGCCGGTCTCACCGGAGAACAACTCGCCACGGCGTCGGTCCCGCCGTCGAACATGACCCTCCTCGGCCTCGTCCGGCACCTCGCCAAGGTCGAACGCTTCTGGTTCCGCCTGCGCTACGCCGCACAGGACATCGAACCCCTCTACGACCCCGCCCTCGGCAAGGACCACGACTTCGAAGTCCTCGACGCCGCTAAAGCCGAAGAGGCCTACGACATCCTCCTCGAAGAAATCCGGCTGGCCGACGAGGCCGCCGCCGAAGGATCCCTCGACGACACCTTCGACCTCGGCGGAAACCCCTTCTCACTCCGCATGCTCTACCTCCACATGATCGGCGAATACGCCCGCCACAACGGGCACGCCGACCTCATCCGCGAACGCGTCGACGGCCACACGGGAGCCTGACCATGGACTACGGATTCATCGGCGCGGGGGAGATCACCGCCGCCATCGTCGAGGGCCTCAGCAAGGACATCACCGACCCGCCACGGATCTTCCTCTCACCGCGCAGCCGCAGCGTCGGACAAGAACTCTCCGCCCGCTTCGCCAACGTCGAAGTCCGCGACAGCAACCAAGCCGTCGTCGACAGCGCCACGACGATCATCCTCGCCGTCCGCCCGCCGATCGCCGAAGAAGTCCTCCGCGACCTCACCTTCCACCCCGAACACGTCCTGATCAGCGCCCTCGCCGGCGTCCCCCTCGACCGGCTGCGCGACTGGGCCGCCCCCGCCGGCGAGGTCGTCCGGAGCATCCCGCTGCCGCCCGCCGCACGCCGCCAGAGCCTCACCGCGATGTACCCCGACAACCCCGAAGCCCGCGACCTCTTCGACAGCATCGGCGGCAGCGTCGTCCCCGCCGCCGAGAAGGACCTCGACATCTTCAGCGGCGCCACCGCCACCTTCGCCGCCCACCTCGACTACCTCGGCACCATCGCCGCCTGGATGACCGACCAGGGCATCGACGACACCACCGCGACCGCCTTCACCAGCCACATCTTCGGCCAGCTCGGCCAATCCCTCGCCGAACAGAACGGCTCCCTCGAAACCCTCACCGGCAAACACATGACCCCCGGCGGGCTCAACGAACAATTCCTCACCGACCTGCGCACCAACGGCGTCCCCGACACCGTCCGCGAGGCCCTCGACGGAATCCTCACCAGACTGCGGGACAAGTGACCATCATCGACAAACTGCGGGCGGCCGGGTGCGTCTTCGCCGAAGACGAAGCCCGGCTCCTCACCGCCGAAGCCCGCACCCCGGCCGAACTCGACACCATGGTCCAACGCCGCATCGACGGCGAACCACTCGAAGTCATCCTCGGCTGGGCCGGATTCCACGGACTCCGCATCGCCGTCGAACCCGGCGTCTTCGTGCCACGGCAACGCTCCGAACTCCTCGTCCGCCACGCCGTCACCCTCGCCGGACCAGGAGCGATGGTCCTCGACCTCTGCTGCGGAACCGGCGCACTCGGCGCCGCCATTGCCGCCGAACTCGGCGAAATCCGGCTCTACGCGGCCGACATCGAACCCGCCGCCGTCCGCTGCGCACGCAAGAACGTCGCCCAAGCCGGGGGAGAGGTCTTCGAAGGCGACCTGTACGCACCACTTCCCGCATCGCTACGAGGCCGCGTCGACATCCTGGTCGTCAACGCCCCGTACGTCCCCACCGACGCCATCGCGATGATGCCGCCCGAGGCGCGAGACCACGAACCCCGCGTCGCGCTCGACGGCGGCCACGACGGCGTCGACGTCCACCGCCGGGTCGCCGCCGAAGCCCTCCACTGGCTCTCACCAACCGGGCACCTGCTGATCGAAACCGGTGAAAGCCAAGCCGCGAGCACCGCGGAAGCCATGGCACACAACGGTTTGACTCCCGAAGTGATCACCGACGAAGAGCTGTACGCGACGATTGTTGTCGGTGCCCGGGTCTAGGGTCGCCGCCGTGACCGACTACCTCCAAACAACCCGCACCGCCTACGACACGGTCGCGGCCGACTACGCCGAACTCCTCCGCGACCACCTCGCCGGATCCACCTGGGACCGAGCCGTCCTCGGCGCGTACACCGAGCTCGTCCAGGCCGCCGGCGGCGGCCGCGTCACCGAAATCGGCTGCGGAACCGGCCGCATCACCGAGTACCTCCACCAGCTCGGGCTCGACATCCACGGCGTCGACCTCTCTCCGGGGATGCTCGCCGTCGCCCGGAAGTGGTACCCACATCTGGACTTCCAGCTGGGGGAGATGCCCGGACTGTCCCTTGAGGACGGTTCACTCGCCGGCGTCGTCGCCTGGTACTCCATCATCCACACCCCGCGGGAGCGACTGCCGGAGATCTTCGCCGACTTCCACCGGATCCTCGCCCTGGGCGGCCATCTGCTGCTCGCCTTCCAGGTAGGCGACGAAGTACGCCACATCGAGCACGCGTATGGCCACGACATCTCCTGCGACGCCTACCGGCTGGCGCCAGAGAAGATCGCCGCACAACTGGGGGAGGCCGGCTTCAGTCTGCTCTCCACCCTCGTCCGCGAGCCGTCCGGGGAGTTCGAAAACACCCCACAGGCCTACCTGATCGCCCGCAAGCAGTAGGTCAAGGACGCCGCGCCTCGACGAGCCAGGCCGCCGAGCCGTAGAAAACGCCCCGGTCGGCCTGGTGCTCGGCGAGATCCGCACGCAGAGCCTGGATGGCACCGTCCCGCGCGGTGTCATCCAGGTCGTCCAACCGCCCACCGTGCTGCTCGACGATGAACTCGGCCGCGTCGTCGACGTCCGCACCGAAGTACATCGGCTTGTTCACCGCCGTGCACTCGATGTCGACGTACCCGGCGGAGGTCAGCAACTCTTCGATCTCCCGGGGATCGCTGAGCGCGAGATCCGCCGACGGAACCTCACGGCCCGCCGCGAAGATCGTCCGGAACGTGGTGATCCATTCGTTGAGCCGCAACGGCTGCCACGTCAGCAGGACCAGACGGCCACCCGGCCGGGTCGCCCTGGCCAGATTGCCGAACGCGGCCAGGGGAGTACCGAAGAACATCGAGCCATGCCTGCTGATCACCACGTCGAACGACGCCTCGGCGAACGGATGGACCTGCGCGTCCGCCTGCTCGAACGCGACGTTGGGAACACGCTCCTCCTCGGCGAGCCGTCGAGCGACACCGAGCATCTCACTCGAGAGATCGACACCCAGCGCCGAACCCGCGACGGCCAGCCGGGCCGCGTCCCGCGTCGTTTGACCGGCACCGCAACCTACGTCGAGGACCCGATCCGCCGACTGGACATCGGCCGCGGCGAAGAAGAGATCCCGGTACGCGGCGACACCGTCGTTGAAACGCTGCGCGCGCTTCGCCCACAGCGAGCCGTCGTCCCCGTCCCACGCCTTCAACATCCGCTCGTTGGACGGATCGACACGCACAGCGGTGCTATCGGACATTTCGGCAACCCCCAGAATCGGTATCCGGGGACGACCCTAGCGCGACCCGTCAGCGGAACGCGGCGACATTCCTGGCGGCCCACTCGGCGAACGACCGCGGTGCGCGACCGAGCACCCGCTCCACATCCGGACTCACCCGCAACTCGGCCGGAGTCGGCGAACCGATGATGTCCAAGGTGTCGTCCGCGAGCTCCGCCGGCATGCTCAGGACCATCCTCTCCTTGGCCTCGTCCCGCGTGAGCTCGTTAAAACGCACCGGCGAGCCCAAAACGTCAGCGAGGGCCGCAGCCTGCTCGCGTGGTGTGATCACCGCCGGACCGGTCAGCTCGTACACCTCACCGAGATGCCGGTCGTCCACCAAGCAAGCGGCCGCGACCTCCGCGATATCCGCCGGATCGACGATCGGCACCCCGGTGTCCCCGAACGGAGCCGCGACCACCTGCCGCAAGCGAACGGACTCCGCCCACCACAACGCGTTGGAGGCGAAACCACCCGGCCGCAGAATCGCCCAGTCCAAACCGGACTCCCGCACCGCGTCCTCCAGCTCACGCATCGCGATCCGCGTCGTGCCGAACGGCCTGGTCGCCACACCCAACGTCGAGAGCAGGACGACCCGGCGCACCCCGCTCGCCGCCGCCAAATCGATGATGTCGGCCGGGTTCGCCCCGACGGCATGCAGATCACCGGAAAGCAGCAGGAACAACGCCTTCGCCCCGGCCAAGGCGGGTGCGAGCGTGGCGGGCTCCGCCAGATCGGCCACCACATGCCTGCCGCCGGACGGTGCCGCCGAGGCGTGCCGCGACACCGCCGTCACCTGCTCGCCGGCCTCCGCCAAGGCCCGCGTCAACGGCTTACCGATGTTCCCCGTAGCCCCGGTCACCACGATCATGGCCAACTCCTTCGCTCGATCTTCTCGTGGCGACGACGCTAGGGATCCGGGCTAACCTTTCGTAAGTACATACCCAGAGGTAAGCTTCTCCCATGGCAGGAGGCGCGCAGTTCACACCGCCCGACACCGAGGTGCGGTATGAGGTGTTTCACACCGACTGCGCCGCGCGCGACGTGGTCGGCCACGTCACCAGCCGGTGGGGGATCTGGGTACTGATCTCCTTGCAGCGCAACGATCTCCGCTTCTACGAGCTACGCGAGAGCATTCAGGGGATCAGCGAGAAGATGCTCGCCCAGTCCCTGCGCGCACTCGTCCAGGACGGCCTGATCTGGCGACAGGTCGAGCCCACGACGCCGCCACAGGTCACCTATGGGCTGACCGAGTTCGGTCGGGAGGTCAGTGAGCCGCTGGTCGAATTGTTCGATCGGGTCACCCGACGAGTGGCTCCGGCGGCAGGGTGATGTTGAACATCCAGGAAATCCCGAACTTGTCCACCAACGCCCCAGCGTCGTCACCCCACAGCTGTTTCTCCAGAGGCATCATCACGGTGCCGCCGACGGACAACTTCTCGAAGTATTCGCGAAGTTGTCCGTCGCCGCCGAGATAGACAGCGACGTTGTTGCCAGGGGAGTGGGGCACGTCCTCGACCTGGCCATCGACGTCGCAGGCCATCAGCGTTTGTCCGTCCGCGGTGTCGAGCTGAGCGTGCATCACCTTGTCAGCGGCAGGGGAGTCGGGCGAACCGAAATCCGCGATCGTACGGGTTGAGCCGAGATTCCATGACAGGACCATTCCACCCAATACGCGACATCTTGTGCCGTGTATCAGCCGAGGCCCCAGTAGGTCAGCCAAGCATCCAGCGCCGGCCCAGGCGGGTTGAGCCGACGAGCCCGGGCGGCGTTGTCCTCGTCCTCGGGAACGACCTCGGCCAGTATCAGGATTTCCCCGCGAGCCTCGCCGGCGCCGAACAGTCCTTCGTCGGCCAGCCTGTGCAGCGCCGTCTCCATCGCACGCAGTCGAAGGTCGAACTCGGCCTCGGAGGCTTCGTCGTCGAGGTCGTATACCGCCGGCCGGGCGGCGAACAGATCGCGGACCGGCTTCAGGTGGTTCTCACCCAAAATCGAGAACGGCGAATCGGCGTAGGAGTAGCGGACCTCGGCAGCGTCGGTTCGCTGAGCCAGCGCTTCGTGCGACCAGGCCGACAGTGCCGGACCGAACGCTTCGCCGGGCGTTGTCAGCGTGACGTAGTAGAAGGTGTGGCCGGGGTTGTCGCGGAACAGGTTTGTGACAGCCGCACGGGTGGCCGCGGTCAAGGCGTCAGCGAGGTCGGCTTCGGTCGGGGTCATGGGGGCATCGAACCACATACCGCTTACTTGACATAATGTACATTATCGGCACTTTGGACGACCTGGATAACGACGGTCGAGAGGGGCCTCCAGGGCGGGCTGAAAGCGTCCTTCACCGCATGTCGCGCAGCGAAAGCGTCCTTCGTCGCGTCCGACGCAGGCATGACTCCCTACCGTTCTCTCTGCGGCGCCGACGTCCTGAGGCTCCAGGGCGCCTCAGGACACCCCCGAGGGCGAAGAACCGATGTCCGATCACTCGACCTCAATACGTCACTGTGACGAATCGATCCGGGCGTCTCGGGGTGAAGATGATCAATGGAGGCGTCAGTCGCGGGCAGATCCCGCCGAGTCGGCCAGGTCGACGATGTCCGCAGCCCTTGGGTCCGGATGTGTCATGAAAGGGTCGTTCAGGACGAAAAACGTCAGGAATGACCCTTTCATGACACCTCAGAGGCCGACGGGAGGGTCGAGATCCCCCGCGAGGGGTTTCCGGACCCATCATTCCGTTTCATGCATAATCACTATTATGCATGAAACGGAATATAACCCAGTGTAAGACTGTCGGTGCCATGCGGTACAAGATGTTCATGAGGGTTTCCGAGGCACAGCAAGCCTTTTTCGCCGCACGTCGTCCCCGTAAGGATTCTCCTCACACCACCGACGCCTACCGCCGCGACCTCGCCGGCATCACCGCTCTTTTGCTCCGCGAGCTGGACCGCTCCCCTGACGACCTCATGGTCGAGATGCTTACCGCCCAGGCACTTCGCAACGCCTTCGGCGCCTTCGCCGACACCCACGCGAAGAGTTCGGTCCTGCGTGCGTGGTCGACCTGGAACCAGTTCCTCACGTTCTGTGTGTCCGACGGGCTGCTCTCGGGCAATCCGATGGGCGCCGTCGCGCGGCCGAAGGCGCCTCCGTTGACGCCGAAACCCTTGCGGGGCGAGGAAACCCCGGAGCAGTTGCTCGCGGCCGCGGCCGACGGTGCGCGCCGGACCCGGGATCCGTGGCCGGAGCGGGACGTCCTGGTGATCGCGCTCGGGCTGGTCGCCGGGCTGCGTGCCGCGGAGATGCGGGCACTGACGGCGCGGTCGCTGGTCGGCCGTCAGGGCGAGATGCGGTTGCACGTCCACGGCAAGGGAAGCCGGGACAGGTCGATCCCGGTGCAGCCGATCATGGAGAAGATCATCGAGGAGTACCTCGCCTCCTGTCGCCGCCGGTTTCCGCAGCAGCGGTTCGGGCCCTCCACTCCCCTCCTCCGGGATCGTGCCGGCGAGCCGATCGGCCGGGGCGCGCTGGAGTATCTGGTCAAGTCCTGCTACCGGTGGGCGGGCCTGCACGACAGGGTGCCGGTCGGGGCGAACCTCCACGCGTTGCGGCACACGTTCGCCACCCGGCTGGCGGAGGACGGCGCGACCGCGTCGGAGATCATGGCGCTGCTGGGGCACGCGAGCCTGGCGACCAGTCAGAACTACATCGAGGCGACCGGTCGTGAGCAGCGGGCGGCGGCCGCGAGCAACCGGACGTACCGGGCGCTGGACGGGATCGTGTAGGTCAGCGGAGTTGTTCGAGGTCCTTGGCGGCCTGGGCGATTTCGCCCGCCAGGCTGCGGAGTTCGGCGACGGAGGCGCCGTCGTCGGCCGCGGTGACGACGTCCTCCGCGGCGCAGCGGAGCTGGAAGAGCCGGTCCTGCAGGGTGGCGATCTCGGTGTCGGAGAGGACGACGGCGTCTTCGGGGAGGCCGCTGCGCTGCAAGGCGGTTCGCCGTTCGTAGGCCCGCTGGCGGCACGATTGCCCACAGTAACGGCGGCGCCTGCCGACGTTGCCGCCCTGTTCGAGGCGCCTGCCGCACCATCCGCAGTGTTTGGGTGCCCCCGCGCGGCGTAGCTCGGACACCTCTTCGGCGGACGTCTTCGGGTGTTCGGCCACTTCCCTCACGGTTCAGACCCTAGCTGGCCACCCGACGATCATGCCGGGGCCACGACCGAAGTGCACACTAGTGGGGTGCCGACACTGTTTCCGTACCTCGCCGATCCGCTTCCGCGTGCCTTCGCCCATCGGGGCTGGCACCTCGGTGACCTGGAAGGACTGGAGAACTCGTTGCCCGCCTTCCAGCAGGCGGTGACGGAGGGCTACCGCTATCTCGAGACGGATGTGCACGCGACGTCGGATGGCGTGGTGGTCGTGCATCACGACGCGGCGTTGGACCGGACGACCGATGGCACCGGGTTGATCTCGCAGCAGACGTGGGCCCAGCTGCGGACGGTCAAGATCGGCGGGCGTGCGCCGTTGTCGCGGCTGGAGGACGTGCTCGAGGAGCTGCCGGAGGCACGGTTCAACATCGACGTGAAGTCGAACGACGCGGTGGAGCCCTTCGTCCGGGCGATCGAGCGGTCGGGTGCGCATGACCGGGTGGCGGCGGCGTCGTTCTCCGACGCGCGGTTGGCGCGGATCCGGAAGCTGGCTGGGCCGAAGCTGGTGACGGCGATGGGGCCGCGTTCGGTGGCGGTGATGTGGGCGAACGGGTTCTTGCCGCTGTTCTCGCTGCGGGCGTTGTCGCGGGGTGCGATGGCGCAGGTGCCGGTGCGGCAGGGCCGGTTGAAGGTGGTGGACCGGGCGTTCCTGCGGCAGGCGACGCGTGGGGGTTTCGAGGTGCACACGTGGACGGTGGACGATCCGGCGGAGATGCGGTTGCTGCTGGATCTGGGGGTGCACGGGATCGTGACGGATCGGCCGGATCTGCTGCGTGAGGTGCTCCGGGAACGCGGCGCTTGGCCGTCCTGACCCGCGTTTAGTCCTCTAAATGCGCTCACACGCATTTAGAGGACTAAACGCGAGGGATCAGCGGGGTGGTTTGCCGTTCCAGGCGGCGTCCCAGGTCTTGGGGCCGAGCCGTCCCGAGTCGTTGATGCCGTTGGCGCGCTGGAGGGCGAGGACGGCTTCGCGGGTTTTGTCGTAGTAGCAGCCTGTTCCGGTGAAGCCGTAGCCGAAGGCGTTCATCCGTAGCTGGAACTGCTTGAGCGGGACGGCGCAGTCGCCGTAGGCGTAGACGACGCCGGGCCAGGCGGGTTTGGGGCCGCCGGGCGGAGCGGGCGGGGTGGGCTTCGGCTTGGGTGCGGGCGGCGGGGCGGGCTGTCCTCCCCCGCCGATGTAGGCCGATTCGGCGTAGGACGGGACGCGCTTGCTGCGGGCGTCGCTGTCGTTGCGGAAGCCGAGTTTGCCGGCGCATTCCCAGGGTTGCCAGCCGCGCATGCGGTACAGGTAGAGGGCCCGGTAGTCCTGTTCGCGGGGAGCGGCCTGGTCGGGTCGTCCTT
The DNA here is from genome assembly GCF_003947535.1 of Amycolatopsis sp. WAC 04169. Taxonomy (NCBI): domain Bacteria; kingdom Bacillati; phylum Actinomycetota; class Actinomycetes; order Pseudonocardiales; family Pseudonocardiaceae; genus Amycolatopsis; species Amycolatopsis sp. WAC 04169. The sequence goes on along the minus strand of NZ_QHJI01000011.1, from coordinate 162,417 downwards.
GGCCGCCGACGCTGCGCCAGGTGGGCAGGTCGAACTGGTAGGCGCCGTAGTAGCCGTTGCCGGTGTTGATGTTGTAGCGCCCGCTCGATTCACACATGCGGAGCTTGGCCCAGTAGGAGCCGTGGGGATCCGCGGCGGCGGATCCGGTGGTGGCGATCTGCAGGCCCGTCACGGCGAGGGCGAGCAGGAGCGTTCTCGCCACTACGCGGTGTGCTGTGCGAAGGCGATGGGTCCTCATGAGCGGAACAGTAAATACAGGACACTTGCTTCACAAGAGTCACAGCTCGCTCACCAGCCTCACACGAAACACACGGGGACCGTGGCAGCGACACGCCGACGATGGCCGAGAAGGTGTCCGGGAAGGGTTCGTCTCGCGTCGAAACGAACACGGTCCGGACTCGTGCCGGACACGTGGGTGTGATCGCCAGTAGTCTCCCGCTGACCTCGACGTTCTCGACTTCAGGAGCTGTGCATGACGGTGGCCGTGACCCGTGAACGCAAGCGGGTGTGGCGGGCTTGGTACCTCTACGACTGGGCCAATTCGCCGTTCTATTCGTCGGTGATCACCGTCTTCGGAGCGCTCTATTTGAGTGAGATCGCGTCCGCGGACGCGAAGGCGAATTTCACCCTTAACGGGGACAGGGCGTGCACCGATTCGAGTGGAGCTTCGAGCACCCTGCAGAGCTGCGACGTCTCGTTGTTCGGGTTGCAGTTCCCGGCGGGGTCGCTGTGGGGATATCTGCTGTCGGTCGCGACGGTGACCCAGGTGCTGGTGCTGCCGATCGCCGGTGCGATCGCGGACCGCAGCAGGCACAAGCGGCGGATCCTCGGCGGGTTCGCGTTCCTGGGTGCGGTGGCGTCGGCGCTGATGTTCTTCATCGCGGGGACGAACTGGGAGGTCGGGGTCTGGACGTTCATCCTGGCCAACATCGGTTACGGCGGCGCGCTGGTCGTCTACTACTCGTTCCTGGTGGACATCGCGGAGCCGGACGAGCGGGACGCGGTGTCGTCGAAGGGGTGGGCGTTCGGGTATCTGGGCGGTGGCTTGGCGCTGGCACTGCAGCTCGGGTTCTTCCTCGGACACGAGGCTTTCGGGGTGAGCGAGTCGCTCGCCGTCCGGATCTGCTTCCTGACGTCGGGGATCTGGTGGGCGGTGTTCACGTTCCCGGCGGTGCGGGCGCTCCCCCAGACTCACGTGCCGAAGTCGAGTGAGCGGGGCCTGTCGGTGTTGACGGCGGGGTTCAAGGAGCTGAAGCGGACGATCAAGGACGCGCGGGCCTATCCCCTGACGCTGGCGTTCCTCGGGAGCTATCTGGTCTTCACCGACGGGATCACGACGGTGGTGGCGGTGTCGGCGCAGTACGGCAAGGACGAGCTGAAGTACAGCACCCAGGTGCTGATCGTCACGATCCTGGTGATCCAGTTCCTGGCGTACGCCGGCGCGATGATCCATGGTGCGATCGCGGCCAGGATCGGGGCGAAGAAGACGATCTTGGGCAGCCTGGTGGCGTGGGTGGCTGTGCTGTGTTTCGCGTTCTTCATCGAGGCCGGTCAGCCGCTGCAGTTCTACGCGGTGGCGGTCGGTATCGGGCTGGTGCTGGGTGGGACGAACGCGTTGTCGCGGTCGTTGTTCGGGCAGATGATCCCGGAGGGCAAGGACGCGCAGTACTTCTCGCTGTACGTGGTCGGTGAGCGCGGGACGTCGTGGCTCGGTCCCCTGCTGTTCGCCGCGGTCGGGCAGATCACCGGCTCGTTCCGGTACGCGATCATCGCGCTGGTGATCTTCTTCGTGCTCGGTTTCGTGTTCGTGTGGCTGGTCCCGGTGCGCCGGGCGATCGAGGCGGCGGGTAACCGACCACCGGCGGTGCTGTGACGGCGGAGCGTGCCGATAGGGTCGGGCGTCGTGACCGTACTGAAGGAAAGTGGCCCGGATCCCACGGACGCGTTGTCGTCGGTGCCGGTGGCGGGTTCACGGCGGGGTGTGCCGGTCGTCGGGAAGTTGAAGTTCTGCTACGGGCCGATGGACTGCGGGAAGTCGACGCTGGCGTTGCAGATCGACCACAACCACGCGCGGCAGGGTCGTCGCGGGATGGTGCTGGTGCGGCATGACCGGTCCGGGGAGCCGCAGATCACCAGCCGGATCGGGTTGACGCGCAAGGCGATCGAGGTGGGGAACGAGACCGATCTGCGGTTGCTGGTGCGTGAGCAGTGGGCAGCCGGGCGGCATGTGGACTACTTGATCGTCGACGAGGCGCAGTTCTTGTCGCCCGATCAGGTGGATCAGCTGGCTGAACTGGCCGATGACGTCCAGATCGACGTGTACTGCTTCGGGATCGCGACGGATTTCCGGAGCATGTTGTTCCCGGGGGCCGCGCGGTTGTTCGAGCTGGCGGACGAGTTGCAGCCGGTGCAGGTCGAGGTGTTGTGCTGGTGCGGGCAGACGGGGCGGTTCAACGCGCGGGTTTCCGACGGTGAGGTGCTGCGGGCCGGGGACACCGTGGTGGTCGCGGATACCGAGCAGGCGCTAGTTGAATCTTCACCGGCATCACGTTCCGAGGGTGAGTCGACCACGGTCCGTTATCAGGTATTGTGCCGTCGGCACTTTCGACTGGGCGACCTGGGGCCCACCTCAGCCCAACACGGTCAGTTACGGTTGACGTGACAGGCGTACTACTAGCCCATCTGGGGGATATCCGCACCAAGATGGCCGTATTGACGTCACGCCAGAGCGCGAAACCACTCCTACTAGGAGAAGCTGTTGCCACCGGGTGACACAGCTCATCGTGAGCAAGGACATGCTGTCCAGGGAATCTCTTGGGCCTCATCGTCGTTGCATAGGGTGAGCATCACCCTGGCTCCACCCGGAGCTGACTGAAAGGACCCCCATCATGGCCGACCGTGTTCTCCGTGGAAGCCGGCTGGGAGCGGTCAGCTACGAGACCGACCGCAACCACGACCTCGCGCCTCGGCGCACCGTGCGCTACGCCTGCCCCAAGAACCACGAGTTCGAGGTGCCCTTCTCCGACGACGCCGAGATCCCCTCGGTGTGGGAGTGCAGGCTGCACGGCAGCGAGTCCGAGATCGTGGACGGCGGGCAGCCGGAGCAGAAGAAGGTCAAGCCCCCGAGGACGCACTGGGACATGCTCCTGGAGCGCCGTTCGATCCCGGAGCTCGAAGATCTGCTCAACGAACGTCTCGCCGAGCTGAAGGGACGCAGGACCACCCGGTCCGCCTGACGCACGGCACAAGTAGCTAGCCCCACCACGAACCGGCGAAGCCCCCGCGACCTCCCTCCGCGGGGGCTTCGCCGTGTCTCGGGGATGTCAGGAAAGGGCCGTTCAGGACAGGAAACGTCAGGAACGACCCTTTCCTGACATCCCGCGGCCGATCAGGCGGGGAGCAACCCGGCGCCGAGGGACATCAACGCGTCGCGAAGGCGCCCTAGGTGTTCCGGCGGCGATTCGAGGAGCGGAAGCCGCACCGTCGCGTGCGGGATGACGCCGAGTTCGGCCAGTGCGGCCTTGGCCATGATCGCACCCTGCGAGGTACGCATGACGGCCTCAGCCAGCGGAAGCAACGCGGCGTTGAGCGATCGCGCGGTGTCGAGGTCTCCCCCGCGTACGGCGGCGATGAGTGCGGCGTTGCGGTCGGCGACGGCGTTGCCCACGACGCTGACCAGGCCTGTGGCGCCGGCGGCGAGGTAGGGCAGGTTGAGTTCGTCGATGCCGCAGTAATAGGCCAGCGGTGTGTGCGCCATGACGGTCATCGCTTCGAACAGGTCACCCTTGGCGTCCTTCACGGCCCGGATCCTGGGGTGGCTGGCGAGTTCGATCAGGGTGGCCGCTTCCATGGCCGTCCCGGTGCGGGCCGGGACGTCGTAGAGCATCACGGGCAGGTCGGTGGCGTCGGCGACCGCCTGGCAGTGCGCCACGATCCCGGCCTGTGTCGGCTTGGAGTAGTAGGGGCAGACGAGCAGGAGCGCGTCGGCGCCTGCCGCCTCGGCTTCCTTCGCGCGCCGGATGCAGGCGGTGGTGTCGTAGGTGCCGACTCCGGCGATCACGCGCGCCCGGTTACCGGCGTGGTTCGCCACGGTGCGGACGAGCCGTGCGGATTCGGTGTCGGTCAGGGTGGGTGACTCTCCGGTGGTGCCGCCGACGACGATGCCGTCGCACCCGGTGTTCAGCAGGTGGTCGACCAGGCCGGTGAGGCCGGGTTCGCTGAGCGCGCCGCCGGGCTCCATCGGGGTGACCATGGCGACGAGGTTGGAGCCGAAGGGTGTCATGCGGTCGATCCTCTCGGCGCCGATACCGGCGGTCCAGCGATGGTTTTTGAACGATATTGCGTAGCCTGACTTCATGATCGAGGTCGGGGCTCTGCGGGCACTGCGGTCGGTGGCCGCGTTGGGGACGTTGGCGCGGGCGGCGGACGAGCTGGGTTTCACGGCGTCGGCGGTGTCGCAGCAGATCAAGCGGCTGGAACGCCAGATCGGGATGCCGGTGCTCGCTCCGGCCGGCCGCGGCGTCGTGCTGACTCCGGCGGGCCAGGCCGTCGTCGACTCCTCGCTGGAGGTGTTCCAGGCGCTCGAACGGTGCGCCGAGGCCGCTCAGTCGGTCGCGGAGGGCGCGCCGCGCGGGGTCTTGCGGGTGGCCGCGTTCTCCACCGGTATCCGCGGCCTGCTCGCCCCGGTCCATCCCCGGCTCCTGACCCGCTACCCCGAGCTCCGGCTGCACATCACCGAGCAGGACCCCGATCAGGCTCTGCATTCGGTCGAGGCCGGGACCGCCGGCCTCGCGCTCCTGCATGACGCCGACGGCCTGCCGGTCCCGCTGTCCCCTGCGTTGTCACGGCGCCTGGTGCACACCGACCTCGGTGACGTCGTCATGGCCGAGACTCATCTCCTGGCGCGGGCCGAGCCGCCGCTGGACGGCACGGACCTGGCCGGGCACGCGTGGGTGACCAGTCCACCCGGCACGGTCTGCCACCAGTGGTTCCGGCGCGTGTTCGCCGGCCTTCCCGAAGAACCCGACGTGCGGCATCTGGTCGACGACTTCTCCACACAGCTGTCGCTGGTCGCCTCAGGTGAGGTCGTCGCGTTGATCCCCCGGCTGGCTCGCCCGCCGTTGGCCGAAGGTCTCGTCGCCCGGCCGCTGCGGCGCCCGCCGACGCGCGAGGTGCACGCCGCGTGGCGCCGCAGTGCCGAGTCGAGTCCCGCGATCCGGGCGGTGCTGGCGGAGCTGGGGGCGGCTCGGTCAGCTGGGGTACATGCTGGTCACGTTGATGAACGTGCCGGTGATCCCCATGGCGTCGTCGGAGGCGAGGAACGCCAGCGTGGCGGCGACCTCGGCGAGGCGCGGTGAGCGTTTGGTCAGCCGGGCCTCGGTGAGGCCGTCGAGGACGTTCTGCACCATTTCGGGGGTCGCCGGCAGCTGGTTGTTCACCGCGGAGAGTTTCTCGGGCGTGAAGGTTTCCGGGATACCCGCGACCCAGATGCCGAGCGCGCGGACGCCGTGCGGTCCGATCTCGACGGCGAGATTGCGGATGAAGGTGTCCAGCGCGGCGTCGATCGAGCCCGTGGCGCCCATCATCGGGCTGCCGTGGGCGGAGCCGCTGTCGAGGGCGAGGATGGCGCCGGAGCCCTGGGCGACCATGTGCCGGGCGGCGGCCCGTGCGGTGATGAAGTTCGTGGTGATGCCGTCGGTGATCGGGCGGACGTAGTCCTCGACCGACATCTCCACGAGCGGGATGCCCTGGATGTCGCCACGCGGGACGAGGTTGAGCGAGACGTCGATGCTGCCCGCCTCGGCCACGACGGAAGCCGCGTGCGCGTGGACCGCGGCTTCGTCGAGGCCGTCGACGACGGCGACTTCGGCCTGTCCCCCGGTCTCCTTGATCTCGCCGGCGAGCTTCGTCAGTGCCGGTTCGTGGCGGCCGGTGAGGAAGACGCGGGCTCCGCGCGCGGCGAACTCCTTGGCGACGCCGTTGCCGATCGCTCCGCCGGCGCCGTAGATGATCGCGTTCTTGTTCTGGAGGCTCATGGGTTTTCCTTCCGCGTTGTCGGTTACGACGGTTGAGACGCGGAAGGCGCGGAGATCTCATCGGTCCTCAGGTCAGCGTCAGGGGTAGCCCGAACGCGGGGAACAGATGCGGCTCGAACGCGGTGATCTCGGCGATCTTCCCGTCTTCGATGCGCAGCACGTCGAGCACCTGTGCCCGGTAGATCCGGGTGCCCGGCCGTCGGACGTAGCCCGCTGCGGCGGGAAGCCCGTTGGCCACGGCCGGAAGGTGTTTCCACTCCCCGAAATACGTCGGCGAGGCGGGATCGAGGGATTGGGCGACGAACTCGAGGAAAACGTCGCGGCCGGAGAACCACAGCGGATTCGGCGGCATCGTGACCAGCACGTCCTCCCTGAGCAGCTCGGCCATGACCCGGCTGTCCCCGTTGGCGGTGGCGGCGGCCATGTAGCGCCGCAGGATCGCCTGCTCCTCCTCGGTCGGTCGCACGGTCTTGGCCCAGTCGGTGCGGCGTTCCGGCAGGCGTTCGCGCAGCGTGGGGCGTGCGCGCTGAAGGGCGCTGGTGACCGAGGCGACGCTGGTTTCCAGCAGGTCCGCAGTTTCGGCGGCCGTCCAGCCGAGGACGTCGTTGAGGATCACCACGGCCCGTTGTTTCGGCGGGAGGTGCTGGATGGCGGCCAGGAAGACGAGCTCCATCGTTTCCCTGGTCTCGGCGATCTCCGCGGAGTCGTCCGGGAACGGCTGCAACCAGGGCAGGAACTGCGGAGGTTCGCCCTGTTCGACGTCGGGCAACGGGTCGTAGGGGCGTGGGACCCGTTTGTTGCGGCGCAGGAAATCGAGGCAGGTGTTGGTCGCGATGCGGTAGAGCCAGGCGCGGAAACTCGACCGGCCTTCGAACCCTTCGCGACCGCGCCACGCCCGCAGGAATGTCTCCTGGACCAGGTCTTCCGCGTCGTCGTAGGACCCGACCATGCGGTAGCAGTGCACGCGCAGCTCTCGCTGGTGCTCCTCGATCCTCCCGGCGAAGGTGACCTCGTCGACGGTTTCCGTCACGGGCTCCGATGTGACGTTTTCGTCCTTCGTCCGCAGTGCCAGTTGAGCGATCCGCCGCAGCTTGCCGACACCGGAGGTGAGGGAGGTGAGATCGGTGAGGAACTCCTCCGGCGGCTGAGGTGCCAGCCGGTTCGCGACGCGGCCGATCTCGGCGATGAGGGTTTGCACGTCGGGGGCGGGGTCGCGCCGTGACCGGTAGGCCCGCTGGCGGCACGCGGCCGAGCAGTAGACGGCCGTACGCCCGCGCGAATCCGCCTTCGACGGCAGCGGGCCTCCGCACATCCCGCAGACCTTCCCGGTCACGGCTCACCTTCCCCCGAAAACGTCACATTCGATCAAGTGACGCATTATGCGGCTTGATACCCCGGGATGTCCTCGACTCGGTGATAGACGTCGAGCCCGCGGGACAGGGCGATGGCGACGTCCTGGTCGGCGCCGGTGGATTCGCCCGGCAGCCGCAGGACGGCGTCGCAGTGGTGCAGGAGCCGGTCGGCCGTCGGGTACATGACCTCCTTGGCGACCGGATCGGCGACGGTCTTCCCGCCCGCCCCGCGCAGCACCGGCAACGCGACCCACTCGCCGATCATCGGCACGTGCCCGCTGCGGAAGATCGGCCAGGCGGCCTCTTCGAGCCGGGCGAGGTTGCGGGCGAGAAGTTCGGGGTCGTCGCCGGTGCCGGAGCGGAACGGCCCGGCGATGAGGATCATCAGAGGTTTGCTCATGCGGCAGAGCATAATGTGCAACAATCTGCAGGAACAAGGAGGAACGTGCACATGTTGGCTGCGCAGCGACGAGACCTGCTGATGGAACGACTCAAAACCGAAGGCCGGATCGTGGCCAAGGATCTCGCCGCCGAACTCGGCGTGTCCGAGGACAGTATTCGCCGTGACCTGCGAGAACTCGCCGACGCCGGACTCTGTCAACGCGTCTACGGCGGAGCCTTGCCGGTCTCGCCAGCCACCGCGGACTACGCGACGCGTATGGCGGTCAGCGTCGCAGGCAAGGAACGGATCGCGAAACGTGCAGCAGCGTTGATCCGGCTCGGCTCGACGGTCATCCTCGACGGCGGGACCACCGCGCTCGCGCTGGCGAAGGCGCTCCCTGTCGATCTCGAAGCGAAGATCGTCACGCACAGTCCCACGGTCGCGGCCGCGCTCGTCACGCATCCGAAGGTCGAGGTGTTCCTGATCGGCGGCCGGCTCTTCAAACACTCCGCCGTCACCTGTGGAGCGGCCGCGGCGGAGGCGGCGATGGGGATCAACGCCGATCTGTTCTTCCTCGGCGTCACCGGGGTGCATCCCGAAACCGGGCTCACCACCGGCGACTCCGACGAGGCCGCGATGAAACGCACCCTCGCCAAACGGGCCGCCGACACCTACGTGCTGGCCAGTTCCGAGAAGATCGGCGCGGCCTCGCCGTTCACCGTGCTCCCCCTGTCCGACGTCGCGGGCGTGATCACCGACGCGGCGCCGGACGAGCCGACGGTGAAGGAACTGGGGAAACTCGGGCTGAGCGTGCTGGGCGTCAGCCCTTCTTGGCCAGCCCGCGAAGCTGCTGCCAGCGACGCTTGACGCCCCACAGTCCCACCAGGACGATCGCCTCGCGCACGACCGAGCCGCTCATCTTCGACTGGCCGACCTCACGTTCGGTGAAGGTGATCGGCACCTCGACGACCTCGAACCCGGCGAGCGCCGTGCGGAACGCCAGGTCGATCTGGAAGCAGTAGCCGCGCGAGGCGATCTCGTCGAGCGGGAGCTTTTCCAGCACCGTGCGGCGATACGCGCGGAAGCCCGCGGTGATGTCCTTGATCTTCGTGCCGAGCGCGACCCTCGCGTAGAAGTTCGCCATCCAGGACAGCGCCTTGCGCTGGAACGGCCAGTTCACCGTGCTGCCACCGGGAACGTAGCGGGAGCCGATGGACAGATCCGCGTCCTCGAGCGCGGCCAGCACCCGGGGCAGGTCCTCCGGCGCGTGCGAGCCGTCGGCGTCCATCTCGACGATGGTGGCGTAGTCGCGGGAGAGCCCCCAGCGGAATCCCGCGACGTACGCGGCACCGAGGCCGGCCTTCTCGGTCCGGTGCATGACGTGGATCCGCTCGTCGGCCTTCGCGAGTTCGTCGGCGACGTCACCGGTGCCGTCCGGGCTGCCGTCGTCGACGACGAGGGCGTGCACGTCCGGGAGTGCCTTGAGCAGACGTTCCAGGATCGGGCCGATGTTGTCCCGCTCGTTGTACGTCGGGACCACCACCAGCACCGGGTCGATTCCCTGGGCCCCCCGCGGCGCCTGCGCCATCCGCTTTTCCTCCGTGTTCCGGCGGGTCAGCCCGCCGCTTCCCTCGTTGCCTTGGCGGCGCTCGCGCGCCGGGTGCGGAAACGGAGCACGTACCCGCCGGTAACCCCGGCGATCGCCAGGGCCAGCAGTCCGTACTCCGTCGTCACACCGAGTAGATCCGACAGCGTAGTCTGCTGCCTCAGCGGTACGCGCCCCACCAGGGAGTCTGCGGTGAACAGGCTGGTGGAGGCCGTGATCGAACCGTCGGGAGCGACGATCGCGCTGACCCCGCTGGTGGCCGAAACGATCACCGCGCGCCCATGCTCCACCGCCCGCAGCCGCGACATCGCCAGCTGCTGGTAACTCATCTCCCCCGGCCCGTACCAGGCGTTGTTGGTCGGCACGACGAGCAGTTCCGCGCCGTCGGCGACCGATTCCCTCGCCGGGTAGTCGAACGCGGTCTCGTAGCAGATGAAGACGCCGACCCTGGTGCCCGCGACCGACAGCGCGGCGTTGGCGCCGTCACCCGGTGTCATGTTCGCCACGCTGTCGACGAACGGCGTCACCAGCTTCGCGACCTCACGGGCCGGGACGTACTCGCCGAACGGGACCAGCTGCTGCTTGGCGTAGCGCTGGCCGGGGCCGGTCGCCGGATCCCAGACCAGCGCGGAGTTCTGGGCGGTGCCGTCGGGCAGCCGGACCAGCGCGCCGATGATCGCTTGCGTGCCGTAGTCGCGGACCATCTGATCGACGCCGGCGTCACCGGTGCGCATGGCCATCGCGGTCTCGGGCCACACCAGCAGGTCGACCTTGGTGTTGCTCGCCTTCAGCTTTTCCAGCAGGCGTGCGCTCTCGGCGAGGTGGTTGTTCCGCAGTTCGTCGCGGCGGCCTTCCAGCGCCAGGCCGATGTCCGGGGCGTTGCCCTGCACCGTGGCGACGGTGAGTTCGCCGTCCTGGGCCTCGGTGCCGATCGTCGGCCACACCGCGAGACCCGCCACCACCGGCACCAGCGTCACCGCCGCCGCGGCCACCAGGGACCGTCGCGGATCGGCGCCCCTCAGCCGCAGGCACAGCGCCGCGAGCCCGAAACCGGTCGCCACGACGGCGAGACCCACCAGCGGAGCTCCGCCGATCGAGGCCAGCGAGACGAAGGCGCCCTCGGGCTGGCTGAACGCCACCCGGCCCCACGGGAAACCGCCGAAGGGGAACCAGGCCCGCGGTGTCTCCAACGCGATGATCACCAACGCGGCCCACAGTGGTCCGAGCGGCAGCCGCCACACCACGGTGGCGAACGCGCCGCCGAAACCGAGGTACACCGACAGCGCCATCGACAACGCGATCCACGGCCACGGCCCGAAGCCCGGGCCGAGGAAGTCCAGCAGCCACGTCAGCAGCGGCAGGAAGAACCCCATCCCGAACACGAACGCGTAACCGAACGCGCCCCGGAACCGGCGTCCGTGCACCACGAGGGCGAAGCCGGTGAACGCCAGCGGCGCGAGCCACCACAGCGGACGCGGCGCGAAACTGAGGTACAGCGAGAAACCCGACGCCGCGGCGACGAGGAAACGCAGGAGCCAGGCGCGGGAGAACCGCTTCCGGGGCACCGCTTCGGGGTCCGGATCGGTCACGGTCGAGGGCACTCCTGAACCCTAGGCCGTGCGGGTGAACACATCGTGGATGACCTCTCCGTGGCGCACCGTGCGCAGGCACCGGGGCAGCGTCGCCCCTTCGGCCAGGTTCGGCAGTGGGGGCACCCCCGCGCGCGGGTCGGTCGACCAGCGCTGCACCCGCGAGTCCGGCGTCGCGACGACGAGGTCTTCGGCGTCCCAGATCGCGTAGTGCGCGGGAGCGCCCGGGACCAGGCTGCCGGTGACACCGTCGTTCACCCCGGCGGCTCGGTGCCCCGCGCGGGTGTGGGCGGTGAAGGACGCGCGAGCGGACAGTCCCGAACCCGGCGTGCGGTGATAAGTGCCGGCGCGGACGGTGGCCCACGGGTCGACAGGCGTGACGGGAGCGTCGGAGCCGAAGGCGAGCAGGAGCCCTTCGGCGGCCATGGCGGCGAAGGGGTTGAGCTTCGGGGCTCGTTCGCTGCCGAGACGGTCGACGTACATGCCGTGCTCGCCGCCCCATTCCGCGTCGAACTGCGGCTGGACCGACGCGACCACACCCCAGCCGGCGAGCGCCTTCGCCTGGTCGGCGTCGATCATCTCGACGTGCTCGAGCCGGTGGTGCCGGGCTGCCAGCGCGCGACGGCCGACGGTCTTCTCCGCGAGCCGGAATCCTTCGACGACCTCGGCGACGGCGGCGTCGCCGATGACGTGGAAACCGGCCTGCAGTTGGGCCTCGGTGCAGGCGGCGACGTGCTCGGCGATGGCGGCCGCGTCGAGGTAGAGCGTTCCGGAGGTGCCGTGGGCGTCGGCGTACGGCTCGTGCAGCGCGGCCGTGCGCGAGCCGAGCGCGCCGTCGACGAACAGGTCGCCCGCGACTCCCCTGGCGCCGAGCGCGCGGGCGGTCTCGACTCCGCCGCGCTCGCCCCAGTAGCCGACGACCTCCGGCAGTCCCGGTCCGGACGCGAGCGTGAGCAGGTCGGTGAGGTCTTCGGCGCCGGAAATGTCCGGACCCGCGCATTCGTGGACGCTCACGACACCGCGCGCGGCGGCTTCGGCGAGGAACGCGCGCTGGGCCTCGCGGCGCTGCTGCGGGGTGATCGCGTCGCGCATCGTGGCGCGCGCGAGGTGGTGGGCGTCGCGGGTCAGCGGTCCGTCGGCCGACCAGCCCGGCGCCTCGTGCACCCCGGTGGCCAGCGCGACGAGGGCGCTGGAGACGAGCGCCGAGTGGACGTCGACCCGGCTCAGGTACACCGGGGCGCCGTTCGCGGCCTCGTCGATCTCGGCGCGGCTGGGCAGCCTGCCGTCGGTCCAGCGGGATTCGTCCCAGCCGTGCGCGACCAGCACCTGGCCGGGGCGGACGGCGTCGCGGACCGCGGCCAGGAGTTCGGCGGCACCGCGGACGTTCGCGAGGTTCAGCCCGGTGAGATGCAGGCCGGTCGCGGTGGCGTGGACGTGCGCGTCGACGAAGGCCGGGGCGACGAAGGCGCCGTCGAGGTCCACCGGTTCGGCGTCGGGATGCAGGGCTTTGGCCGGGCCGTCCTGTCCCACCCAGACGACGATGCCGTCGGTGATCGCCATGGCGGTGGCGTCGGGAGCCGAGGGGCTGTAGATGCGCCCGCCGAGCAGGAGTGTCGTTCGCGCGTTCGTCACCCTCCTGAGTTTGCAGCGTGCGGACGACCACCTGACCGGCGGGTCGGGGAGATTTCGACACACCACGCAGGACAGGAATATTTACGTCTTCCGAACGATGTGACAGGATATTTTCACGCGTTTCCGACGACGAGGAGTACAAGTGACTGCGATCCAGGAACCGACCTCGCCGGTGGCCGCCTACGATCAGCCCTACGACTACACCCGGGTCGAGCTGATCGAACCCGACTGGCGCCGCTTCCCCGGCTGGCACGACGTGACCGAGGCAGAGTGGCGCGACGCGCAGTGGCAGCGAGTGCACTGCATCCGTAACGCCAAGCAGCTGCGCGCCCTGATGGGCGATCAGCTGGAGGAGCGCTTCTACGAGGACATGCTCGCCGACCAGCGCGAGATGGCCACGATGTCGATGCTCCTGCCGCCGCAGATGATCAACACGATGGCGCCCAACGCGGGCACGGACCCGGCGAAGGTGACCGAGGCCTGGTACGCCGACCCGATCCGCCGCTACATGCTCCCGGTGCGCAGCGACCGCGACACCGAGTGGCCGAGCCACCCGCACTCCGAACGGGACTCGCTGCACGAGGCGGAGATGTGGGTCGTGGAGGGGCTGACCCACCGCTACCCCACCAAGGTCCTCGCCGAGATGATCTCCACCTGCCCCCAGTACTGCGGGCACTGCACCCGGATGGACCTGGTCGGCAACTCCACCGAACAGATCGAGAAGCACAAGCTCTCGCTCAAACCGGTCGACCGCCAGGACGCGATGATCGAGTACCTGAAGAAGACCCCCGGCGTGCGTGACGTCGTGGTCTCCGGCGGCGACGTGGCGAACGTGCCGTGGCCGCAGCTGGAGTCGTTCCTGATGCGGCTGATGGACATCGACACCGTCCGCGACATCCGGCTCGCCACCAAGGCGCTCGCCGCACTGCCGCAGCACTGGATCCAGCCGAAGGTCGTCGAAGGCCTCGAACGCGTCGCCGGCACCGCTCAGCGCCGCGGCGTCAACCTCGCGATCCACACCCACGTCAACCACGCCCAGTCGGTGACCCCGCTGGTCGCGGAAGCCGCCAGGACCGCGCTCGACGTCGGCGTCCGCGACGTGCGCAACCAGGGCGTGCTGATGAAGGGCGTGAACGCGACCCCGGCCGACCTGCTGGACCTCTGCTTCGCGCTGCAGGGCGAGGCGAACATCTTGCCGTACTACTTCTACATGTGCGACATGATCCCCAACGCCGAGCACTGGCGGGTTTCCGTGCACGAGGCGCAGGAACTGCAGCACGCGATCATGGGCTACCTGCCCGGTTACGCGACTCCGCGGATCGTCTGCGACGTGCCGTATGTCGGGAAGCGCTGGGTGCACCAGCTTGCGGAGTACGACCGGGAGCTCGGGATTTCGTACTGGACCAAGAACTACCGCACCGGGATCGAGCACGAGGACCCGGAAGCCTTGCAGCGGCGGTACCCGTACTACGACCCGATCTCGACGCTGCCCGAAGCCGGTCAGCGTTGGTGGCGGGATCAGCCGAAGGCGTAAGCGTCCGGGACGGCTTTGAAGTACGTGAAGGCCCCCTTCATTGCGTCTAGCGCAGTGAAGGGGGCCTTCACGCACGGCGCCTGTGATCGCTGAGGCCGCCGGTGCACCTGCGACGACCTTGAAGGTAGTGAAGGCCTCCTTCACTACCTTCAAGGTAGGTAAGGAGGCCTTCACGGACTTGGCCCGCCATCAGCCGCGGCCGAAATCCGGAAGGCACGGCACGCATTCCCCGCCGATCTCCGACCGGAATCCCCGGCACTCAGCGAAGATCTTTCCGCGCGAGTGTCCTATGTGGCCGGACAAGGCGCCGTCTTGACGGACCACGGATCGGGATCTACTCTTCTCCCTTCAGACAGGCACAGACGAAGAGCCACTGTCAGCGGTCTTCGTCGTGTCTGTTTTTTTGTGTCGGATCGCTGACAGCCAGCGCAGAAAGTTGGCGGTCCATGAGTTCATCGACGCTCAGCCCGACAGGCTCTATTTCGAACGTCTCCCAGGTGGCCGCGCTCGTCAACGGGCTTTCGAGGTTGCCGCGCAAGGCCAATCTGCTGTGGTATCTGGTGCTGGGCGGGCTTTTCCTGGACGCCTACTCCAACGCCGCGCTCGGCGCCGGCCTGTCCCCGATGATCAAGGAGCTCGGCCTCAGCTCCACCCAGGTCGGCGTGCTCACCGCGACCGCACCGGCGGTGGCCATCCTGTTCAACCCGATCGGCGGCTGGCTGGCCGCCCGGATCGGGCGCGTCAAACCGCTGATCGCGGCCAAGGCGATCGCGGCGATCGGGGCCGTGCTCACCGCGACGGCGGGTGGGTTCGGCGAGGTCTGGTTCGGACGCGGCCTCGTCGGCGTCGCCTACGGGATCGACTTCGCGGTGGCCATGGCCATGCTCGCCGAATACACCCCCGCGAAGCTGCGCGGGCGGCTCAATCTCTGGCAGTCCGTCTGGTACGTCGCCACCACCGTGAACCTCGGGCTGACGCTGGTGTTCTTCCAGCTCGACGCCGGAGTGGGGATCTGGCGATGGTCCGTCGGCTCGGCCGGTGTCTTCGCGCTCGTCCTGCTAGTGCTGCAGCTGCTGTTCCTCGTCGAAAGCCCGTCGTGGCTCGCGGCGAAGGGCAGGCTCGCGGAAGCGGCGGTCAGCCTCCGCCGGATCTACGGTTTCCAGGTGACCCCGGGCGCCAGCAGCGGGCCGGATCCCGCCACGGAACAGAAGATCGGGTTCCGGCACGCGGGGGTGCTGTTCCGCAAGCCGTATCTGCCGCGGACCTTCCTGTCCACAGCCATCTCCCTGACCCAGTCGATGCAGTACTTCGCCGTCGGGTGGTACCTGCCGGTGATCAGCCTGGCGATCTTCGGGCAAGCGTTCCAGACCGCGACCCTGGGATCGATGATCTTCAACATCGCCGGCATCATCGGCGGCGCGCTCTCGGCGTACTTCGGCAGGAAAATCGGGCTGCGCACGAGTTCCGCCATCGGCTACGCCTTCGCGTTCGCCATCCTGCTGGTGATGGGGCTGGGCTTCGGGAAGCTGCCGATCGCCGTCGGCTTCCTGCTGCCGTTCCTGTTCATCTTCTTCCACTCGGCCGGACCGGGCGCGAACGGCAAATCGATCGCGGCGCTGTCCTACCGCAGTGACATCCGCACCCTCGGCACCGGCGTGACCGGGATGCTCGGCAGCTTCGGCAGTGTCATCGGGCTCTACGTGTTCCCGCAGATCAAGGAATCGATGGGGCTCGGCCCGACGATCGCGCTGCTCGCGGTGGTGCCGTTCCTCGGCCTGGTCTCCTGCCTGATCGTCCGCTGGGACCCCACCCGCAGCGGCGTCGATCCCGACGACGAGACCATCGACCTCAAGCGCAGGAGCGCGTGATGCGGCGCGGGATCCTGGCCGTCGACGAGGGTTCCACCGGCACCCGCGCGGCCGTCGTCGGCGAAGACGGGCGATGCGGGCCCTCCTTCTACACCTCCATCGACGTGAGCCATCCCCGGCCGGCCGAGGTCGAACAGGACGCCATGCAACTGCTGGAGCGGACCGTCGACGTCGCCCGCCAGGCGGTGGCGTGGGCCGCCGACAACGGCGTGGAGATCACAGGCATGTCGATCTGCACCCAGCGGGCGACAGCCGTGCTGTGGGACCGCGAGACCGGACGTCCGCTGGCACCGGCCGTGGTGTGGCAGGACAGCCGCTACGCCGCCGAGCTGGCGAAGCTCGCGCCCGAATGGGACCGGTACCTGTGGGCAGCGACCGGACGTCCGGTGGGCACCCGCGCCCCGTTCCTGTGGGCCGCAAGGCAACTCGAGAAGCTCGGCGTTCCAGCCGGGCGGGCGCTCTTCGGCTCGGTGGACACCTGGCTGGTGTGGCATCTCAGCGGCCGCGAGCGGTACGCGATCTCGGCGACCAACGCCGTCGCGTTCGGCGGCTACCGGTTGCGGGAACACGCCTGGGACACGAAATGGCTGGAGGCACTGGGTTTTCCGGCCGAGTCGGCTCCGCCGCCGCTGGACGACGACGGCGACTACGGCTACACCGACCCGGAACTGCTCGGTATCCGCGTGCCGATCGCGGCGGTGATGGGCGACCAGCACGCGTCGCTGATCGCGCTGGGCGCGCTCGAACCCGGCCAGGCCACCTGCGTCCATGGCACCGGAACGTTCGTCGGCGCGCTCGCCGGTGACGAACCGCCCGAGGCGGTGGGCGGTCTCGACGGCGTACTGTGCCTGGTCGCCTGGCGCAGTGACGGCCACAGCCGGTTCAGCCTGGAGTCCTACACCTCGACCACCGGCTCCGCCCTGCGGTGGCTCATCGAAGACCTCGGCCTGTTCGCTTCGGCGGCCGAGATCAGCGCGCTGGCCGCGGCGCAGCCCAGTGGCGAGGCGACGTGGTTCGTGCCGACGCTGGCCGGACTGCGCACCCCGGTGCAGCGGCCCGACGCCCGCGGCATGCTGGCCGGGCTGAATCTGGCGACCACGCGGGAGATCCTGGCCAGGGCGGTGATCGACGGGATCGCCCACGCGGTGAGCGACACCGCCGACGCCTTGCGCACCACCATGGACCGGCCGATGACCCGTCTGCGGGTCGGCGGCGGTCTGGCGGCGAGCGACCCGTTGCTCCAAAGCCAGGCCGATTTCACCGGTCTCGCCATCGAACGTGTGGCGGATTCGGCCACCGCCAGCCTGCGCGGCGCCGCCTATCTCGCCGGCACCCGGCTCGGACTGTGGCCTTCGCTGGCCGAGGCCGTCGCGCACCAGCCACCCGGGCGGGTCTTCGAGCCCGCCATCGCCGAAACCGACCGGCTGAAACTCCGAGCGCGCTGGCAAGACGTGCTCGCCGTCTCGCTGTCGTGAAACCCCAGTTCTGAGTGGAGAGGTTCCTCAACCATGTTCACACTGCCGTCCCGGCGGCCGAATGCCGTCGCAGCGGGAGCGACCCCTTCGGCGTTGCTGCGGCTGGACCGTCGCACCGCGCTGACCGGACTCGACGCCGGCGAGTTCGACCTTCTCGTGATCGGCGGCGGGATCACCGGCGCCTACACCGCGCTGGACGCCGCCGCCCGCGGCCTGTCGGTCGCGCTGGTCGAGCGGGACGACTTCGCGTCCGGGACCTCGTCGAAATCCTCCAAGATGGTGCACGGCGGCCTGCGCTACATCGAGCAGGGCAACCTGGACCTGGTCCGGCATTCCCTCCTGGAACGCCAGCGATTCCGCCGCAACGCCCCACATCTGGTGCAGCGGCTGCCCTTCCTGTTCCCGATCCTGGCCAAGGACGGTGTTTTCGACGCCCGGATCGCCCGCGCCTTCGAGAGTCTCTTGTGGACATACGACCTCGCCGGCGGCTGGCGGATCGGCAAACTGCACCAGCGGCTCACGGTCGACGAAGTGCTGGCGCACGCCCCGACCCTGCGAGCCGACCACCTGCGTGGCGGCCTGATGTACTACGACAGCCGCGCCGACGACGCCCGCCTGACCCTCGCGATCGTGCGCACCGCGGCCCGGCTCGGCGCCGTCGTGGCCAACGGCGCCGAGGTGACCGGCCTGCGCACCACGGGCGGGCGGGTGACCGGCGCGACGGTCGAGGCCGACGGCGAACGGATCGACGTCCGGGCGCGGGTGGTCGTCAACGCGACCGGGGTGTGGGCCGACGATGTGGACGGCATGGCCTCCGCGGGACACCGGCCGCAGGTGCGCCCCGCGAAGGGCGTCCACATCGTGCTGCCCTGGTCGAAGATCCGCAACGACTGCACGGTGACGGTGCCCATCCCGGGCCGCGCGCGGCGGGCGACCTGCACCCGCTGGGGTGACGTGGTCGTGGTCGGCACCACGGACACCGACTACGACGGCTCGACCGACGACGTGCACTGCACCCGCGACGAGATGGAGTTCCTGCTCGAAGGCGCCACGATCGCCTTCGACACCAAGCTCGGTCCCGAGGACGTGCTCGGCAGCTACGCGGGCCTGCGGCCGCTGGTCGGCGGCTCCGAAGGGACGACCCTCGACATGCGGCGCGATCACCACATCACCGTCGCCTCGGGCATGGTCACCGTGACCGGCGGCAAACTCACCACCAGCAGGCATATGGGCGAACTCGTCGTGGACGAGGCGGTCGGGCTGCTGGGGCGCAAGGCGCGCTGCGGCACCAAGAACCTGCCCCTGCTCGGTGGCGCCGGCTACGACGCCGAAGCCACCGCCGCGACCGGCGGGATCGCCGCGCACCTCGGCGGCCGCTACGGGACCGAAGCCCGTTTCGTGAGCGCGCTCGTCGACGAGGACCCGACGCTCGGCGAGCCGCTCATCCCCGGCCAGCCGCACCTCAAGGCGGAGGTCGTGTTCGCGGCCAGGTCCGAGATGGCGCGCTCGGTGGACGACGTGCTGTCCCGGCGCACACGGCTGCGGCTGTTCGCCAGGGACGCCTCCGCCGAGGCCGCGCCGCTCGTCGGCGAACTGCTGGGCGCCGAACTCGGCCTGCCGCCGGAGACCGTGGCGTCGCAAGTGCAGGACTATCGGGCGGACGTCGCCCGGGAGAAGTCGATTCTGTTGGGAGACAACGCATGATCAGCAGCCAGACGATCGCCCACCCGTTCAACCGGGGGAAGTACGTGGTCGGGGCCCCGACGCCGCCCCGCTGGGGCGACCGGACACCTCCGGGGCAGGGCCCGGCGTCGCTGCAGACGACCGTCGTCCCCGTGCCCGCCGCGCTGACCGAGGCGCTGCGAGAGGTCGCGGACGCCGTGCACACCGAGCACGACGAGGTCGTGCTGCGCACCCGCGACTGGTGGGCCGGTTCGATGATCGGCGAGACCGCGGGGAACCCGGCGACACCGGACGCGGTGATCGCCGAGGTCAGCACGGTGGAACAAGTGCAAGCCGTGGTCCGCCTGTGCGGCGAGCACAAGGTGCCGCTGACGGTGTCCGCCGGTCGCAGCAACGTCACCGGCGCCGCCCTGCCGGTCCACGGCGGCGTCGTGCTGGACGTCTGCGGGCTGAACAGGATCCTGTCCTTCGACGCGGACTCCCAGGTCGTCGACGTACAGGCCGGGATGTTCGGCGACCTGTTCGAAACCGAACTGCAGAAGACACACGGCGCCACCACGGGGCACTGGCCGTCCGCGTACGCACTGTCCACTGTGGGCGGCTGGGTGGCCTGCCGCGGGGCGGGCCAGCTTTCCACCCGCTACGGCAAGATCGAGGACATGGTGGTCGGCCTCGACGTCGTGCTCGCCGACGGCACGCTCGCCCGGTTCGGCGACTACCCGCGGGCCGCCACCGGCCCCGACCTGCGCCAGCTGTTCGTCGGTTCGGAGGGCACGCTCGGCGTCATCACTTCCGTGCGCCTGCGCACGCACCCGCTGCCCGGTTACGCCAAGGCCGTCGCTTACGGCTTCGAAACCTTCGCCGCGGGGCTGGAGGCGTGCCGGCTGATCATGCAGCGCGGCGCGACCCCGGCCGCGATGCGGCTCTACGACAAGCTGGAGAGCGGGACACATTTCGGCCTGCCGGACACCAACCTGCTGCTGATCGCCGACGAAGGCGACCCGGTGCTGGTCGACGCGATGCTGCAGGTGAGCTCCGAGGTCTGCGCCGCGACCGGGTCCGAACTGGACGGTCAGGCCGTCTTCGAGCGCTGGCTCGACGAGCGGATGCTGGTCGGGAAGTCGGCGGACGGGTTCACGCCCGGCCCGGGTTTCGTCGCCGACACGCTCGAAATGGCGGGCGCGTGGTCGGCGCTGCCCGCGATCTACGACGAGGTCGTGGCCGCGATCGAGGCCGTCCCCGGCACCTTGGCCGCGTCCGCGCACCAGTCCCACGCCTACACCGACGGCGCGTGCCTGTACTTCTCGCTCCGCGGCGACGTGGAACCGGAGAAGCGGCGGCACTGGTACCGCTCGGCCTGGGACGCGGCCAACGCCGTGCTGGTGCGCCACGGCGCGGCGCTGAGCCACCACCACGGTTCCGGTCTGCTCCGGGGGCCGTATCTCGCGGACACGCTCGGCTCCGGGTTCGGCGCGTTCGTCGCGGTGAAGCGGGCGCTCGATCCGCAGGGCCTGCTCAACCCGGGCAAGCTCGGGCTGCCCAGTGACCTCGGGCCGAATCCCCTTGACTCCGCGAGCTGATCGACCACTGTGGACCGTATGAACGAGAGGATCACGGCGGCGTTCGCGGACGTCCCGGTATGCGCGTCGGTGGTCGGCACCGCCAAGGTGGCCGACTTCGCGAACGCGGCGTCCCGCGTCGGCATCCTGGCCGCGGTCCCGGTCGGGCAGCTGGCCAAGATCGTCCCGGTACTGACCGGCCTGGAGAAGATCCTGTTCGTGAACATCGACTCCTGCCCGGGACTGGCCACCGATCGCGGCGGCGTGGACTTCCTCCACGAGATCGGGGCGACCGGGGTGGTCAGCACCCGGGTCGCCCCGATCGAACGGGCCCGCGCGGTGTCGATGCTGACCATGCACAAGGTGTTCGTCACCGACCGGTCGAACCTGAACCGCAGCCTGGAAGCGGTGAAACGCAGCCGCCCGGACCTGGTGGAGCTGATGCCCGCGCCGATCATCCCGTGGATGTCGGCCCAGGCCCGCGAGGTCATGTCGCCGTTCGTGGCGGCCGGTTTCGTCACCGACCGGGCCGGGGTGGCCCATTCACTCGCGATGGGCGCGCTGGCCGCCGCATCGTCCGATTCGGGGCTGTGGTCGCTGACCCGGTCCCAGCTGAGCGCGGGAGAGAAATGAGCTTCGTCGTGGTGGCCCGGTATGTGACCGCGCACCGGGACCGCGTCCTCGAACTGCTGGAGCCGATGGCCGACGCGTCACGGCGCGAACCCGGCTGCCTCCGGTACACCGTCCACTCCGGAACCGAGGACAGCGTGGTGGTGATCGTCGAGGAGTACGAGTCCGAAGAGGACTTCGCCGCCCACTGCGCGTCGGAACATTTCCAGCGCATCGTGCTCGGCGAGGTGGTACCGCTGCTGTCCGAACGCCAGGTCACCACCTGCGTCCCGGCCGGGAGCGAGCGGTGACGCCGGTGCGGGGCGCGGTGCTCCGCGAAGTCGGCCGTCCGCTGGAGATCGAGAACCTGACGCTGGACCCGCCAGGGCCCGGTGAACTTCTCATCCGGGTGCGGGCGGCGGGGCTGTGTCACTCGGATCTGTCGGTGATCGACGGCAGCAGGCCACGGCCGCTGCCGATGGTCCTGGGGCACGAGGCCGCGGGCGAGGTCGTGGAGCCGGGACCGGGCACCGGCTTCACGGCGGGGCAGCACGTGGTGCTGTCGTTCGTGCCCTCGTGTGGCGACTGCCGCTCGTGCCTCACCGGACGCCCCGCCCTATGCGCCCCGGCGGCCGACGCCAACCGGAACGGCACCCTGCTCGGTGGCGGGACCCGCTGGTCAGCACCCGGCGGCCGTCCAGGACATCACCTGGGCGTTTCCGCCTTCGCCGAGCACATCGTCGTCTCGGCGCGTTCGGTGGTCGCCGTGGACGAGACCCTCCCGTTCGACGTCGCGGCGCTGTTCGGTTGCGCCGTGCTCACCGGCGCCGGTGCCGTCTTCAACGCGACCGACGTGCGTCCGGGCGACAGCGTCGTCGTGTTCGGCCTCGGCGGTGTCGGCCTCGCGGCGCTGCTCGCCGCCAAAGCCGCCGGTGCGACCACGCTGCTGGCCGTCGACGTCGTCGCGGAGAAGCGTGAGCTGGCTCTGTCCCTCGGCGCCACCCACGCGCTCGAAGGCGACGTCGAG
Organism: Amycolatopsis sp. WAC 04169; assembly: GCF_003947535.1. NCBI lineage: Bacteria > Bacillati > Actinomycetota > Actinomycetes > Pseudonocardiales > Pseudonocardiaceae > Amycolatopsis > Amycolatopsis sp. WAC 04169. The sequence goes on along the minus strand of NZ_QHJI01000011.1, from coordinate 140,066 downwards.
GCGATCAAGGAGCTCACCGGCGGCGGCGCCGACCACGCGATCGACACCACCGGCGTCGTGGCCGCCCTGCAGCAGGCATACCGGGCGACACGGCCGGGCGGCACCACCGTCACCGTCGGGCTGCCCGATCCCGCCGCCGAAGTCGCGCTGCCCGCGCAAAGCCTGGTGGCGGAGGAGAAAACGCTGCGCGGCAGCTACCTCGGCTCGTGTGTCCCCCGGCGCGACATCCCCCGGTTCATCGACCTGTACCGGTCGGGGCTGCTGCCCGTGGAGGCGTTGCTGACGCACCGGATCGGGCTGGAGGAGATCAACGCGGGCTTCGACCGGCTGCGGCGCGGTGCGGCGGTCCGGCAGGTGGTCACCTTCTCTTGAGGGTGGGGCTTGAGCGGCGCAGTTCGGCGTTGCGAAAGTGGCTTTCGCAACGCGGCCCTCGACGATGTGGGAATCGGGACACTCAACGTCCCGATTCCCACATCGTCACCATCAGGCAAGGCAAACCTCGCGCAGGCCAGGCGATTCGAGCGTGAAGGATTTAGGACGTTCAACGTCCCAAATCCTCCACAGCGGGCAACCCTCCTCACCGATCAGATGGCACCGGCCTCACGGTGCGCACGCGTTCGGGTTGTCGAAGTGGCCCGGCGTGGTCGGGAACGCCGGTCCCGTGCCGTGCTCCTTCATGTCCGGCTGGTACACCAGCGCCAGCTCGTCGTACGCCGACGTGCCCGCCGTGGTCACGTCCCCGGCCACCTGACCGGCACCCAGCGAGTACGCCCACCGCTGCAGGAATTCCTGATGCGTCGGACTGTGCTGCCGGACGTCGTTGTAGCCGCCGTAGGCCGCGTTGCAGTGCGTGTAGAGGTTGTACGCACCGCCCCAGTCGAGCAGCCGGTCACCGGGGTTGGGCCCGTTGTCGGCCACGTCGGCCTGCAGCACGTCGCGGTCCCAGCCGCCGTAGATCCAGTCGATGCCCTGGTGGTGCTGGTTGTCCGCGACATCGGCGTTGTCGAGGTTCGTCATCTCGAACCACGTGCACGGGTCGACGGTGACCGCGTTCTTGCCGTTGCCGAACGTCTGCGGCCACGGGTTCGCGGTGCAGGTCGTCTGCCCCGGTGCGCCGTAGGTGCCGCGCGGGCGCCAGTCGAGGATGTCCGAGCCCAGCGCGCCGGTGTTCGGGTCGACCGACGGACCGGATGTGGCGCCCTTGCCGCCGGCGATGTGGTCGACGAGCGAGTCGTTGACACCCCGGTCGTTCGGGTTGGCCGGGTCGGTACCGCCCTTGCCGCCCCACAGCACGTCCGCGCCGTCGTCGCCGAAGACGATGTCACCACCCGAATCCCCGTTGGCCAGGTCGTCGCCGAAGCCGCCGTGGATCGAGTCGTGGTCGTCGCCGCCGCGGATACGGTCGTCGCCGCCTTCGAGGTCACCGCGGTGCGGCATCGCCGGGGCGTTGCCGGGTGCGGCGAAGGTGTCGCCGTTGACGTCATGCTGGAGATCGACCTGCCTCGTGACCGAGCCGGCCAAGAAACCCTCGTAATGGATCGCGGGCACCTGCGGGTTATCGATCACGAAATGGTTCGCCCCGTTCTGGAAAACGTCCACGATTCCGCCGCGGTCACCGACCATGGCGTCTTCGCCGCCGGTTCCCCACATCCGGTCTCCACCGAGCTCGCCGTACATGTCGTCGGCGCCGTCACCCGGAGCCGTCGCCGTACCGGTGTCGCCGTACATCAGGTCGTCGCCGTCCTGGCCGTACTGCGTGTCCTCCCCCGCGTCACCCCACAGGTTGTCGCCGCCGGAGGCGCCGAGTGCCTCGCAGGTGGCCTGCGTGGTGGTGCAGAAGCGCGTCGGCGCGCCGTTGACGCCGTGGCGGACGAACGCCGCACCGGCAGGCGGAGACGCCGAGTAGCGCTTCGCGTAGATCCGGTTCGTCAGCGGCAGCGAGACCTTCGACGGGTCGTCGCCGAGCGCCACCGGTTTGCCGGTCTGGTCCACGATGTCCCGCACCGCGGTGCCGTTGTCGCCGAGGATGAAGTCGGCGGCACCGTCACCGTGCACGTCGTCGGCCGTGTCGCGGAAGACCTCCAGCGAGCTGCCGCCGATCAGGTCGTCCTGGCCATTCGGGGCGGAGACGTCGCCGAGGTCGTCCGACGCCGCACCCGGCCACGCCGGATCCGGTGGGCTGAGCGCGATCCCGGCCTCCGCGAGGGTGCGGTCGCCGAACATCGTGTCGTGCCCGCCGTTGCCCTCGGCGTAGTCGTCGTGCGCGCCACCGGAGATCTGGTCGTCGCCGTCCTGGCCGAACATCACGTCGACGCCGCCGCCACCGGACAGCTGGTCCCCGCCGGCCACCGATCGCGTCGGCGCACCGAGGAAGCCGTTGCTCCACGACAGGTCCAGCAGCCGCAGGGAACGCTGCGTCTCGAACGTCCCGTTGCTGCCCACCCGCAGCAGGTACGGCGATGGCGGCGCGATCCGGTCGGTGATCGCGTTGTCGCCGAGGACGACGTCGTCGCCCGTGCCGCCGAAGACCACGTCCGCGGTGTCCGGCTGGCCCTGGGTGGTCAGCGCGGTGTCGTCGCCGTGGATCGTCGAGCTGCCGCCGACGAGATCGTCGTCGCCGTTGTTGCCTTCGATCCAGTCCCGGCCCGGGCCGCCTTCGGCGTGGTCGCCGTCGTTGCCGCCCTTGATGCGGTCGTTCCCGGACTGGCCGAGGATCGCGTCGCATCCGTTGTCACCGGTGATGTCGTCGCCGCCGGAGGTGTTCGGCACCGGCGTGTCACCGAGGTCGTACAGCTGGATGCTGCGGTGCGTCATCGGAAGCGCGCCGGGCAGGTCCGTGTCGAACCGGCCCTGGGTGATCGGGCTCTTCGGGATACCCGCGTCCCTGGTCACGAGCGCGTTGTCGCCGGTGATCACGTCCGCGTCCTCGCCGCCGGAGATGGTGTCCCCGGTGTCGAGCTGGCCCACGGTGCCCTGGCCGCCGCCCATCTCCACGGCGGAGGAACCGCCGACGAGATCGTCCTGCCCGGAGTCGCCGAACAGTTTGTCGGCGTCCTGGTCGCCTTCCACGTAGTCGTCCCCGGCGTCGCCGTGCACGGTGTCCATTCCGGACTGTGCGTAGACGACGTCCGTGGCGGTACCGCCGGAAATGGTGTCGCCGCCGGAGTTCGCCGGGTTCGGGGCATGGCCGAGGTCGAACAGGACCACGTGCCTGCCCGCCGACAGCCCGCGGCCGCGGGTGACCGGGTCGCCGGAGTCCGCGCCACCCGTACCGGTGATCGTGGCGTTGTCACCGGTGATCACGTCGTCGGCGTCGCCGCCGGAGATCGTGTCACCCGCGTCCGGATAGCCGGCCGCGTTCTTCGCCGCCGGGTCGCCGGGCGTCTGGTGGCTGCCGCCGATGATGTCGTCGGCCTCGGTCTCGCCGTTCAGCGTGTCGGCACCGGGGTTTCCTTCGATACGGTCCGGGTCCTTCCCGCCGGAGACGGTGTCGTTCTCCAGCCCGCCGTACAGCGCGTCGGGGTCCATGCCGCCGCCGATGGTGTCATCGCCGCCTAGTGTGGCGTCCGCGCTGGTGGCCAGGTCGAACACCGGCCCGCCCGCCGCCGCGGGATCGCCGTTGTCACCGATGATCGTGTCGGTGCCGCCGTCGCCGAACAGCTTGTCGCCGTCGTCGGGCTGGCCCGCCGCCCGTGTGCCGCCGACGATCACGTCGCCGGCCAGGCCGCCGGAGATCCAGTCCTTACCGTTGTTCCCCTCGATGGTGTCGGGGTCGTCGCCACCGAACATCGTGTCGACGCCGTCGTTGCCGTACAGGGTGTCGGTCCCGGTGTCGCCGTAGACGGCATCGTCGTCCGAGCCGCCCCAGACCTGGTCCGCGTCGCGGCCGCCGTGCAGGACGTCCTTGCCCTTCTCACCGCACACCAGGTCTTCGTTCGCCTCGGCGTCGACATTGTCGTCACCGCCACCTGCCCGCACGTTCTCCACTCCGGCACCGCCGATGACCCGGTCGTTGCCGTCGAGCGCGTCGTTCACCGTCTCGTCGACCGGGGTCGACGGAAGTGGCGAACCGGCCTTGCACGGTGACGTCTGCTTGTCGCCGTACACGTCCGCACCGCCGTCGCCGCCGATGATGTGGTCCCGGCCGAGGCCGCCGACCAGCGTCTTGTGCGACGGGCTCACCCCCTGCGGGAGCGGCGTGTGCGTGACGAAATAGAGCGGCCCGTAGTCGTCGGTCTTCGCCGGGTTCGGGAACTCCAAGGTGGACGGTTCGGCGATGACGTAGTCGTCGTCCGGACCGCCGTAGAGCGTGTCCGCCCCGAATCCGCCGAACAGGATGTCGTTGCCGCCACCACCGCGGAAGTCGTCCTTCTGCGTCTTCGTCGAGTGGCCGGTGACCCGGTCCTGTCCCTTGCCGCCGAACACCTTGTCGTCACCGGAACCGGTGTCGACGGTGTTGATCGGCCCGCCCGCCGGGCCGCCCGTGGTGTTGGCGTCGGCCGAGCCGTGGCCGTCGATTCCCGGGTCGACCTGGTCCGCGGTGTAGATCTCGTCCGGCCCGGTGCCGCCGGCGAAGCGGTCGCTGCCGTCACCGCCGACGAGGATCGCGCCCGGGGAGACGAACAGTTCCCGCGGCAGTGTCGGCACGTCCTTCAGCGGATCGTCCGCCGCGACACCGAGGGTGTCGTCACCGCCGTTGCCGAACGCGGTCGACCTGGCGAGCCCGACCTTGATCGTGTCGCCCGCGTCGCCGCTTCCGGTCCCGCCCGCCGGATCGGGCAGGATCGCCCAGTTCGGCACGGAGACCGTCGGACCGCCGGTGCCGTCCGCCAGCGGGTCGCCACCGTCGCGGCCGTCGTTCTTCAGCTCCTTCAACCCGACCGAGGTCACCGGAGGCGCGCCGAGGCTCGAGTCGCCCGCGACGACGTCCTTTCCGTTGCCGACGGTGATGCTGTCGACGCCGGGGCCGCCCGCGACGCGTGCTTTCGCCTCGTCTCGGACATAGCTCTTCCGGTCCGCGGCGAGCACGGTGCGGTCGCCGGTGACGATGGTGTCGTCGCCCTTGCCGCCATCGACCCACGAGTTGCCGATACCGGTCTTGATCTGGTCGTTCTTCTCGCCGCCGAACACGATCGCGTCCCGGTCGAACTGCGCGGTCGGCGGCGGTGGGCCGTCCTTCGCGGTGTCCTGCTTGGCGTCCCCGATGAAGGTCACGCTCATCGGCTTGCCGTAGCCGCGGCCGTCCACGACCACTCGCTCGATATTCGCGTTCCGGAACTCGCGCCGGATCCCGAGCATGTCCACGGCCACGCCGGTAAACGCGGGGTTCGCCGGGTTCGCGTAGTCGTGCAGCGACGTGATCTTGACGGTGTCCTTCTCCTGCTTGTCCGACTCGTACGGGTCGCCCGCGCCGCCACCGCGCTGGGCGGTGTGGCCGAGCGCGGCCGCGTACACCACGAGTGTCTTGCCGTCACCGCTGAGCCCGCCGAGTTTCGGCGGTGGTGGCGTGCAGTTCGGTGTCGCGGTGAAGTCGAGCAGCGTGACGTCGACGATCGTGAAGCTGAACGACACCGAGAACGGGCCGAAGCCGACCGTCACGTAGAGCTTGAGGAAGACATAGAGCCGCCCCGACACGGTGAACAGGCATATCGGGTTGTTCAGCGCCGTTTGCAGGAACTCCGTGATCCGGAACTTCCCGTCGTGGTTGGGATCGTTCCACAGGAACGAGACCGTGAGGCCTACTCCGCCTTCGATGCCGACGGTGATGATCACCGCCGTGACGGCCGCTCCCGCCGCGAGTTCGCCGGTGAACGACACCACCGGGATCGGCTTCCCGTTTTCGGTGGTGTAGAAGAACAGGCTCTGCAGGAACGCCTGCCCCACGGTCCCGAGGTCGAGTTGGCCGGCACGAGCCGCTTCGAACGCCTTGCGGATGCCGAAGGTGTCGAAGCCCGCGACGATGCGCAGCGTCACCGACGCCGAACCGTGCAAGGTAATCACCACCGGCGGCGGCGCGTACACCGGCCCGAACTGCTGGCGCCAGTCGAAGCCGAGGCGCAGTGGACCGGAGTCGAACTTCACCAGATCCACGTCCCCGCCGAGCAGCACGTTGAACAGCGAAGCGGGCTTCTCGAACACCGGGAAGCTGAACCCGGCCGCCGACGCCTTGGTGGTCATCGGGTTGGCCGACCCGGGGTCGGCGTTCTGGTTCTTGCCGTTGATCGCGCCGAGGATCGGGGCGAAGTCGGTACCGCCACCGGCGTCCTTCTTCGCGCTGATCAGGCTCTCGGTGTTGTCCGGCGTCACCGTGGTGTCGAGCGCCTTCTGACCACCGAGTTCGAACGACCCGAGCGGGATGAGACAGGTGGTGGTGCAACTCGGGAAGTGGTTGATGAAGTTCACGACCCCGGCGATGGTGTCGACGAACTTCAGGTCCGGGCCACCGGCGATCGTGCTGAACGCCTTGCCGATCGACACGATCGTGACGTCGCCCCCGCCCGCCAGATGCGACAGGTCCGAAAGCACCGGGATCGGCGCGTACAGCGTCTTGATCACCGGGTCGAGCGGGCCGGTCACCTGCTTGATCTTGTTCACGATCGGGCCGAGGATCTTGCCGAAGATCTCGCCGCTGTCGATGGCCACCTTGTCGAAGGCCAGCGTCAGCGGGGAGTTGCCGCCGTCGGCGCTGTTGGTCCCCGGTTTGACGTTGTTCCACGCCCAGTGCAACCGGAAGTTCGCCTGGATACCGGGGAACCCGGCGTCCTCACCCGGCCGTGCCTTGAGCAGCCAGTTGATGTCCGCGCTCGCGTGCAGCTTGACGTCGGCGAGCCGGTCCAGCCCGGCGTTCTGCAGATCGGTCAGGTGCAGCCTGCCGTTGGTCGGGTCGTCCGGCGCCACCAGGTCGATCTTGAACGCGCCGCCGAACAACGGCAGGACACCCGCGTCGTTCGCCGGGGCGGCCGCGTGGTTGCAGTCGTCCGCGCTCTTCTGCTTCGTGCAGTTCTCCGCGGTGATGTTGATGAACGCGAGCTGCGCGTTGATCTTGTTCGGCAGCGTGACGTTCAGCCCGACCGCGAACTCCGGTTGCGCGGAGTCCTTGGTGCTGACGAAGAATCCCTCACTCCGGCTGATACCCATGGCCAGATGGAGCCGCCAGCCGAGCTGGACCTCCGGACCGGCGCCGCCGTCGGCCTTCAACGAGAACCCGGGGATGCCCAGGTCCAGCGGCACGGTCTTCTTGAGGCATTCGTGGCCGGACGGCAGCCCGGCGCAGTTCAGCAGGTCACCGCTGAAGTCGCCTTGGCTGACGTTCAGGCTGATCGTGACCGCGTCGAGGTCGTTGTACGAGCAGTCGTGCGGCCGCGGGTTCTCGGCCGGGTTCTCCGGTGCCCCGCCGATCGCGGCGGCCCCGACGTCGGTGAACTTGGCGTCGGTGACGTCCGCGATCAGCTTGAAGGTACCGCCCTCTTCACGGAACACCTGGTAGCCGGCCGCGTTGGTGACCGGTTCCCACGCGATGTCGAGCGAGTCCGTTGTGGACAGTGCGGTCGGGCCGGTGGTGATTTCGCCGGGGTCGCTCGCCTTGGCCTGCTTCTTCGCGCCGTCGATCGTCACGTACGACGCGATGACGTAACGGTAGGTCTTGTCCGCGGCCGTGGCACCTTCGTGCAGCTTCACCGTCGGCGCGCCGACGGTGCCCAACGGCGTCTTGCACAGGGTGTCGACGGTGACCGTGTCCGGGTTGAGGCCCGCGGCGGCGAGCTTCCCACCGAGCTGGTCGTTGACCCAGCCGCGTACGGCGGCCATGTCGGTGAAGTGGCCGTTCGCCGGCAGCTGGTCCAGCGCGTTGTGGATCGCGGTGCGGAGCTTCCCGATGAAGTCCGCGCCCTGCTGGAGGTCGTCACCGAGCAGCGGCAGCTTGCCGCCGAAGCTGGCGGTGTTGAGCGCCTGCTCCACCAGGTTGAGGTAGCTGTCGAGGCCGTCGAGCCTGCCGAAGTCGATCAGCTTGGCCGCGAGTGCCTCGGCCAGCAGTGCCGGATCCGGGGTCTCCAGCCGCGGATGCCCGTCGATCGCCGCGCCGCCGAGGTTGAAGTAGTCGTCGACCGCGGTCGATTTGGGCAGGCGCAAGGCGAAGTTGTTCGACTTCGTGGCGTCGGTGATCACCTTGCTGTAGGTCGCACCGCCGTCCTCGCTGATGTACAACGGCAGCTTGGCGCACAGGGCCAGCGGTGTCCCGCCGTCGAGCCCGCAGCCCACCGCGGTGCTCCCGGCGTTGATCGTCGGGCCGACGGCGCCGAGGAAGTCGGTGAAGCTGACCGGCGCACCGGTGCCGCCGCTCTTGGCCAGGTCGATCGAGTAGGACGCCTTCGCGGTCGCCTTGTCCGCCGACTTGGGGTCGCCGAGTGACACGCTCAGCGGGCCCAAGGTGGTCGCAATGGTGGCGTTCTCCACGGTGGCGTCCAGTTTCACGCCGATCTTCGAATCGTCCAGCACGCGTAGCGCGTTCGCGTCGGCCGGGCCCGCACCGGGCTGCAACGGGACGACCAGGCCCATCTTGACCTGACCGCCGACGCCGAGCGAGACCGAGCCGTCGCCCTGCACCCCGGCCACCCGCTGGCCGCCGGACGGGAGGCTGAAGTCGAACTGCACCGGCGTGCTGGTGTGGTAGGCGCGTTTCCAATCCAGCCGGATGATCAGCGACGGCGTTCCGCCGGGTTCGGCGTACTCGAACGTCACCGGGACACTGTCCTTGAACCGCGTGTTGACGGTCTGGACGAGGCGTTGCAGGTTGTCCGAGGGCGCCGCCTCCAGCAACGAGATCACGTCGTCCAGTTCGGACCGGATCACGTACGAGGTCGCCGGAGAGGGTTTGCTGGCCCAGGGCCCGGCCAGGACCAGCGTGTCCGGCGTGACACTGCCGACGATGCCCACCTGGGTACCGGCGACGACCGTTCGGCCGACGAGCGAGGGCGGGAAGGCGTTGCCCTTCTCGACGGTGCGCGCGGTGTCCTTCACCGAATTCGGGCCGTAGCTCACGGTCGGGCCGGAGCCGGATTCGTCGGCCCGCAACAGGTCTTTGAGCGAACGGCCGACGAGCGGGATCTTCGTGCCGAACACCGCGGCGCCCGACGGCGAAGCGTCGGAGAGGGACGCGTCGAGGGTCTGCAGTGTCTTGAGGAGGATCGAGAAGAGCGCCTTCGGGTTGGCCGGGTCGAAGTCGAAGTTCACCAGTTCCGACAGGTCGCTCGTGCTGAACTGCGGCCCGTCGGGACCGGTCGTCTTGGTGAGGTCGTTCCAGGTGAAGCCCGCGTGCGCGGAGGCGCCCTTCAGGAAGTCACCCGTACCCGGCGCGCTGGCGTCCACGCCGCCGGCACCGCGGACACGCACCTGGAAGTCGAGCAGCGCGCCGGGATCGTGCAGCAGTTTGTCCACGACCGCGCCGAAGGTCAGGTCACCGAGGTCCTTGAACTTCACCTGCGCCATGTGGTCGTCCGCGCCCGGTGTCCCGGCACAGTCGGCGCCCGCGTTCGGATGGCAGACGCGTGCCGCGCCCTTCAACTGCACCTGGAGGAAGCCGGCGTTGGCGAACAGGTCGATGCCCGCGTCCATCGGGAAGTCGGCGGTGAACAGCGTCGGAGCGCCGGAAGTGCGCAGCAGCACCCGGTCCGGCCCGGTCGGTGTCGCGCCGACGAGGATCGTGCTGCCGTCCGGGTTCTTCTGCTCGATCGGCGGGTTGTGCACGGTCGGGTTCTGCAGGTCGAGCACGAGAGTGACCGCGGCGTCGTAGCTGGGCTTGACCTTCGCGGTGGCGTTGACGGCGTTGGCCTCGCCCACGCCACGGCCGCCGGTCTTCAGGTCGTTGCCGAGCTGGACGACGCCGACGTCGCCCTGCATCCCGGAGATCGTGTACGGCGCGTTGGCGGCCGGGATGACCGGCGTCCAGCCCGGCGCCTGCAGGAAGAGCGTGTTCCCGTCGTTGTTCTCGACGGTCGCCCCCGCCGCGCCGGCGACGACACGCCGTCCGGCGAAGTCCCCCGGCTTCCAGCTCTGGTTCTCGTCCTTGAGGGTGGTCTGCGTGTAGCTGGTCTTCGCCGGGCTGCCCGCCGGCCCGGACGCCGCCGCGGCGGCCGCGTTGAGATCCACGGCCGTCGCCGGGGCCTTACGGGACAACGTGATCTTGAAGTCGAGCTTGGTCGAACCCGGCGGGAAGTGGACGTCGGAGATGCCGATCTTGCCACCGCCGGGCAGGTTCGCCGCGGTGTTCAGCTTGTCGAGCATCTGCTGCAGCGAAACGAACAGCGGTTCACCGGCCTGTGTCGGGTCCGCCGCGGTCTTCGTGTTGTCCTGCAGGAACTTCTTGATCGACTCGTTGAGCTGGATCGCGTCGGCGAGGGTGCCCTTGAGGAACGGCAGGTCGAGGTTGCCGATCGGGTTCGCCGCGTCGCCCCACTTCGCGCGCTGGATCGAGGTCAGCGTCGTCGCCAGTTGCGCGAGGCCGGTGGCCAGATCACGCGGGGTCAGGTTGAGGAACGGGCCGACGGTGCCGATGCCTTCCGGTTTGATCTCCGGCGTCCCGGTGGCGATGTCCGGCCAGCTGAGGCCGATCTTGGCGTCCACCGAGGGAAGGTTCAGCGAGAAGGAAGCGGCGGGCGCGGCCGCGAGGTGCAGCGAACCGTTCAGCGACCCCGCCGGGCTGGCGAAGCCGAAGCTGACCAGACCGGCCAGCGAACCGTTCTGGGCCAGCTCGCCCGCGGTGCCGTCGTTGTTGAGGAACGCCAGCCGCCCGTCGTTGTCCGGGTCGTTGATCGTGGCGGCGAAATGCGCCTTCAGGTCCAGCGAGGTGTCGGTCTCGACGAGCTTCACCCCGAGGACACCGATCGCGGCGTTGGCGGCCTTGATGGCGTTCGCGTCGGGGAAATCGGCCGAGGCGTCGACGGTGAACGCCGGCGTCGTACCGTCGTTGAGGATGTAGGCCTTGTCGTGCGCCTTGTCCCAGATCAAGGTGAGCTTCACCGTGGTGCCGACGGTGAGCCGCACGCCGCCGGTGGAGGAGAACGCCGACTGCGGGGCGTTCCCGCCCTCCCCGATCGGGACCGGGATGTTCAGCGCCTGGTTCAGCAGCACGCGGGAGACGGTCAGGGTGAGATCGAGTCTTTTGTCCTCGCCGACGGTGCTCAGCGTGGTCTTGAGCGTCCCGGTCCGGTCGGCCGACAACGTGATCGGCTGGTCGATGTCCAGATCGGCGTCGTCGACCGCGGCGGAGAGCTTCTTGGCGCCGGTGTTGAACGCCTCCTGTGCCAGGGTGTCGAACCCGAGCGCGGCGCCGGGGCTGGTCTGTACGGCGGGCAGCGCCTTCGCCAACTGCCCGATCGTGCCGAGGCCTTTGCTCCAGGTCGCGAAGCTGTTCGCAGGCCCGGCCAACGCGTTGACCAGCGTGCCGACACCCGGGCTCGCCGCCCGGGCCGGCGGCGGGGTGACCGCCACGCCCATCCCGATCGAAACGACGAACGCCGTCGCCAACGCGAGCCACCTTGAGCCGGTCCGTGAGCCCATCGGGCACCTCCCCGTTCACGGGCGCGCGACGACGCGCCGTTCCCTCGGAGAAGGCTGACCAAAGGTGAAATCCGCGTGAAGAGGGCGGTCCGCTCAGCGGACTGGTGACTTCCCGGCCATCAGTGCGCGGATTCGGTCAACTCGCGACCGGCCTCCAGCGCGGCGGCGTCGACCAGCCGCCGCATCACCGCGAGGTCGCTCGCCGGGATGGTCAGCAGGCCGATCGCGGCCACGATCCGGCCTTCCGCGCATCGGATCGGCGCGGCGGCACCATGCGCGACACCACCGAGCAGCGCTCCGGCCACCGCGGCCGAGGACGGCAGCACCGTGCCCGGCGAGACGGCGGGCACGCTCGCGGAGTGCCCCGAGACGGCCGCGACGACCACGACGTCCGATCCCGCCAGTACGCACACCGCGACGTCGGTCCTGGTCAGTTTCGCCAGCCGGAGCGCCGGTTTCCCCACGGCGGCGCGGATTCTCGCGTGTAGTCGTCCCCGGCCCTGAACGAGCGTGCCAGCCAGCGGGCCGACGACGTAGCCGCGGAACAGCCGTTCGACCGCGCCGATCCCGCACATCTGCTCCAGCAGCCGATGGGCCGTCGACTTGGGCAGGCCCGCCCGCTGAGCCGCCTCGGTCAACCCCAGGCCCGCGCCCGCGTCGGCGGCGGCGAGCACCTCGAGCAACGCGAACGCGCCCTCGAGCACCGAGCGACCGGGCACGCGCGCCATGCCCATCGGGATCCCCCTGACGGTGCCGGTCACATCGTCCGTAAGCATCAGTGACCTCCACCGCGGTCGCCTGCACCGATCGGCTCTTCGTGCCTGAGTTGTCGTCCGCCCGCGACCGGGCGTTACGGCGAACGGCGTATCGGCCGGCTCGCGGCGACGGTCAACTGCAGGGTCACCTTCGAGCCGATCATGAGCGGGGGTCACGGTCGTCATGCTGGGCTCGTGGCCGAAGCGTTCTCGGCATCACGACGAAACCGCCCCGCCTGATGTGAGCCGGGCGGGCCGTCGAAATCTCGATTGCGTGCCCGTTTCTCGCCTGGCTAGGGGCCGGCCGACGGCATCAGGACGGACCATCACGGAAAGGGAGGTGTGCAGCACATGCGCACATATGTCGAGCTGCCGAACCCGATCTTCCGTCGCTTCCCGACGTCGAGGATCGCGCTCGCGTACGCCCAGTCAACCCCGTGGGCCGACGACGCCGGCCTCGTTGTCGAAGGACTCCACACGTGAACCGTGCACAATCTCCCGTATCGCCCATGCCGATCACCCGATCAAGTCGCCACTGGACGACGCGTCGGTCGACCGGCTCCTGAACCGGGGCCTTCCCCGAGGGTGACGAGCGCGTCCTCGATCTCGGATGCGGCACCGGAGAATGGCTCCCGCGAGCCCTGGCCACGCGGCCGCATCTGCTCGCCGAAGGCGTGGACATCTCCGGCGGCGCTTTGGAGGACGCGTATCGCGCGGCGAACGATCGCGGCGTCGCCGATCGCCTCGTCCTCCTCCGCCGCACGCCCGGCCACGCCTGAAAACTCGGCCGTGTTCCCTGCTTGAGAGTCAGGGCCCGGGGCGTCGTGAGTGGCGATGATCGTTCTAACGACCCAAAACACTCACGAGGCGGCACCTACGGCCGAACCGCCGCTCCCGTAGCCGACCGGGGGCGAAGGCTCCTTTCGTCGCATCAGACTCGGTGAAGGGAGCCTTCAGCCCACACCACTCCGTTAGTGCCTACTGACGCAGGTTGGATCAGCCGCAGCCGCGCTCCGCGTAGGTACTTAAGACACCCCCGGCCAGAAACCGAACCCAGCCAGGCCTATTGATAACTTCTGTTTATCAATAGACCGCAATAAAGTCTTTGTCTTCGATGATTCCGCTTCCTACCGTGAACGAATCGGCGACAGAGGCAGGGAGGAGGCGTCTCATGGAACTTCGTCACCTGCGTTACTTCGTCACCGTCGCCGAGACATGTCACTTCGGCCGGGCGGCCGAGCAGCTGCACGTCGCGCAGCCGGCGCTCTCGCACACCATCCGGCAGTTGGAGGACGAACTGGGCGTCGTCCTGCTGGCCCGGACCACCCGCCAGGTCCGGGTGACGCCGGCGGGTGAGTTCTTCCTGGCCGAAGCCCGGCGCGTGCTCGCCGGGCTGGACGTGGGTGTCCGCGGGGTGCGGCGGATCGGCGAAGGCAAGCTGGGCCTGCTCCGGGTCGGGTTCACCGGCACGGCGGCCTTCTCCCACCTGCCGCATCTGGCCAGGGCGCTCGCGCAGCGGGTGCCACAGGTGGAGCTGGAGATCCGCGCCGATCTGCTGACCGTCGAACAGTGTGAACGCCTGCGCACGGGCACCTTGGGGATCGGGGTGCTCCGCCCTCCGGTCACCGGGGACGACATCGACTTCCGGGTGATCGAGAGCGAACCGCTGATCCTCGCCGTCCCGGCCGACCACCGGCTGGCCGTCGAACCCGTGGTCGCGATGGCGGATCTGCGGACCGAACCGCTCGTCACCTACGACCGGCGCAACTCGGTCGTGTACGAAGCCGTCGCGCGCAGCTGCCGCGAGGCCGGGCTCACGCCCCATCAGCTGCACGAGGCATCCGGAACCGCGGTCCTGCTGGCCCTGGTCGCCGGAGGGTTGGGAGTCGGCGTGGTGCCCGCCGCGGCCCGCGCCCTCCCCCTGGCCGGTGTCGTGTTCCGCGACCTCGCCGGAGCGGCGACCGTGGAGCTGGCGCTGGCCTGGCACCGCGAGACCCCGTCCCCGCTCGTCACGACCGTCCTCGACGCGCTCGAGGACGTCTTTCCTTCCGTCGCACCGTCCACAGGGGGCACCTGATGAAGATCACGCGAGTCGAGGCGATCCCGTTCGCCATCCCGTACCGAAAACCGCTGAAGTTCGCTTCGGGAGAGGTGCACGTCGCCGAGCACGTCCTCGTGCGAGTGCACGCCGACAACGGCGTCGTCGGCGTGGCCGAGGCACCCCCGCGGCCGTTCACCTACGGCGAGACCCAGGCGGGGATCATCGCGGTGATCGACTCCCTGTTCGCCCCGCAGATCGTCGGTCTCAGCCTGCTCGACCGGGAAACGGTGCACGCCCGGCTCGCCCGCACGGTCGGCAACCCGACCGCGAAATCCGCCATCGACATGGCCGTCTGGGACGCGCTCGGCCGCAGCCTCGACGTGTCGGTGACCGAACTGCTCGGCGGCTACACCGACCGCATGCGCGTCTCCCACATGCTCGGCTTCGACGAGCCGTCCGCGATGGTCGCCGAAGCCGAGAAGATGCGCGACACCCACGGCATCAGCACCTTCAAGGTCAAGGTCGGCCGCCGTCCCGTGTCGCTCGACACCGCCGTCGTGCGCGCGCTGCGGGAGCATTTCGGCGACGGCGTCGACCTCTACATCGACGGCAACCGCGGTTGGACCGCCGCCGAGTCGGCCCGTGCGATGCGGGAGATGGCCGACCTCGGCCTGCTCTTCGCCGAAGAGCTGTGCCCGGCCGACGACGTCCTCGGCAGGCGCTGGCTCGTGGGGCAGATCGGCGTTCCGTTCATCGCCGACGAATCCGCCGTGACCCCGGCCGACGTCACCCGTGAGGTGCTCGGCGGCTCCGCCACCGCGATCAGCATCAAGACCGCCCGGACCGGCTTCACCCGTTCGCAGCGCACGCACCACCTCGCCGAGGGACTCGGCCTGGAGGTCGTGATGGGCAACCAGATCGACGGCCAGCTCGGCTCGCTGTGCACGGTCGCGTTCGGCTCGGCCTACGAGCTGACGTCCCGCCGCCCCGGCGAGCTCTCGAACTTCCTCGACATGAGCGACGACCTGCTGACCGAGCCCCTGCGCATCATCGACGGCGAGCTCACCGTCCGCCCCGGCGCCGGCCTCGGCGCCGAAATCGATCCCGAGAAGCTCCGGCGCTACCGCCAGGACCACTGACGCCCACCACGAATCAAGGAGGATTCATGACCGCCATCCACGAGACCGCCACCGCGGCCGCGTCCGGCGCCAACGCCACCGAGCGGTTCAAGAGCGACAAGTTCGCCGGTGTCGCCGGAACACCCAAGGAACGGGTCAGCCTGCTGGCTCGCGAGGTGCTGGAAGCGGTGCACGGCACGATCCGGAAGCACAAGGTCACCTACGACGAGTACAACGCGCTCAAATCGTGGCTGATCAGCGTGGGCGAGGACGGCGAGTGGCCGCTGTTCCTCGACGTGTGGGTGGAACATGTCGTCGAAGAGGTCGCCACCGAGCACCGCGAGGGCAACAAGGGCACCATCGAAGGCCCGTACTACGTTCCCGGCGCGCCCGAGCAGGGTGCTCGCGGTTCGGTCCCGATGCGCGAGGACGAGGCCGGTACGCCGCTCAGCTGGACCGGCCGGGTCACCTCCACCGACGGCTCCGCGCTGGCGGGCGCGAAGGTCGAGCTGTGGCACGCCGACGCCGACGGCTTCTACTCCCAGTTCGCGCCCAGCATCCCGGAGTGGAACCTGCGCGCGAGCTTCACCACCGACGACGAAGGCCGTTTCGAGATCCGCACCGTGCGCCCCGCCCCGTACCAGATCCCGACCGACGGCGCGTGCGGCAAGCTCATCGCCGCGGCGGGCTGGCACGCGTGGCGCCCGGCGCATCTGCACGTCAAGGTCTCGGCACCCGGCCACGAACTGCTCACCGCGCAGCTGTACTTCCCCGGCGACGAGCACAACGACGACGACATCGCTTCGGCGGTCAAGCCGGAACTGGTGCTGGACCCGCGCCCGTCGGGTGACGGCGAGGCCATCGAGTACGGCTTCGTCCTCGACCCCGAACGCCCCTGACCGAATGTCCTTTTTGGAGTGATCGATGCTCTATCACGTCCGCATGGACGTTCGCCTGCCACCGGACCTCGACCCGGCGGAGCGGACCGACATCATCGCGCGGGAAAAGGCGTACAGCCAGCGGCTGCAACGCGAAGGCAAGTGGCCGCAGCTCTGGCGGATCGCGGGCGAATACGCCAACTTCTCGATCCTCGACGTCGCGGACCACGACGAGCTGCACACGCTGTTGTCCGGTTTGCCGTTGTTCCCGTACATGGACATCGAGGTCACGCCGTTGGCCACGCATCCGTCGAAGGTCATGGGCTGACGCAGCTCGATCGCGGTCCGTGTGCCCGCCGTTCCGGTCGGTGAACGAGCTCCGCCGACCGGAACTTCCGCCCCCGAAGTTCCGGTCGGTTCTTCATGGACCGCACCGGTCCGGCCCCAGTTGAATCGGCCGAGGTCCACTTCGGACCGGCTGGGGTGAAGGAGTTCGGCGGAGTGACCCGATGACGCGTCTGGTGACCGGGACCGACGTCGCACGGGCGGCCGACCGGATCCGGTGCTCCGTGCGCCGCACCCCCGTGCTCGGGCCGGTCGGCGGGCTGTGGATCAAACCGGAGAACCGGCAGCGGACCGGCTCGTTCAAGGTCCGCGGCGCGCTCAACGCGGTCGCCGGGCTGACGGGCCACGTGCTGGCCCAGTCCTCCGGCAACCACGGCCGCGCGGTCGCCTACGCCGCGGCCCGCCAAGGGCTGAAGGCCACGGTCGTACTACCCGAAACCGCGCCCGCGTTGAAGGTCGACGCGGTCCGCGCACTCGGCGCCGAAGTGCTCGTCGTGCCACCGGACGAACGGGAATCCGCGACGGCCGAACTCCTGGCCCGCACCGGCGCCACGCTGATCACGTCGGCCGATTTCGCGGTGATCGCCGGCCACGGCACGGTCGGCGCGGAGATCGTCGAAGACCTGCCGAACGCGGGCACCGTCCTGGTCCCGGTCTGCAACGGCGGCCTGCTCGCCGGCGTCGCCGTCGCGGTCAAGGCGTACTCGCCTGGCACGCGGGTCGTCGGTGTGGAGCCCGAACTCGCCGCCGACGCGGCCGACTCGTTCCGCACCGGCCGCCTCACCCGCTGGCCGGTGTCGCGGACCTACCGGACGATCGCCGACGGCCTGCGCGCCCCGGTGCTCGGCGAACTGGCGTGGGAGCACGTCAAGACGCTCGTGGACGACGTCGTCACGGTCGACGAGGAAAGCATCGTCGACGCGCAGGCGTTCCTGTTCGCCCGGTTCGGCGTGATCGCCGAGCCGAGCGGTGCGGTGGCGACCGCCGCCTGCCTGACCGGGCGCGCCGGTCCGGTGGGAAGGACGACGGTCGCCGTCGTCTCCGGCGGGAACGTCGCCGCGCCACCACTGGGGGCGACGAGAGAGCGGGTGTCCGTTGAGCACGGCTGAGATCGGCGGAGTGCTCGCGACGATCGGGAACACTCCCCTGGTCGCCCTGGACCGGGTCGTGCCACTGACGGGCTCCCGGGTGTTCGCGAAACTGGAGAAGTTCAACCCCGGCGGCAGCGTCAAGGACCGGACCGCGCTGAACATGCTCCACGGCGAGATCCGGTCCGGCAGGCTCGTACCGGGAAGATCGGTGGTCGTCGAGTCCACTTCGGGCAATCTCGGCGTCGGGCTCGCCCAGATGTGCGCGTACTTCGGGCTCGACCTCGTGTGCGTGGTCGACACCCGCACGACCGCGCAGACCCTCGCGCTGCTGCGGGCCTACGGCGCCACGGTCGAGGTCGTGACAGCCCCGGTCGACGGCGACCTGCTCGGCGCCCGGATCGCCCGCGTCCGTGAGCTCCTCGCCCTGCTGCCGGACGCGTTCTGGCCCGATCAGTACGCGAACCCGCTCAACCCGGCGGCCCACGAGCACACGATGCGCGAGATAGCCGACGCGCTCGACGGCCGCGTCGACTACCTGTTCTGCGCGGTCAGCACCGGCGGCACGATGCGCGGATGCGCCGACTACATCCGGCGCGAAGGGCTGGCCACGAAGCTGATCGCGGTCGACGCCGCCGGCAGCGCGATCTTCCACGTGCCGACGGAAGAACGCCGGATCCCGGGCCACGGCGCCGGACGGCGGCCGCCACTGGTCGACACCTCCGCGATGGCCGAGGTCGTGCACGTGACCGATCTCGAATGCGTGCGGGCCTGCCGGACGCTCGTCGCCCGCGAAGCCATCCTCGCGGGCGGTTCCTCCGGCGCGACCGTGGCCGCGCTGACGAAGCTGCGCGACCGCATCCCGCCGGGATCCCGGTGCGTGCTCGTCTTCCCCGACGACGGCAACCGCTATCTCGACACCATCTACTCCGACGCGTGGGTCCTCGGTCATTTCGGCGAAGTGCCCGCCCGCGCCCTGGCCACGATTTCCTGAGGAGCCCCCTTGCGTCACCTCATCTCACTCGACGACCTCACCGACGACGACCTGCGCGCCATCGTCGGCCGAGCCGTCCTGCTGGCGGAACGGCCGCGCGCGACCTATTCCACTTTGGACGGCGCGGTCGTCGGCATCCACTTCCGCAAGACTTCCACCCGTACACGCACCGCGTTCTCCGCGGGCGCGCTGCGGCTGGGCGCCCGGATCATCGCCTACGGCCCGAACGATCTCCAGACCAACACCGGGGAGTCCATCGAGGACACCGGACGAGTGCTGTCGTCGATGTTGGACTTCCTGGTGGCGCGCACGGCGGCCGATCCGGCGGAGCTCCGGGCCATCGCCGCGCAGGACCGGATGGCCGTCGTCAACGCGATGAGCGCCGACGAGCACCCGACCCAGGCGCTGGCGGATCTGACGACGATCGTCCAGCGCTTCGGCCGCGTCGACGGCATCCGCATGCTGTATCTCGGCGAGGGCAACAACACGGCGGCGGCCTTGGCGCTGGCGCTCAGCCGCTTCCCCGGCACCGAGCTGCATCTTCGCACTCCGCCGGGCTACGGCGTCGACCCGGACGTCCTGGAGCGCGCGGGCAAGCACGCCGCCCGGCACGGTTCGTCCATTGTGGAGCGACACGACGTCCTCGACCTGCCCGGCGGCGTCGACATCGTCTACACCACCCGATGGCAGACCACGGGAACGTCCAAACCGGACCCCGGCTGGCGGACGGTTTTCGCGCCGTTCCAGGTGACCGCGGACCTGTGGCGGACCAGTCCGGACGCGTTGTTCCTGCACGACCTGCCCGCGCACCGGGGCGAGGAGGTCACGGCCGACGTGCTCGACGGGCCGCGTTCCGTCGCCTTCGCGCAGGCGGAGAACAAGCTGTACAGCGCGATGGCCGCGCTCGAATGGTGCGGCGGGGAGGACTTGGCGTGAGCTGGTTCGACGTGGCCGAGAGCGGCCTGTCCGGTGCGGGCGAGGTGACCATGCTGTCCCGTGAAGAGGTCCGCAAGTGCCTGACGAACCTCGACCCGGTCGACGTCGTCCGCGAAACACTGGCCGACCACGACCGCGGCATCAGTCTCCTGCCCGCCGAGGCGTACCTGCGCTGGGAGAACTCCCGAGGTGCCTACACCCGGTCGATCGGGATGCCGGGCGCGGTGCGGTCGGCGTACGGGATGAAGATCATCAACGCCAGTGTGTCCAATCCCGCCATCGGGCTGGAACGCGCCGGCGGAATCGGCCTGTGCTTCGACGCGGAGACCGCCCGGATCACCACGATCATGGAGGCAGGCCTGCTGAGCGCGGTCCGGACGGCGGCGGTGAGCGCGGTGGGGGTGGACGCGCTCGGATACGGCGGAGCGGTTTCCCTGGCCGTCGTCGGTTGCGGCGCTCAGGGGCGGATGCACGCCGCGCTGCTCGCCGAACGGCTGCCCTCGCTGCGGAAGGTCACACTGTACGACCGGTTTCCGGACGCCGCGCAGGCCTTGGCCGCCACCCTGCCCGGGATCTCGGCGCAGGTCTGCTCGAACGCGCGGGAAGCGGTGTCCGCGGCCGAGGTCGCCGTGTTCACGACCACCATGGACACCGGCTACGTCGAGCCGGACTGGGCCTCGTCGGGCGCGTTGCTGATCAACGTCTCCCTCGGCGACCTGACGGACGCGGCGTTCCGCGACGCGGCGGCGGTGTACGTCGACGACGTGGACCTGGTGGCCGACAACCCACGCCGGCCGCTGGGCCGCCTGATGGCGGAAGGCCTGTTCGGGCACCCCGATTCCACCGGGCCGGCACGCCCTCTCGACGGCACGTTGGGCGGGATCCTGACGGGACGGCACCGCGCGGACGGGGTCGCGTCGCCGTATGTGGTGCTGAACCCGTTCGGCATGGGAGTCCTCGACGTCGCGCTGTACGCGGCGGTCTCCGCGCAGGCCCGGGCGGAGAGCCTCGGTACCGCCCTCCAACTCGGCTGAGCCTCGCGTCACCTGCCTACCGGGAACCACCCGCGACCGACGGCGACGAAGCGAACGGAACCAGCAGCCGCGCCGCCCCGCTGCCGTCCGCGGGCACGGCCCAGATGTCGCTTTCCTTCCCGTCCCCGCGCGGCAGGCTGTACCCGATCGTGTCGTTGTCGAGCCACACCACCTGGTCGTCCACACTGCGCGTCTCGGCGAGCGGGGTTTCGCGCATCGTGGCCAAGTCCAGGACGTGTTCCCGCCACGGGTTGACGTCGCCCTCCGCCACCCGCTTCTTGAACGCGAGCTTCTTCCCGTCCGGCGACAGCGAAGGACATTCCGCGTTCTCCCGCAGCGTGCGGGCGTTCCACGCGGCGTTGTCGCCCTGCACCAGATAGGTCCGCCCGCCGGTGGCGACCGTGGCGTAGAACGTCCGCTCGTCCGCGGCGAACGTGACGCCCCAGTAGTTGACGTCCTCGCCACGATGGGACACGTCCCCGATCCGCAGCGGGATGCCCTCGATGTTGCTCGACAGCTCGTTCAACTCGCGATCCATGATCGCCGTACGCGTCGAGAAGGTGCCGGGCGTCGAGTAGGAGTCACCGGTGACGAAAGTGGTCCAGCTGCCCATCCGGCCACCGGGTGAGAGCTTCGCGCGGTTGGGGATCCCGGGCACATCGACGCGTTTGACCTCGCCGAGCGCGGGATCGACGAACCGGGCGACCGCGCCCGCCATCGGCGTGGACTCCTTCGCCAGGCACAGGCCGCCCGCGGCCGCGGTGTAGAACCGTTCGCAGGTGAGCGAACTGATCCGCCGCGGCCCGCCGGGATCGGAGACGGGGACCGAGGCCACGTTGCCGTACCCCGGACCAGGCGCACCGTTGCGGAACAGCAGTCTTCCCTGCTCTCCCAGCACGATCTGCCCCGAAGTGTCCACCGCGACCGTCGCGTCGGCCGCCTGCCGCTCGGGGCTGTTCGCCTTGGCCTGCACCACGTACACCACCGAGGCGGCGACGAGGGCGGCGACACCCGCCAGCGCCACCACGAACTTCACCGGAAGCTTCACCCGTCTCCTTCCCCGTCACCGGCAGCGGTACGGGCCCGCTTTGTCGAGCAGTTCGCCGTTGGTGCCGATGATTTCCCAGGAATAGGTCTTCCCCTTGAGGACCAGCTTCATCACCCCGTGCTTGCCCAGGATCTTCTCGACGCCTTCGCGCGCTTTGTAATCGAGGTACAGGCTGTCGCCACCGATACCGGCGATGACCGAGCGCACGCCGTTGGCCTCGTCGACGTGACCGTTGACGTCCAGCGGCTTCGTCCGCTCGTAATGGTGGTCGTGCCCGGCGAACACGACGTCCGCCTTCGCCCTGGCCAGCTCGTTCCACAACGGCGCCACGCTCTTCGCGTCACCGGAGTTCCCCGAATTGAAGCGTGGGTGATGCCAGTACCCTGCGACACAGGACTTCTTGGTCTTCGCGAGGTCCTTGCGCAGCCACGCCACCTGCTCGGCGCCGCCGCCGTTGTACACCGGGTCCGAATCGAGCGCGACGAAGTGGAAGTCACCGACGTCGAAGCTGTAGTACGGCTTCCCCTTCGGCGTCGCGATCTTCCCGAAGTACTGCTTGTACCCCGCCAGCTCGTTGTTCCACTCGTGGTTGCCCGGAGTGGGTTTGGTGATCTTCTTGAACCTGCCCCAGGTCTTGTCGTAGTAGGTCCGGAACTCTTTGATGGTGCCGTCGACGTACTGGTTGTCGCCCACGGTGAGCACGTACCGCGGGTTGATCTTGGCGACGAGCTCCGCCGTCTGCTGGTGTTCGGACGGCAGCTCCGACTTGGCGATGTCGCCGGCGAGCGCGATGACGATGCCGTCGGACGGTGTCGGCCGGGTGGCCGCCTTCACCGGCGCGGTCGAACCGGACAGGTTCCCCGCCGCGTCCCGCGCCCGCACCGCGTACTGGAAGTCGAAGCCCGACGCCAGCGACGTGTCGGTGTAGGACGTCGTCGCGGACCTGCCGATGACGTTGCCGTTGCGCAGGATCTCGTATTCGACGACCCCGACGTTGTCGCTCGCCGGGTCCCAGCCGAGCGTGATGCTCTCAGTGGTGGACGACGTCTGCCGGAGCCCGGTCGGCACCGACGGTGGCTGGATGTCGCCGTCGCCGGTCCGGACGCCGTAGACCTCCAGCTCCCACAGCGAGTATCCGTAAACGGTCGCCCGTGCCGTGCCGAAGATCCGGACGTGCCTGGCGGAGGTGTTCAGCCCGGTGAACTCGTCCAAGCCGCCGTCGCTACCCACCACGGTCTTCACGTCCCGCCAGTTCTGGCCGTCGTCGGACGCCTGGACCTGGTAGTCCTTCGCATGCGCCGATTCCCAGAAGATCTTGATCCGGCTGATGTCCGCCGGGCCGCCGAGATCGACCGCGATCCACTGTGGATCGCCCTCCAGGCTCGCCCACCGGGTCGTCGAATCGCCGTCGACGGCGAGAGCGCCGCTGAAACCCTCGTTCTCGACGGTGGAGGTCGTGGTCCGTTTGTTGACCGACAGCAGTGATTCCACCGGTCCGGCCGTGGCGCTGGAAGCGATCACGGGCTGAGCGAGCAGGACGATCGCCGCGATCGCGGCGGTGCCCGGCTTCACCATTCGATTCACCTGTTACTCCTGGTTGGGCCTACGTCGTGGTGGAACACGGACCGGGCCCGATGCCGCGTACGGCACCGGGCCCCATCCGTCAGCGGCAGGTGTACGGACCCGCCTTGTCGAGCACGTTCCCGTTGGTGTCGTGGATCTCCCAGGAGTAGGACTTCCCGTTCAGCATCAGCTTCATGACGCCGTGCTTGGCGAGGATCTTTTCCACCCCTTCGCGGGCCTTGTAATCCGTGTAGAGGTAGTCGCCACCGATGCCGGCGATGACCGAGCGCACGCCGTTTGCCTCGTCGATGTGGCCGTTGACGTCGAGCGGCTTCGTCCGCTCGTAATGGTGGTCGTGCCCGGTGATCACCAAGTCCGCCTTCACCCTGGCCAGCTCGTTCCACAGCGGGGCCATCTGCTTCTTGTCACCGGAATTCCCCGAGTTGAAGCGGGGGTGGTGCCAGTACCCGATGACACAGGACTTCGTGTTCTTCGCCAGGTCGTTGCGCAGCCAGGTCACCTGCTCGGAACCGCCGCCGGTGTAGATCGGGTTCGAGTCCATCGCGACGAAATGGAAGTCACCGATGTCGTAGCTGTAGTACGGCAGGCCCTGCGGGTACGCGATCGCGCCGAAGTACTCCTTGTACCCCCTGAGCTGGTCGTCCCATTCGTGGTTGCCCGTCGTGGGTTTGGTGATGCTCTTGAACTTGCCCCACGTCTTGTCGTAGTGCGCGCGGTACTCGGAGATCGTGCCCTTGTGGTACTGGTTGTCGCCCACGGTCAGCACGTACTGAGGGTTGATCCTGGCGACCTGGTTCGCGGTCCCCTGGTGCGTGGAGAAGAGCTCCGGGTTGGCGATGTCGCCCGCGAGCGCGAGGGTGACCGGGCCGGTGCCGCCGGGCTTGGTCGCGGCCCTCACGACCGCGCTCGCCGCGGAGACGTTGCCCGCCGCGTCCCGTGCCCGCACGGAGTAGCCGAACTCCACTCCGGACGCCAGCCCGCTGTCGGTGTAGGAGGTCGTCGCGGTGGTTCCGACGACGTTCCCGTCACGCAGCACTTCGTACTCGGTGACCCCGACATTGTCGGTGGACGCGGTCCAGCCGAGGGTCACGCTGTCCGCGGTGGTGGCGGTCGAGGCGAGACCGGTGGGCACCGTCGGCGCCTGCGTGTCGCCGCCGCCGACGCGGTCGCCGTAAACCTCCAGCTCCCACAGCGAATAGCCGTAGGTCGTACCGCGGGCCGTGCCGTGGATGCGGATGTGCCGGGCGGAGGCGTTGAGGCCGAGGTGCTCGTCGATGCCGCCGTCGCCGCCGACGATCGACTTGATATCGGTCCAGGTCCGGCCGTCGGCCGAGCCCTGGATCTTGTAGGTCTTGGCGTAGGCGACTTCCCAGTTCAGCCTGACCTTGGTGACGGTCGCGGTGCCGCCGAGGTCGACGGCGATCCACTGCGGATCGACCATCTCCTCGCTCGCCCATCGGGTCGTGGTGTTGCCGTCGACGGCGTTGGCTCCGCCGAATTCGGCGCCCTCGACCGACGACGTGGTGGTCGGTTTGCCCGCCGACAGCAGGGATTCCGCCTGCGCGGTGCTACCCGAAGAAATCAATGTCTGCCCCAGCAAGGCCAGGGTCGCCACCGCGACACCGGCCAGGGGTGTTCTCCGTTTCATGCGAACTCCTCGACGTTGCGGAGTCGGCGAGTACCGGCGGTGGGCGGCGACTGTCAGCCGGAGTCGCTTAGTTAAGTAAGTTTCCTAACGATCGCAGTGTAAAAGGTCCTTAAAGTCACAGTCAACGGGTGATCGGGCGGTGCCCGGCACCATTTGATGGCAGGGTCGCGGCCATGGTGACGCTGGATCGGCTCGTGAACGTCCTCGGTGGATACGGGGCGCGGTTGTGGTGCTGCCCGGTGTCGCGCGAAGTGGCCTTGCGCGACGTGGTCATGCACGACGCCGCCGACCCCCGTGACCTGCGCGGGGACGTGTACCTCGCGGTCGGCGCGGACTCGGTCGCGGCGGCCGTCGACCTGGCCGCGGCGGCACAGGCCTCGGTCGTCCTGGTCCGGGGCTCGTCGCCGGATCCCGAGGCCGCCGAACGGGCGGAACGCGGCGGCGTCGCCGTGCTGCTGGTGGACCCGGACGTGTCCTGGGGCCAGCTCGCCGGCGTGGTCTACGGCCTCGTGCTGGAGGGTCGCGAGACCGAGTCCGGCCGCGGGCCGACCGACCTGTTCGCGCTCGCCGACAGCCTGGCGGACGCGCTCGGCAGCGCGGTGACCATCGAAGACCGGCTGTCCCGGGTCCTCGCCTACTCCAGCCGCCAGCACCTGGCCGACCGGGCACGGCTGGAAACGATCCTCGGCAGGCTCGTCCCGGAGCCGGTCCGCGAGCTGTTCGAACGGCGGGGCGTGTTCCGGCACCTCGCCGAATCCGACGAGCCGCTGTTCGTCGAGGCCGATCCCGAACACGGGCTCACCGGGCGCATGGTCGTCGCGGTCCGCGCGGGCCGCGAGCTGCTGGGCTCGATCTGGGTGGAATGCGACCGGCCGCTGTCCGACGCCCGGCGCGCGGTCCTGCGGGACAGCTCGCGCACGGTCGGCCTGCATCTGCTGCGCTCACGGGCGAGCGCGGATCTGGAGCGGCAGGTCGAATCCGATCTGGTGATCCGGCTGGTCGAAGGAACACCGGACGCGGCGGCCGTGCTCAGCAGGCTGGGGCTTCCGCCAGGGCGGTTCCGGGTGATCGCGCTGCAGGCCCATATCGGCGACGAGCGCCACGCCGCACTGCTGCTCGCGTTCGAGCGGGCGACCACCGGTTTCGGCTGGTCACGTCCGGGTCGCAGCACGCTGTTCAGCAACACCGTCTACACCGTCCTGCCCGGGGACGACGTCGAGGCGGCCAGGACGTGGGTCGCTTCGATCCGCGAGGCACTGCCCCGGCAGGTGACGATGCTGGCCGGCATCGGGGCCGGTGCGGGGTCGGCGGAGCTGCCCGCCAGCAGGCTGGAAGCCGATGAGTGTCTCGCGCTGCACGGCGTGCGTCCCGGCACGAAGTCCGCGATCGCCTACGACGAGGCCTGGGACGACATCCTGGTGCAACGGCTGCGGGCGGCCGCCGCGTCCGGCCGGGCGCCCGCCCGCGGCCCGATCACCGAGTTGCGGCGGCACGACAGCGCGAACGCCACCAGCTACGTCGCGACGCTGCGCGCCTGGCTCGAAGCGCAGGGGGATCTCGCGGAGGCGGCCGAGCGGTTGGACGTACACCCCAACACGATCCGCTACCGGCTCCGGAAGATGGCCGAAGTGACCGAACTGCGCCTCGACCAGCCCGCGAAACGGCTGGCGATGATCATCGAACTGGCCGTGTCCGAACCCGCCCCTTGACCGTTCCGGCCAAAACGATCCGCCCAGGTTGTCGGATCCGGACAATCGACACCGCCCGGATTCGAGCCATCCTGACCGCGACAGCACCACTCGTAGCGGAGGAATTCATGGGCGATCTCGACCGGATCGACGGCGGCCCGCGTTCGGCGATCGTGATCGGGGCCGGCGTGGTCGGCCTGTCGACCGCGTGGTTCCTGCAGGAACGCGGCGTCAGTGTCACGGTGGTCGACCGCGCGGGCATCGCGGCGGGCGCGTCGTGGGGCAACGCGGGCTGGCTCTCGCCCGGGCTCTCGATCCCGCTCAACGAACCCGGCGTACTGCGCTACGGGCTGCGGACGCTGCTGGACCGCCAGGCCCCGCTGCACGTTCCGCCGTCACCCGATCCGCGGCTGTGGTCGTTCCTCGCCCGGTTCGCCGCGAACTGCACCGGCCGCTCCTGGACCCGCGCGGTCGAGGCGAACGCACCACTCAACGACGAATGCCTGGAAGCCTTCGACGTCCTCACCGCGAACGGGGTGGACGCGCCGACCATCGAAGCGCCGATCACGGCGGCGTTCGAGACCGCCGACCAGGCCGCCGGGCTGATCGGCGAGCTGCGGCGGATCGAGGAAGCGGGCCAGGGCATCTCCTACACCCGCCTCACCGCGTCCGACCTCGCCGAACGATTCCCCCAGGCCACGGCCAGGCTCGGCGCCGGTGTCCGGATCGACGGGCAGCGCTACGTGGACCCGGGCCGGTTCGTCGAGTCGCTGGCGCGATCGGTGGTGAGCCGGGGCGGCACGATCCGCCACAAGTTCGAGGTCGCTTCCCTGCGCGCGTACCGTCACGCGCTGAGCGTGCGCTCGAAGTCCGGCCAGACCGTGAACGCCAACGCAGTCGTGCTGGCGACCGGCGCCTGGCTTGGAGGACTTGGCCGGAAGTGGGGCGTCAAGGTCCCGGTCCGGGCCGGACGCGGCTACTCCTTCACCGTGCCGACCGACCAACCGGTGCCCGGACCGCTCTACCTGCCGGACATCCGCGTGGCGTGCACGCCGTACCGCGAAGGGCTCCGCGTGGCCGGGACGATGGAGTTCCGGAAACCGGACGCGCGGCTGGATCCGGCCAGGATCGCCGCGATCATCGCCTCGGCGCGGCCGTTCCTCACCGGACTGGACTGGGAGCGGCGCACCGACGAATGGGTCGGTTCCCGCCCCGTCACCACCGACGGGCGGCACGTCATCGGCGCGACGGGCACACCCGGGCTCTACGTCGCGGGCGGGCACGGGATGTGGGGACTGACCCACGGCCCGATCACCGGACGCCTGCTGGCCGAGCACATCACCACCGGCAAACAGCCGGAGGCCCTGCGTCCCTTCGATCCCCTCCGCTGATGGCCCAGGACAACGGAACACCGGCCGACGAACAGTCCGAAGTGGACCGGCTCCGCGCCGAGAACGCGCTGCTGCGCGCAGAGAAGGACCTGCTACTGAAGGCCGCGATCGGATTCGCCACCGACGCGGGCGCCTTCCAGCGGCGGTCTCGTGAACCCGAGACCCGCTGACCGAAGCGGGACTCATCGAAGGTCTGTGGGGGCTGGGTCCTTTCCGCGCCCGGCCCCCACAGACGTACCCACCGAAAGGCGATCATCACCATGTCAGGCCCTTGGCTGACCAAGGAAGCGCACGCTCGGCTGGTGCGGGAGCTCGCGACGTTGCGGCGCCCCGGCACCGACGACCGGTACGGCGACGACGAAATCGCGCACAAAACCCATCGGCAGGCACGGATCCGGCAGATCGAGGACATGCTGCGCGGCGCCGTCGTCGGGCAGGATCCGCCCGACGACGGGATCGCCGAGCCCGGCATGGTGCTCACCGTCCGGTACGACGACGGCGACACCGAGACCTTCCTGCTCGGCACCCGCGACGAGGCCGGCCATGGCGAACTCGAGGTCTACTCCCCCGATTCCCCGCTCGGCCGCGCCCTGCACGGCGCGAAACCGGGTGACCGGCGGGAATATCGCGTGCCGAGCGGCGGGGCGGTCCACGTCACGTTGCTGGACGCCAAGCCGTACGGGCGGCATCGGGAGACCGCTCACTGACGCTAGATTGTCCTGTGTGGACCAAGATGAGTACCGCCGCCGACTCCGCCGCGTCCTCGACGCTCATTCCGACGACGTCACCGCACGGCTGAAAGTGATCGTCGAGGCGATCGGCGACAGGGTCGAGAGCGTGCAGATCGAGGTGTTCCCCGACCAGGACGGCGAGGGCACCTTCGACGTCTGGGCCCGATTCGAGGGCCCGGATTCCTACATCCTCAACAAACCGATCGACGAGCAACGCCATCTGTTCGGCGTCGTCCACCATGAAACGGGCTGGGAACCCGATGTGCCGCCGCTCCCGCGGGGGCTTTCGGCGGACCTGATCGTGGACACGGTCGTCGAGTGGCTCGACTCCGTCTGGATCCGGACGTTCGACCCGCGGCCACCGATTCCGGTCGAGGTGTCGTCACCGGACGGCTACGGTTCGGTAGTCCGGATACCGCGGACATACTGACAAGGAGGATTCGTGGACGTCCTGACCCTGGGCCCGGACGAGATCCGGGCCGCCGTGTCCATGCCCGCCGCGATCGCCGCGGTACGTAACGGTTTTCTCGCCCTGCACCGCGGCGAATTCGAAATGCCGACGCGAACCGTGCTGCGCGACGGCGGATTCCTCGTGATGTCGGCGCACCACCGCCCGACCGCGTCGGCGATGATCAAGACCCTGAGCCTCGACTTCGACCGCAACCCGGCCATCGTCGGCACGGTCGTCCGGAGCGGGCTCGGCCACGGCCGTCAGCTCGTCGCCGACGCCATCGAGGTGACCCGCATCCGCACCGGCGCTGCCACCGGAGTCGCGACCGACTTGCTGGCCCCGCCGGACGCGAAGACCTGCACCCTCATCGGCGCGGGCGGGCAGGCGGCCGACCAGGTCCGCGCCGTGCACACCGTCCGGCCGCTGACCGAACTCAGGATCGTCAGCCGCGGACTCGAACGCGCCGAAGCGCTCGGCAAGACACTCGGCGCGGAGTTGGGCATCGGCGCCGTCGTCCTCACCGATCCAGATGAGGCCGTTCGCGACGTGGACATCGTCTGTTGCGCGACGACGTCCACCACGCCCCTGTTCTCCCTCGAATCGCTGGCCGAACACGCCCACGTCAACGCCATCGGCGCGTACCGCCCCACCATGCGGGAACTCCCGGACGACCTGCTCGTCGACGCGACCGTCGTCATCGACGCACGAGAGGCGATCCTCGACGAATCCGGGGAGATCATCCACGCCCTCGCGTCGGGAGCCATCACCGAGGACGACCTCACCGAGTTGGGATCCGCGCTGGCCGAAGGAGTCGTGAAGTCAGGCGGCCGTACGGTCTTCAAGTCCGTCGGGGTGGCCGCCCAGGACTGGGCGATCGCCGATCTTCTCGCGCAGTAGACGGCATGGTCCGTCAACTCGGCAATCGGGTGTCCTCACGGGACATCGGCGCGCCGGAGGCACGGGTCTCGGCGGGGATGTGCTCCTCGCCCGCGGGTTTCCGGCGACGTCCGTCCAGGAACCACTCGACGCCGAAGTCGTCAGAGCGGGCCACCATGATCAGCAGCACCACCAGATAGGCGAAGAAACCCGCCGCGAGCCCGACACCGTAAGCACCGAACAGCCGGCTCCCGGCCGGGAACAAGGCGAGTACCGCCCCACCGCCGACGGCGCCGAGCAGCGCGGCGAGATCGGACAAGCCGATCTCGCCGGTCCGGTACCTGTTGACGAAGTACAGGTTCCAGCCGAGCACGAAGCCGAAAGCGCCGGCACCGATCAACTCCCACATCGCCACTTCCTCATTCCTTGAACGTCAGACGGAGATCCGGACGCGCCAGCGCGAGATAGCTCAGCCCCGCCACGCTGCGGGTCCGGAGGAGTTCGAGACGGCTCACCCGGATCGCGTCGCCGAGTTCCCGGTTCGCGCCGAGCACCAGCGGGACGAGATGATCGGCGAACCGGCACGCCGTCGTCTCACCCACGTCGATCTCGGTACCGACGATCCCGCCCGCGCCCGCCCACAACAGCCGCTGCGTCAACGGATTCGGCTGGTTGTCGCCCAGCGCGGCGGTACTGCACCCGTTGAGCAGGACCAGCGGCCGCGAGCGCCACAGCCGGTAGAGGTCGTCCGGCAGGCCACGCGCGGACAGCCGTTCGCCGTCGCCTATCTCCACCCAGCCGATGCCCTGTTCTTCGTCGACGCCGCCGTGGCAGTACAGGTAGATCAGGCTGGGCTGCACGGCTCGCAGCCGGGCGAGCAGCTCGGCACGCCGGTTCTCCTCGTACCACGTCACTCCCGGCAAAAGCTCCCGGAGCCGGCGCAAATGCTTGTCCCGCAGGACGAACGCGGGATCCATGGCCTTTCCCAGCACGAGGGCGGGCGGATCCGCGGCTTCCGCGGGCCGATCCGGCACCGGGCGATCCGTTCCCAGCGACGGTGGGCTGCCCAGGAGAAGCCGGAATCCCTAGAAACCGGCCGGGCACACCACCGTGTCCGAGTCCGAGAGACAACGCCCGTCGAAGCAGCGCGGCTCGACACTGGCGTTCAAGTCGTCGAAGAACGCGCGGCAGGCACGCAGTTCGGCCGAACCGACCTCGGCCAGAGGGAAGTCGTAGACGATCGCGGCGGGCAGGGGCTGCGCGCAGCCGTCCGGCCAGATCACCTGCACCCGGACCCGGTCCCGGAGCCGCTGCCACAGCGGCACGGGATCCAGCCCGGCCCGCACGAGCGCCGGGTCGATCCTCGGCCGGATCGCGGTGTAGACGTTCCGGCCGTGCAAAGCCAAAGCCCCGAGCGCGGAATCGATCGATCCCTGCGCCGCTTCGAGCCGCCGATACAGGTCACGGGCGCGGGCTTGCAGCCGGTCCAGATGCGCAGCGGGGATACCCGCGGCCATCGCCACCGCCCCGTCGGCGAAGAAGACATGGATCCCGTGCTCGTCGGCGGTGTTGTGATTGACCATGATGCTCAGGGCATGCGGTGCGACGGTGTCCAAAAGGGACGGATCGAGACCGTAACCGGCCGCATAGTCCCGCTCTGTTCGCCAGCCGCCACGGTCCTCCGGCCAACCGATGTCCGCATCGACGGCGAACGACTGCCAAAGGACGCCGCGGCAATACAGTCCGACCCGCAGCCGCCTCCGCGCCGGTCGCACCGGGGTGCGGAGGTCGAACACGATACGTCCGGCGTCCCCGCCGCCGAGCCTGACGCGCCGGGTCGGTGACCCCGTGACCATCGGCTGTAGCTTGGCCGGGGTGCTGTCGAAGGCCACTACGTCAAGAGGCACCTCTCTGCTCGTGTCCGCGCCGGGCAGCTCGCCGATGTCCACCCACAGCACGTATCCGGTGTCCGGAGTCAACGGAACGTCCGACGGCGCCGGGCCTCCGGTGAGATCCGAGATTCCGACACGAACCGGCCGGATTCCGGGTTCCGGCAGCCCGCGCGGTGACTGAGGGGGCGGCGGCTTGTCGCCGCGACGACGGACGAAACGCAGCCCGGCGAGGGCGGCCGCGGCGAGCAGCAGGCCGCCGAGGATCGCGAGCCACGTCTGCCGTGGAAGATCGAGGAGCGTGGTGTTCTCCGCGGACGGTGCCGGTATCGGCTGGGCCGTTCCGGAGGTGGCCAGCACGGTGACGGTCGCGAGGAGGATCCGCGTGCCCGCCGGGCGCCGCGCGTACCCGGTCGGCGACTTCGAGGTCGGCTCGGCGGAGGATTCTTCGACGATCGGGCTCGTGAACGTGGTGGGCGGGCTCGTGACCGGTGATTCGCTCGTGGTCACCGGCCCGGTCGTGGTGGTGGGTGGTTTCCGAGTCGACGTCGAGGAAGCACCAACGCGGTGGCACGGCTGGCAATGGAGTTCGGTGGGGCCCGGCGGCTGCCCGGAGGCGACCTCAAGCCTGCCCCGGAGTGGCCCCCGGCTCGCACTCGAACACGGGGCGCTGGGTTGCCCGCCGAAGTAGAGCATGCAGTTTTCGTCGGCGGCCACGCCGTACTTGACGATGTCGTGAGCGGAGCTTGGGTGAACCTGCGCGGGGAGGACGTCCTGCTGCGCCGACGCAGGCAGGGCGACGGCGAGCAGGATGACCGCCGTCGCGACGACGGCTGCCCGTGGGCGCGACATCCGATCCTCCCCACCGTCAGTGCACGCACAGGGGGACGATTGTGGTCCGCGACCGGGATGAAGACCAGCAGGTGCCGTCCGAATCCACCGTCCGGGGGCGCTGGATCGCCGTGGTGCCCCCGAATCGGCCCAGTCAGGGCCCGGATCCGGTGGCGGAGCGCGACCGGGGGCAACCCCTTCGATACCCGGGACCCGGTCAGCGCCCTTCGGCGAACGGGGTCAGCCTGTTCCAGAATCCGCAATGATGCTGACGCGTGATGTCGGTCGTGAGCCTGCTGTCGCCCGCCGCGTTGAGCGACATGACGACGGGATTCCGATCGGTGTAGCGATCCCACCGAGGAGTGCCGTCCACGGTCGGGTCACCGGTGCGCGCGAACCCGGTCCACTGGGCGACGAGCTGGCCGGAAAGGACCTGCTGATTGGGATCGAGCTCGACGCCGTCCGGGAACAGCAGGAGCCATTCGGCGATGTGATAGGCGCCGTTCGGTTTGGCGGGATCGAGGAAGAATTGCGGCGGGACGTCCGTGTCGTCCATCTGATAGGCGAAGACCGGGATGTGCCGGGCCAGCCGCTGGTTGTTGAGCATGGAAGGGCAGACCGAGTTGGAGTCGGCCACGATGGTCCGGAAGGCGAGGAACGGGGCGGGCGCGGGGAACCGGACCAGCGGATACGTGCGTTGGACCGCCGCGGCGTGCTTCCCGTACTGCTGGCGCACCAGCGTCTCGTAGTCGGCCGGAGTCGAGGCGGAAGGCAGCTGGGTCTCGTCGCGGGCGACCCCGTGCATCAGCGCGACGTCGTTGACGCGCCCGGTGGCGAAGGCCTCCCCCGGCGACATCGGCAAGGTCTTCCCGTCCACGATCGGCGCGACCGTCCCGTTGTCGGGATTCCTTCCGTGATCCGCCTGCTTGAGCAACACCGCGGCAGGCGCCCTGCGCAGGCAGGCGGCCGCTTCGGCGATGTCGCCGCAGCCGACAGCGGCGGCGAACCGGGCTCCAGCGCGCTGAGCCTGCGCCTCGGTGGGCAGCTTCGCCTTGCAGTCCTGCGCCTGCCACACGGTGTCGACGCCGAGCAGCGAGTTGTACTCACCGCTTTCGCTGATACCGCGCTGGAACAATCCCGCCGACGCGGGCGAGATCGTATGGGCGCAGACGCTGGATCCGCCGGCGGAGGCACCGTAGATCGTGACGTTGTGCGGGTCGCCGCCGAACCGCGAGATGTTGCGCTGCACCCAGCGCAACGCGGCCTGCTGATCCTGCAACCCGTAGTTGCCGGCCTGCGCGCCGAACGCCTCGTGGGCCAGGAAACCGAAGATCCCCAGCCGGTAATTGACCTCCACGCTGATCACGTTGCCCGCCGTCACCAGACGACTCGCGTCCTGCGGTTTCCACAGCAGGAATCCGCCACCGTGAAGCTGCACCATCACCGCCAGCGGGCCGGGACCGCGCTTGGCGGGCACACGGACGGTCAGGTTGAGGCAGTCCTCGTCGTCCGATCCACGCCCCGCGCCGGCCGGTTGCGCGCACTGAGTGCCCTCGGTGGTGGCGACGAACGGCTCGGTCCACGGGGTCGGCCGCCGCGGCGGCTTCCACCGCAGTTCCCCCGTCGGCGGTGCGGCATAACGGATCCCTTGCCACGACGTGACCGAGGCGCCCGCGACACCGCACACCGGGCCGTCATCGGTCGTGACCGTGGTACCCGGTGAACAGGGTGGGTTCGCTTCGCGTAGATCACCGGCAATGGACGCCGACCCTGCCAACGGCGTCATCAGCACGACGGCGGCCACGACGGCGGCCATCTTTCGGTCGAGTCTCATCCGTCCTCCTTCACTCCCGCCCGGCACGAGGGGGACGACCACGGAACGGCCTACCGGTGTGGGCACGACGGCGACAGCGCTCGTCTCCCGATCTTTCCAGTCTGGCCACGCCGAAGACCGGCGCAACCACCGTTCGGTCGCGCCGGAATTGTCAAGTCGAGGGAGGAAATGGTCTTTCGTCGAGAGGAGGGAATCGTCGACGGTTGGTGAGTCGGTCGAGTGGGGAGGATTTGGGACGTTGAACGTCCCTAATCCTCCCCACTCGAATCAACTGACCGGTATAAGGGCGCCGCTCGTTGCGCCGGATACCGACGGCTATCAGCGCTTGATCAACGCAGTATCGGGGACACTCAACGTCCCAAATCCTCCGATGATCAACCCACGATCCCCAGGCTTGCAGCCGAGTGGGGAGGATTTGGGACGTTGAACGTCCCTAATCCTCCCCACTCAAATCGACTCACCTGTACGAGAGCCCGCTACTTGGTGCGCCGGATGCCGACGATGTGGGATTTGGGACGTTGAGTGTCCCGGTTCCCACATCGTCAAGGGACCGATCAGGCATCAGCACTTGATCAACGGAGCATCGGGGACACTCAACGTCCCAAATCCTCCGTTGACCAACCCACGATCCCCAGGCTCGCAGCCCGCCACTCGGTGCGCCAGATACCGACGATGGGGCATCAGAGCACAATCAACCGCCCAGTAACTCCGCCACCGCGCCCCTACGACTCGTCGAGCAGATCCTCGATCAGAATCGGGATGTGCCGCACCCGGATGCCGGTGGCGTTGTGGACGGCGTTCGCCACCGCCGCCGCCATCCCGACGATGCCGATCTCGCCGAGTCCCTTCGCACCGACCGAGTTGTGCAGCGTGTCCGGGTATTCGACGAACTGGACGTCGACCTCGGGGATATCCGCATTGACCGGGATCAGGTAGCCGGCGAAGTCCCCATTGGCGAGCCGCCCGTTTTCCTCGATCTCCAACCCCTCGTGCAGCGCGGCCGAGACGCCCCAGATCATGCCGCCCATGATCTGGCTCCGCGCCGCCTTCGGGTTGATGATCCGGCCGGCGTCGAATACCCCGAGCATGCGGGACACCCGGATCTCGCGCGTCCACTTGTGCACGCGGACTTCGCAGAACTGGGCGCCGAACGAGCTGAACGAATGTTTCGTCAGCTCCTCACCGGGTGCCGAAGAACCGGTGACGGAAAGCGACGGCCGGTCCAGGGCCCGCAACAGCTCGCCGAAGGTCATCGTCCGTTCCCCGGTCTGCACGCGACCGTCCGCGTAGGCGACCTCCATGCCTTCGAACGGCGCGCCCGGAGCCGACGCCAGGGCCAGCAGCTCGTCGATCGCCTTGGCGGCGGCGACCATGATGGCCGTCCCGGCGCTCGCGGTCGCCGTCGAACCACCGGACATGCCTCCGGACGGCAGGCGCGAGTCACCGAGCCGCGGCTTGACCCGATCCGGCGAGATGTCGAGCGATTCCCCGCCGACCAGGGAAAGCACGGTCAGCAGACCGGTTCCCGGGTCGGCCCCGCTCGTCGCGACGGCGGCCGTGTCGTCGGGGAGCAGGGTGATCTCGACGGTGGCCGGGAACCGCAGCGCGGGGAACATGGCGGTGGCCGTGCCCATGCCGACGAGCCAGTCGCCGTCGGTCCGTCCTTCGGGTGAGCGATCGGCCCAGCCGAATCGTTCCGCGCCGATCCGGAAGCATTCGTCGAGGTGCTTGCTCGACCACTGCAGATCCTTGCCGGGCGGAGCGGTCGAATTGTTCCGCTGCCGCAGTTCGATCGGGTCCATGCGCAGCGCGATCGCGAGTTCGTCGATCGCGCTTTCCAGCGCGAAGGAGCCGGGTGCCTCCCCCGGCGCCCGCATGAACGTCGTCGGCGGGATGTTCAGCGGCACCATCTTCTGGCTGATGGCCAGGTTGCGGGTGGCGTACCACTCGCGCGAAGTGCCGTGCGAGGTCGGCTCGACGAACGACCGGTCCATGGGCGTGCTGCACCACGAGTCGTGCTGGAGCGCGTTGAGCGTGCCGTCGTGTTCCGCGCCGAGGGAGATCTTCTGCACCGTCGCGGCACGGCCCGCGGTCGCGGTGAAGACCTGCTCCCGGCTGAGCACGGCCTTCACCGGCCTGTCCAGTGCCCTCGCCGCGGCCGCGGCGAGGAACGCCGGGGTGGACGTGTGCCCCTTGCCGCCGAACGCACCGCCCACGAACGGGTTCACCGCGTGCACCTCGGACGGTTCCACGCCCAGCGCCATCGCCAGCTCCGCCGCCTGCAGATCGGAGCCCTGGTTGCCGCTGTGGATCGTGAGGCCGTCAGCCCCCCAGACCGCGACCGCGGAATGCGGTTCCATCGCGGCATGGTGCTGCGTC
The DNA here is from genome assembly GCF_003947535.1 of Amycolatopsis sp. WAC 04169. Classification (NCBI taxonomy): domain Bacteria; kingdom Bacillati; phylum Actinomycetota; class Actinomycetes; order Pseudonocardiales; family Pseudonocardiaceae; genus Amycolatopsis; species Amycolatopsis sp. WAC 04169. The sequence continues at coordinate 102,974 of NZ_QHJI01000011.1, read as the reverse complement.
GCGGTGGTGTACGTGGCCTCGACGACCACCGGACTTTCCGCGAGCGCGTCTTCGATCGACTCGACACCGTCGGCGAGGATCGCGAGGGACGACGGGCCGCCCCTCCCCTTAGGCGCCTCTTCGGCCGAGGCGAGGCCGTCCTGCAGCGAAGTCAGGGCAGGCCGGGGCAGATAGGACACTTCGACCAGCATCGCCGCGTCACGCGCCTGCTCGTACGTCTCGGCGACCACGAAGCCGATCGGCTGGCCGTAGTAGGTGACTTCCTTGTCCTGCAAAGGAACCCAGGTCTCGCCCATGACCGGCGTCGCGGGCGTGTGCAACTCCAGCGGATCGAACGGCGTGTACACACCGACCACGCCCGGAGCGCCCTTCGCCGCCGTGACGTCCATCGTGTCGATCTCGCCGTGGGCGATCGTGCTCAGGACGACGTAGCCGTGGACCAGCCCGGGAAAGGCGTGGTCCGCCCCGTACTCGGCCCGGCCCGTGACCTTCAGCGGCCCGTCCACCCTGCTGGTCATGAGCGGTTCCCTTCGGTCAGTTCGAGCAGCGCGCGGACGATGGTCCGCCGCAGCAACGACGGCTTGAACGCGTTCGCCGCCAGCGGGCGCGCGCCCTCGGCGGCAAGCGACGCGGCCTCTTCGAAAGCGGTCACGGTCGCGGGCGCACCCCGCAGGGCCTCCTCGACGGCGGGCAGCCGCCACGGCACGGTCGCCACACCGCCGGCCGCGACCCGGGCGTCGACGATGCGCGAGTCCTCGACCCGCAGCGCGACCGCCGCGGAACACAGCGCGAATTCGTAGGACTGCCTGTCGCGAACCTTCACATACGTGGAGTTCGACGCCCAATCCAGCCGAGGAACCACGACCTCGGCGATCAGTTCACCGGGCCGCAGATCGGTCTCGACCTCGGGAGTGTCGCCGGGCCGCCGATAGAACGAGGCCAGCTCGACGGTGCGAGTCCCGGTGTCACTGACCAGCCGAAGCTGCGCGTCGAGGGCGACCAGGGCGACGGCGACGTCGCTGGCGTGGGTCGCCACGCACGAATCGCTCGTACCCAGCACGGCGTGCATCCGGTTGGCGCCCGAGATGGCCGGGCAACCGCTACCGGGGTCTCGCCGATTGCACGGCATGGCGACGTCCCGGAAGTACGAGCAGCGGGTGCGCTGCATGAGGTTGCCGCCGATGCTGGCCATGTTCCGGATCTGCTGGGAGGCGCTGAGCAGCAGCGCCCGGGAGATCGCCGGGTACACCCCGGCGTGCCCGGCGATGTCGCTCATCCGTTCCAGCGCGCCGAACCGCATCCCGTCGCTGGTGTCGATGCCGCGCAGCGGTACCGCGTTGATGTCCAGGACCTGTCGCGGGGTCAGGACGTTCAGCTTCATCAGGTCGACGAGCGTGGTGCCGCCCGCGAGGAAGGTGCCGGGCGAAGCGACCGCGTCTTCGACGGTCTCGGGTGCGAGCAGCTCAAAGGGACGCATCGGCCCTCCTCGCCTGCTCGACCGCCGCGACGATGTTCGGGTACGCCGCGCACCGGCAGAGGTTGCCGGACATGAACTCGCGGACGTCCTCGACGCCCTGCTCGACGGCGGCGACCGCCGACATGATCTGCCCGGAGGTGCAGAACCCGCACTGGAGGGCGTCCTGGTCGACGAACGCCTGCTGAACCTGATGCAGACCGTCCTCAGTGGACAGTGCTTCGACGGTGGTCACCGGCTGTTTCACGGTGGCGGCCAAGGTGAGACACGACAGCACCGGCCGTCCGCCGACGTGCACCGTGCAGGCGCCGCACTGCCCCCTGTCGCAGCCCTTCTTCGGCCCCGTGACGGCGAGCCGCTCCCGCAGCGTGTCCAGCAGGGTCACCCCGGGATCGACGCTCAGGTGTTCCGTCCTGCCATTGACTTCGAGTGAGATGTCCACTGAAACTCTTTCCGCAGATCGCCCTGGCCGCGGCCCGGACGGCGTAGGTTGAGGTGGTGGGAGTCCGTTCGTGAATCGAAACGGATATTCATCCGCTTCGATTCAAGTTAGCGGAACACGATCCACCCGGCAAGGTCGTGCCCACTCCTGGAGTCGCTCCAGGTTTTCCGGTTCCCTCGGCTACATTCAGCGGAGAACGGGATCGGCGGACAGGAGGGGCGGATGACGACGGGTTCGGTCAATCCCCGGCGCGCGGACACCCGGCGCAACCACGAGCGCATCCTCGCCACCGCCGCGAAGTCATTGGCCTGCTCCGGTGACGTCTCGTTCAACGCCATCGCGAAGCAGGCCGAGGTCGGCGTCGGCACGGTGTACCGGCACTTCCCCACCCCGGAAGCCCTCATCCTGGCGGTGTACCGGCGCGAGGTGCGCCAGCTCGTCGAAATCGCGCCCACCCTGCTCGAGAAGTACCCGCCGGAACAGGCGTTCCGAGTGTGGACGACCGACCACCTGGCGCACTACATGATGACCAAACGCGGTCTGGCCGACGCCTTGCGCGCCGCGGGAGCCTCACGCGGAGAGCTGCCGGCGGGGGCCTATCAGGACATGGTCCGCGCGGTCTCCACTTTGCTGCAGGCCAACGTCGACGCGGGCACCGTCCGCGCGGACCTGAAGCCCGAGACCGTTCTGCGCGGACTCGGCGGCCTGCTCTACCTCGACCCGAAAGGCGAATGGCGGCACGACGTCGCGAGCCTTCTCGACCTGCTTTGGCGCGGGATGGGCACCGGCCGGGCCTGATCGTCCACAGTGGACGGCGTCAGCCGCGCAAGTAGTCCAGGTACAGGTCGAGCGCCGCTTCGAGATGGTCCGCGGAGCCGGTGGACATCAGGATCGTCACCCCGCCCTGGATCGCGGCGATCAACGCGGCCGCGGCACGGACCGGGTCGACGTCACGGCCGATGTCCCCGCTCTCCCGCATTTCCTCGATACCGGCCTGGACCTGACGTTGCCATTGCTCCAGCAGTTGCTTCGTGACCGCCTGCGCGGCGGGAGTGTGCCTGCCGATCTCGGTGATCAGCACCCCGAGCGGGCAGTGCACCCCCTGCCGCCGGTAGCGCCGGACCACCACGTCACGCCATTTCCCCCACGCCTCCCACGAGGTCAACCGCCCGAGGTAGGGCTGCTGATCCTCGATCACCTGCCCGGCTTCCCATTCGGCCACGGCGAGGAGCAGTTGTTCCTTGCCCTCGGGGAAGTAGTGGAACAGCTGGCTCTTGCCCGTTCCGCTACGGCGGCCGATGTCGTCGAGGGTCGCCGTGGCGACGCCGTGCTCACGGATCTCGTCCGCCGCGGCTTCGATGATCCGCTGCCGCGTCGCGGCGCCCTTCTTCGTGAGCACGAAAGCCTCCCGGAATGTACTCGGCGGTCCATTGTCCCTCGCCGGCATCACGGCATCAGCAGCAGCTTCCCCGAGGTGCGACGGGACTCGATGTCGCGGTGCGCCTGTGCCGCGTCGGCGAGGGCGTAGCGACCCCCGATATACGGCGTCACCTGCCCCTTCCGGATGAACTCGAACAGCTCGTTCGCCCGCCGCACCAGTGCCTCACGAGTGGGCACGTGGTCGACGACGGACGGATAGGACAGCAGGATGCTGTTCGGCAGATCCGCCGGCCGGAACGGGGGATTGCCGTTCACCACGCCGTAGTAGGCGTGCACGCCGTGGCGGCGCAACGCCAGCTGGGACGAGTGGAACGTCGCCGTGCCGCCGCCGTCGTACACGACCTTCGCGCCTTCGCCGCCGGTCAGCTCTCGAACCTGCCGCTCGAAGCCACTTCCGGCGGACACCAGCACATGGTCCGCGCCGGCCTTCTTCGCCACCGGGATCTTCTCGTCGCGTGACACCAGCCCGATCACGGTGCCGCCGCGAGCCTTGATCAGCTGGGTCAGGATGACCCCGACCCCACCCGCGGCCGAGTGCACGACGGCCGTGTCGCCCGGCTGGATCGCGTACGTCTCCGTCGTGAAATGGTTCGCGGTCAAGCCCTGCATCAGGATGGCGGCCGCGGTCTCGTCGTCGATGTCGCCGGGCACCCGCACCAGTGACCGCGCCGGGATGGCGAGCCGTTCGGCGTAGCTGCCCTTGTGGTAGCGCCAAGCGACGCGGTCGCCGACGGCGAAGTCTTCGACTCCCGGCCCCAGCGCCGTGACGATGCCCATACCTTCGACACCCAGCACGGTCGGGACCGACCAGGTGGGCAGCGGCATCTTGCGGGCGCCGGTGTCCATGAAGTTCACCCCGGCCACACCCAGCCGCACGGCGACCTCGCCCTCGTGCGGCACCGGGTCCGGGAACTCCGTCCAGGTCATGACTTCCGGGCCGCCGTATTCGCTGATGTGGATCGCGTGCATGAGGGCAACGTAAGTCCGAAAAAATGGACCGGCAAGTACAGAAGCGTCGCCGCGAGACTGTACTTGCCGGTCCATTTTTTCGTCGGCATCCTCGGCCGGGTCAACCTCCCCGAACGAAGGAAAGCCGATGGACGACCTCACCCGGCTGGTGGCGGTGGAGGACGTGCGACGCGTGATGGCTCGCTACGTCTACAGCGCCGACCACCATCGATGGGACGACCTCGCGGCCCTGTTCACGCCCGACGCGCCGTTCGTCGCCTCCACAGTGGACGGATCGATCCAGGCGCGGATGACCGGCCGCGCCGAGATCGCCGACCGGCTCAAAGCCCGCAATCAAGCCGACTCCGTGCTGATACACCACCTGTTCTCCAGCGAGATCGACATCGAGTCGCCGGATTCGGCGGCCGGTGTCTGGGCCATGGAGGACATCGTCACCACGCCGCACGACGGCGAAATGCACGGCTACGGCCATTACCGGGTGCGCTTCACCCGCGCGGGCGGCCGATGGCTCATCACCGAACTTCACATCACCAGGCTCCGCCTGGACTGGACCCACCCGGACAAGGAGAACCGCTCATGACCCTCGACCCGTTCGTCATCGACGTCGAACAGGACGTCCTCGACGACCTCCGGAGACGACTCAAGGCCACCAGGTTCGCACCCGATCAGGACAACGAAGACGAGGTATTCGGGCTGAGTACCGCCTATCTCAAGCCGATCGTCGAGTACTGGGCAGACGGTTTCGACTGGCGAGCCGTCGAAGCCCGGCTGAACGAGTACTCGCACCATCGCGTCGACGTCGACGGCACTCCGGTGCACTTCATCCGCGAGCCGGGGAAAGGTCCCGCGCCGATCCCGTTGCTGCTCATGCACGGCTGGCCATGGACCTTCTGGGACTGGAGCAAGGTCATCCGCCCGCTCGCCGACCCGGCGTCGCACGGCGGCGACCCCGCGGACGCCTTCGACGTCATCGTCCCTTCGTTGCCCGGTTTCGCGTTCTCCACTCCGCTGACGAACGGCAAGGAGAATTTCGTCAGCATGGCCGATCGGTTCCACACGCTGATGACCGATGTGCTCGGTTACCGGCGCTTCGGGGTCGGCGCGGCCGATTACGGCGCACTGGTCGGAGCGCAGCTCGGCCACAAATACGCCGGCTCGCTCCACGGCATCCACCTCGGCAACGAGATGCCGCTGACGATCTTCCAGGGCGAGCGCCACTGGGATCTCACCGGCGGTGCGCCGATCGACGGCCTGCCCGACATGGTCAACTTCGTCGACACCTACGTTTCCCATGTCGCGACGCATATGCTCGACGCGCAGACGATCACGCACGGCCTGAACGACTCCCCGATCGGGATGCTCGCGTGGATCCTCAAGCGGTGGAAGAAGTGGAGCGACCAGAACGGGGTCTTCGAGGACTCCTATCCGGTCGACCACATCCTCACCAACGCGACAATCTACTGGGTCAACCAAGCCATCGGCTCGTCGATCCGCGCCTACAAGAACGTCAACCGGCATCCGTGGCGGCCCTCGCACGACCGCACGCCGGCGGTCGAGGCGCCGGCCGGGTTCACCTTCCACCTCGGCGACGCCGCGCCGCCGGGAGCCCACGACCGCGAACGCCGCGTCGCCGCGTTCAAGGAAGCGGCCGGCCCCGTCTACGCGGACGTGCGGCAGGTGAACGTCCACGAGAAGGGCGGCCACTTCGGACCGTGGGAAAACCCGGAAGCGTGGATCGAAGACCTCCGCGCCACGTTCCGCCCGCTGCGCTGAGCGGGCGGTCTCACGGCCGCGGGATGTTGCGGAGGTTCGCCCGGGCGAGATCGATCATCCGGCCGACCCCGCCTTCGAGCACGACCTTGCTCGCGGCCAAGGCGAATCCGCCGAGCTGACCGGCGGTGATGTGCGGCGGGACGGACAGGGCGTTCGCGTCCGTCACGACATCCACCAGCGCGGGGCCGTCGTGGCTCAGTGCCTCCTTCAGCGCCGCGCGCAGGCGGGTCGGGTCGGTCACCCGCTCGGCACGCAGTCCCGCGCCACTGGCGATCGCGGCGAAGTCCACCGGACGATGGTCGGTCTGGTAGTCGGGAAGGCCGTCCACCAGCATCTCCAGCTTCACCATGCCGAGCGAGGAGTTGTTGAACGTCACGATCTTGACCGGAAGGTCGTGCAAAGCCACGGTGAGCAGTTCGCCGAGCAGCATGCCCAGTCCCCCGTCGCCGGACATCGAGACGACCTGGCGCCCCGGGTAGGCGAACTGCGCACCGATCGCGTGCGGCAGGGCGTTCGCCATCGTGCCGTGCAGGAACGATCCGATCACCCGGCGGCGCCCGTTGGGCGTGAGATACCGGGCCGCCCACACGTTGCACATGCCGGTGTCGACGGTGAAGATCGCGTCGTCCGCGGCGAGTTCGTCGAGGAGGTCCGCGGCGAACTCCGGATGGATGGGCACATGCCGTTCGACGTTGCGGGTGTAGGCGTCGACGACCTGCTCCAGCGTCTTGCAGTGATCACGCAACATCCGGTCAAGGAAGGTGCGGTCGGTCTTGCGCCGCAGGAGCGGCAGCACGGCCCGCAGGGTCTCCCGCACGTCGCCGTGCACCGCCAGCTCCAGCGGGGTACGGCGACCCAGGCGGGTCGCGTCGTGGTCGACCTGCACGGTCCGCGCCTGGGGAAGGAAGGAGTCATAAGGGAAATCGGTGCCGAGCAGGACCAGCAGATCCGCGTCGTGCATGGCCCGGTAGCAGGCGCCATAGCCGAGCAGGCCGCTCATCCCGACGTCGAACGGATTGTCGTACTGGATCCACTCCTTGCCGCGCAGGCTGTGGCCGACCGGCGCCTGCACGGTCTCGGCCAGCTCCATCACCTCGGCATGCGCGCCGCGCACCCCGGCACCGGCGAACAAGGTGACGGTTTCGGCGTCGTTGATCAGCTGGGCGAGCCGTGCCACCTGCGGTTCGGGTGGCACGACCGTCCCGTGCTCGGTGACCGGCACGCCGTTCCCGGTGGGCGCCACGGCGTCGAGGTGCGCGACGTCGCCGGGCAACACCAGCACCGACACCTCGCCGCGGGACAACGCGTGCTGCATGGCGATCCGGAGCACCCTGGGCATCTGAGCCGGCCTGCTGATCTGCTCGCAATAGCCACTGCAGTCGACGAACAGCCGCTCGGGATGGGTCTCCTGGAAGAACCCGGTCCCGATCTGGCCGGACGGGATATGCGAGGCGAGCGCGAGAACCGGGGCTCCCGTGCGGTGCGCGTCGTAAAGTCCTTGCACCAGATGGGTGTTGCCGGGACCGCAGCTGCCGGCGCACACCGCGAGCCGTCCGGTCAGCTGGGCCTCGGCCGCCGCCGCGAACGCGCCGGCCTCCTCGTTGCGGACGTGCACCCATTCGATGCCCGGAGTACGGCGGATGGCGTCGACGATGGGGTTGAGGCTGTCTCCGACCACGCCGTAGATCCGCTCCACCCCGGCCTGAACCAGGACTTGGACGAACTGCTCGGCGACGTTGGGCTTGGCCATCAGGACCCCTTCGATACTTCGGCGGCGGGAACACCTTCATGATCCACGCGCGAGCGCGGCCGCGCAGGTCCTAACCGAGCTCGGCCGCCGTGCCGACCACCACCGCGTAGAGATCACCGATCGTGGCGAGCGCCGCGCGGTGCTGTTCCGCGGCGGTCACCGGGCCGTCGACCGACGGCAGCGGGCGCGTGGCACAGGCGGCGGCGACCACGGTCGGGCTGTTCCCGCGCAGGAACGCGCCTTCCGCGGTGAACGTGACACACATATGGGTCATGAACCCGGCCACGACGACGTCCCGGTGCCCGGCGGCGTCGACCAGTTCCCCCAGCCGGGTTCCGACGAACGAGTTCGGCGCGGTCTTCACCACGACCTCCTCGCCAGGGGCGGGGGCGACTCGCTCGTGAATCCGGCCGATGTCCTGCTGGAGGTCGTACGGGCTGCCCTCGCCCCCGTCGTGCATGACGTGAATGACCGTCGCGCCCGCCGCCCGGGCGCGCGCCAGCAACGTGGCCGCCTCGTCGAGCGCCGCTTCCCAGCTGTCGAGTTCCATCACGCCGCGCGTGTAGGTGTTCTGGTAGTCGACGAGGATCACCGTCGCGTCCGAGAGTGCCGCGGGCGTCGTCGGCAGGGTGCTGATTTCGCGGAGAGTGGTGCTGGTCATCGTGTTTCCTTCGCTTTCCGTCGGTACGGCTACCATCCTGGCTGACCCGATTCGATATCGAGATACGGAATCAGGTCAGCCATCGTCGAGATCGGCCGACATCCGCGGGAAGAGGGATCGATGCGTGCTCCGAGAGTGGCCGTCCTGGCGTTCGAGGGGATCAGCCCGTTCCACCTCGCCGTGCCGTCGCTCGTATGGGGCCCGGAATCCCCGGCGGGCGACATGGAGCCGTGGCCGCTCACGGTCGTCGCCGTCGAACCCGGCGCCCTCGCCACGAGCGCCGGATACACCATCGACGTCTCAGCGGGGCTCGATGCCCTCGTGGACGCCGACATCGTCGTCGTGCCGTGGTGGTCCGACCCGGAAACCCCGACGCCCGCGCCGGTCTCCGCCGCGCTGCGGGCCGCGCACGAACGCGGAGCCCTCGTCGTCGGGCTCTGCCTGGGGGTCTTCGCCCTCGCGGACGCCGGTGTCCTCGACGGCCGCGCCGCGACGACCCACTGGAAATGGGTCGAAACGTTCCGGCGACGCTTCCCCTCGGTCGAACTGCGCCCCCAGGAGCTGTACGTCGACGAAGGCGACGTGGTGACCGGAGCCGGTGCGACCGCCGGGATCGACACCTGCCTTCATCTGCTCGCCCGCACGGCGGGCCAGGTCGTCGCCAACCGTGTCGCCCGCCGGATCGTCGCGGCACCACACCGTCCCGGCGGGCAGGCCCAGTTCATCGAGCTTCCGGTCCCCGCCGTGGACGAGGATCCGCTCACCGAGGTGATGAACTGGGCGCGATCCCATCTGGGCACCCAGCACAGCATCGACGGCCTCGCCGCCCGAGCGCATATGAGCCGCAGCACGTTCACCCGCTCATTTCGCGCCCGCACCGGGACCACCGTCCACCAGTGGCTTGTCGCCCAACGGCTCGCGCGGGCGCGGCACCTGCTCGAGACGACCGCTCTCGGCGTCGACGCCGTGGCCGCGCAGTCCGGCTTCGGCACGCCCGCCCGGCTTCGCGAGCACTTCGCCACCGCACTGGGCACGACACCGACCCGCTATCGGACCGAGTTCTCCGTCCCGCGCTGACCAGCCACGAGACGGGCGAGCAATCCTTTTCCCGCCCGCAAAGGACAAGCGGAATCATTATTTCCGCAAAACCCGGCGACACCGCCGAAAGGGCCGTGTCCTACACTTCATTTTTCACATCGCTGAATAGCTCACCCCCGAGGGTGAGCTCAATCGAGTGCATTGCGCGGCGGAACTGGATCGAAGAAGCCGTTCCGGGGCAAGATGACCGGGCACGAGGACCGGCGCGACGGAGGACCATGTGGAGCTGTGCGGAACCCCCATCTTCGACTCTCTCGTCGAGGAGACACGGCGGACCCGGGACGGCGAGGACCATTCCGAATCGAATGGGAAGCACGCCGATTCCGACCAGGAAAACAAATGACGGCCGCCGCGAGTTCATGAATATCCGAAATGGCTTTTCATCTTGATCAAGGCGAATCCCCGCCGGTGGAATTCTGTAAATCGTCGAGCAGCTCCAACTGGCCGGTTATGACCCCGGTCAGAATCCCGCGCGCGACGGTGAGCAGTTCGGCGACCGACGGGCTGGTCAGAGAGTAGGAGACGGTCGTCCCCTCCTTGCTCGGCACCACCAGGTTGGCCCGGCGCAGGACGGCGAGCTGCTGGGACAGATTGGCCGGCTCGATACCCAGGTCGGCCAGCAGCTCCGAGACGTGATGGTCCCGCTCACTGAGCAGTTCGAGCACGCGGATCCGGACGGGGTGCCCCAGCGTTTTGAAGAGCTCCGCCGTCGCCTGATACAGGGGGCTGTTCATCGGCATCCCTTCCCCGCAGAGCCGGCCGTCCGCACCTCCCTGATCGTGCCCGACGACAAGGGCGGCCGAACGTCACCTCACACAGAACGGTCGCGACCACACCCGATCAGGGCACAAAATCCCGGTTTTCCGCGTCGTCGCACATCCATAAATTGCATATTTATGCAAGTTTGCATATCAGGAAGGTGAGAACACCTGTGAGTCACGGCATGCGGGAATCCGCGAGCCTCTTGCCGACCCCCCGGCCTGCCACGAGGAGTGGACGGTGACCACACGCCACTCCATCCCCGCCGCGGCGACCCGGGCCCATCTGGCCCTCGCCGCGCATGCGGCGGAACTGGCCGATCTCGCGGCGAACGCCGCCAGGGAGGACGAGGGCTCCCCGCCGGACCACGCCGGCCTGATCGGGATGGCGCAGCAGATCGTCGAAGCGGCGGTGGTCGCCGCACGGCTCGACGGAAAGACCTGGCAGGAGATCGCGTGCGGGCTCGACGGGGAGACACCGAAGTCCGCGCGCACCCGGTATTGGCCCTCGGTCGCGCGGTTCCGGGCGGATCCCTTCCCCGCGCAGGGCTCTCGTCACGAGGGTGCGCCGCTTCGTCTTCGGCGGCTGCCCACCCCGGAGCAGCGATCGGACACGCCCGCCGAGTCCGCGACTCCCTCGCCGACCGGGCACCTCGCCCTGGTCACGATCTCGGCCGAGCAGAGCGACCCCGAACCGGCGGCCGTGGACGCCCGGCTGAAGATCGCGGAGCGGCTCGTCGCAGCCTACGAGCGGATCGCGACCAACGACCGGCAGCCGCCGCAATGGATCCTCGACGGCCTGGCCCACGCGCGCCGAACGGCCGCGGATCTCCGCGGTCACGCCGGTGCACCGCCTGAATGATCTACCGCGGCAGGAAGCTACACCGAGGTCGCGAGATCGGCTTCGCGGTCGAAGTCGTGCTCGTCCTCGCTCCGCGTCCGCGACACCATCTTCGCGACCAGGTCGAAGATCGGCGTAGCTTCCTGCGGGAAGGTCACGCTCTGCTGGTTCGCGCTCTCGGCGATCATGAACAGCTACTCCTCAAGGGTGACAACTACAGCGACTGTTCACTCTAACGGCCGGATGTCGATCACGGGCCGTATTCGGCGTTTTGGTCGCGCGCGGCGTGAGGGAAGGCGTGACTCGCGTGATCAGGCACGTAACTCGCGTGACTGGAGGCGGAACTCGTGTGTTCCGCCCCTGATCACGCGAGTTCCGTCTTCAATCACGCGAGTCACGCCTTCGCTCACGTGACGGGACGTGGGGATTCCTACCGTGGCGGACCACAGTGCTCGATCGCGTCGAGCAGGATCGCGCAGGCGACGTCGATCTCCTCGGCGGTCACGGTGAGCGGCGGCATCAGGCGGATCACGCTGTCGTCGCGGCCGCCGAGTTCGACGATCAGCCCGTGCTGCAACGCGTACGCCTGCACGGCACGGGCGTATCCGCCTGCCGGGCGGCCATCGCGTGGATCGGCCAGCTCGATCCCCCACATCAGGCCGAGGCCGCGCACCTCACGGACCCAGACGTCGCCGTGCAGCGTGGCGAGCCGTTGGGCGAGTTGCCGCCCGCGCTGCCGGACATTGCCCAGCACGTCGTCACGCCGCACGACGCGGACCGCCGCCACGCCGGCCGCGAACGCGGCCTGGTTGCCTCGGAACGTTCCGGTGTGCGCGCCGGGAGCCCAGCCGTCCAGCCGCCGGTCGTAGAAGATCACCGCCACCGGAAGTCCCATCCCGCTCAAGGCCTTCGAGGCGATGATCACGTCGGGCTCGATGTCGTAGTGCTCGAACGCGAACCAGGTCCCGGTGCGGCCGCAACCGGTCTGCACCTCGTCGACGACGAGCGGGACGTCCAGCTCCGCGGTCAGCGCGCGGACCCGGCGTACGAAGTCGCGGTCCGCCGGGATGATCCCGCCTTCGCCCTGCACCATTTCCAGGATCACCGCGGCGGGAAGGGGGATGCCGCCATTGGGATCGCGCAGCGACCGTTCCAGCAGACCGACGCAGTTGGTCGTACATGTGTCCGGCGAAAGCCCCACCGGGCAACGGGCGCAGTAGGAGTACGGGAAGAAGTGCACGCCGGGCACCCCGTTGGCGATCGGCCGTTTCTGCGCGACGAGCCCGGTCAGCGCCATCGCGGCGTGACTCGAGCCGTGGAACCCGCCTTGGAAGGACACCAGGTCACCGCGCCCGGTCGCGGTTTTGCACAGTTTGATCGCGGCGTCCACGGCGTTGGCGCCGCCCGGGCCACAGAAGTGCATCCGCATCCGCGAGCGGAGGGCCGGTGGCAGCATGGACAGCTGGGCGTCGACGAACTCGCGTTTCGCCGCGGTCGGGAAGTCCAGCCCGTGGGTGAGTACGTGCATCTGTTCGGTGGCCGCGTGCACCAGTTCGGGATGGTTGTGGCCGAGGGAGAGCACGCCCGCGCCCGCCAGGAAGTCGACGAAGACGTTCCCGTCCATGTCCCACAGGTAGCTGCCCTCCGCGCCCGCGATGGCGATCGGCAGGTGGCGCGGATACGCCCGCGCACTGGATTCCCACTGTCGCTGGTGTTCGAGGAACTCGGCCGAGCGCGGACCGGGCAGCGCACCTTCGACGCGAGGGGCCAGTGCCGGTCTCGCTGTGGATGTCCTCGTCATGGCAGCCTCCTTGCCGCGGTGATGGTTTCCGCCGTGTCGAGTTCGACCGCCGGGTTGGCGTGCCAGTGGGTCCTGGCCGGGGCCGTGGTGCCCTTCATCAAGAACGCGTCCGCTTCGGCGATCGCCCCGTCCGCCATCGTCACTCCATAGTGGACGAAGGAGCCGGTGCTGAGAGTGCACCCCGCGCCGATGTCGATGTGGTCGGATTTGAACGTGCCGTCTTCGAGCGAATGTCCCTGCACGACGGTGTGCAGGTTGAGCACGCAGTCGTCGCCGATGCTCACCAACGACCGTTCCGGGATCGCGCACCCGTCGTCGAAGACACGGCGGCCGATCCGGACGCCGAGACGACGCAGCAGGAAAGGCTTGAACGCCGTCCCGTTGAACAGCGCGAGGTAGCGGGCGGGGCTGAGTTTCCAGAACCGCTCGTGCCGCCAGAAGATCGGATCGTAGATCGAGCAGTACCTCGGCCGCAGCGCCCGGAAGCCCTGTACGGCGAGTTCCGCCAGCATGAGGAACGCGACCGAGAACACCAATGTCGCCACGATGCCGCCACCGACGGCGAGCGGGCCGACCCTCTCGTGCAGGGCGCCGGCCGCCGTGCCGATGAGCAGGATTCCGAACAGATGCAGCCAGTGCACGAGCAGATAGACGAGGATGGTGACGGTGTTGTGGCGGTTTTTCGCCCGCAGGCCCCGGCTCAGCGCGTCGCCGGTGTGGAGGTGCTCGAATCCGGTGTCGCGGCGGACGGTCCGGGGGATCTCGAACGCGGGCGACCCGAGCAGCCCGACGTTCTCCCGGACCGGCCCCTCCAACGGAACGAGCACCTTGGTGGCGAGCAGGCAGTTCGGGCCGACCCGCGCGCCCGGCGGGAAGGCGATCTCGTTGCCCAGGAACGCCTCCGGCGCGACGGACGTCCTGCGCAGGCGGAACGAGGAGGCGGAGAAGTCGGCGTTGAGCATCGAAAGGCCGTCCGAGACCATCGTCCCGGTGCCGACCGTGCTGAGGAACGGCGTCTCGTGTTTGACCTCGACCCCGAAGTTGGATCCGGTCTGCCGGACCTTCGACAGGTCGTACCCCAGCGCGCGCAGGTAGTACACGATGTAGCTGCTGTCCCCGAACAGGTAGGTGTACGCACGCATGTTCGTCAGCCGCGCGATCAGCCGCTGGATGGCGAAATGCGCGCCGTAGAGCGGATAAACGCGGTCCGGCCGGAGGAAGAAGCCGAGCAGGCGCGGGATCGTGAGAACGACCGCGAGCCCGGCGAGCAACGCCCCGAAGTACAGCACTGCCGAGTCGGCGATCCGGCCGCGATAGAAGGCCAAGCTCGTGAAGTCCGTCGTCGGGGTGAGCCAGCGATCGACGAACACGTCGGCCCCGCCCAACGTCACGGGAAGCGTCACCGAGAGCAGGAGCAGCAGGCTGGAAGCGCAGAAGACGATCGGCCTGAGCCTCCCGCGCGGGACCGTCCCCAGCGCCCGGTAGTCCACAGTGGAACGACGGGCGGGCGATCCGTGCCAGCTCTCGCCATCGGGCACGGACTGCCCGGCGTTCAGCGACGACGAATGGCCGAGCTGCGCGTCGTGGCCGAGTGCCGTGCCGATGTCGAGCACGGTCATTTCGCCGACGAAGGCATTGTCGCCGAGCGTGACCGGCCCTGTCTGGATCCGGCCCGCCCTGGCGCGGTAGCACGAGAAGTACGCGTCCTTCCGGATGACCACCCCGGCACCGACGCTGAACAGATCGGTGCAGACCGGCGGGTTCCGCGACAGGATCACGGCGCCTTTGCCGATGTCCGCGCCGAGGGCTCGCAGGTACCACGAGTACAGCGGCGTCCCGATGAACAGCATCAGCGGGCTGAACCGCACCAAGGTCTTGACCGTCCAGAAGCGCAGGTAGCCGACGCTCCACAGCGGGATCTCCCCCGGCTTCCACCGGCCGACGATCGCCCACTTCGCCAGAATCGGCACCACGGACAGGACGACGAAGACGATCAGCCCGAGCCCGGCGGCGCGCGCGTAGCCCTCGGCGAAACCCGTCGCGGCGGAGATCCAGGCGAATCCCGTGTCCAGGATCCAGCCCGAACCAGCGGCATAGGCCAGAAAGGCCAAGAGCTGGAACACTCCACAAAGGACGTATGACACGGTCGACGCACGGCGCGGCTCTTCGGCACGTACGACCGTGACCTCGGCAGCGGCGACGGTCGACTCGGCGAGGCCGCGAACGGTGGGATTGAGGTACACGTCCTTGGCCGACACCGATGCGAGGTCGCCGCGTTCACGGACCACGGCGCAGAACTTGGCGAGCAGCAGGGAGTCGGCACCGTAGTCGTCGAAGAAGTGCCCCGTCGCCGAGATCCGCTCGATCCCGAGGACACCGCCCAATGCCTCCGCCAAGTGGAGTTCGGTCTCGGTCGCCGGTGCGACGTAGCCGGCTTCGTTCACCGCTCGTCGTGGACCGGTGGGAGCCGGAAGATGTCGGCGATCGGCCTTGCCCGCCGGCGTCAGCGGGATGTGATCGAGCCTTTCGAGGTAGGCGGGCACCATGTAGCCCGGCAGGAGTTCCGCCAGGCGACGACGTAGCTCTCCGGGGTCGACATCGGGCTGGTCGCGTCGCAGGCTGTAGTAGGCGACCAGCTCGACGGTGCCGGGTTCCGGATGATGGGTTTCGACCACCGCCTGGGCGATTCCAGGGATCTGCAGGAGAACCGATTCGATCTCGGTGAGCTCGACTCGATAGCCACGGATCTTCACCTGGGTATCGGCGCGGCCGTGGTATTCGATCTCCCCGTCCGGCGTGATCCGGCCCAGGTCACCGGTGCGATAGATGCGCCGGGACGGGTTGTGCCCGATGCCGAGGAAGTCCGGGACGAACGCGCGCTCGGTCAGGTCGGGCCGGTTGAGATAGCCGCCCGCGAGCCCGATCCCGGCGATGCCGATCTCGCCGAGTTCGCCCGCGGCCAGTGCCCTCGGCTCGTCCGGGTCCAGGATGACGACCGAATAGGTGGGCAGGGGCACGCCGATGGTCACCGGACGATCCGGCCGCAGCACCGACCACGTCGCGGTGACAGTGGCTTCGGTCGGGCCGTAGACGTTGAGGAACCGTCGGTCCGGGCGATGCCAGCGGCGCACGAGGTCTTCGGGACACGCCTCACCGGACACGAGGAGGAACCTCAGCAGTGGCAGGTCCTCGTCGAGGCTGGCCAGCAGGGTCGGGACACAGCACAACGCGGTGACCTTGTTCTCCTGCAGGAACTCGAGGAGGTCGTGGCCGACGAGCGCGGCGCCGCCGGGTTTCGGCACGAGCGTCGCGCCGCTCAGCAACGGCACCCAGATCTCCTCGACCGAGAAATCGAACGCGATCGTCATGCCCTGATAGACCCGGTCGGTGGGCTGGATGCCGTAGACCTCGGTGGCGACCTGGACGAAGTTGCAGATCGAGGCGTGATCGATCGTCACGCCTTTCGGCCGCCCTGTCGAGCCGGACGTGTAGACGACGTAGCAGAGTTCGTCGGCCGGAGCGCCCTTCTCGGCCGCGGTGAGCCGCTCGCCCGGCTGCGCGGCGATGCGATCCGAGTCCTCGTCGAGACAGATCAGCTCGACGCTGCCCGGCTCGAACCGGTCACGCAGGGCGGCGGTCGACACGACGAGCCGGACGCCTGCGTCCTGGACGATGTAGGCCAAGCGGTCGTCGGGAAAGCCCGCGTCCAGTGGCACATACGCCGCGTTGACCTTGAGCACGGCGAGCATCGCGACGTAGGGATGAACCGGTTCGCCGAACAACAACCCGATGCGGTCGCCGGGCCGCACCCCGTGTGCTCGCAGGTGCCGCGCGAGCCGATTGGCCCGCTCGTCCAAGCCGTCGAACGTGAGCTTGTCGCCCTCGGCGTCCACCGCGAGGCGGTCGCCGAGGCCATCGGCCCGCAACCGGTCGCAGAGCCGCTCGTACAACTCTTCCAACCGGTCGCCGACCTGCCATCGAACCCGCTGGTCGTGGCCGTCGCAGGTCAGCACGAGGCCATCGGCGGTGAACTGGCCCGACGGCTGTCCGTAGGGGCTCATGGCCGGTCCACCGCCAAGCCGAACGAGTCGTGCAAGGCGCGGACGGTCGTATCGACGGCGTCGGCGGGGATCACGGCGGTGAGGCGCGATGGCGACGTCGTCATCGCGGGCACCGTGACCCGGTGATCGGCGAGGATCCGCAGCAACCCGGGCAGGAACCCGGGCGGATCGAGCAGCGCGGTGCCGACCACGGACACCGAGCCGAGGTCCTCGAAGACCGTGGAACGCGCGTCCAGTTCCATCGCGAGCCGGGCGATCGGCAGGCCGAGCGGCTCCGTCCCACGGACGGTGAACCGCAGTTCGCCGGGATCGGGCCAGCTCAGGTTGTCCGGCCGCACCCCGCAGGCCGCCAGCGTCGCGAGGACGCGCCCGTAATGGTCCGGGCCGGAGGCGGACACCTCGACGCGGACCAGCCGCACGTCGCGTTCGTGTGCGATGCCGATGACGCGGGGAACGTCTTCCATCGACGCTTCTCCCGCCGTCACGACGGTCGACGGGCCGGGATCCGACGCGTGCGTCACCCGCACCGCCACTCCGTGACGGCGCGCGAGCTCGACGGATCTGGGGTGCAGCACCCGGGCGCCGAGCCCGGCGAGCTCGACCATGGCGTCGTACGAGATCGTCCGGACCACCCGGGTGTCCCGCACGATGCGGGGATCGGCCGTGCGGACACCGTGCACGTCGGTCCGGATCTCGCATTCGGAACCGCCGAGCGCGGCGCGGAGCGCCACCGCGGTGGTGTCGGAACCACCTCGGCCCAACGTCAGCAGTTCGCCGTCGGCGTCCCGCCCCTGGAACCCGGCGACCACGACGACCCGCGCGTCACGCAGCCGGGCGGCGATCTTGCCGGGATCGACCCGCACGATGGTCGCCGCGCCCGGTTCGCCCGCGACCTCGATCCCCGCCTGGTCACCGGACAACGAGACGGCCTCGATCCCGCGCTCGGCCAAGGCCATGGCGAGTACCGCCGCGGACACCTGTTCACCGGTCGCCATCAGCTGATCGAGTTCCCGGGGCGCGGGCGGTTCGGCGAACTTCCCGGCCAGGGCGATCAACCGATCGGTGCTGTCCCCCATCGCCGACACGACCAGGACCACCCGGTCTCCCGCTTCGGCGAGCGCGGCCACCTCGGCGGCCACCTCGTTCACCATTTCCGGCGTGGCCAGCGACGAACCACCGTATTTTCGTATGACAAGCCCTTCGTTTCGCGTTTTCGGTGAGGGTGGATCCAGGCTGACATCTAGTTTCGGGGAGAAATTCACCATTTTCCTTAATAGGTCGCCACGATGGCCGTGTTCGCGTTCGGAGAACAGACCCGCTGCGAATGGCCGCATTCGCGGTGGGGTATACGGCAGAGTTCGGAAGTGCCTGCCGGACAAGATGCCCTGGCGGAGGTGACAGCTTTGAAAAGTAGTGCGGGGCACTTTCCACGGGTACCTCCGTAAGTACGAAAGATCGATCACCCGTTTCTCCCAGGCCATAACCCGGCGACAGCGTGCGAGGTTATGACGGCGAACAGCCGAGTTCGATGGAATTAGGGCAGAAGAATGACGTATTCGCAGTGGCTTCGAAATTCGGGAGAACGACTACGTGACAAAACGGAACGAATTTCCCCACTCGACGGAAGTTACGAGATCCTTTTACCCGCCGAAGCCGGGGAGGAACCCGTCAAAGTGACCATGCCGCGCGCGGCGGCCGAAACCCAGCATTTCTCCCACTATGCGGAAAGAGGACACGACGACGGCTCGGTCCCATATCGTGGACCGAGTCGTCGTCATGTCCTTTGTGGAGTTTCGACGCGAAAGCATCTATGCCCGGAGGCGGCTCAGCCGACCGGCGAGGGGCTGCCCAACCGTCCATCGTGGACCTCGACGACCCTGTCGACCCCGGTGAGGTGGGCGCGGTCGTGCGTGACCAGGACGGTGGCGGTGGCCCGCTGGCGGGTCAGACGCGTGATCAGGTCGATGACCGCGGCGCCGCGGTCGTGGTCGAGGGCGCTCGTCGGTTCGTCGATCAGCAGCACGGTGGGCTCGTTCATCAGCGCGCGAGCGATGTTCACCCGTTGCCGTTGGCCGCCGGAGAGCTGGTGCGGGCGCCGCCCCACCTGCGGTCCGAGCCCGACGGCGTCGAGCAGGTCCATGGCCACACCGCGTGCTCCGGCCGGAGAGCGACCGTCGATCCGGGCCATGACCTGGAGTTGCTCGGCGGCGGTGAGGGAGGGCAGCAGATTGGGTTGCTGGAAGACGATCCCGATCTTGCGACGCCGTAGCCCGGCGAGCTCGCCGCGGGTCAGTCCGGTGGTCTCGGTGCCGTCGATGGTGACGGTCCCGTGGTCCGGAGAGATGAGGGTGGCGGCGACGGCGAGCAGGCTGGACTTGCCCGAGCCGGAAGGCCCGGCGACAGCGGTGATCGTGCCTGGCGGGACGTCCAGCGTGACATCGTCGAGGGCGGTGAGGCGGGAGTCGCCATCGGGATAGGTGAGGGTGACCCCGGTCAGGTTCAGGCTCATCGGGCACTCCCCAGTGCGGTCAGCGGGTCGACGGAAGTGATGCGGCGGACGGAGAGCGCGGCCCCGAGAGCGCCGAGCAGGATCATCACCGCGGCGGGGACCAGCACGGTGGCCGGCGTCAGCAGGAAGGGCACGGCGGATCCGGCGACGACCGCGCCGAGGCCGACGGCCAGTCCGGTACCGATGGCGGTACCGCCGACGAGAAGGACGACGGCCTGGCCGAGCGCGTCTTTCAGCAGGAAGGGGGTGCTCGCTCCCAACGCCTTGAGAACGGCGATGTCACCGCTGCGCTGGATCGTCCAGACGGTGAAGAAGGCGCCGATCACGAGCGCGGAGATGGCGAACAGGAAGCCTCGCATCAGTTGCAGCGAACCGTTCTCCGAGGTGTAGGAGCCGATGGCGGGCAGCGAGTCGCTCTTCGAAACCGTCTTCGTGCCGGCGGCCAGGTCAGCGGCCGCGAGATCGGCCCCGGCCGTCGTGGTCAGCGCGAGCACGGTCGCGTTCGGCTCGCCGCCCGTGGGCGGCACGGTCTTCGCCCAGACATCCAGGCCGGCCCACACCACCGGTGTGTGGCTGAACCAGGCGTCCCCCGTCACGGCGGCGACGGTCAGCGGGCGGCCGGCCACGGCGATGGTGTCCCTGCTTCGGACACCCAGATCGTCGGCGGCGGACGTCGACAGCACCACCGAGCCGTCGGCGATGTGCCCGCCGTCCGGTGCGAGTGCCGAACCGGGCCGGACTCCGAAGACGGAGATCCCGGCACTGCGGCCTCCCGCCGTGGCCTTGGTGGTGGCGATGCCCAGCGGCTCGACACCGGTGACACCCGGGGTTTCGGCCCACTGCCGCCGCTGTGTCTCGGTGATCGCGGAGTTGGCGTAGGAGAGGCTCTGCCCGTCACCGGGAGCGGCGAAGACGATCTTGTCGGCGGGCAGGCCGGTGATCGCGGAGATGTTCTGCTCCCCCAGCCCCGCGGTGAGCCCGGACAACAGGCCGACCAGCAGGGTGATCAGCACGACCACGGCCCCCATCAGGGCGAACCGCCCTTTGGCGAATCTCAGATCTCTCCAGGCGACGAACACGGTTCCGCTCTGTCCTCTCCGGCGGGTGGGCTGGTGACCTCTCCACGATCGCCTCCTGGGACCGCGACGACATCTGGCCGGAGATGGCACTTCGCGCGCCGGAAGACGGCACGCCGCTTCTACCTTTGGATAGAGGCGCCCACTGGTTCCGCTCCGTAATCTGGACGCACTGTGACCACCTCGCCGACCTTGACCCCGACCGGCCGGGTGCTGACCTGGTGTCTGCACCTGCTGCTCGTCGCCCTGCTCGCCCTCGCGGCCATCCGAGCCGTCGCGGGCGGCTCGTCGCATGCGGGAGCGATCGTCGCGACGGCGCTGCTGTGCGCCGTCGTGTACGCGGTCGGCCCGCTGCTGCCGCGCGTCAGGACGTCTCGGCGGGCCGCCCTGTGGTGGTTGATCGCGGTGGGTCTCGTGTGGCTGGCCCTGCTGGTGCTCACGGCCGACGGCGTCTGGGTCGCCTTCCCGTTGTACTTTCTGCAGTTGCATCTGTTGCCGCGCCGCCATGGCCTGATAGCGGTGATCGCGACCGCGCTCGCGGCGATCACCGCCTTCGCCGCCCACCAGGGCACGTTCGTCCCGGCGGCGGCGATCGGCCCGGCGTTGGGCGCCGCGGTCGCGGTCGCCGTCGTCTGGGGCTACCAGGCGCTGTACCGCGAAAGCGAACGACGGCGGAACCTGATCGACGAACTCACCGTCACCCGCGCCGATCTGGCCGAAGCCCAGCACACCGCGGGAGCGCTCGCCGAGCGGGAACGGCTGGCCCGCGAGATCCACGACACCCTGGCCCAAGGGCTGTCGAGCATTCAACTCCTGTTGCGCGCCGCGGAAAGAACCCTGCCCGACACCGCGGGAAACGCCGCCCGCTACGTCGAGCAGGCCCGTCAAGCGGCAGCCGACAACCTGGCCGAAGCCCGCCGCTTCGTCGTCGCCCTGTCACCGCCGGCACTCGACGACACCACGCTCGCCGACGCGCTGGAACGGCTGTGCGCCACCACCAGTGCCCGGCACCGCATCGCCGCGCGGTTCCGGTTCACCGGCACCCCGACTCCCCTGCCGACCGCGCACGAGGTCGCTCTGCTGCGCATCGGCCAGGCGGCACTCGCGAACACCGTCCGCCACGCGGGCGCGTCCACCGCCGAGGTCACCTTGTGCTACCTCGACGAGCACGTCACCCTCGAGGTCGTCGACAACGGTGTCGGTTTCCATCCGGAGCACAGCGGCTTCGGTCTGAGCGCGATGCGCACCCGCGCCGAAGCCCTGGACGGCACCCTCGACGTCGAGTCCTCCCCCGGCCACGGCACCGGGTTGTCCGTACGGCTGCCCGTCGAACCCAAGGAACGTCTGTGACCGAACCGCCGATCCGGCTCCTCGTGGCCGACGATCACCCGATCGTCCGGGCGGGCCTCCGCGCCCTGCTGGAAACCGAACCCGGTCTCGTCGTCACGGCCGAAGCCGCGACCGCGGAGGAAGCGGTGACCCGCGCCGCGGAAGGCGGCATCGACGTCGTGCTGATGGATCTGCGGTTCGGCCCCGGCATGACCGGCGCCGAAGCCACCGCGGTGATCACGGCGCGGCCGGGCGCTCCGCGCGTCCTGATCGTCACCACCTATGACACGGACGCCGACACGCTGCCCGCCATCGAAGCGGGCGCCACCGGCTATCTCCTCAAAGACGCTCCACCCGAAGAACTCGTGGCCGCCGTGCGGACCGCCGCCGCCGGACGCACCACACTCGCCCCGACCGTCGCCGACCGGCTGATGAACCGGATGCGAATGCCCACCGCCGCGCTGACGCTGCGCGAGATCGAAGTCCTGGTCCTGGTCGCCGACGGCCTCTCCAACCGGGCCATCGCGGAACGGCTCCACCTGACCGAAGGCACCGTGAAATCCCACCTCGCCCGCAGCTACACCAAACTCGGCGTCGACTCGCGCACGTCCGCCGTCGCCACCGCGACCGATCTGGGACTCATCCGCCGCTGACCGCCTGCTGCGGCAGGGGTTCCGGCTTCACGTCATGTACCGCAGGGCGAGCAGGGGCGCGGCACGTCTCGTGAGTGGCGATTCGGCTAGAGCGAAGGGGCCTTAAGTACCTACTGGATTTGGCTGTGGCTGACCACGGTTCAGGTCCGTGAAAGCCTCCTTGCCTACCCTGAAGGTAGTGAAGGAGGCCTTCACTACCTTCAGAGATCGCCACCTGCACCAGCAATCACCGCGGCGGCGCGTGCAGGCCCCCTTCCCCCGGCTCAGCCGAGGAAACTCGACCTTCACACCTTCCCCAAGTACATGAAGGCCCCCTTCCTTGCGCTAGGCGCAAGGAAGGGGGCCTTCATGTACTTGGGGTGCCCAACCCGGTGGTCGTGAGTGGCGTTTCGGGCTAGGGCTAACCGTGTCCTGAGTATCTACTGGCGGTCTTGCGTGACTGGACGGACGACTCACGGCGAAGGCTCCGCCGCGAGCGTGTCGTCCACCTGGTCACGTGTGTCGTCCGTCTGATCACACGTGCCGTCCGTCTAATCACGCGAAGCCACCGGCCCGGGACAGTGGTCGTGTGGCGATTCGGATAGCGAACCCGAATCACCACTCACGAGTTGATCAGCCTCCCAGCACGCCGCTGACCTCGTTCGGCGTTCCCGGGATCGTGCCGGTCGCGGTCTTCGTGCCGGAGGCGAGGTCGACCGAGTGGATCTCCTTCTTGCCGGGATCGGTGACGTAGGCGGTCCCGCCCCGGACGAAGATCGCCGGACGCGGCTGCTGCCACTCGATCGGCTCCTGCCAGGTTCCGATGACGGCGATCTTCTTCGTCACCGCGCCGGTCACCGGGTCGATCACGTGGATCTGACCGTCGGTGCCCAGCACCAGCGCCTCGCCCTGCGGGCCGCGGGCCAGCGAACGGAAGGTGTAGCTGGTCCCGATGTCGACGTGCTTGAGCGTCGCCTTCTCGGTGTCGATCAGCGAAATCCGGGTCGGACGTTCGAGCTCGGCCGCTTCGTCGACCTTGTAGTCGCCCAAGGTGATCGGCGAGACGTCGGAACCCGCCTGGTTGCCGATGCGCCCGTAGGCATCCGGGCTGGTCACCTTCGTGATCACACCGTTCCGGTAGATCAGCACGCCGGTCTGGCAGCCGACCACGATCGCTTCCCCGCGTGCGGCGGCTTCACCGTGCACGCCGGGGCACTGCTCGTTGCGCGCGATCTCCTTCTTGTCCTTGTCCAGCACCACGATCCCGGACCGCTTGTCCTTGTTCCCGACGGTGGTCACCAGTTCGCCGTTCTCGAGTTCGACGGCCACGCCGTGGTGTGCTTCCGGCGTCTTGTGCTTCGGTGCGGGGAAGGCCGCGGTGCCGATCGTCTTCGGATCGAAGACGGTCACTTCGCCGGTCCCGTCGGCGAACAGCACCGTCTTGCCGGCGTGGCGGACGACGTGCCCGGGCTTGGCCGCCTTCACCTCGTTGTCCGTCAGCACGGCGCCGACGGCGTCGAGGACCCGGAACCCGGTGGAGGTCGAGACCATGAGGTGCCGGTCGTTCCCGGCCGGGTTGAGCCGGTTGAAGCCTTCCAGCGGGAGGTTCTTCGCCACCTGCAGGGTCTTCCCGTCGAGGAGGACGATTCCGCCGTCATAGGTGACGGCCACCGGATTCGCGACGACCGGAGCCGGAGCGGCGTTCTTCCCCGGCTCCGCCGCCGGCTGTCCGGTCCCGCAGGCGGCGAGTGCGAGGGTGCTCGCCGTCGTCGCCATCAGCGCGAGATATCGGGTCTTCCGTGCCATTTCACTGTGCCTTTCGTCTGTTCCGATCAGGAACGGGTCAAACCGGTGGTGATCGATTCGGTGTTGGCGCGCATCATTTCCAGGTAGGTGGCCGCACCCTGGCCTGGTTCGCTGAGCGACTCGGAGAACAACGGGGCCACCTGGACGTGCAGCCCCGCCTGCTCGGCCAGTACCCGCGCGAGCCGGTCCGGCTGGGAGGAGTCCGCGAAGATCACCGGCACTCCCGCCGCGCGGACGGTGTCGGCGAGCGCTTTGAGATCCGAGGAACTGGGCGACGCGAGCGTCGTTCCACCGGGGATCACCGCGCCGACGACCTCGAAGCCGAACCGCTGGGCCAGGTAGCCGAACACGTGGTGATTCGTCACGAGCTTCCGGCGCTCGCGAGGGATCCCGCCGAACTTCTCGGTCATCATCCGGTCGAGTGCTTCGATCTCCCCGCGATAGCGTTCTGCGTTCGCACGGATGACCGACTCGTCGACGCCGCCGACATGGGCGACGACCTCGTCCGCGATCGTCTTCACCGCGTCGCGTACCCGTGCCGGATCCGTCCAGAAATGCGGGTCCGGCTTGTTGTCGGCGTAACTGATCGGGTTCACCCGCTCCCCGGCGGGCAGCGCCGGTACGCCGTTTTCCTCGGCGGTGCGGACGGTGCGCAGCATCCCCTCTTCCAGCCCGAGTCCGTTGTAGACGATCAGGCCGGCCCGCTCGACCTGCGCGGCTTGCTGTGCGGAGATACCGAACGAGTGCGGGTCGGCGTTCGGCTTCATCAACACGGTCACTTCGGCCTGATCGCCGACGACGGCGCGGGTGATGTCGCCGAGGATGTTCGTGGTGACGACGACCGACTTGCCGCCCCCGCCGCTTCCGGAACACCCCGCCACCGCCAGCAACGCCACCGCGAGCAGGGCGAGTACGCGGCGCCTCATCGGCCGGTCTCCACGATGTGGCCCGCATTGCCGCCGACCTTCAAGGTCCTGGCACGCCGGAGGTTGTCGTTGTAGTCGATTTCGTACACCTCCGCGGACAGCGGGTTGTTGAGGTAGGCGCGCGTCGAATCGACCTGGATCGTGGCGGCGGCGGTCCCTTCCGGGGTCAGGAGCGGGATCGCCGTCTGTTCCTTTCCGGTGCTGTCGAAGGAGCGCAGCTTCCCGTCCCGGGTGAGGACCAGTAGCGGGCCGCCCTCACCGACGGCGTTCACCGCGGCGACCGGTCCGGTCTCGACGTGTTGCCAGCTCCGGCGCCCGACGTCCAGCGACCACACAGCGGAGTCACCCGCACGGGCGGCCAGCGTGGCACCACCCGGACGATGGAAGAAGGCCGTGGCGCGTTCCTGCGCGGTGACGCTGCGCGGATACGGGATCTTCGCCCCGGCGAACGCACCGTCCTTTTCGGTCACCAGCAGGGCGCCGTCCGCGCATCCGAAGACGACACCACGCCTGGTCACCGCCTGGCCGCGCAGCTCCGGACACGGCTGGTCGATCTCGGCCACGGCCTTGCCCTGGCGGTCGTGGACACGCACTCCGCGGGCGAACGGCTTTCCGTCGTCCGTCACCGTGGCGATGATGTGTTCGCCGTACGGGATGGCGACGCCGGTATGCGTGATCTTCCCCAGTTCGGTGACGGTCCCCTTGTCCAGCGCGGCCCGGTCGAGCAGTGTCGTCGTTCCGTCCGAATAGGACAGTGCGGAGACCGCGGTATCGCTGTATGCCGCCGACAGCTGCTTGCCCGGCGCCACTCCGACATCGCGGACCTTCGCCCGGTAGTAGTGGACGTGGTCGCCGTGGTCGACCATCCAGGATCCGCTGTCGATCACCCGGATCGTGCCGTCGCCCGCGGTCAGGTAGCCGAAGCGGCCGTCTCCGGTCACGGCGCGCACGCCGTCGACGCGTCCGACTTCGTGGACCTCCTCGGTGATGAGGTCCACGACCCGCACCGCACCTGTGTCCGAGTCGGCGACGATCAGCCGTGACTGTGCCTCGGCCGCTTCCTCGGCACCTTCGACATAGCCATGAGGGACTTCCGGGGGCACCTCCTTCGGCTGCTCCCCGCCGCACGCCGCCAAGGTCAGCGCCGCGACGACGGCCGTCACTGCTTTCAGTTTCATCGTGAGCACTCGATCTCCGGTGTCAGGGAACGGAATCGCTGTCGTACGAAGGACAGGAACGCGGAAAGGAAGAACAGGAGGACCGCGCCGGCGGCGATGGTCGCGCCCGCCGCGGTGCCCCAATGCCAGGACACGAGCAGGCCGCCGACCGTGGCGGCGATGCCGAGCAGCGCCGCGATGAGCATGATCGTGGTGATCCGCCGCGACCAGAAGAGCGCCGCCGCGGCGGGGGCGATGAGCAGGCCGAACACCAGCAGCGTCCCCACCACACGGAACGACGCGACGATCGTCAGCGTGACCAGCCCGAGCAGCACGGCGTTCGCGAGCCGTGGCCGCAGCCCCAGGGTGTGCGCTTTGCGGACGTCGAAGGTGAGTGCGGTGAACGAGCGATGTCCCACCAGCGCCACCACCCCCACGACGAGCAGGGTGATCGCGAGCCCCACCAGGTCCCCGGATCCGACGGCGAGTACGTCACCGAACAGGAATCCGGTGAGATCGACGGCGAACGACCGCGAGTGCGACACGATGATCACGCCGCTCGCGAGCATGCCAACGAACAGCAGCCCGATCGTGGTGTCCTCCGACAGCCGCCGTGAACGCCCGAGCGCCGTCACCCCGAGGGCCATCACCCCGGCGCTGATCGCCGCACCGACCAGCAGGTTCACGCCGGTCAGCGAGGCGATCGCCACGCCGGGCAACATGCCGTGCGACATCGCGTCGCCGATGAACGCCATACCGCGCAACACCACCCAGGTACCCACGACCGCGCACACCGCCGAAACGAGCACTCCCGCCACCAGCGCACGCTGCACGAACGAGACCTCGAAGGGGATCAGCAACCACTCCACCCGTCACACTATAGTGGTAATGATTGTCATTATCTGAAAGAGGGTGGGATGACTCCGGACACAACGGCGCTCACGATCGACCGGGCGCACGCCCATTACGGCTCCCGCGAGGTACTCCGCGGGATCACCGCCCAGATCCCGTCGGCGCGACTAACCGCGGTCGCAGGAGCGAACGGCGCGGGCAAGTCGTCGCTGCTCAACCTCGTCGCGGGAGTGCTCCCGCCGACCAGCGGTTCGGTGACCCGCCGGGATCCGGGTCGCGTCGCCTACGTGACCCAGCAGAGCGAGGTGTCGCGATCGCTGCCGATCACCGTGCGTGCCACCGTCACGATGGGCCGTTGGGCACACCGAGGCCACTGGCGGCGATTGTCCAAATTGGACCGAAAGATCGTCGGAGAATGCCTGGAACTGCTGGAGATCACGTCGATCGCGGACCGGCCGATCGGCATGTTGTCCGGCGGGCAGCGGCAACGGGCGCTGGTCGCGCAGGGGCTCGCCCAGCGAGCCGCGCTGCTCCTGCTCGACGAGCCGTCGGCAGGTCTCGACCTGCACGCCCGCCGCCTGATCGACGAGGCCCTGCGCGTCACACTCGCCGAGGGCACGACGGTTCTGCGGGTCACGCACGACCTCGAAGTCGCGGGCCGGGCCGATCACTGCCTGCTGCTACAGGACGGCCGCCTCGTCGGCGAG
Source organism: Amycolatopsis sp. WAC 04169 (assembly GCF_003947535.1). NCBI lineage: Bacteria > Bacillati > Actinomycetota > Actinomycetes > Pseudonocardiales > Pseudonocardiaceae > Amycolatopsis > Amycolatopsis sp. WAC 04169. Next base: position 74,912 of record NZ_QHJI01000011.1, on the reverse strand, counting down.
GGCGCGCCCGCATCGGTACTGACGCCTGAACGGGTCGCGGAAGCCTGGGGGCTTCCGGCCGACATCCGGTCAGGAGCCGCCGATGCCCGCTAGGGTGTACCCGTGGAAGCGACGTGGCCCCCGGCGCTGGCCGAGCATCTCGAACGCCTGCAAACCCGCGTCGGCCTCGAACTCCCACCCGAACTGCTCACCTGGTGGGCCCTCATGGACGGCTTCGACGACCACGGAGCAGGGAACCGATCCGTAGAGCTGATCCCGAAGGGCTACTCGCCCCTGTCGGTGGCGCACGCCGAGGAGGAGTACGCCAGACAATCGCAGTACCCCGACCCAAACTGTTGCACCCCTGAAGGAACGCACCGCAAGCAGGCGGGCGCAAACGGATTCCCTTACTGCACAGCGGTTCTTCCTATTGGCCGAGCGATCGACGGCGGCCTGCTTTGCGTCGATCTCCGGCAGGGCGAGCGCCACGGTGTGGTCATGGAGTGGTACGCCAGCGAAGGGATCTACGACTCCGACTGGGCAAGCGTCACCGAGATCCTCGACGAGATCGCCGAGCGGCTCGACAGCGAACGGTGACCTTCATTCGCCGAGCAGTGTCTTAACTGCCTCGCGCGCCTGACGCGCCGGCGCGGGGTCGCCGCTGATGCCCGCCGTCACGATCGCCCCTTCGGCGAGCAGGTAGACCGGTTCCGCGACCGGCCGTCCGGTGGCCCGCACCCAGTTCTCGATCTGCCGGTGGAACGCCCGCTTGTGAGCCCGCACTTCGGCCAGTACCGCCCCGGACGACGGGCCGAATTCGCCGTGGGCGTTGATCCAGGCGCAGCCGCGGAAGCCGGGTTCGGCGAACCACTCGGCGAGCCAATCGAAGATCGCGAGCACCCGCTCCCTGGGGTCCTCGACCTGTTCCACCTGGGCGGCCAGGCTGCCCCGCCAACGCTCATCACGGCGTTTGAGCATCGCCACCACGAGGTCTTCCTTGGCTTCGAAGAACCGGTAGATCCGCTTGAGTGAGAGGCCGGACGCCGCGCGGACCTGATCCATGCCGACCGCCTGGATGCCGTGCTCGTAGAAGAGTTTCTCGGCGGCATCGAGCAGGGCTTCGCGGTCCACGCGGTTCTGCTCGTCGGTGACGGCGGCCGGCATCGGTACTCCCTTGACGTCGAGAACGGTCGTTCCCTACTGTAGGCGCCAGACGTAGAGAACGTACGTTCTCCACCCAAGGAGGTTCGACCATGACGGAAGATCGCCCGCCCTACCCGCCGTTCACCCGGGAGACGGCGCTGCGGAAGGTGCAAGCGGCGGAGGACGCCTGGAACACCCGCGATCCCCGGAAGGTGTCATCGGCGTACACGCCCGACTCCGTTTGGCGGAATCGCGACACCTTCGTCCGGGGCCGCGAGGAGATCGTCACGTTCCTGACCGCGAAGTGGGAACGAGAGCTGGATTACGCGCTGCGCAAGAATCTCTGGACATTCACCGAGAACCGGATCGCCGTCCGCTTCCAGTACGAATGGCACGACCGGGCCGGGCAGTGGTGGCGCAGCTACGGCAACGAACTCTGGGAGTTCGACGAGCGCGGCCTGATGAGCCGTCGCGAGGCGAGCATCAACGACGTCGCGATCCCCGAGACCGAGCGACGCATCTTCGGCCCGCGCCCGCAGGAGTAGCACGGCGACGCATTCCCGCTCCGTTAGTCCACGATCGCGGAGATCTCCCACAGCCCCAGGGACTTGTCGGCGTACGCACCACCCTCTTCGGTGCACCCCTCGACCAGTACCGCCAGCGGCTCGGGGAATCCGAACGGTTCCCGGCACAGGTTCAGCGGCCGCCAGTCACCGGTCACGATGTCGGCGTTGGTGCCCAAGTCGGTGAAAGTCGTGGTCAGCAGGTACCGGGAACCGCTCCGCCGGAGGTTGTGCAACGCCCGCTCGATGTCGGCGAAACTCAGATGGACCAGACAATCCCGGCACAGCACGAGATCGGCCTGCGGCAGCGGATCGGCGGTCAGATCGAGCACCCGGAACTCGTGGACCGGATCGTCCCGGAACCGCTCGGCGTTCAGCTCGACCAGATCGGGCACGATGTCCGCACCGATGTACCGGTCCAGATCGATATCCACCTCGCTGAGCCAGCCGTAGTCGCCGCATGGAAGATCCAGCAACGTCCGGACCCCGAAGCGATCGAGGAGCAGCGGCAACTGATCGCTCAGCTCTCGCGTCTGGACGGCCTCGGAGCCGGGCCCGGAGGCCGACGATGAACTCCACAACCGGGAGCGGAAGATGTAGGTGAAACGATCCTGGGTCCCCATGCTTTCCAGCTCTTCGGCGACCCGCCGGAAGTTACGCTGCGCCGTGGTGATCGGTCGTTCGTCCACTTCCGCATCGTAATCGACCTTGGGGCAGGCGCATGACCGATTGGGATTCCGAACGAAACGGGTTGCTCGCCGCGAGCGCGGATGCCTTGGCCAGGACGGCATTGACGAACGTCGTGCGCGAGTATCCACACCACGAAAGCCACTGGCACCTCGAAGGCGTGCCCATCCTCTCCCCTCGGCTCGCGCACCCGTGTTTCTACGGCAGTTTCGATTGGCATTCGTGCGTCGAGATGTTCTGGGTGCTCGTACGCCTGCTCCGCCATCACAGCGACGTCGTACCCGCCGAGGAGATACGCGGCGTTCTCGACGAACACCTGACCGCCGAGGCGCTCGCGGGCGAGGTCGCTTTCTTCTCCCCCGAGGAGCACCGCACCACCCAGCGCCCATACGGCTGGTCGGCGTTGCTGGAGCTGACCTTCGAAGTCGCCACCTGGGATGACCCGGACGCCTCGCGTTGGTCGACGGGGCTGCGAGAGTTGAGCGCGATCTTCGTGAACCGCTACCTCGACTGGCTGCCCAAGGCCACTTACCCGATCCGGTACGGGGTCCATGACAACGGCGCGTTCGGACTGTCCCGTGCCCTGCCCTACGCGCGCCATCTCGCCGACCACGGCGACCCGCGGCTGCACCAACTCCTCACCGAGACGGCCTGGCGCTGGTTCGGATTTGACCGCGACTACCCCGGCTCCTGGGAACCCTCCGGAGCCGACTTCCTGTCCCCCGCCCTCGCCGAAGCCGAACTCATGTCCCGGCTGCTGCCCGCGGCCGAGTTCGCTGCGTGGCTGGACGGCTTCCTGCCCGGCGTCGCGGAACGGAAACCCGCGGCACTCTTCACGCCGGTGACCGTGACCGACACCTCGGACGGACTGCTCGCCCACCTGCACGGGCTCAACCTGCACCGGGCCTGGTGCTGGCACCGGCTCGCACGCGCCCTTCCGGCCGATGACGAACGAATCCCGGCCGTACTCGAAGCCACGCGCACGCACACCCACGCCTCATTGACACAGGCGACCGGCGGCGCCTACATGGTCGAGCACTTCCTCGCCTACTACGCGCTCCTTCTGCTCGACTGAGTCCACCCGTTCAGACCAGTCACTCGCTGTTGGTAAGCCGAGCGGGTCGACAATGGGCGACCAAACACCTGAACGAGTGAACCGAACGTGAGCATGGCTGCTCGAATCGCGCCGAGGCTGCCCGAAGTTCGACCGTACCCGGCAGTTGCGATCAGCATTTCGCATTTGGCGAAAGCGACACGCTCGAAGCGGAAGATCTTAGTCTCCACCAGGGAAGTGGACGACAACTGCACGTTTCCCGCCGACGCCGGAATGGCAACTTGCCAAGCCTTCGACGGCACTGGTCCATTCGGCCTCACCCGCTACTTTTAGTAGTTTTCGGGGTCACCCAGACCGTTGAGCGACGCGTGTATACCGTTCAGCGCGACACACGCTGTACGACTGAACGGTCACAGTCCGCTTTCGCCAAGATGTCCTCAGCCGCACCGGTCAAGAACCGGTAACGCACGCGTGGCCCCCTGCTGTCACAGGAGGCCACGCGGATGTCCGTACGCAAGCTCGCAAGAACAAGGACAGGACGGTCGTGACCATACAGCCTGATAACACGAAGACACCAGACAACGGACCGCCCCAACGGGTCAAAGTCGTCATCGAACACGTCGAAAAGCCGGCCCGGCGAGTCGCGACGTCCGCGGAGATGATCCGCGCGGCGCGGCCGCTGCTGAGGACGCCGGGCCGCCATCGCAAGGTACAGAGCCGCGACAGCTGGCTCTGCCTGGCGATGGCGGTCCTCGCCGGCTGGGCGCCGACACTGCGGATGTGCCTCCTGCTGACGGTCGGCGGCGCGATCGTCGTCGGCGTCGTCGAGATCAGCACGCCGGAGGTCGGAGTGTCGGCGGGGACCAGCGTCGGTCTCCTGACTCTCTTCTGTGCCTGGATTGTCAAGGCCCGGCAAGGTAAACAGCGGCGAGAGCCGAGTCTGTAGCCGAATTCCGCCCCGTGTCCGCCGTATCGCGGGCACGGGGCGCGGCAATGTCGGAAAATCTCCACGCCCGTTCGGTGTCTTCCGGTTGAATGATCGCGAAGTCCCGACATGTGAGGAGATCTCGTGCGGAGAGCTAGAAGACTGGGGGCCCTGGCCGTTTCGGTGCTGGCAGCGGCCACGACACTGGGCGGCTCGGCGTCGGCCGAAACCGTGCAGTCGTTCCACACCTCGCTCGACCCCGCTTCGGTGCGGGAGTCGGTGCGCTATCTCGTCGAGAACTACCGAGTGAGCGAACAGGAGGCGTTGCGCCGCCTGGAATTGCAGACCGACGGCGGCAAGCTGGACGAGCTGCTGCGCCGCGATCGCGGCGCCGAGTACGGCGGCATGTGGCTCGACCAGGACAAGGGGCAGCTGGTCGTGGCGATGACCAGGCCCGCCGCGGCCGAGCCGTATCTGCGCGCGATGCCCGCCCGTTCCTCCGTTCGCACGCAACAGGTCCGGCATTCGCTGCAGCAGCTGACGGCGGCGAAGGAACGCGTTGCCGCCAAGGTCGGCGCGGGACCGGACGCGGTCTACCTGCCGTCGGTGAGCGAGTCGGAAAACCGTGTCGTGCTTTGGGAACGCGACTGGGTGGCGCGGGAAAAGATCGCCGCGTCGACCGAGACGAACACCGCGCAACGGGCCGCGTCGGAGGAATCCGGCATGGTCGTCTCCCGGGTACTGAAGAATCCGAACGCGCTGGCCACGCCGAACGTGGATCTCGGCTTCTGTCACCCGCTCTACTGCACGAACTACGGTCCGATGCGGGGCGGCCTCCGACTGGACATGAAGCGGGACGACGGCACCTGGGGCGGCTGCACCAGCGGTTTCAACCTGCGGTCCACCGGGGGCGGTTTCCCCGGCAAGGGCTGGGTGCTCACCGCCGGCCACTGCATGCGGACGAAGACCAACAACACGCCGACCCAGCACAACGGCAATGACGTCCTGCAGCAGCACGGCATCGAGAAGAGCTCGTATCCGTACGACTACGCGGCCCTGCCGTACGTCAACGACGCGACGTCGACGAAGTGGCTCGAAGGCCAGACCGGCCGCAACCGGGTGCTGAAGTACTGCCGCAACGGCGGCATGGACAGCAACGGCGACACCCCGTGCGGCGCACAGGCCACCTCGGTCGACGAGTACATCACCGGCGCGCGCAAGCTCGCCGAGATCAAGGCCGGGTATGTCGTCTGCGCGTCCGGAACGGCGTCGAGCAAGGTGAACTACCCCGATTCCGTCGACAGCGGTGCGGGTGCGGGCTACCTCGTCGGGACCCGCTGCGGGCGGGTCCTCTCCACGGACGTCGGCATCAACACCGACCTGTGCGCTCGTCCCGGCGACAGCGGCGGACCGCTGTTCAGCCAGGCCGACCACGCGGCGCTGGGCATCCTGGTCGGCAACCAGCAGTCCCGGTCGGGCCCCTGCCAGGCCGGTGAGCTGAACAACTACGCGCCGATCGAGACGATCACCACCGATCTCAGCGAGCGGATCGCGAGCCAGGGATCCACCTTCGCGGTGATCACGACTCCGAACGGCTGATCGCCCGGAAGGCCCCCTTCATCGCGGACGCGGTGAAGGGGGCCTTCACGTCACCTGGTCAGCAAGGGACCTTCGTAGCGCAACGCGTCATCCTCGCCGTACACCCGGACCGTCAGCTCCGGCGGCTCCCAGGGCGCGAACACTTCGTCGATCGTCCGGGGCGCCGGCCCCAGGTCCACGTCGACGGCGAAGGTGAGCGCCACGATCTCGGCCTGGACGACGGCGCCGTCCGCGTCGGCCACCTCCAGCCGGGTCACCCCGGGGTCGATCGCGCCCAGCGCGCCCGGCCGCGCGCTCCACACCGCGAACCCTCGCTCTGTGGTGTCACTCCCGTATCCGGTGCTCATGATGTTGAACAGCGTGCTTTCTCCCGCCCGGAAGATGCACTCCGCCTCGACACCCGAATCCTTGTAGGCCAGCATCCGCCCCTCTCCGGTGCTGGTCCCGATCCGGGCTCCGGTGTGCCACCCCTCGTAGGACACCTGCTCCGCCGATCCCGAGGACGGGTAAAGCTCGGTGAGGGCCGTCAGTTCGGCGATCCACTGGTCGGTTTGTTCATCACTTGCCGGGGCCACTACGCGTGTGCCCTCCTCTCCGACTGTCCACAATGGTCACCATCGAGGCTGGCACACCCCGATGTCGATCACATCGGGGTTTCCCCGGAGATCGCTCCACCGACTGCACGGTTCGGTGCAACCGGCGCCGACGGCTAGGCCGAGCAGAGCAATCTCGCGGGATCCCCGTCATGGGTGATCCGGTCGCCCGTCGGAGTGTCGCCGGGACAAACCGGCGACACTCCGACGCAGAGGGGTACGGCTGATGACCGCGCAGCGCACGATCACGGACGAGATCGGCGAAATCGGTGTCTGGCTGATGGGCGAGTTCGGCGGCCGCCTGCCCGCGAACGTGATCAGCCGGGTGCTCAACGCGAGCAAGCGCGACCTCGAAGGCCGTATCGATCCCGAAGAGCTGGGCGAGATGTTCCATACCCTCTGCCGTTTCCGGCTTCAGCGGATCCTTGCCGCGGACGAGCGGATCACGATCAAGATCCCCGGCGCTCGCCTGTCGTGATGGTCTTCAACTCGACGTACTGAGCGAGGCCCGCCGCACCGTATTCACGGCCGATGCCGCTGGCCTTGTAGCCGCCGAAGGGCCCGTCGAAGCCGATCGGCGCCCCGTTGACGGTGACCGTCCCGGTGCGCATCCGCCGCGCGACGGCGAGCGCCCGGTCTTCGTCTGCCGACCAGACACCGCCGGAGAGCCCGTACTCGGAGTCGTTGGCGATGCGGACCGCGTCGTCCTCGTCCGTATAGGGGATGACGACCAGCACCGGCCCGAAGATCTCCTCTTGGGCGATGCGCATCGTGCTGTCGACGTCGGCGAACAACGTCGGCGTGACGTAGTTGCCCTTCTCCAGCCCTTCGGGGATCTCGGAGCCGCCGGTGACCAGCCGCGCGCCCTCGGCGACCCCGATCTCGATGTAATCGCGTACCCGTTGTTGCTGGCCCGGCCGCACCATCGGGCCGATGAAGGTCTTCTCGTCGGCCGGGTCGCCGACCACGAGCGACTCCATCATCTGCTTGAGCCCGCTCACGATCTCCTCGTACCGGCTGCGCGGCGCGAGGATCCGTGTCTGCGCGATGCAGGCTTCGCCGTTATTGAGCAGCGATCCGAACTTCAGCCCGGCGATCACGTCTTCGAGGACGGCATCGGGCAGGATCACCGCCGCGGACTTCCCGCCCAGCTCCAGGCTGACCCGCTTCAGCCGCTCCCCCGCCAGCGACGCGATCCGGCGGCCGGCGGCGGTCGAGCCGGTGAACGCGATCTTGTCGACACCGGGGTGCTTGACCAAGTACTCGCTGGTCTCCCGGTCCGCGGGCAGGACGCTGATCACCCCGGACGGCAGCCCGGCCTCCGCGAGGAGGTCCGCGAGCAGGCTCATGCTGAGCGAATTCTCCGGCGAGACCTTGAGGACGACGGTGTTCCCCGCGAGCAGCGCCGGGACGATCTTGGCCATCGACGCCGAAAACGGCGAGTTCCACGGGATGATCGCGGCGACCACGCCGATCGGCTCCCGGCGCACGATCGAACGGAACGGCGCGGACGGGTCCGAGGGCGTGAGCGTCTCCTCCCAGCCGAATTCCTCCGCCGCCTTCAGATACGAGACGGCGAGCCGCCCCACTCCGGGCTGTCCGGCCTTGGTGAACCAGAGCGCGGAGCCGTTCTCGGCCGAGATGAGCTCGGCGATCTCGTCCGCGCGGGACTCTCGCAGCGCGTTCAGCCGCCGAAGCACCGCGATGCGTTCCTCCGGCGGGGTGTGCGGCCACGGACCTTCGTCGAACGCGGCCCTCGCCACGGCGACGGCACGGTCGATGTCGGCCGGAAGCGCTTGGACGACACGTCCGAGAACCGACTGGTCGTGCGGGGACACGATGTCCAGCCGTGTCGGATCGCTCGGCGCCGTCCACTCGCCTCCGATGAAGAGCCTGTCGTTCGTGATCATCGTTCCGCCTCCATATCTGACACAAGTATGTAGCACTTATGACGGCTAACGACACAGGCGCGTGATACATTCCCGGAATGAGAGCCGACGCGACGCGCAATCTCGAAGCCGTCCTGACCACCGGCGCGCGCATGCTCGCTCACGATCCCTCGGCCAGCATCAGCGCGATCGCCGCCGAAGCGGGTGTCGACAGGCGCACGGTCTATCGCCGCTTCGCCTCCCGCGAAGAGCTCTTGGCCGCCATCTACGACTCACGGCTGAACGCGGTCGAGCAGGTCGTCCGTGCCGCCCGGTTCACCGAGACGGCGGTCCCCGTGGCCTTGCACCGTTACGTCGAGGGCATCATCGAGGTCAACCGGGCCTGGCCGGTCGAATTGACCCGGATGCGCGCCGAACCCGCCATCCAGGACCGCCGGAACCGGCTCTCCGCCGAGGTGGACACGTTCCTCCAACGGGCCACCGACGAAGGTTTCCTCCGCGCGGACGTCCCGGACGGCTGGGCGGGCAGGCTGCTGATCCAGCTCCTCCACCTCGCATCACAGGAGGACATGGACGCCCCGCGTGCCGCCGATCTGCTCGTCGAGACCTTCCTGAGCGGGATCGGCGTTCGCTAAGAACTTCGTCACCCCGCGCCCCTCATGGAGCGGCGACGTCACGCAGAGTGTGCGAAGGTGGCGGCATGGCCGCTTCCCCAAGGCGATTCCCGCTGTCCTGGACCACCGTCATGCCGGTCGTCGCCATCGTCGTGCTGGCGCTGAGCTGGGGCCGCGACCTGGGCGCGGTGCCGGTGATCATCGTCGCGCTCGCGCTCGGCGGGACGGTGCTGGCCGCGGTGCACCACGCCGAAGTGGTGGCGCATCGCGTCGGGGAACCGTTCGGCTCGCTGGTGCTGGCGATCGCCGTCACCGTCATCGAAGTCGCGCTGATCGTGACGATGATGTCCTCCGGCGGCCCCGAGGCCGGGACGCTGGCCCGTGACACGGTGTTCGCCGCGGTGATGATCACCATGAACGGCATCGCCGGGATCTCGCTCATGGTCGGCGCCCGTCGTTACGGCGAAACGCACTTCAACCCCGAGGGCAGCGGCGGTGCGCTCGCCACCGTGGCGACGCTCGCCACGGTCAGCCTCGTGTTGCCGACCTTCACCACCAGCACCCCGGGGCCGGCCTTCAACGGCACGCAGCTCACCTTCGCCGCCGTCGCCTCGTTGCTGCTCTACGGCCTTTTCGTGCTCACGCAGACCGTGCGCCATCGGGACTTCTTCCTGCCGGTCGACAGCGAGGGCTCGGTCAAGGAAGAGGAACACGCCGAGCCGCCGACCAACAGAGCCGCGCTCACCAGTCTTGGGCTGCTGCTCGTGGCGCTGGTCGCCGTCGTCGGCCTGGCGAAGGTCGAATCCCCCGCCATCGAAGCGGGGGTCAGCGCGGCGGGCTTCCCGCAGTCGTTCGTCGGCGTCGTGATCGCCATGCTGGTGCTGCTGCCGGAAACGCTGGCCGCGACCAGGGCCGCGCGGCGCGATCGGATGCAGACCAGCATCAACCTCGCCTACGGTTCGGCGATCGCCAGCATCGGGCTCACCATCCCGACCATCGCGCTGGCGTCGATCTGGCTGGACGGGCCCCTGCTGCTGGGGCTCGGCGCGACCCATATCGTGCTGCTGGCGCTGACGATCGCGGTCAGCGTGCTCACCGTCGTCCCCGGCCGTGCGACCCGGCTGCAGGGCGGGGTGCATCTGGTCCTGCTGGCCTCGTTCCTGGTGCTCGCCATCAACCCGTGACACGAGTCCTCTTCGGACCGGGTTCTGTCGGGGGTCCCGGGTAATCTCAGCCCCGTGAACGCTCGGGACCGCATCCAAGAACTCGCCGATCAGATCGTCGTCCTTCGCGACGCCTACTACCGGGGCTCGCCGAAGGTGGCCGACGCCGACTACGACGCGATCGAAGACGAATTGCGCGGGCTCATCGCGGCGAATCCCGAGCTGACCCCGGAGCCGAACCCGCTCGACCAGGTGGGCGCGCCCGCCGTGCTGCACGCGCCCATCCGGCACTCGCGGCCGATGTTGTCGCTGGAGAAGGCGACCAAACCCGAGCAGGTCGAGGCGTTCTTCGCCCGGTTCCCCGGGCAGCCGGTGGTCGTCATGCCGAAGCTCGACGGTCTGTCGCTCGCCCTCGTCTACGAAAACGGGCGGCTTGCCAGGGCGGTCACCCGCGGCGACGGGACCACGGGCGACGACGTGACGATGCTGGTCCGGGCGCTGACCGACGGCGTCCCGGACAAGGTCGACGCGCCCGGCCGGGTCGAGGTCCGCGGTGAGGCCGTCATGCTGCGGTCCACTTTCGCCGCCTACAACAAGGTCCACCCGGACAAGCCGCTGATCAACCCGCGCAACGCCGCCGCCGGCACCCTGCGAGCGAAGGATCCGGCCACCGTCGCCGAGCGGCGTCTCCAGTTCTTCGCGTTCGACCTCTCCACGGAGCCCGACAGCGCGGAAACCGATCTCGACGGTGCGCTGCGGACGCTCGGTTTCGCCGCCGCCGACATGCGGCACTGCGAAGACGCCGCGTCGGCGCAGGCCGTCATCACGACCATCGAGCAGCAGCGCAACGACCTCGACTACGACCTCGACGGCGCGGTGCTGCGCCTGGCGGATCGCGACGCGTACGCCGCCGCGGGAACCCGGTCCAGCTCACCGCGCGGGGCGCTGGCCTTCAAATTCGCCGCCGAAGAGAAGACCACCGTGCTCGCCGACGTCGTCTGGGATGTCGGCAAGACCGGCAAGATCGCACCCGTCGCGTGGCTGGAGCCGGTGTTCGTCGGCGGGACCACGGTCACACGGGCGACGTTGGCCAACCAGGAGGTCATCAAGGCCCGCGGCATCAAGATCGGCGACACCGTGCTCGTGCGCCGCGCCGGCGACGTGATCCCGTTCGTGGCCGGCGTCCTCGACGCCACCAAGCGCACCGGCGAGGAGCGGGAGATCGTGCCGCCGTCGGTGTGCCCGTCGTGCGAAGAGCCGTTGACCGAACAGGGCAACAGCCGGGAACTGTTCTGCACCAACGTCGCCTGTCCCGCCCAGACCGTCCGGCGGCTGATCCACTGGGCGTCGCGCGCGGCCGCGGACATCGACGCGATCGGCGGCGTCTGGATCGAGCGGCTCGCCGAGGCCGGGATTCTCGAACACCCGTCGGATTTCTACCGTCTCACCAAGGAAAAGCTGCTGGAGTTCGATCGCATCGGCGACATCTCCGCCACCCGCATGATCGAGTCGATCGACGCGAGCCGGGCCGTCGGCCTGCGCCGGGCGCTGATCGGCCTCGCGATCCCGATGGCCTCCGAAGGCACCGCCGCGCGGCTGTGCCGGGCCGGATTCGGTTCGCTGGAAGCCGTCGCCGACGCGGGCGAAGAGGGGCTCGTCGCCGTGGAGGACATCGGCCCGAAGGTCGCCGCGTCCCTGATCGAGCACCTCACCCGGCTCCGCCCCGAGCTCGAGCGGCTGCGCGAGGCCGGCGTCTCGCTGGACGTACGTGACGAAGACCTCCCGCCGGTCGTCGCGGCCGGCGCTCCGCTGGAAGGCAAGACGGTCGTGGTCACCGGGTCGATCAGCGATCCGCGTTCCGGCGAGAAGGTGCCGCGCCCGACTTTCCAGCGGCTGTGCGAAAAGGCGGGCGCGACCATCGCGTCGTCCGTCTCGGCGAACACGGACCTGCTCATCACCGGCGCCGACGTCGGCGCGAGCAAACTCACCAAGGCCGAAAAACTCGAAGTCGAGGTCGTCGACCAGGGCGTGATCTGGGGTCAGCTGATCGAAGCCGGCGTCGTCTAGCTGACGGGCGGGTCCAAGGCCTGAAGCTCGGCGTGCGCGGCTTCGCGAAACCGAGCCCATTGCTCGTGCAGGTAGTCCCAGACGAGCTGCCCATCGGGTGTCCCGTCCCAGTAGGCTCGGTTGAGCCGGTCGGCCAGTTCACCGAGCGGACCGGCGAGACCGGTCGGCGCAATCAACGCCAGCCGGTTGTGCAGGAACCACATGCGATGTGAGAGCTCTGTCGACCGCTCGTCACCGTCTGCGGTCGCGCGCTCCATCTCCTGGTAGACCTCGAGATATCCCTCCACCGCGAGACGCAATTCCGTTCGGCGGTCCGCCGCACGCACCAGGCGTTCCCGGCGCTCGGCGGACCGCCCCGCCACGTGCTGGCTCACGATCGTGCCCGCGGCGCCGATCGCCGTTCCCAGCAAGGTCCCCACCACCAGAAGCCAGTTCATGACTGCTAGTCGTGGGCGCGTCCTGGCTCGTTAACGCGGTTTCGGTTGTAAGACCTACCGTCCCGCCAGCGATATCCGGGGGAGCGTCGGCCGCATCGGACAGGAGACGGACGTTGGGCGATCAGGGACAAGCCACGGGGATCGAAGACGAGCGCTACGAACCTCTTGTTCGCGAACTCGTCTTGATCCAACAGCAGACCCACCAGATAGCCAGGACCCAGTTCGTGCAGTCACGGATCTGGTGGACCATCAATCTGCTCGTCGGCCTACCCGCCGCTGGGGTGGCCGCCGCAGCAGGCGGGCTCGCGCTGTCGGGCGCGAGCCGCGCCGGCCTGGTCGGTGTGCTCGCGTTGGTCTCCGCGACACTGGGATCGTTCCAAACGGTGCTCGGCGCGCAACGACGCCAGTCGAACGCCGAGCGCTGCGGGAATTCCTACCTGGAAGTCCGCAACGCGGCTAGGCGGCTCGCGCGGATCGATCTGGAGACGATGGAGTATTCCGACGCACGGCGCACCCTCGAAGAACTGACCAGGCGACAGGAGGAGGTCAATCGTTCGGCGGACCCGCCATCGTTTCTCGCCATGCGCGTCGGCAGGAAGCTTGCCTACGGAAGCGACCTCCATCCAGATCTCCAGCCCAAAGACGCGTTCGCGATCCCGGCCCAGCCGTGAGCCGTCAATCCGCGGGCTTCGTCCGGTAGCGCGGGCTCGTCGAGTGCCATTCGAAACCGCCGCCCATCCAGCCCCGCAATCCGCGTAGGAACCGTTGCAGCTCAACGGAGGGAACGCCGCTCAATTTCTCGTGGGCGGCCTGGAAGTCCCGGACGACGTCGTTGTGCAGCTCGACGGTGATCGCCGTGGCCTCTTCGATCGTGCATTTCCGGTCGTCGGCGATCAGCAGTACCGCGTTGCAGGGCGGCGACTCGTCCTCCAGATCCTTGGTGACGGAATGCACGTCGTTGACGAGCACGGCCGCCGTACCCGCTTGGATCGCCGCCTCGCGGACCCGAGGGTCGTAGTAGAGGTTCGCGGTCAGTTCGTAGCCGCCGAGGACGTCGATCAACGTCATCGAGGTGTAGAAGCTGTCGTGCTGCCGGGCGGCCAGATACTCCCACGCGGGCGGGTATTTCCCGCTGTGCCGCCACGCCGCGTACGCCGTCCAGCTCACGAACATCGCGAAGGTCGAGTAGCAGACACGCTGGACCTGCGCGGCCGTCCCGGATCGCCGCAGGAAGTCCGTCGCCGAGCCCAGCGCCACCAGGACCCGGTCGTTCCGCAGCGTTTCGTCGAGGTCTCGGCTGAATTCGCCCAGCGACGGCACCGGGTCCATGGCGGCCATCGCCAGCGCGAGCTTCGGCGGCAGCTCGGCGGGCACCGCGCCGAGCGACGTGTCGTCGGCGTAGAGATCGTCGGCCGCCCACCAGGCCGCGTTGAGCTTCGCCGAGATCAACAGCCGCTCGGGATCTTCACAGTCCGGGTGGGCGAGCATGACGAGCCTGCCGAAGCCCGCCTTGCCGATCTGCTCGCACTCCTCCTCGTCGAATCCGCACTCCCCCGCCCACAGCGTCAGCCGCCGGTCGACCTCCACGGCGAGCGGGTCGTTGATCCGTTCGGTCACGGGGCAGTACAGCGGCGGCGCCGACCCGTCGCCCCACGGCCGGTACGCGTAAGCCGGGTCGAGACCGGGTTCCTCAGGTGACGGAGCCTCCTGAGGAACCGCGGTCAGCCGGGACGCCAGCCGGGCGGCCGACGTGCCCAGCCCCCTCGGACCGGCCAGTAGCGTGGCGAGCGCACCCTGTTCGGTCATCGCTTCGCTCTCCAGGTTCAGACGCGGTCCGCGGCGATGAGCAGATAGTGGAAGCTGCCTTCGCGGTAGGCGTCGAGGAACGGCCCTTCGATCCCGGTCGCCACCGAAGACTTCGCCCGCAGCTCCCAGTACGGGATCGTGTCCGGCGTCAGATCCACCACCGAGATCGGCACCAGGGAGTTGGCCGTCATGGCCTTGAAGTACTCGCTGCGCGGATGGATGTTGCACGTGTAGTGCTGGTCGATCTGCGCGACGGCCTTCGACCGGCCGCCGGTCACGTCGTTGTAGCACCCGGTGATGGTGACGTAGCGGCCGCCGAACTCCAGCTGCCGCGCGTGCTCGGCGAACAGCTCGTGGAGGTCCACGTACATGGTGCTTTCGTTGTTCCAGATCGCCTTGCGCGAGCCGGTTTCGAAGCCGGTGTCGAGCATGTTGCGGAAGTGGTAGCGCACCCGGTCGGCGACGCCGCGGATGTCCGCCTGGTGATTGGCGAACTCGACCTGCTTCTCCGAGATCGAGATCCCGTCGACGTGGCAGCCGAACCTCGCGTTGGCCATGATGCTGGTCCCGCCGCGCCCGCAGCCGGCGTCGAGGAGCCGGTCGTCCGGTTTGACGTCGCCGAGGTGATCGAGCAGGACGTCGGCCTGCGCCGTCTCCAGGCGGTGCATTTCGGCGATGATCCGCTCGTCGCGGGTCTCTTCGGGGCCTTCCAGCACGGACCAGTCGACCTCGCCGACCCCGTAGTGGTGGTGGTAGAGCCCGTCCACATCGCCCAGCCGCAGGTTGACCGGGTCCTTCTCCTTGTTCCAGTACGACGCCACCGACTTCTGGTACTCGGTGCGCAGAACCTTTGCGGGAGCGGGAGTGCGGGCGATGGTCACGTGGGTGGTCCTTTCTGGAGCGTTGTTGTTCGTTGTCGTCGCGGGGCGAGGGGTCACCGCGCGACCTCGACGTTCTCCAGGACGCCGAGCGCGTCGGGCACGAGAACGGCGGCGGAGTAGTAGGTGCTGACCAGGTAGCTGGCGACCGCCTGATCGGAGATGCCGTCGAAGCGCACGTTCAGGCCCGGCTCGTACTCGTCGGGCAGGCCGGTCTGGTGCAGCCCGATCACGCCGTTGTCCTCGACGCCGGTCCGCATGGCGAGGATCGAGGACGTGCCGCTGTCGGTGATCGGGATCTTGTCGCAGGGCAGCAGCGGCACCCCGCGCCACGCGGCGACCACCTTGCCGTCGACGGTGGTGCCTTCCGGATACAGGGCGCGGCGCGTGCATTCCCTGCCGAACGCGGCGATCGCGCGCGGGTGGGCGAGGAAGAACTTCGTCTTGCGGCGGCGGCTGACGAGTTCGTCCATGTCGTCGGGAGTCGGCGGACCGGACCGGGTCTGGAACCGCGACTTGAGGTCGGCGTTGTGCAGCAGGCCGAACTCGCGGTTGTTGATCAGGTCGTACTCCTGCCGCTCACGCAGCGCCGAAATGGTCAGCCTGAGTTGCTCCTCGAACTGGTCCATCGGGCCGTTGTAGAGATCGGTCACCCGCGTGTGCACCCGGAGCGCCGTCTGCGCGACGGCCAGGTCGTACTCGCGCGGCGAGATCTCGTAGTCGACGAACGTGCCCGGCAGCAGCGGCTCACCGTCGTGTCCGGACGACATCCCGATCTCGGCCTCGCCCTTGGCGTTCTGCGGCTTTCCCTTGTGCGACAGCATGTCCTGCACGTGGCGGCGCATCGCCTCCGACCGGCCGTTGAGGTCGGCGAAGTCTTCGGCGCGCAGGGTCAGCACGATCACCGGGGTGACGGCCTTGGCGGTGAACGGCCAGTTCCGGTCGATGCCGGCGAGCATCTCGTCTCCGAAGTGGTCGCCGTCGGCCATGCTGCCGACGGAGGCTTCCGCGCCGTACTCGCCCGGCACCACCTTGGCGATCTTGCCGTGCGCGACCAGCACGACCTCTTCGAGCGGAGCGCCGTGGCTGACGATCGTCTCGCCGGGCTGGTACTCGTGCTGCACGAACCGGTCGGCGAGCGCGGTGAGCGTGTCCTCGTCGTCGAAACCACGCAGCAGAGCCAATTCCGAGAGTTCCTGCGGGACGACCCGGACCTCCGTGCCGACGTTGGTGAAGCTCACCCGTCCGTCGCCGATCGCGTAGGTCAGCCGCCGGTTGACCCGGAAGGTGCCACCGGTCGCCTCGACCCAGGGCAGCATCTTCAGCAGCCAGCGCGGCGTGATGCTCTGCATCTGCGGCCGCGTCTTGGTGGTCGTCGCCAGGTTCCGCGCGGCGGCGGGGCCGAGACTGAGCCGCCGGTCGGACTCCGGCGTCGCGGCGGTCATCCTTCGCGGCCGAGTTCGGCGGCTTCGAGGACGGCCAGCGCGTCCGGTACGAGCACGGCGGCGGAGTAGTAGGTGCTGACCAGGTAGGAGATGATCGCCTGCTCCGAGATGCCCATGAACCGGACGTTCAGCCCGGGCTCGTATTCGTCCGGCAGGCCGATCTGCCGCAGGCCGACGACGCCCTGGTTCTTCTCCCCGGTGCGGATCAGCAGCACGGAACTGGTGCTGGTCTGGCTCACCGGGATCTTGTTGCACGGCAGGATCGGGACACCGCGCCACGACGGCACCTTGTGCCCGCCGAGATCGGTGCCGGTCGGGTAGATGCCGCGTTTGCTGCACTCGCGGCTGAACGCGGCGATCGTGCGCGGATGCGCGAGGAAGAAGCCGGGTTCCTTCCACACCAGGGCGAGCAGGTCGTCGAAGTCGTCCGGCGTCGGCGGGCCGGTGCGCGTCGCGATCCGCTGGGTGAAGTCGGCGTTGTGGAGCAGGCCGAAGTCGGTGTTGTTGATCATTTCGTGCTCTTGCCGCTCACGCAGCGCTTCGATGGTCAGGCGCAACTGCTGTTCGGTCTGGTCCATCGGCTGGTTGTACAGATCGGACACCCGGCTGTGGACCCGGAGCACGGTCTGGGCGACGCTCAGTTCGTATTCGCGCGGTGAGGTCTCGTAGTCGACGAACGTGCCCGGCAGCAGCGGCTCACCGTCGTGTCCGGACGAGATGTCGATCTCGGCCTCGCCGAAGTCGTTGGAGCGCCCGGAATCCTGTGACGCCTGCTCGATCTGCGCCTGCAGTGATTCGGACTGTTCCAGTACGCGTTCGAAGTCCTGGCGCGTCAGGGTGAGCACGGTGCACGCGGTGGCCGCCTTGGCGGTGAACTCCCAGATGCCGTCGTCGTCGACGAGGATTTGCGCGCCGAAGTAGTCGCCGTCCTTGACCACGCCGAGCGCGGTCTCGTCACCGTAGTGGCCGGGGCCGGTCTTGCTGATCTTGCCGTGCGCGATGAGAAAGACCCGATCGGCGCGATGCCCGAATTCGACGAGTACGTCGCCTGCCGCCACTTCCTGCTGTTCGAAGCGGCGGGCGAGTTCGGCGAGGACTTCTTCGTCGTCATATCCCTTGAGCGGTTTCAGTTCACCGAGTTCCGCCGGGATCACGCTGACCTCGGCGCCCGCCTTCGAGAAGGTCACTCGTCCGTCGCCGACCGCGTAATTGAGCCGCCGGTTGACCCGGTAGGCACCACCGTTCACCTGAACCCATTCGAGCGACTTCAGCAGCCACCGGGACGAAATCCCCTGCATCTGAGGAACGGATTTGGTCGTCGTCGCCAGGTTGCGCGCGGCGGCCCGACCCAAACTCAGCTGCGGATTTTCCGGCCCCTGGACACCTTCGGCGGAAGTGTCCGATTCGGTCACGGTCACAGCAAGGTCCACCCTTCGATAGTCGTGTGAACAAACAAGATCCACAAATCGCGGCGTGCCGGTCATGCCCCGAAGTGCGGCCCCGCAGGATCAACATAGCAAGGGGTTTTTCCCGCACAAGCGCACTATCAGGTAATACGACAAGGCCACCCGAATGCCGATTTTCCCATTGCGCAGGAAAGCTTTTGTTCATGTCACTCGGCGCTTTATGGCGGCACGCAATCGGGCCAGTAATTGTTCTGAGGTGTCACGCGAGGCCACGCCGAAACTCCCCCGCGTGCCCGCGACACGGCCGTTGGAGTGGCCATACGGGACTCTTTCGGGTCGCCTCCGCGTCCTCGTTCGACACTGGCTTGACAGACAGCGACGAAACAGAGGGTCGCGTCCGGACACTCCGTCGGGTCATGGTTCAGCCCTTGCTGACATATCAGCGATGGCTGTACTGTCCTGCGAGTGCTGACATGTGAGACTCAGGGTGCCGCGCTCGCCCGGCTCGGTCGTGCCCTCGCCGACCCGAATCGGTGCCGCATCCTGGTCGCCCTCCTCGACGGGGTGAGCTATCCCGGCAGGCTGGCCGATCAGCTCGGCCTGAGCCGATCGAACGTGTCGAATCACCTCGCCTGCCTGCGTGGCTGCGGGCTGGTCGTGGCGACCTACGAAGGTAGGCAGGTCCGCTATTCGTTGGCGGACGAGCATCTGGCCCGCGCGCTGCGGGAGCTCGTCCAGGTCGTGCTGGCCGTCGACACCGCCGAGCCCTGTGTGGACGAGGTGCTCCGATGAGCGTGGAAAGTGACTCGTGTACGGACGGTTGCCGCGCCGAGGAGTCCACAGTGGCCCCGGATCGGCGCGCGGTGCTGTCCCGGCGCGTCCGGCTTCTGGTCGCCGCGACGATCACCTACAACGTCGTCGAGGCGGTCGTCGCCATCTCCGCGGGCACCATCGCGTCCTCGACCGCCCTGATCGGCTTCGGTCTCGACTCGGTCATCGAGGTCGCTTCGGCCGCGGCCGTCGCGTGGCAGTTCTCCGGCAAGGACCCGGAAGCCCGAGAACGCACCGCACTCAAGGTCATCGCGGTGTCCTTCTTCGCGCTGGCCGCCTATGTCACCGTCGAGTCGGTACGTTCCCTGTTCGGAGCCGATCCCGCCGAGCACTCCCCTGTCGGCATCGTGCTGGCGGCGGTATCCCTGCTCGTGATGCCTTTCCTGTCCTACGCTCAGCGCCGGGCCGGGCGCGAACTGGGCTCCGCGAGCGCCGTCGCCGACTCGAAGCAGACCTTGCTCTGCACCTACCTTTCCGGTGTGCTGCTCGTCGGGTTGCTGCTCAACAGCCTCTTCGGCTGGTACTGGGCCGATCCCGTGGTCGCGCTCGTCATCGCCGCCGTCGCGATCAAGGAAGGCCGCGAGGCCTGGCGCGGCGAGCACTGCTGCTGAAAGGAGCGCCATGACCCCGCCCGCACGGTGGAACCGGTACTGGGACGGCAAATCCCGGAACTACGACCGGGAAATGCAGTTCATGGACCGGAAGCTCTTCGGCGATTCGCGGGCGTGGGCCTGCGGGCAGGCCACCGGTGAAGTCCTCGAAGTCGCCGTCGGGACCGGCCTGAACCTGCCGCTCTATCCAGGCGAAGTCACGCTCACCGGCATCGACCTCAGCGACGGCATGCTCGCCATCGCCCGCGGCCGCGCCGAACGCCTCGGCCATCCGGTGACGCTACGGCGCGCCGACGCGCACGACCTCCCTTTCGACGCCGATTCGTTCGACACCGTCGTCTGCACCCTCGGGCTCTGCGCCATCCCCGACGACGGCAAGGCATTGCGGGAGATGACCCGGGTCCTCCGGCCGGGCGGCAGGCTCATCCTGCTCGACCACATCGCGAGTTCGTCCCGCGCGGTCCGCGGTCTGCAATGGATCGCCGAGAAGATCACCGTGCCGATGGCAGGCGAGCACTTCCTCCGGCGGCCGTTCGACAGGATCGGCGACCTCGGCCTGGCCGTCGAACAGCGGGAGCGGTTCAAACTCGGGCTGGTGGAACGGCTCGTCGCCCGCAAATGAGCCATGTCATCGAAATTTCATCGACACGGACGATCCTGATGACGTGACCTACCCCCAGCAGCAGCCGCCCCTCTGGCAGCAGTACCCCGTCGCCCCGCCGAAGAAGACGCCCAACACCCCACTGATCGCCGGGATCGCCGCCGCGTCGCTCGTCGTGACCGGCGGGGCCATCGCGGTGACCGTGGCGCTCACCACCGGCGGCAGCGCTCCCGAGGTCGACCCCGACCCGTTTTCCGCACAGGCAGGCGATTGCCTCTCGGCCGACGAAGACGCCGGCTCCAACGGCGCGTTCAGCGCCAGCGCCGTGCGGGTGCACTGTTCGGACAGCTCCGCCAACTACACGGTGATGGCACAGCTTTCGAGCGGGTCCGGTTCGGATTGCAACGCCGTGCCCGGCTACGAGTACGGCAACCCCGTCGTCTACGACTTCACGTCGGGCCAGTCGCGGGAACTCTGCGTCATGCCCAAGGGCTGAGCGAGGCGCTGTACCTGCCCGGCGTGCAGATCGCTCACCCACTCCCATCCGGGTTCGGCCGACGAGCCGATCCGCGGGTCTTCGGGAGTGCGGCCGTCGCGCACGGCGTGGACATACGCCCGGTCGCGGTCGATCCGTGCGCGCACCTCGCCGGCGCCGCCGACCGACCCGTGGCCCGGCACGACGACCTGAACGTCGTCCGCGACCTCGTCGAGCAGCCGAAGCCCGGCCAGGTAGTCCCCGAGCGGGTCGGCGGTGTCGTCGAACATCGGGACCAGGACGTCGGAAAGCATGTCGCCCGCGACGAGAACCCCGCTTTCCTCGATCACCAGCGCCGCATGGCCTGGAGCGTGGGCCGGATGCTCGACGAGCCGCAGTTCCGGGCCGCTCCAAGGAATCCGCGTGCTTCCGGCCGGTAGAGCGGTGATGAGGCCGAACAGATCCACCGGCACCTCGCCGGCGATCTCCGGCGGCAGCCCCTCGGCGAAGTCGGCCTTCCAGCCGGTTTTCGACCGCAGATCGCGTAGATAGGCCACGCAGCGTTCCGTGCCGTGGCGCGGCACGTCACCGAACGCGGGATGCCAGAGCGCGTGATCCCAGTCGGGATGTGTCGCGAAACCCGCCACCACGGTCCGGCCGGACTCGGCCAGGTCGTTCGCGAGGCAGGCCATCTCGTCTTCGGTGATCCCGGGATCGACGAGCAGCACGCCTTCCTCGCCATCGACGACGACCGTGTTGTTGCGGAGCAACGCGCTCTGGTGGACCAGTACACCCGCCGCGACCTGGGTCAGCATGCTCCGGTCACCTTCCAGGCCGCTTCGATCATTCGGAAGATCTCGTCCACCGCGGCCTCCGGATCGGCCGCCTCCCGGCCGATCGCGTAGGCGTCGATCACAAACCTCGCGATGGTGCGGCAGGCGATCGCGGACCGCGCCGACTCCGGGTCGGCCGCGATGGCCGCCGCCAGGGACTCCGCGTGACGCAGCCTCATCGAGTCCTCGTACTCCCGCAGAGCGGGCGATCCGTCGATCATGCGCCAGATAGGGGCGGCGCCGTCCGCCGTGCAATGCCGCACCATCGCATGAACCTCGCGGCACAGCGCGGGGATGAGCGGCTCTCCCGGCGACCTTTCGGCGACCGCCCGCGTGAGGCCTTGCTCGAAGTTCGCGTCCTGCTCGAACACCAAAGCCTCTTTCGAGGCGAAGTGGGAGAAGAGCGTCGTGACGGCGACGTCGGCCTCCGCGGCCACCTCGCGGATGCCCACCGCGTCGTACCCGCGCTCCAGGAAAAGCCGCAGGGCGGTCTCGGCGATCTTCTGACGGGTCGCGGCCTTCTTCCGCTCGCGACGTCCGGTCGGCGCTGTCATGCGGTGAAGCTACCAGATACGAAACAACAACCGTTCCAAAACACTAACCGTTAGTGCTACGGTCGGTCGCATGAAGCAAGTGATCTTCACCGAGTTCGGTGGCCCGGAAGTCCTGCGACTCGTCGACGCCGAAGAGCCGCACGCGGGGCCAGGCCAGGTACGCATCGCCGTGCGAGCGGCAGGAGTGAACCCCGTCGACTGGAGAATCCGCGAAGGCCAGGTCCTCGGCGCGCATCCGACCGTGCTGCCGTCCGGGGTGGGCATCGACGCCGCCGGCGTGGTGGACGAGGTCGGCGAAGGCGTCGCTGGGGTCGCGGTCGGCGACTCCGTGTTCGGCGAGGGTTCGAGCACCTATGCCGAGTTCGCCGTGCTGTCGGCCTGGGCGGTAATGCCCGACGGGCTCACCTTCGAGGAGGCGGCCGGATACCCGTCCGTCGTCGAGACCGCACTACGGCTCATCCGCGAAGCCGATGTGCGGCCGGGCGAGACACTGCTGGTCAGCGGTGCGTCCGGTGGAGTCGGCTCGGCCGTGCTGCAGATCGCGCGCGAACGCGGCATCACGGTGATCGGCACCGCGGGCGCCGCGAACCAGGACTATCTGCGCGAACTCGGCGCGCTCGCCACCACCTATGGCGAAGGTTGGGTGGACCGCGTGCGGCGGCTCGGCCGGGTCGACGCAGCCCTCGACCTCGCCGGGTCAGGCGTGATCGCGGAACTGGTCGAGCTGACCGGCGATCCGGCGAAGGTGCTCTCCATCGCCGACCTCGGCGCGCCCGCGTTCGGCGTCCGCTTCTCCGGCGTGGCCGGGAGCGTGCCGGACGCGCTGGCCGAGGCCGTCGACCTCATCTCGCGGGGGAAGCTGCACATCCCGGTCGAGAAGTCCTATTCGCTCGCCGACGCCGCGGCGGCACACGTCGACAGCCATGCCGGGCACACCCGCGGCCGCCGGGTCATCGTGGTCTGAGCGGGTTCAGGCGGCGGGAAGGATGACGACGCCGTCGTCATCGGAGTAGAGCGTGTCGCCGGGAGTGAAGGTCACTCCCCCGAAGCCGACCGGGACGTCGACAGCGCCGGCGCCCGCCTTGGAGCTCTTGCGCGGGTTGGTGCCGAGCGCCTTCACCCCGAGCGGGAGCCCGGCGAGCTCGGCGCTGTCGCGTACCGCGCCGTTGACGACGATGCCCGCCCAGCCGTTGTCGACGGCGGACTTCGCGATCATGTCGCCGGTGAGCGCGCTGTGCAGGGAACCGCCGCCGTCGACCACCAGGACGGCGCCGTCACCCGGGGTGGCCAGAAGTTTCTTGACCAGGCCGTTGTCCTCGTGACAGGAGACGGTGCGGATCGGACCCGAGAAGGACCGATGCCCGCCGAACTGGCGGAACTGGGTGTCGCAGACGCGCAGCCGGTCGCCGTGTTCGTCGACGAGGTCGGCGGTGGTGAAGGAATCGATCACGGTTCCCGAGTGTAGGGCGGGAAAAGCGTGTCCAGAACGTGGGTGAGGATGGCGGCGGGATCCGCGGCGGGGGCGACCGTCTGCCGCAGCGCGAGCCCGATGCCCAGCGCGCCCAGCATGACGACGGCCTGATCCAGTGGCATCGCGGGTTCGAGACGCAGGCGCCGGGTGTGTTCGGCGAGCAGGGCGACCACCTCGTCGTCGTGCCGTCGCTGGATCGCCGCGATCAACGCGGCCGTTTCCGGTTGCTGCGCCGTCGCCGCGAGCACCTCCGCGGCCGCCGCGCTCCACTTCGCCGCGTCCTTGTCCGCCACGTCGACGGGGTTCAGCGCCGCGATCACCTCGTCGCGCGAAGTGGCTCCGGCCAGCGCTTCGCGCAGTCCCCGCAGATGGCCGTCCGCGTCGGCTTCGATGATCGCCAGCCACAGCCCTTCCTTGCCGCCGAAGTGCTTGTAGACGGCGCCGCGGGTGTACCCGGCGTCGGCCGCGATCTCTTCCACCGTCGCCGCGAGGAAACCGCGCCGCAGGAAAACCTGGCGCCCGGCGGCCAGCAAGTGTTCATGGGTGCGGCGCTGCTGCTCGGCCCGCGTCAGCCTGGTCATCGGCTCCCATTCAGTAACAGCGTGTTTCTGGAAACGCGACGTTACTGTACCGTCGTGCGCATGGACCTCCTGGCACCCGTGGCGGCGTTTCTCAGCCTTCCCCTCTTCCTGGCCGGGTTCGCTTGGTACGCCGTCCGTGCCCGGCGTTGCGGTGTCAGCCAGTCCTTGCTCGCGCCGATCGAGGAGATCTGGGATCCGATCGCGCACAAGACGAACATCGAGATCCAGATCGAGGCCGAACGAAGTCCGGAGACGCCGTCCCCCGGTGATCCGCCCGACCTCAGTATCCGACGGTGAAATGCTGGTCCCGTCCCGGATTTTCGAGCTCGTCGACGATGGCGACCGCCGCGGAGAGGATCGTCGTCGTCCCTCGCCAGTAGGCGCCGGTCCGGACGCCGGGCTCGAGGATCGCGGGTGGGCTGAGGTACACCCAGTCGCCTGGGTGCGCTTCGCAGGCTTCAAGCTGTGTCGTGCTGGCCGAAGCGATGGTCCGCCACTCCGCCGGGACGAACGCCGGATCGTCGATCACGAGCCCGCCCGACGGCGAGCGCAGTGGTCCCGCGCCGCCCACGACCAGGACACGGAGACCCGCCGCGGCACCAAGCAGAGCCGTGACCGTGACGGCGACGGTGGCTTCCGCGCCGGGCTCGGGTCTGGTGGCGCCCACGACGGCGTCGACTCCCGCGAAGACCGCGCGCATCCGATCGACGTCGGTGGCGTCACCGCGCACGATCTCGACCCCGGGATGCGGCGATTTCGGTGGCGTACTCCGGAAAACGGCGGTGACGTGGTGTCCACGGGAAGCGGCTTCGGCGACGACACGGGAACCGGCCATCCCCGACGCTCCGACGACGGCGATCTTCATGGGACGGCGCTCTTCGGGGTGATCTGCCCCGCGACGATCGAGGCCAGTGCGAGCGCGAAGCCGACGAGTTGGATCAAGCCGAGCGACTGACCGAGCAGCGCGGCACCGAGCAGTGCGGCGACCATCGGCGAGAGCAGGCCGAGGACGGCGACCGAGGTGACCGGCAGCGACGTGATGCCGCGGAACCACAGGACGTAGGCGAGCAGGCCACCGACCAGGCCGAGCCAGAGGTAACCGAGAGCGGCGTTCAGGTCGATGGCGGGCGGTGCTCCTTCGAACAGGAAGGTCACCGGTACCAGGAACAACCCGCCCGCGGTGAGCTGCCACGAGGCGAAGGCGGTCGGCCCGACGTCCGCGGGGCGCCCCCAGCGTTTGGTGAGCGTGACGCCGAGCGCCATCGTCGCGGCGCCCCCGAGACCCGCGATCACCCCGATGAAGTCGAAGCCCGCCGCCGGCCCGAGCACCACCAGCCCGACACCCACGATCCCGACGACTCCCCAGGCGAACCGCCACGCGGACGGGCTCTGCCGCAGCACGGCCACGGCGAGGATCGCGACGAGCAGCGGCTGGGCGGCGCCGAGCGTGGCGGCGACTCCACCGGGCAGCCGTTCGGCGGCTACGAACAGCAGGGGGAAGAACATCCCTATGTTGAGGACACCGAGCGCGGCGGCCTTCAGCCACCAGGTGCCGCGCGGGAGGGTGCGAGTGATGGCGAGCGCGATGAGTCCGGCGGGCAGGGCGCGCATGAGTCCGGCGAACATCGGGTGTCCCGGCGGGAGGAGTTCGGTGGTGACCACGTAGGTCGTCCCCCAGACCATGGGGGCGAAGGCGGTCAGCGCGGTCCCGGCGAGACCGGTGGCGAGCGGTGTGGTCGTCAGCGTTTTCACGCTTCTCAGCTTCGACGGTGCGGATCAATGAGTCCAACACATGTTTGTCACGTGATCCATCGTGATTCAAGATGGATTGATGGAGCTTCAGCAGATGCGGTACGTCGTGGCCGTGGCGGAGACGAACAGCTTCACGCGGGCCGCGCAACGGTGCCTCGTCGTGCAGTCGGCATTGAGCCACCAGATCGCCCGGCTGGAACGGGAACTCGGCGCGCGGCTGTTCGAGCGCACCAGCCGCCGGGTGCGCCTCACCGCTGCGGGCGAGGCGTTCCTGCCCGCCGCCCGGCAATGCCTCGAAGCCGCCGAACGGGCGGGCTCGGAGGTCGCCGCGGCCGTCGGTGAGATCCGCGGGCGGCTCACCGTCGGAGTGATCCCGACCGTCGCGGCGGTCGACGTCCCGGCCGCTCTGCAGACTTTCCGCAGCCGATACCCGCACGTCCGGATCGGGCTGCGGGTCGGAGCGAGCGGCCAACTTGTCGAGCAGATCAAGGAGGGCGCGATCGAGGTGGCGTTCCTCGGCCTTCCGGTGACCGATCGGCCGGACGGTGTGGGCACCTGCGAACTGGGCCGCGACGACCTGATCGCCGTGGTGGCTCCCGGGCATCCGCTCGCCGTCGAGTCCGAAGTGGACTTGAAGCGGCTTTCGTCCGAAGTGTTCGTGGACTTCCCGTCGGGATCGGCGGGACGGGCCCAGACGGATCAGGCGTTCGCCGCGGCTGGCGTGACCCGGGAGGTCGCGTTCGAAGTGACGGCCGCCGACTTCATGGCGCGGCTCATCCATCAGGGACTGGGGGTGGCGCTGCTGCCGTCGAAGTACGTGCCGAATCTGACCGATGTCGTCACGGTGCCGGTGCGGGATGCGCCCGCTCGGATCGAGCATCTGGTCTGGAACCGCTTCACCGTCACTCCGGCGGCGAAGGCCTTCCTGGAGGTGCTGGGTGTCGCGAGTGGGGAGGACGGTTAGAACCAAGTCGCAGATCCGTGAAGGCCCCCTTCCCTCGGCTCAGCCGAGGAAACGCGACCTTCACACCTTCCCCAGTACGTGAAGGCCCCCTTCACTGCGTCTAGCGCAGTGAAGGGGGCCTTCACGTACTTCAAACGAACACAGGCGGCGGTGGCGTCTCCTGAGCGCGGACGCCTACTTGCCCTCCGCCTTGATGATCTCGTACAGGCTCGTCCACGAGCTACGCCCGTGGCCCGCGGCGATCGCCCGGTCGTAGTGGGACTTGATCGCCTCCGGCAGGATCACGTCGACCCCCGCGTCCCGGCTCGCCTGGACGATGTGGTCGGCCGTCGCGCCCATCATCGTGACGTTGGCGTCGTCGCCCGGGTGATCGCCCTTCTCGATCTGCTCGGCCGCGGCGTCCAGATAGAAATCCATCATCTTGAAGTTGTCCTTGGCGTACGGGACGAACTTCTCCGCAGGCACCCCTGCCGACCGAACCAGTGCGCTCGCGTGCAGGAACACCGAGAGCGAGGTGAGGAAGATGTCCAGCTGCGCCTGGTAGAACAGCTGCGCCAGCCGGACGTCCTCGCCGAGGTAGTCCGGTCGCCCGATCAGCGCCAGGGTGTCGCGGTGCTTCTCGAACACGTCGGTGGGGCCGCTGTAGAAGACGTAGGCCTCGTCCTTGCCCACCAGTTCGGCGGGCACCATCACTCCGCCGGCGACGAACCGCGCACCGCGGGCCTCGACCCACTCGGCGGCTTCGCGGGTCTTCTCCGGGGTGTCCGAGCTGAGGTTGACGATCACCTTGCCCGCCAAGGCGTCTTCGGCCTTGCCGAGGATGTCGTACATCGCGGCGTAGTCGGTGAGGCTCAGCAGCACCAGTTCCGACGCCGACACCGCGTCCGCCGGGGTTTCCGCACGCACGGCACCGGCGGCGACGACGCCGTCCGCGCGGGCGGCGGTGCGGTTCCAGACGGTCACTCCGTGGCCGTTCTCCAGCAGCACGCGGACCATGGCCTGTCCCATCGGGCCGAGCCCGATCAATGTGATCATTGTGTTTTCCTTACTTCTTGAGGAGTTCGATGACGCCGATCAGGTCTTCGGCGCCGTGTCCGTCGGCGACCCGCTTGTCCATCAGCGGCTGCAACGGGGTGAGCAGTTCGGCGCTGATGCCTTGGTCCGCCGCGGCTTTGGCGAGGTTCGGGAAGGCCGCGGCCTGCATCTCGATGTTCGACACGACATCGGTCACGTAGTCGCCGTCGTCGATCTGTTCGGCCGAGCGCTCCAGGAAGCCGCCCATCGCGTCCAGCCAGCCGCGGAGCAACGGCGCGAATTCCCGTGCCTTGACTCCGGCGGAGCCGACCAGCGCGTATGCCTGGATGACGCCGACGAAGTACCCGTACATCCCGCTGAGCAGCGCGATGTCGTGCAGTGGCGCGAGCCCGGGGTCGGCGCCGAGGTAGTTGACGCCGCCGAAGGTCTCGAGCGCGGTGCGCGCCCGGCCGAAGACGGTGCCCGATCCGCTGTAGAAGATGAACGCCGCGGGCGTGCCGATCATCGGCGGGACGGCCATGATGCCGCCGTCCAGATAGGCCGCGCCCAGTTCCTCCGCCCAGGCGCTCATTTCGCGCGCCTGGCCGGGGGTGCCGTTGGTCAGGTTGATCAGCTGCCGTCCCGCGAGCTCCGCCGCCACCGGGTCCAGGACCTCGTGCACCGAGTCGTAGTCCAGCAGGCAGGCGAGCACGATCGCGTTCGTGTCCGCCGCGAGAGCCTCCGAGACGGTCGAAGCGACCGAAGCTCCCTTCGCCGCCACCGCCTCGGTCCGGCTCACGGTCCGGTTCCACACGGTGACGGGGTGGCCCGCCGTCAGTAGTGCTTCTACGAGCGCGGTTCCCATCGCGCCCAGCCCCAGTACCGTCACCGGGGTCTTGCCGTGTTCGCTCATGGGACCACCGTGACGCGCCCCGCGCACGGATCGCTGCGGGTTCACGCACGGTCTTGTCGGTGGTCCACGCTAACGTCGGTTCCGTGCGTTTCGGAGTGCTTGGGCCGCTCGCCGCGTGGACGACCGCGGGCGAGCCCGTCGCCGTGCCCGAGGCGAAGGTCCGCCTCCTGCTCGCCGCGCTGCTGTCCCGCGAGGGCAGGGCGGCGTCGGTGTCGTCGCTGACCGACGATCTCTGGGGCGAGCATCCACCGGGCAATCCCGGCAACACCCTGCAGACCAAGGTCTCCCAGTTGCGCCGCGCCCTGGACAAGGCCGAGCCGGGCGCCAGGGAGCTCGTGACGCACCAGCCGGCCGGTTACGTCCTCGCCGTGGAGCCCGGCGACCTGGACGTTCATCGGTTCCGCGCGCTCACCGCCCGCGCTCGCGACGCGGTCGATCCGCGCGCCCGTGCGGCGCTGCTGGCCGACGCGCTGGCTTTGTGGCGAGGGCCCGCCTATGCCGGCTTTGAGGACGAACTCTTCGCCGTCGCCGCCGCCCAGCGGCTGGAGGAGGAAAGGCTGCTCGCCGAGGAAGACCGTGCCGAAGCCCGGCTGGCGCTCGGCGAACACGGCGTCCTGACCGGGGAGCTGGCCGGTCTGGTCTCGCGGAATCCGCTGCGAGAGCGGCTGCGCGGCCTGCTGATGCGCGCGTTGTACGCGGCCGGTCGGCACAGTGAGGCGCTCGAAACCTATGCCGAGCTGCGCGCCCGCCTGCGTGACGAGTCCGGGCTCGAACCGGGCCCGGACCTCGCGGCGCTGCACCAGGCGATCCTCACCCGCAGCCCGGAGCTGGAGCAGGCTCGCGTGGCCGAGCCGGTGCGCGGCAACCTCCCAGAGGCGCTGACCGAGCTGATCGGCCGCACGAACGCGGTCAAGGAGGTCGAGGCCCTCGTCACCGACACGCGGCTGGTCACCCTCACCGGCCCCGGCGGTGTGGGCAAGACGAGGCTGGCCATCGAGGCCGCGTCGAAGCTCGCGATGGCCGACGGCACCTGGCTCGTCGAGCTGGCCGGTCTGGACGTCGTCGAGTGCCCGACTTGCCCGCCCGAGGACCTCGTCGCCGTGGTCGTCGCGGCCGTGCTGGATCTTCGCGAGGAGGCGACGTCCACCGGAACACTGACCCAGTCGATGGCCGCCGCCTTACGGGACAAGGAGATCCTGCTCGTCCTGGACAACTGCGAGCAGGTCGTCGAGCCGGTCGCGGCGATGGTGGAACGGTTGCTCGCGGCGGTGCCCCGGCTGCGTGTGCTCGCCACCAGCCAGGAACCGCTCGGGCTGCCCGGAGAGAACGTCTGGGCCGTGCCGCCGCTCGAACTGCCCGAGCATCCGGATTTCCCCGCCGTGCGGGAGTCGAGCGCGGTCCGGCTGTTCGCGGCCCGTGCCGAGGCGGCCGCGCCGGGGTTCGCGCTCGACGCGGAGAACGCCGCGGTGGTCGCCCGGATCTGCCGCACCCTCGACGGAATCCCACTGGCACTCGAACTCGCCGCCACCCGCGTCCGGACGCTGGGCGTGCACGAGCTCCTCGCCCGCCTGGACGACCGGTTCGGCCTGCTCTCCTCGGGCAGACGAGGCGGCCCGCGCCGCCAGCAGACCCTCCGCGCGATGATCGACTGGAGCTGGAGCCTCCTGAGCGAGCCCGAGCAGATCGTGCTGCGCAGGCTCGCCGTACACGCCGAGGGTTGCGGGCTCGACGCCGCCGAGTCGGTCTGCGCGGGCGGCGAGATCGCCGCCGGCGACGTCCTGGATCTGCTGTCCCGGCTCGTCGACAGGTCCCTAGTGGTCAGCAGGCCGGGCAGATCCGGCGAACCACGGTTCAGGCTGCTGGAGTCCGTTTCGGCGTACGCCTTGGACCACGCCGGGCAAGCGGGCGAACTCGACGATCTGTACTTGCGGCACGCCCGCTTCCACGTCGAGCTGGCCGAACGCGGCGACGCGGGGTTGCGCGGCCGGGAGCAGCGCCGCTGGCTCGACCGGCTGGACGCCGAGGGCGCCAACACCCGGCGAGCGCTGGAAACGCTGTTGAGGCAAGGAGAACACCGGCTCGCGGCACGGCTGGTGAACGCGACGACCTGGTTCTGGTTCCTGCGCGGGCGGCTCACCGAGGCCCGGCGCTCGCTGGACCTCGTGCTCGCCACGGAGATCGACAACGGCGACGAGTACGCCCAGGCTCTGGGCTGGCGCACCGGGATCGCCGTGCTCGACGGCACCGGCACGGACGCCGCCGTGGAAGAGACCGTGCGGGGCATCGCCGACGCCGGTGTCCGGGCACGGATGTCGTGGTTCCTCGGCTACGCGTGGTCGACGGTCGGCGACCTGTGCCGGGCGGAGAAGCTCACGCTCGACGCGTTGGAAACCGCCCGAGACATCGGCGACGACTGGAGCGCCGCGGCGGCGCTGAGTGACCGGGCGTCCCATCTGATCTCCGGCGGCGACCTCACCGGAGGTGGCCGGATCGCCGCGCAGAGCGCCGCGATCTTCGACGGACTCGGCGAACGCTGGGGCTGGCTGCAGGCGTCGTTCGTCATCGGCATGCTGGCCTCGATCGCCGGGGACTACGACCACTCCGCCCGCGTCCATCGGGAAAGCCTCCGCCGCGCGGAGGAACTCGAACTGTGGCCGGAGGTCACCTACAAACTGTCGTGGCTGGGCCGGACGGCGCTGCTCACGGGCCACTTCGAAGAAGCGAAGGAGTTCCACGAGCGGGCAAGGGCGCTGGCCGTCGAACACGGCTTCAAACCCGGCGAGGTCTACGCCGAAACCGGGCTAGCGCTCGGCGCGCGGCGCGAAGGGCTGTTCGACGAGGCCGAGCGGCGCCTGCTGTCCATACTGGACTGGCATCGCCGGGTGGAGTCCGAAGCGGGCAGCACCCTGGTCCTCGCCGAGCTCGGGTTCATCGCCGAACAGCGCGGGGACGCGGCGGCGGCGAAACGGCTCCAGCTCGAAGGCCTGGCGATCGCGCGCCAGAGCGAGGATCCGCGCGCGATCGCGCTCGGCCTCGAAGGTCTCGCGGGCGCGGAAGCGGCGGCGGGCGCGCATCATCTGGCCGCACGGCTGCTGGGTGCGGCGGCGGCTTCCCGCCGCTCCGTGGGTGCTCCCCTGCCGAAGGCCGAACGCGGCGACGTCGACCGGATCACCGGCGTCGTCGTCGCGGCGCTCGGAGAAACCGCATTCTCGGCGGCGGCCGAGGCAGGTGAAACCACCCCGATCGATCAATTGGTGACGGACAGTCAGTAGGCAGGCACCCGTATCACCACAATGGACCATGCCTTACTTCACGTCCGCAACAAACGGTGATTTCTTTCTGTCGCCCGGGCGCCTCGACCGGTAGCGTGCGTATCCATGCGGGTGAGGTGGGGGGCTCCCGGCGGGCCCAGGGTGACAATGGCGTGGCGAGCGGCTCCGAAGGCGGCGCTGACCAGTCCGCTGACTTTGATCATCGCCGCGGTGACCGCCTTGCTGGCGTGTTTCCTGGGCACGGCCGCCGTGCTGCAGGCTTCGGCCGCGGGCGGCGCGGCCGTCACGTATCAGTCCGACATCGTGTGCCCGGACTACTACGGGCCCGTGTTCAGCAAGGACAACGTCCCCGCCGCGGTCGCTCCGCAGGTGATCGACTCGGTCCGCCGCAACGCGCCGGCACACGGTTTCCCCGCGCCGGTCACCTCCCGCTACACGCCGTACCTGTTCGGCACCGAGTTCAACGGCGACCCCAACTACAAGGTCGTCCTCGCTCATCGTGATCAGGCGATTCAGGGCCATCTCGATGTGGCGGGTGGCTCGACAGGCGCCGGATTCCTGCTCGGCACCGTCGTGGCCGGGGCGGAGAACATCAAGGTCGGCGCCACCCCGAGCATCAAGGGCACTTCGATCCCGCCGGTGACCGGGCTGTATCGCGACCTTCCCGACCCCGCGCCGCGCTGGTGGTGCTCGCAACAGCGGAACGCCGTCGTCAGCAGGCTCGCCAACGACCCGCTCGACTCGGTCATGTTCGCCAACGACGGCAAGACCTTCGACGACACGGTCCGCGCGCTGAACATCCCGACGATCAAGACGCTCCACATGTCGTTCTACGACGCCCCGCCCAAGACCGTGGGCGAGGCCGAGGATCTCCAGGAACGCGGGAAGGCGCTCATCGCCGCGGTCAAGGCGGACCTGGGTTCGCGCGGCCTCGGCGACGCGATCATCGGGTCGCTGCCGTTCGAGCGTTCCGTGGAGATCAGCAACCAGGCGGAATCGAACGTCCTGATCTCGATCCTGCCGCTCGCGGCCATCAGCATCCTGGTCGGCTGCGCCGGGATCGGCACGGTCGCCCTGCAGTGGTACCAGCGGCGGCATCCGCAGCTCAGGCTGCTTTCCGCCCGCGGCAGCGGTCCGGGAGCGCTCGGGCTGCTCGCGGTGGCCGAGCTCGGGCTACCGATCGTCGCGGGCGGCGCGGCGGGCGCGGTGCTGGCCCGGCTGTTGCTCGGCGTGTACGGACCACCGGGTGAACTGAACGACGGGGCGACACTGTGGGGGTCGCTCGTCGCGGCCGCGATCCTGCTCGTCTCGCTCGCGCTGCTCGCCGGCGTGATCTCCGTCCGCACCCACCGGGAGTTCGAACTCGGCCGGGTCCGCTCCGGACGGCGCAAGAAGGTGAAGGTCCTGGCCTTCTTCCCGTGGGAGCTGCTCACCGCCGGTGTCGCGCTGCTCGGCTGGAACCGGCTCGTCGACTACAGCAAGGGATCGCGGATCGGCAACCCGCTCCCCCAGGTCGACCCGCTCGCGCTCACGTATCCGGTGTTCGTCGTGCTCACCGTCGGGCTCGTCGCCGCCCGGCTGGCCTGGCTCGCGCTGCACGCGTCGCATCGCGCGCGGCTGTGGTCCCGGCCCGCGCTGCAGCTGGCCATCCGGCGGCTCGCCAGCGCCCGCGCCCCGGTCACCGGCGTGCTCGTGATCGGCACGCTGGCCATCGGGACGCTGGCCACGGGGATCGGCATCGCGCGTGGCCAGGAAGAGGCGCTGCAGACGAAGTCCGCCATCTTCGTCGGGGCGGAGACCAGGGTCGACACCGAAAGCGTGGTCGGCACCGGCAAGGTCGGGCTGCCCGCCTCGATCACCGACAGCACCGCGATCGTCGGCGAACTGACCGGTGCGGGCAACGTCGTGCTGGTCGTGGATCCGCGGACGTTCCGGCACGCGGCCACGTTCGGCCCGCTCGACGGAGCCGAGGTCGACCGGCTGCTGGGCGAGCTGTCGAGCCCCGGCGCCGGTGTCCCGGCGATCCGGATCGGGAACGATCCCGCCCAGAAAGCCACGCTGCCGGCCGGCCTCGGGGAAGCCAGGGCCGTCGGTGAGCTGCCGATGTTCCCGATCATCGGCACCAAGGCCGGGTACGTGGTCTCCCGGGATTCGTTCACCGAGGCGCAGCTCCGCACGGTTCCCAA
The DNA here is from genome assembly GCF_003947535.1 of Amycolatopsis sp. WAC 04169. Lineage (NCBI taxonomy): Bacteria > Bacillati > Actinomycetota > Actinomycetes > Pseudonocardiales > Pseudonocardiaceae > Amycolatopsis > Amycolatopsis sp. WAC 04169. Next base: position 40,606 of record NZ_QHJI01000011.1, on the reverse strand, counting down.
GTGGAGCCTGCTGTCCAGCTCGTCGATGACGCAGGTGACCGAGGCGCTGGCGTCCGTGGGGGTGATGACGGCGGTCAACCGTGTGACCCGCGAGTCCGCGCTCGACGCGCTCCCGTTCTACGTGGTGTCGTGGACGTTCTCGTTCATGGCCCTGCTCGGTGCCGTGCTCGGGGTGGTGGCGGTGCTGTCGCTGCTGGTCGCGGTCGAAGTCCGCCGCCGCCAGAACGCGCTGGCCGGGGCCCTGGTGCTGCGGATGGGGATGCGGCCGCGTGCCCTGCTGGCGAGTCACCTGATGGAACTGGGCGCGCTCAGCGGGCTCGCCGTGGTGATCGGCGTCGTCTGCGGTGTGTCGGTCGCGGGACTTTCGGTGCCGCGCTTCGACCCGGCGACGTTCCTCCCGCCACAGTCGGCGCTGCCCGACCCGACCCCGCTCGCTCTGACCGTGCTCGCCGTCGGTGTGCTCGTCGTGGCGCTGGCGGGCTGGATCGCGATGCGCTCGGTGCGCACCGCCCGGACCGCGGAGTTGATCCGTGCCTGAGAAACCGATCTTCCGGCTGCGCGGGATCGGCGTCGACTACCAGACGCCGGCGGGCACCGTGACCGGCGTCGACGACGTCACCATCGACATCCCGGCACGCGGGATCACCGTGCTGGCGGGGCCGTCCGGCTCCGGGAAGTCCACCCTGCTGCGGACGCTCGGCCTGTTCGAGCAGCCCGTGCGGGGCACGATCTCCTTCCAGGGCACCGAAACCGGAAAGCTCCGGCATCGTGACCGGCGAGCACTGCGGCGGCACCACCTCGGCCTGGTGTTCCAGAACCCGACCGACAACCTGCTCGGGTATCTGAGCGTCGCCGACAACCTCCGCGCGGCGGCGGAATCGGCCGGAACCGAATGCCTTCCCGACGACATCCTCGATCAGCTGGGGCTCGGCGGCACCGGCGACTGGCGGATCTCCGCGTTGTCGGGCGGGCAGCAGCAGCGTCTCGCGTTCGGCTGCACGCTCGCTCGCCGCTCGACCGTCGTACTCGCCGACGAGCCGACGTCCCAATTGGACGAAGCCTCGGCCGACCGCGTGCTCGACACCTTGAGATACCTGGCGGGTCAGGATTTCGCCGTCATCGTCGCCTCGCACGACGACCGGCTCATCGAACTCGGCAGCCGGGTGGCGCGGATGCACAAGGGCAGACTGGAAAAGGTCGACGAACGGGAGGTCGTGCCGTGATGGCGGAACCCGCCCTCGAGGCCGTCGGGTTACGCCGCCGGTTCCCCCATCCCAGCGGGGACGTCGAAGTCCTGCGCGGGCTCGAACTGCGGGTGGCCGCGGGTGAACTGGTCACCGTGTCCGGCCGGTCCGGCTCCGGCAAGAGCGCGTTGCTGGCCCTCCTGTGCGGTTTCGACTCGCCCGATTCCGGCAGTGTCCTCCTGGACGGCGTCCCGATAGCGGGCGCGCCGCCCTGGCACACCTGCGCCGTCCTGCCGCAGGCGCTGGGCCTGGCGAACGAGCTGACGATCGCGGAGAACGTGGCGCTGCCGCTGCGGCTCCGGTCCGACGTCCCCAAACCCAGCGCGAAGGACATCCACGCGCGGGTTGCGGAACTGCTGGAGGAACTCGGGATCGGCGACCTCGGCGACCGCTACCCGCTCGAGGTCTCGTTCGGGCAGCAGCAGCGGGTCGCCCTGGCGAGGGCGGTCAGCGGGCGGCCCCGGGTCCTGCTCACCGACGAACCGACGGCGCATCTGGACGCCGGGAGCACGCCGCGGGTGCTGCGGCTGCTGCGGCGCTGTGCCGAAGAGGGTGCCGCGGTGATCGTGGCGACGCACGACGACGAGGTGCACCGGATCGCGGACCGGCGGGTACGGCTGCTGGACGGCGTCCTTTCGTAGCTTCCGGATGTCATGAAAGGGTCGTTCAGGACGTTTTTCGTCCTGAACGACCCTTTCATGACATTTGGCGCGGCTAGGGAGCGACCGGCCCCGCCTTGCCGTACAACCCGTTCCCCGCCCAGTTCACGAGATCGTGCGAAGGCCGCGAAGGCGGGACAGGCACGAAGTTCGCGGCGTCGTCGACGCTTCCCGTGCCGTCGTACTTCGCCTGCAGCGGATACGGGAACACCGGCCGCGTACGGAAGACCTTGCCGTCGGCGTCGCGGCCGGTGGCGATCGTCCGGTCCGGCGCGGTACCGCGCTCGACCCAGGAGACCAGTTCCTTCAGCGGGTCGTACTCGGTCAGCTTGTCGCCCGTCGCGCAGTGGTACAGCGCGGGCACCATGAACAGCCGCGCCCAGTCCCGCGTCGCGGCCGGGCCGCCGTTGGCGCGAGTGAGCCGCTCGTAGTAGTCGATGCTGCCCGCGGCCGGGATCGCCTGATCCGCCCAGCCGTGCCAGATCACGAGTTTCCCGCCCGCACGACGGAATTCGCGCAGATCCGTCGACATCGCGTTGGAGCGGACGCCTTCCGGGGTCAGCCGGTCGAATTCACGGGCGGTGAAGGCGAACTTCTCGACCGACGAATGCGGTGTGCCGATCGGGTACGCCATGTACTTCAGGTAGTTGTCGGCGAGCGCGTGCGCGAACGGGATGCCGCCGGTTTCCGGCGACGGGATGATCCAGCCGTACCAGGACAGTTCGGAGCCGACGGTCTGGCCGCCCGGGTACAGCTTGCGGCCGCGTTCGTCGGTCGGCGGCGCGTAGATCTTCTTCGTGGCGTCCACCTGCGCCGGGGTGAGGCAGCCGGCGTTGTCGGTGCCCTGCGGGCAGGCGATCGTGGCCGGGTCGAACCGGCAGGTGCGCGGGTCGTCGATGGCGCCGTCGCCGAGGCCGTCGGACTTGTCGCAAGAGGACAGTGCGGCGGCGTGCAACGCCGGGAGTTTCTCCGCGGTCAGGATCGGCTTGCCGTCGGCGCCGGTGTTCACCTTGGCGAGCCAGGTCTGGTACACCCCGAGCAGCGGCCCCCAGTATCCGGCCGGTGCGCCCGCGATGATGCCGTCGAAGTCGTGCGGATAGCGCTGCGCGAGCAGCAGCGCCTCGCGGCCGCCGTCGGAGCAGCCGCTGAAGTACGACTTCTTCGGCGGAGCGCCGTAGAACGCCGTGATCAGCCGTTTGGACACCTTCGAGACCACGTGCGGTGCACGGAACGCGAAGTCGTCGCGGGCGGACTGGTCGTTCTCGGCCCATTTGCCGTCGTCGACGATCGCGGGGGTCTTGCCGACGTGCCCGTCGTCGGTGGCCGCCACGGCGACGTCGCCGCCGTGCGGGAGACCGCAGTCGGCGAACGGCGGCGTGGTGACCACTCCGCAGAAGCCGCCGCAGCCGAACTGCAGGTACCGGCCGGCGTAGGTCTTGGTCGGCAGCCGCAGCTGGAACCGCACCGCCGGCTCCACGTAGCCGCGGACGTCGCAGTTCTCCGGTTCGGTCGCCGTCGCCGGTACGACGGTCGCGGTCTCGACGTGTGTGGTCGCGCCGGGTACGTCGTAGGTCCGCACCAGGTCGGCGCAGGTGCGCACCGGGCGGAACGTCGTTTCGCCGGCGGTGGCCGCCGGTGCCGTGAGTATCGAGCCTGCCGTGATGAGCGCTGCCACGCCGAGCATGGACAACCGCCGCATGTCCCCACCCCAGTTTCCCGGATCGGCTTCAGTCGTGTCTTCACCCTGGCCCCGGGCCCGTCGGTTGTCCACCAGGTTTCCGGGCATCCGGGTTGTCCAGTTCGGGCCAGGTTTGTCCGAGTGTCTTGACATCGATGTCACAGCCGGGCTTTTCTCTCTTGGCGCCACCGGTCCCCCTGCCTGGGCGGCGCCCAGCATGCCCCCGCGAGAAAGCATTGGTGCAACGATGCCCCGAAGCGTCAGACCTTGGGTCTGCGGCCTCCTGAGTGCCACGGTGGTGGCGTCCGGGCTGGTAGCCCTCCCGGCCACCGCCTCGGCCGAAGAGCTCCCACCGGATTTCTATTCGTCGTTCGAACAAGGCGAGCCTGAGCCGACGTGGAGCGACACCGTCGACGTCGACCCGTCCGGCAAGCCCAAGGCGTTCGGTGTCGACGGCGCGAACGCCACCACCATCCCCGGTGACATCCGCGGCAAGGTCACCGAGGTCTCCGCCAACAGCGAGAACACCCCGAACGAGGGTGTGGCGAACCTGGTCGACGGTTCGACCGACACCAAGTGGCTGGCCTGGACCCCGACCGGCTGGGCGCAGGTCACGCTGTCCGAGCCGACGTCGATCACCCGGTACGCGCTGTCCTCGGCGAACGACTTCGACAACCGCAACCCGCAGGACTGGACGCTCCAGGGGTCCGCGGACGGGAAGTCCTGGACCGATCTGGACAAGCAGACCGGGCAGAAGTTCAGCGAGCCCTTCCAGAAGAAGGAGTACCGCCTCGCCGCCGCGAGTGCCGCGTACAAGTACTTCCGGCTCGACGTCACCAAGAACAACGGCGGCCCGATCATGCAGCTCTCGGAGCTGCTCCTGGCGAACGAGGACCCGGCGCCGCCAGCGCTGCCGAACATGCGCAGCTTCACCGACAGCGGCCCTGGCAGCGGCTACACCAGCAAGAACCGGGTCGGCTTCACCGGCCTGCGCGCGTTCCGCTACTCCGGCAGCCACAAGGCGCAGGGGCACGGCTGGTCGTACAACAAGATCTTCGACGTCGACATCCCGGTGGCGGCGACCTCGGAGCTGTCGTACAAGGTCCAGCCGGAGTTCATCCGCGGCGACCTGAAGTACCCGAGCATGAACGTCGCGGTGGACCTGGCGTTCACCGATGGCACGTACCTGAGCCAGCTCGGCGCGGTCGACCAGTACGGTTTCGGTCTTTCCCCGCAGGGCCAGGGTGCGAGCAAGGTGCTCTACACCAACCAGTGGAACCTGGTGCGCTCGCAGATCGGCGTGGTCGCGAAGGGCAAGACGATCGACCGGATCCTGGTCGGCTACGACAACGCCGACGGTCCTGGTTCGCTGCAGGGCTGGCTGGACGACATCAAGGTCTCCGCCACGCCCACGCCGCCGGCGAGCCTGCGCCCGTCCGACAACGTGCTCACCACGCGCGGTTCGCTGTCCAACGGCTCGTTCTCGCGCGGCAACAACATGCCCGCCACCGCGGTCCCGCACGGGTTCAACTTCTGGATCCCGACGACCGACGCGGGCACGTTGAGCTGGATGTACTCCTACCACTCGCGCAACAACGAGCAGAACCTCCCGGCGCTGCAGGCGTTCTCCGCGAGCCACGCGCCGAGCCCGTGGATGGCCGACCGGCAGACCTTCCAGTTCCTGCCCTCGACCGCGAGCGGTGTGCCGAACCCGGACCGTGAAGCGCGGAAACTGCCGTTCAAGCACTCCAACGAGACGGCACGGGCGCACTACTACGGCGTCGACTTCGAGAACGGGATCAAGGCCGAGGTCGCGCCGACCGATCACGCCGCGCTATACCGCTTCAAGTTCCCCGGAGCGGACTCGAACCTGATCTTCGACAACGTCAACAACAACGGCGGGCTCACCCTCGACCCGGCGGGCCGAGCGATCACCGGCTACAGCGACGTGAAGAGCGGGCTGTCAGCCGGCGCGACCCGGATGTTCGTCTACGCCACCTTCGACAAGCCGGTGACCGCCGGTTCGAAGCTGTCCACCGGTTCCGGTGACCAGAAGCGGGACAACGTCCTCGGCTACCTGAAGTTCGACGCGGGTGCCGACAAGACGGTGAACATGCGGATCGCGACCTCGCTGATCAGCGTGGACCAGGCGAAGAAGAACATGGAACAGGAGCTCGCGCCGAACGCGACTCTCGAGTCCGTCGCCGACGCCGCGCAGAACGCCTGGGATCAGAAGCTGAAGGTCGTCGAGGTCGAAGGCGCCTCGAAGGACCAGCTGATCACGCTGTACTCCAACCTCTACCGCCTGTTCCTGTACCCGAACTCGGGCTTCGAGAACGTCGGCACGGTGGAGAAGCCGGTGAAGAAGTACGCGAGCCCGGTGTCGCCCAAGGCCGGTCAGGACACCCCGACCCAGACCGGGGCGAAACTGGTCGACGGCGAGTTCTACGTCAACAACGGGTTCTGGGACACCTACCGCACGGTGTGGTCGGCGTATTCGCTGCTCAGCCCGGAGACCACCGGCAAGCTCGTCGACGGTTTCGTGCAGCAGTACCGCGATGGCGGCTGGATCTCGCGCTGGTCCTCCCCCGGCTACGCGGACCTGATGACCGGAACCAGTTCGGACGCCGCGTTCGCGGACGCCTATCTCAAGGGAGTCAAGGGTTTCGACGTCCAGTCGGCCTACGACTCGGCGATCAAGAACGCCACCGTGACCCCGCCGAACGGCGCGGTCGGGCGCAAGGGCATCGACGAGGGCACGTTCCTCGGGTACGCGCCGAACACCGCGGACCACGGGTTCTCCTGGGCGATCGAGGGCTACGTCAACGACAACGCCATCGCGAACATGTCGAAGAAGCTCTACGACGAGGCCCCGGCGAACGACCCGCGCAAACAGGAGTACCTGGACAACTACGGGTACTTCACCGAGCGGGCCACGCAGTACGTGAACGTGTTCGACCCGAGTGTCGGCTTCTTCCAGGGCCGTGACGCGGCGGGCAAGTTCACCCGCAGCAAGGAGCAGTTCGACCCGGAGGTCTGGGGTATCGATTACACCGAGACCAACGCGTACGGCATGCGGTTCTCGGTCCCCCAGGACGGACAGGGCCTGGCGAACCTCTTCGGCGGCAAGGCGGGGCTGGCGTCCAAATTGGACGAATTCTTCGCCAAACCCGAGCAGGGGCTCAAATTCGGCACCTACCCCGGGGTCATCCACGAGATGACCGAGGCCCGGGACGTTCGGATGGGCATGTACGCGCATTCGAACCAGGCCGCGCACCACACGCTCTACATGTACGACTACGCGGGCCAGCCGTCGAAGACGCAGGCGAAGGTCCGCGAGGCGCTGGCCAGGCTGTACGTCGGCAGCGAACTCGGCCAGGGCTACGGCGGCGACGAGGACAACGGCGAGCAGTCGGCCTGGTGGCTGTTCGGCATGCTGGGCTTCTACCCGCTGCAGGTCGGCAGCTCGGACTACGCGATCGGCTCGCCACTGTTCACCAAGGCGACCGTGAACCTGCCGGGTGGCAAGAAGATCGTGGTCAACGCGCCGAAGAACAGCGCGAAGAACGTCTACGTGCAGGGCCTGAAGGTCAACGGCAAGGCGCAGACCTCGACGTCGCTGGCGCATTCGGCGATCGCGAACGGCGGGACGCTCGACTTCGACATGGGTCCGAACCCGTCGTCGTGGGGTACCGGCCCGGACGACGCGCCGAAGTCGATCACCAAGGGCGACGCGGTGCCGACGCCGGTGCACGACCTGACCAAGCCGGTCTCCGGCGCGGACGCGGCGTTCTTAGACAACACGTCGCGGACCGAGGCGAAGGTCACGGCGCCGATCCAGTACCAGGTGCCCTCGACGAACGAGGCGGGTTCGTTCTACACGCTGACTTCGGGCAAGGGCGCGGGCGACGCGAAGAGCTGGGTGCTGAAGGGCTCCTACGACGGGAAGAACTGGGCGGTCGCGGATCAGCGGACCGATCAGAAGTTCTCGTGGCGGCAGCAGACAAGGGCGTTCAAGATCGCGAACCCGGCGCACTACGCCTACTACCGGCTCGAGGTCACGGCGACCACGGGCGGCGAGGCGTCGCTTTCGGAGTTCGAGGTGCTGGGCAAGCCCGACGCGGCGTGCGCTCAGACGATCACCGGCGAGCGCAAGGGTCCGCTGACCGTGCAGAGCGGGGTGACCTGTGTGGACGGTGCGACGGTGTCCGGTCCGGTGTCGGTCGCGGCGGGTGCGAGCCTGATCGTCCGCGGCGGCTCGATCTCCGGTCCGGTGACCGCGAACGGTGCGGCGCAGGTGGTGCTGGACCGGACGAAGGTGGGCGGCCCGGTGGCGATCACCGGGACGACCGGGACGGTCTCGATCGAGCTGACCGAGATCGGCGGACCGGTGGCGTTGACGGGCAACAAGGGACCGGTGCTGACTTCCAGCACGATCGGCGGCCCCCTGGCGTGCGCGGCCAACTCCCCCGCTCCGACGGATTACGACCTGCAGAACACCGTCCGCGGCCCGGCCGCCGGGCAGTGCGCGAAGTTGTAGTCCTCCGGTAAGTACGTGAAGGCCCCCTTCATTGCGTCTAACGCAGTGAAGGGGGCCTTCACGTACTTCAGGAGCGCAGGATGCCGAACCCGACCAGTGCCGCGGACAGCACGGTGAGAGCGAGACCCGCGTAGGTGGTCGCCGTCAGGAAGTCGGCCGAGTGCAGGGCCGCGGTCAGGGCTCCGGGGAAGGCGAGGGCGAGGACGGTGCCGCTCAGCGCGATCCCGATCCCGGTGGTGACTTCGCCGGAGGTGTCGACGAGCGCGGCTCCGATGGTGGTCCGGTTCGCGGGCAGGCCCCGCATGACGTTGGTGCCCGCGACGACGCCGACCACGCGCATCCCCGCCGCGACCAGCGCGAGCGCGACGGCGATCCAGACGTAACCGAACCCGCCGAACAAGGTGTAGACCGCGAGTCCGCACACGACGGCGGCGGCGCTGAGCCAAGCGGCCTTGGTGAGACCGACGCGGGTGATCAGCGGGGTGATGAGGGCGCCGCCCGCGATGAGGACGACGACCTGCGGCAGCATCCCGAGCGCCGCTTGGGCGGGCGCCCAGCCGAGACCGAACTGGAGGTGCAGCGTCACGAGGTAGCTCAGCCCGGCGGTCGCCGCTCCGGCCGCGGCCTTCATCGCCAGACCGCTGGACACGAGCGGCCTGGCGAGGAGGGCCAGATCGAGCAGCGGGTGCCGGGCGGTCTTCTCGCGGAGGACGAAGCAGATTCCGGCGACGAGGGCGGCCGCGGCGGAGCCCCAGGGCAGCGGCGAGGCGGTGCCGGCTTCGACGAAGAACGTAGGGGCGAGCAGGGCGAGGACGATCGTCGCGGTCGCCAGGACCGCTCCCGCGACGTCGATCGGTTCGCGGTGCAGGCCGGCGGGATCGTCGGCAGGGATACCGGTCCGGATGCCGAGGAACGCGAGCGCGGCGACCGGCACGTTCACCAGCAGCAGCGCCTGCCATGGCGCGACGGTGAGTGCCAGCCCGCCGACGGTGGGGCCGACGGCGAGCCCGATCAGGCCCACCGTTGAGATCAGCGTGGTCGCGCGGACGCGCTGCACGTCTTCGTCGAACAGGCGGAACGCGAGGGCGAGCGAACCCGGCGTCGTCATCGCGGCCGCGACACCCATGAGCGCCCGGACCGCGATGAGCTGCCACGCGGCGGTGACGAACATCGTGGCCAGGCTCGCGATGCCGAGCAGGACGAGACCGGTGAGCATGGTCTTGCGCCTGCCCACCCGGTCGGCCAGCGCGCCGAACGCGAGCATGAGGCCGCCGAACACGACGGAATACCCGCCGGTGACCCATTGCAGGGTCGTCGTCGAGGCGGAGAGTTCGCGGCCGATGGTCGGGAGAGCGACGTTGAGGATCGAGTTGTCGAGCATCTCGAACAGGAACACGGCCGAAAGCCCGGCCAGCGCGGGCCACTTCTCGGCGAGAACAGGGGTACGCAAGGGGTCTACTCCTTCGGAAAGAAGGAGTGACGGTTCATTCGATACCGCGTATGCGCGTGCTCGGCGAGGAGCACGTTTCTACCCCGATGCCTCCAGCCTACTGCACTCGTGAGCGTTACGGACGGTTAGGGCCGACGCACTTACTTGTCCGAAGTCCGTGAAGGCCTCCTTGAGGGACTCTGGTTCCCTCAAGGAGGCCTTCACGGACTGGCCACTCGGAGCGCGGCGTGATTGAGGGCGTGACTCACGTGATCAGGGACGTAACTCGCGTGACTGGGTGCGGAACTCGATGTTCCGCCCCTGATCACGCGAGCTCCGCCCTCAATCACGCGAGTTACGCCTTCGATCACGTGAGGCCGGTGGACGGGTCAGGCGGCGGCGCCCCGCACCGCCAGTTTCTGCACGTCCATGTACAGGCACCCGGCCGTCGTCGGTTGTGGCGAGCAGGGCCTGTCCGGATAGAACGACAGCTGGTTGGACGAAACGGTCAGCCGCACGAAGCGCACCCCGGTCGCGCTGCCCGGCGCGAGCTGGAGCGCGGTCAGCTTGTTCAGGTCGGCGGGTTTGAAGTCGCCGGTGCCGGCCTTCACCCAGGTCGCGCCGTCCACCGAGGTCTCGACCGTGACGTCCTTGGCCGCGGCGGGCGGGTCGTCGCCGCAGACGTTGGCCGGGTCGATTTCGATGGCGCTGACGTTGACCGGCTTGCCCAGCTTGAGCGTGACGAAGCGCGTCTCGATCTTGCCGTCGGGGCCGACGACCTTGTCGGTCGACCAGCCGCCACCGCCGAGCGCCGACGAGGCTGCGAGGTCGCCGGGGCCGCAGCCGTACGGGGTGAAGTCCTCGCCGTTGAACGCGGTGACGCCGGCACCCGCGTCGCGGGACGCCCAGTTGAACCGCAGCGCCCAGTCGACCTTGGTGGTTCCCGACCGCACCGAGACCGCGCGGGTCTCGCTGTCCGCGCCGCCGCCGGAGGCGTAGACCTTCGGGTAGGTGCCGGGAAGCACGCCGGGGATGGTGTAGCCGCCCGCGGCGTCGGTGACCGCGGACAGCGAACCGGCGAAACCGGAGTCGTGCCCGCTGAACCGGATCGCGACGCCCGCGATCGGGGTGCCGCTTTCGGAGTCGGTGACCTTGCCGGTCACGGTCCCGGTCGGGGTGCCGGCGGGCGGCGGGGTGGAGAAGTCCTCGGCGGGCGCGGTGTCGGCGCCGGTGATCGACGCGGCGAAGTAGCCCATGCCGCGGGCGGCGAAGGCCTTCCACAGTTTGGCGTGCGCGCGGCCGCCGTTGATCACCGTGTCGGCCTGCAGGATCGCGTTCCGCATGTCGAGGAACGACGGCGCCGCGGGCGAGAGCTCCATCGCGCGGGTGACCAGCGCTCGCGTCAGCTGCACCCCGAGCGCCGAGCGGAGGTCCCACAGCGTGCTCGCCCAGATCTCACCGTCGGCGTGGACCTCGGGGAAGCCGATGATCCGGCCGAGGTCGCCGTAGGTGTAGCCGCCGGGGCCGGCTCCGGGCGTGCCGGGGCACTGCGGCGCACCGGCGCCGACCGGGCAGTCCAGCGGCTGGGTGCGGGCGAGAGGGACACCGTTGCTGACGTAGTCGCCGCCGAGGAGTTCACCGGGTGCCGAGGTGTCCTTGATCGCGTTGCGCCCGACGAGGTAATCGAAGGCGTACCAGTCGCTCCAGGCCTCGCCCATCGAGCCGGACTGCAGGGAGCTCAGGGTGGAGTTGCCCTGTGCGTCGACGACGAGCCGGTTGGACAGGCCGTGGGTGTACTCGTGGTGGATGATCGTGGCGTCGTCCGCGGAGTTCGCCGCGAGGAACGGATCGGTCGGATCCCTCGGGTCGCGGAACAGGAACATCCCCATCGTCGGCGCTTGACCGTCCGGCGGGGTACCCATGAACGCGTTGTTGTAGTAGCCCGGCGTCTGCGCGCCGAGCAGGGTGTGGACCTGGACGGCGTCGCCGTCGACCTTCTCGAAGTTGCCCGCCTCGCGGGTGAAACCGATCGGGAAGGAGGCGAGGTGATCGTGGAAGCTGCCGACGTACGCCAATGCCTGCACGGCGTTCTGTTCGCGGTTCTTCGCCCACGAACCAGGCGTTTTCGGGTCCCAGGAGCAGGGCCTCGCCGTCGAGCACGGCGGGCCGACGACGGCGTTGAAGTCGGTGAACCTGTAGCGGAAGGTTCCGTCGGTGTTCCGGCCGATCTCTTCCTGCGGCTGGAACTTCTGGTCGCCGTTGACGTCGGCGGCGACGTGCGCGACGTTGCCGTCCAGTGTCTTGGCGTCGGCGGGCAGCCAGCCCTTCCGGCTCAGGTCGACCTGCTTCTGGGGGCCGGGCTGAGCCTCCCAGGCGAGGCCCTTGGCACCATCGGCGTCATTGGCGTGGTTCACCAGGTTCTTGCGGTAGAGCAGTTTCCCGGTGCCGGCGTCGGTCACTTCCTGGAACATCTGGTCCACGGCGGGTTTGGCCAGCGTGTACCAGGCGGGACGGATGCCGTCGCCGGTCAAGAACGCGACCTGCTTCGAGTCGGGGCCGGGTGCGGCCAGGGTCGCCGCACCGAGCGACGCGGGAAGGTCGCGCACGGGCGCGCCGTCCAGCTGGATCAGCCTGCCGTCCTTGGTGACGTGTGCCTTCAACCCGTTGCCGAACACCGGAACCCCGCCGACGGACTGGGTGAAGGACAGATGATGCGTGCCTTCGACGTCGACGTAATCCTTGCGCAGGTTCAGTTTCGCGGTGTCGGCGGTACTGAGGCCGACGAGGCCTTCCTTGTCCCGCAGGTAGTCCAGCACGACGTCACGGGGTGACTTTCCGCTCGGTCCGGTGAGGAAGCCGTCGGTGCGGGCCAGGACCCGGGGCGTGCCGGTCAGCTCGTCGAAGTCGAGCAGGGCCTGATTGCCCAGTTCCGCCCGCGCGGTGGCGACGGAGTTCGCCCGCGACGCCGCGAGCCGGTCGTGCGCGGCCAGCACGCGCGGACTGGTTCTCGCCGTGTCACGGACATCGACGTCCTTCCCGGATCTGTCCGGTGTGGTGTGCACGGCGCCCGGTGCCGGTGCCGCACCGGCTTGGGGCGCTGTGACCAGCGCTAATACGGTGATGGCGGTCGCGGCGCACAGCGAGGCACACGAACGCGACGAACGTGACGTCACTCCAGACCCCTCTCTCGGTGGTGACGCAGACGTTCCATTCGTACCGATACAGTCACAGCGGACGTCAGCGCCGATCAGGTACCGCAATCCCGGTGAGCGGTACCCCCGGCAGGATGGTGTCCACAGTGGATTCAAGAGGGATTCGTAGGGGACGATGGACAGCGCCACGGAATTCGAGCGGCTGCGGCCCGCCATGTTCGGGCTCGCGTATCGCCTGCTCGGTTCGGCGGCGGAGGCGGAAGACGCCGTGCAGGACGCCTACCCGAAGTGGGCGGGCGCCGATCGCGAGTCGATCGCGTCGCCGCGGGCGTGGCTGGCGAAGGTGGTCACCAATCTCTGCCTGAACCGGCTGACGTCGGCCAGGGCGCAGCGCGAGCGGTACGTCGGGCCGTGGCTGCCCGAGCCGGTTCTGACCTCGACCGATGTGCTCGGTCCCTTGGAGACGGTGGAGCAGCGGGATTCGGTGTCGCTGGCGATGCTGGTGTTGCTGGAGCAGCTCAGCCCGGTGGAGCGCGCGGTTTTCGTGCTGAAGGAGGCCTTCGCCTACAGCCATCGGGAGATCGCCGGGATCCTCGACGTCTCCGAGGTCAACTCGCGTCAGCTGCACAGCCGTGCGCGAAAGGCGCTGGACCGCTCGGATGAGCGACGGGTTTCGAACCCGCGACAGCACGAGAAGCTGGTCGAAAGCTTCCTGTCCGCGGCGCGGGACGGCGATTTGCCCGCTTTGGAGAGTCTGCTCACCGCCGACGTGACGGCGTGGTCGGACGGTGGCGGCAAGGTCACCGCGGCGCGGCGTCCGGTGCACGGCGCGGCCAAGGTCGCGCGGCTGTACGCCGGGATGTTCGCCGGTGCCGGCCAGGTGTCGATCGAGATCCTGGAGGTCAACGGCGGCCCGGCGGTGGTCGCGACGGCCGGTGACGTCCTGTTCGGCATCCTCGGGTTCGAGGTGGTGAACGGCCGGATCCGCGGGCTGCGCGCGGTCGGGAATCCGGACAAGCTCGCGTTCCTGTCGGGGCAGTTGTCACGTTCCGGGTGGCCCGCTGGTTCTTGAGGGTGGAGGCTCTCGTGAACGGAGGACCAAGGTGACGAACCCGATTCTGGTGACCGGTGGGACCGGCGACCTCGGCCGTGAGGTGGTGGGGCGGCTGGCGGCCGAAGAGCGGCGGGTCCGCATCATGAGCAGGCGGCCTCGGCCCGCGGACGAGCGGCACGAGTGGGCGCGGTGTGACCTGAAGACCGGTGACGGTCTCGCCGAAGCGGTCGACGGGGTGTCGGCGATCGTCCATTGCGCGTCGACGCTGGGCCGCGGGGACGAGCAGGTGACGCGGAACCTGGTCGAGGCCGCGAAGCGGGCGGGAAATCCGCACGTGGTGTACATCTCGATCGTCGGTATCGACGTGATCCGATTCTTCTATTACAACGAGAAGCTGGCCTCGGAGAAGGTGATCGAGGAGTCCGGTCTGCCGTGGACGGTGCTGCGCGCGACACAGTTCCACGAACTCGTCGCACGGGCGTCGTCGGCGCAGCGGCGGCTGCCGGTGACGATCATGCCCTCGGGCTTCCGGTTCCAGCCGGTCAGCACCGGCGATGTCGCGGACCGGCTGGTCGCGCTGGCGTCCGGTGAGCCGTCGGGGCGGGTGCCGGACATGGGCGGCCCGGAGGTGCGGACCGCGCGTGACCTGGCGGAGGCGTATCAGCGCTCGGTGGGGCGCCGGAAGCCGATCTTGTCGCTGTGGGTGCCGGGCAAGGCGGCCAGGGCGTTCCGGGCGGGCGGCAACCTGACCCCGGAGAACGCGACCGGTGCGGGCACGTTCGAGGAGTTCCTCGCCTCACGCGTTTAGTCCTCTGGATGCGGCACACCGAGCCGGGCGCACGCGTGGGAGTTACGGTGGCCTGGTGACGATCACCGGGTTCTTCTCCTCCTTCGAAACGGGTGATCCGCAGCCGGTGGATCCGGCCTTGCGCGTCGGCACCGGGCCGCGTTCGTCGCCGACTGCCAAGCCTGGCGTCGGGTTCACGGGCGCGCACGCGCTCCGCTACGAGAACACGCTGCGCGCGACGCTGTTCGAAGTGGACGTCGAGGTCACCGGCCACACCGAACTGTCCTATGTGGTCTTCCCCGAGGCCGAGTCCGACGTGCCCGGCTATCGCAGCACCTTCGTGGCGCTGGACGTCGAGTTCGACGACGGGACGTCGGCCGGGTTCAGCGCCACGGAGCAGGGGCTGGGCAAGACGCTGTACGTGGACCAGTGGAATCTCGTGCGCCGGCGGCTGGGTGAGTTCGCCGGACGGCGGATCACCCGGATCGTCCTGGTCAGCGAACCGCCGGACGGCGAGAGCGCGGGCTGGGTGGACGACGTCCGGCTCACCGAGCGCACGATCGAGAGCCGCGAGCCCGTCGATCACGTCCGCACCACGCGCGGCACGCATTCCAGTGACAAGTTCTCGCGGGGCAACAACTTCCCCGCGACGGCGATCCCGCACGGCTTCAACTTCTGGACCCCGGTCACCGACGCGAGCGCCACCAACTGGATCTACAGCTACCACCGGCACAACGACGCCGCGAACCGGCCGGCACTGCAGGCGTTCGCGCTGTCGCATCAGCCGAGCCCGTGGATGGGCGACCGGCACACCTTCCAGGTGATGCCGGGCATCGGAGAGGTGGAGGCCGACCGGTCCCGCCGCGCGCTCGCGTTCTCCCACGACGACGAGATCGACCGGCCGCATCACTACGGTGTCCGGTTCGCCAACGGTGTCACCACCGACATCGCCCCGGCGGATCATGCGGCGCTGTTCCGTTTCACCTTCCCGGGTGATCGCGGCTGGCTGCTGTTCGACAACGCCCGCAACCGGGGTGGCTTGCGCCTGGACGCGGCGAACGGCGTGGTCACCGGGCACACCTGGGTCCGCAGCCGGTTGTCGGCCGGGGCGCGGCGGATGTTCGTGTACGCCGAGTTCGACGTCCCGGCCGAACGCGGCGGGAGGATCCGTCGTCCGGTGTGGCGCACGGTGACCGGGTTCCTGGAGTTCGCCGCAGGCGAGGTGACGATGCGGATCGCGACGTCGCTGATCAGCCTCGCGCAGGCGAAGCGGAACCTCGACCAGGAGATCCCGGCAGGCACGAGCTTCGAGCAGGTCCGTGACCAGGCCCGTGCGCGGTGGTCCGAGGTGCTGGACCGGGTGGAGATCGAGAGCGCGACCGAGGACCAGCGCACCACGTTCTACTCCAACCTCTACCGGCTCTTCCTGTATCCGAACTCCGCGCACGAGGACACACCGAAGGGCGTCCGTCACGCGAGCCCGGTCATCCGCCGCCTCTGGCCCAGCTCACGCACCAGGACCGGCGCGAAGGTCGTGGACGGCGAGATGTACGTCAACAACGGCTTCTGGGACACCTACCGCACCACGTGGCCCGCGTACGCCCTGCTCACCCCGGGCCGGTGCGGGCGGATGATCGACGGGTTCGTCCAGCAGTACCGCGAGGGCGGCTGGATCTCGCGCTGGTCCTCCCCCGGCTACGCCAACCTCATGACCGGCACCAGTTCCGACGTGGCGTTCGCCGACGCGTACCTCAAGGGCGTGCGCGGCTTCGACGTCGAGGCCGCCTACGAAGCGGCGCTGAAGAACGCGACCGTGACACCGGGCGGCCAGAGCGTCGGCCGGAAGGGGCTGCACGAGTCGATCTTCCTCGGGTTCACGCCGACGTCGGTCCACGAAGGCCTGTCGTGGGCGCTGGAGGGCTGCGTCAACGACTTCGGCCTCGCCAACTTCGCCGAGGCGCTCGGACGGAGCGACGACGCCGTCTACTTCCGGCAGCGCTCGCAGCAGTACGCGAACCACTTCGACCACTTGATCGGGTTCTTCCAGGGCCGCAACCGAGACGGGAGCCGTCATTTCGGCGCCGCGGGTTACGACCCCGAGGCATGGGGCGGCGACTTCACCGAGACGAACTCCTGGAACACCGCGTTCTCCGTTCCCCACGACGGCGCCGGGCTCGCCGCGCTGCACGGCGGCACCGAAGCGCTGGAGTCCAAACTGGACACCTTCTTCGCGACCCCGGAGACCGGCCGCAAACCGGGCTCCTACGGCGGGCTGATCCACGAGATGACCGAGGCCCGCGACGTCCGGATGGGACAGTACGGGCATTCCAACCAGCCGTCGCACCACATTCCCTGGATCTATCACCACGCGGGCGCGCCGTCGAAGACCCAGCGGATCGTGCGGGAGGTCCTGCGGCGGCTCTACGTCGGGAGCGACCTCGGCCAGGGTTATCCGGGCGACGAGGACAACGGCGAGATGTCGGCTTGGTACGTCTTCGCCGCGCTCGGGTTCTATCCGCTGGCGATGGGCAGCCCCGAGTACGTGATCGGCTCGCCGCTGTTCACGAAGGCGACCGTCCACCTGGAGAACGGGAAGGACCTGGTCATCGAGGCGCCCGGCAACACGGAGGACACCGTGTACGTCCAGGGGCTGACGATCGACGGGCAACCGCACGACAGCGGCACGCTCGCGCATTCCGTGCTGGCCGAGGGCGCGGTGCTGAAGTTCACGATGGGCGAGCAGCCGTCGGAGTGGGGCCGCTTCCCCGCCGAGCCCGCCGCGCCGAGCCCGCTCACGGACATCACGGTGGCCGACGGCTCCCTGTTCGACGACACCACCAAGACCGAGATCACCTTCCCCGGGCGTGAACCCGTCATCGAGTTCCCCGTCGAGGACGCCTCGCGCGAGGTGGTGATGTACACGCTGACCTCGGGAAGCCGGCGGGGTGATCCGCGGTCGTGGGTACTGGAGGGCTCCGACGACGGCGAGCACTGGACGCTGCTGGACCAGCGCGAGGGCGAGAAGTTCCGCTGGCGCCGTCAGACGCGGCCGTTCGCCCTCGCCGGGCCGGTGAAGCACGCCCGATACCGTCTTCGCGTCACCTCGTCCACCGCCCGGCGGGTCACCCTCGCCCAAGGAGAGCTGCTCGCCCGATGATCTCCCGCATCACCCAGGCCACGACCGACCGTCTGGTCGCCTCCGATCCCGGCTTGGTCCGGCTCCGGCTCGGTTTCTCGGCCGTGCTCAGCATCGTGGTCGCGGTGCTGGCGATCCTGCCGTTCCATCAGCCGCTCACGGTCGTCCTCGTCGCCGCGATCGCCGCGATGACGTCCGCCTTCACCGTCAACGACGAGACCCCGGGCCAGCAGGCGGTCACCCTGGCGTTGGGACTGGTGCTCGGCGCGGCGTCGCTCACCGCGGCGAGCGTGGGGGCGGCGGTGCCGCCGCTGGACAGCATCGTGTTCGTGTTGCTGATCTTCGTCGCGGTCTACGCGCAGCGATTCGGTTCGCGCGGGATCGCGCTGGGTTCGCTGTCGTTCTTCCTGTTCTTCTTCGCGATGTTCCTGCAGACGCATCTGAAGCAGGTCCCGGTGCTGCTGCTGGCACTGACCATCGGGATCGCGGCCAACGCGGTGGTCCGGTTCGTGCTGCTGCGACGGCATACCGACGCGGAGTTCCTGCGGATCCGGCGCGCGTTCCGGGCCCGGCTCGCCGCCGTGGTGCGGGCGGCGGAGGACCACCTGGCGGTCGGCGGCAGCGAGCGCACCCGCAAGCGGCTCCGCACGACGAACGCCCGGATGCACGAGTCCGTGCTGCTCATCGAGGACACCGCACCGGAGGTGACCGGCGCGGATTCGGTGAACCGGCTGCGCCGCCGGGCGATCGAGGTCGAGCTGGCGGTGCAGTGGCTGACGATCACGGTGCAGCGCACCTGCGCGGAGGATCTCGACGACGACGTCCGCGACGATCTGATCGCGCGGATGCGGCGGTTCCGGTCGCTGATCGAGCGCGACCCGCGAGAGCTGCCGCTGATCAGCGAGACCGAAGAGTTCAGCAAGATGCTGGTGGAAGGCAGCCGGATCGACGAGCACGCCGCGCCCGGCGACGGCGTCCGGCGCGCGCTCGCCGAACTCGCGCTGGCCGACGTCCGCGCGCAGCGGGTCGCCGAGCACGACGTCTCCGATGCCGCCGACGATCCCGAAGACCCCGACGAGGAGAAGTCGTCGGCGTTCGCCTACGACAACCAGACACGTAGCGCCATCCAGGCCGTGGTGGGCGGCGGGCTCGCCGTGCTCGGCGGGGAGCTGGTGTCGAGCCAGCGGTGGTACTGGGCGGTGCTGACGGTGTTCGTGGTGTTCATCGGCTCGTCGACCGCGGGGGCGACGTTCGTCAAGGGGGTCCGGCGGATCGGCGGCACGCTGATCGGGATCGTGGGCGGGCTGGTGCTGACGCTGCTCGTGTCCGGCAGTGTGCCCGCGACGCTGGCGCTGATCCTGGTGTGCGTGTTCGGCATGGTCTACATGGCGCGGGTGTCGCAGGTGATCATGGCGTTCTTCATCACCAGCATGCTCGGGCTGCTGTACAGCCTGCTGGGGACGTTCAGCCTCGAGGTGCTGTGGATCCGAGTCGCGGAGACCGCCGTCGGCGCGGCGGCCGGGGTGCTGGCGGCGGTGGTGATCGTGCCGGTGCGCACGCGCGCGGTGATGCTCGACGACGTCTCGGCGTTGCTGGAGGAACTGGACGAGTTCGTCGAGAAGACCGCGGGCCTGTTGTCCGGCGCGGAGAACGTGAGCGTGATCGAGAAGTCGCGTGATCTGGACCGGGCGGTGGCCAAGGTCCGCACGACGATCGAGCCGCTGACGCATCCGGTGAACCTCAGCAGCCGCCGTGACTACGGCTGGCACGTGCTCACGACGGTGGAGACGATCGCCTTCCGCGCCCGGCACGTCGCGGCGCGGTCGCAGGCGGGCCTGCTGCTCAACGAGGCGGACCGGCTCCTGCTGTACACCGGGCGGATCCGGACGAACATCGCCGTGCTGCGGGAGGCGATCGGTGATCCCGGCGGTTCGGGGCACGGGACGCTGGTGCGGGACGACGGGACACCGGTGGCGGACCGGATCGACGATCCGCGGGCGCGTTCGGTGCTGACCAGTTTCGGGCATCTCGACGAGACGGTGATCGCGCTGGGGCGGGTGTTCGGGGTGGAGGCCACGGATCCGGCTCCGTCCGGGAAGTCGTGACGACCTCGGCCGAGTCACGTGAAGGCCCCCTTCACCGCGTCTAGCGCGGTGAAGGGGGCCTTCACGTGACTTCAGTTCTTCGGTTTCGGGCAGTTCTTCCACGAGAAGTGGTAGGTGGTCTTGATGGAACCGTCGGTCGAGTCCATGGTGACGAAGCTGGTGGTCTTCTTCGGATCGGAAGTGCCGACCGCGGCCCGCAGTTCCGTGTTGATGTTGAAGTTCCGGTCCTCACCACAGGGTTTGTAGACGATGGCGCCGACTTCGATGTTGTCGGTGAACTGCCAGTTGTCCTCGAACGGGCCTTTGAGGCTGTGGTTCACATACGACGTCGGCGAATTGCCTTGGAAGTAGTAATTGGCCCGTTCCAGTCCGGTGGCTCCCGCCGCCAAGGACGCGAATCCGCGGTAATCGGTGCCCGCGATACCGTAGGTGAATCCCTGCGGTACGTGGACATAGAGGTTGAGCTGACAGTTCTTGCGCAGATCGGTCGGTTTCGCGCCGACGCCGACCTGTGCGGTGTATTCGCTGTAGGTGACCGTGAACGCGGTGTTGTCCGGTGATACCGAAACGGCCGCCGTACCGGGTTTGCATCCGGTTCCGTTGACCGTCACGACATCGATGACAATCTTGTCGGCCGGTAACGGGGGCGGCACCCAGGCGTTCGGGGTGACGACCGAGGAGAAAAGCGTTACGGCAGCGACCAGCACGTTGAGCATGGGATCCTTCCCAAAGCTTCGACACGGCGGGATCGGGGGATTCAGCGAGGCGATTTCCCCGCCGTCCGCCGGAAATGGGGTCGTCGAGAAGACTCGTCGCCGCCGGGCAGGGGCGGCGACGAGCGGTGAAGTCCTCGTTCAGAGCGGCCAAGGCCCTGACCGGGCATGGGTGGGACGGCCTTCTTCCGGACCGGGAAGCAGGCCGTCACCCTGGAGGAGAGGTCAGGAGGTCGGGCAGGTCTTCCACGAGAAGTGGTAGGTGGTCTTGAAGGCGCCGTCGGTGGAGTCCATCGTGATGAAACTGGTGGTCTTCTTCGGATCCGACGAACCCGCGCCGACCCTCAGTTCCGTGTTCACGTTGAGATTCCGGTCCTCGCCGCACGGCTTGTAGATGATGACGCCACCTTCGGCCTCGTCACGGAATTGCCAGTTGTCCGAGATCGGCCCGTTGACGGGATGGCTCACCTGTGCGGTCGGCGAATTCCCCTGGAAGTAGTAATTCGCCCGCTGCAATGCCTTGGCGCCGGATTCGAGCGAGGCGAAACCGCGGTAATCGGCGCTGGCGATACCGTAGGTGAATCCCTGCGGCACGTGGATGTTGAGGTTCAGCTGGCAGTTCTTCCGGAAGTCGGTGGGCTTCGAGCCGACGCCGACCTGCGCGGTGTATTCGCTGTAGGTGACCGTGAAGGAAGTGTTGTCCCTGGCGACGGCCACCGCGGACGAACCCGGCGGACAGCCGGATCCATTGACGGTGACGACGTCGATGACGACCCGATCGGGCGGCGGCCCGGGCGGCGGGGACATACTGTTCGGCGTTATTATCGACGAGAAAAGAGATACGGCGGCAACCACTGCATTGAGCATGGGGTCCTTCCCAAAACTTCCACACGGGGGGCGGGGAACTGGGCGGACTCATGTTAGCGAGTCGATCATCACGATGCCGCCCGCCGATCGGACGAAACCGTCTCGGCAATCGGTTCATGAAAACACATTATGGACTGTAACCGTTTTCCGGAGTCATTGAGAACACCGTCGGCACCGGAAAACACCATTAGATTCGCACGATATGGAAAATGCTTTCGCGGCTTCGCCGTTGACGATTTCGTGGAGACAAGCCGGCGGTCGCCGTCGCGGATCTCGCTCTCCGTACTGCGCATGGTGTTCCATCCGTTTCGTTCGACTCCTTCGCGGTTAGATGCCAAATGATTAGACATCAAACCCTTAGATTCATGCACTATGCTCCTGACGTGCAGAAACCCACCGCGGCACCCATCGGGGTCGTCCTCGCCAAGACCGCCAAATCCGTCGGACGCGCCTTCGATCCGGCACTGGCCGCCGACGGGGGCTCACAGCCCGTCTGGCAGATCCTGATCACACTGAAGACCCGGCACGTGGCCAACCAGCGAGAACTCGCGGCCGCGGTCGGCATCCAGGGCGCCACGCTCACCCATCATCTGAACGCCATGGAGAGTGCGGGCTTGATCACCCGGCGGCGCGCTCCCGACAACCGGCGGGTGCACGTGGTCGAACTCACCGACGAGGGTGAAACCGTCTTCCACCGGCTGGCGAAGGCTGCGATCGCGCACGACAAACGGATCCGGGCCGGATTCAGCGACGACGAGATCACCACGCTGGCCGCGCTGCTCTCGCGACTCGCCGCGAACGTGACCGCCGACGGCATCGATCAAGAAAACAGTGACTGGACGCACCCGGACGGCGACTCGGGACAGGACTAGCATCGCGGTACAAAGTCGATGTCGCCTCAAGCTGGAGAACCGCAATGACCCAAGCCCCTGTCAACGTCACCGTCACCGGTGCGGCCGGCCAGATCGGCTACGCGCTGCTCTTCCGCATCGCGTCCGGTCAGCTGCTCGGCCCGGACACCCCGGTGAAGCTGCGGCTCCTGGAGATCCCGCAGGCGGTCAAGGCGGCTGAGGGCACCGCGATGGAACTCGAAGACGGCGCGTTCCCGCTGCTGTCGGGCATCGACATCTTCGACGACCCGAAGCAGGCCTTCGAGGGCGCGAACGTCGCCCTGCTCGTCGGCGCTCGTCCCCGCGCGAAGGGCATGGAGCGCGGCGACCTGCTCGAGGCCAACGGTGGCATCTTCAAGCCGCAGGGTGAGGCCATCAACGCCGGCGCGGCGAGCGACATCAAGGTCCTCGTGGTCGGCAACCCGGCCAACACCAACGCCCTCATCGCGCAGGCCCACGCGCCGGACGTCCCGGCCGACCGCTTCACCGCGATGACCCGCCTCGACCACAACCGCGCCCTCGCGCAGCTGTCGAAGAAGCTGGGCGTACCGGTGACCGAGCTGAAGAAGGTCGCGATCTGGGGCAACCACTCCGCGACCCAGTACCCGTCGATCGCGCACGCCGAGGTGTCCGGCAAGGCCGCCACCGAGGTCATCACCGACCAGGCGTGGCTGACCGACGACTTCATCCCGACCGTCGCCAAGCGCGGCGCGGCGATCATCGAGGCCCGCGGCCTGTCCTCCGCGGCGTCGGCCGCCTCCGCGGCGATCGACCACGTCCACACCTGGGTCAACGGCACCCCGGAGGGTGACTGGACCTCGGCGGCGGTCGTGTCCGACGGCTCCTACGGTGTCCCCGAGGGCCTGATCTCCTCGTTCCCGGTCACCGCCGCGAACGGCGAGTACAAGATCGTCCAGGGCCTGGAGATCGACGACTTCTCGCGTGCCCGCATCGACGCCTCGGTCAACGAGCTGGCCGAAGAGCGCGACGCGGTGAAGAAGCTCGGCCTCATCTGAGCCTGAACCACCTCACGAAGGCGGCCGTGTCCCCCGGGACGCGGCCGCCTTCCGGCTTCGATCTCGTGAGTGCGGCGCACCCGTCCTCACCACTCACGACACAATGGGCCCGTGCACCTCGACGAGCTCCTCACCGGCCAGCCCTCGGAAGTCCTCACCCGGGCCCTCGAACTTTCCCCCGCCGAGCGCAAAGCCCTCGTCCCCGAACTCCTGGCCGCCTTCAAGGACAGCCGCGAGTTCGTCGAGATCAAGCCCGACACCTACGGCGCCCGCAACCCGCTCAGGGCCCAGCAAGCCGCGACCGCCCTCTGGACCGCCCTCCCCGCCAGCGACCCCCTGCTGCGCAAACTCTGGATCCCCTCACCCACGATCCTCGAACGTGTCCTGCAGGACCGCTCGCTCACCGAACGCAAGACGATCGCGCTGCGCATGATCGGCCACCACACCGCCTGGGAGGCCATCCGCCGCATGATCCTCGATGGCGACCTCGAACCCATCCGGACACCGGAGTACCACGCCGCCTGGTTCCGCTGGGCCGGACGCTTCGGCGGGAAACCACTCGCCGAACGGCTCCGGACCGAACGCGAAGCCCTCACCGAAATCTGGGAACTGCTCACGATCGAAGGCAACGGCGACGGCAGCTTCGCCGCCTTCGACAAGTACGTCCGCGACGAGGACAAATGGTCCACCGCGCTGCTCGAACTCACCGAGACCGGCGAACTCGACCGCACCCGGCTCCTCGACCTCACCTTGGACGTCCTCGCCCGCGACTTCGCCGCCTTCCGCGCCCAGTGGTACTCCGCGCTCCACGAAGCGCTCGCCCCCACCCCGGACGAACGCACAGCGGCTCAACACCGCTACGCCCGGCTGTGCGGAAGCAGCCTCCCCCGCACCGTCTCCTTCGCCGTCAAAGCACTGTCCCTTGTGGACAAACAAGGCACACTGGACGACGAAGTCGCCCTCCAGCACCTCCCCGCCGCGGCCGCCGGACGCGGCGCCGCCACCGCCAAACTCGCCCTCAAACTCGCCGGCCGCATCGCCGACCGGCGCCCCGAACTCACCGGCCTCGCCAACGAAGTCTTCGAAGCGGCAATCACCCACGACGCCTCCGACGTCCGCGCCATCGCCACCGCCCGGCTCGGTGTCACCCCTGAGGCACCACCCGTCATCGAGACCACCGAGTACCCGGAACCCAGCCGAACGCCGTGGGACCAGCGCAAAACGCTGACCGTCCCGCTCGAAGTCCCCGACACCCCGGCCGCGGTCGCCGAAGCCCTCTCCTCCCTCCTCGCCGACCCCGACCAGGCAGACCTCCTCCTGGCCGCCCTCGACGGCGCCCACCGTGTCGCCGGCGAGCTCCAGGACGCCCTAAAACCGCTGGTGAAACGCGCCGCCCGAATCGTCGACCAGCAGTACAGCGCGGCGGTACCGAAGATGATCGCCACCCTCGTCCTCGGCCTCACCGGCCGCGACGTCGCCCCGCTACCGCAGGTCGACGGCTGGCGCCGTCCCCTCCACCACCGGATCACCGCCCTCCTCGAAGGCACCGCCGTCCCCGTCTCCGCCGCCACCCACCATGGCGGCTGGCTCGACCCGGTCGTCTTCGTCGCCCGCATGCTCGAACACCCCGACGCGGCAGAAGACGACGTCGCCGACGCACTGCTCCGGCTCGCCCCCGACACGAGATCCGCGGCCCTCGCGCTCGCCGCGGATCTCACCGGACCGCACGCCGACACGATCCGCTACGCCCTCGGCGGACCGGCCATCGACCACACGGGCTGGACCGCCCTCGCCGCAGCCCGCGCCCGGCACCCCGAATCCGCCGACCCCGCCGCCGCACTCCGCGGCGAACCCGGACCGCCCGTCACCTGGACGGCGAAAGCCGGCCTGACCGACTACGGCTCGAACACACTGAACGTCGAACAAACCCCGGAACCCGTCTCACCGGGAGTTCCCTGGCTGGGCATCCCGTTCGAGAGCCGGGCCCCCGAATGGCTCGGCTTCACCGAATGCCACGAAGCGGTCTCCTCCCCGTACGACCGCGACCACCTCGAAGCCACCGTCGCCGGGAACCTCTACTTCAACGACATCGAAGTCGGCTATCCCGTGGAGAAGGCCGCGCTGCCACCGTTCCTCGACAGCCCCTCGGTACCGGGCCTCCCCGGCACGATGCTCCTCGCCACCACTCTCGCACTGAAACGCCCCGCCGCCGTCCAACTCGGGACCGACGCCGTGCTCACCCTGCTGGAGCAGCGGATGCTCGGCCCCCGCGCGCTCGGCGAGGCGCTGGGCGTACTCGGCTCGCAGCTCATCATCACGCGGCTGGCACCCCGGCTCGCGACCGTCGCGAACGAACACCCCATCGCCGTACTGTCCACACTGGACACTTTGCTGCCGAAGCTGGCGCCCTCCCACCGCGGCATCTTCGCGCTGCTGGAGCTCGCCGCGGACCTCGTGGACCGTGGAGCGGGCACGATCAGCGCCGAAACGAAGGAATGGCTCGCAGGCTTCAAGGGCAGCTCGAAAGCGGCGAAGGCGGCGTCACGCCTCGGCGGCTGACATCCGGGCCGCCAGCACGTGCGAACAAGGCCCTCGGTTCTCCTGGTGCTTGGCCCACCACGCACACGTGCATCCGGCGGGCGAAAGCCGGACACGCTGTACCGAGCCCGCGCGGATGATCTCGTAGCCGCCGTCCGGCAACATACGGACGGCTCCGGCGGCAACGAGCTCCCGGGCTTTCGCCAGCCGGCCGTTCGCCGGAGCAGCGCCGCTCGGGAGCTCGCGTGGGAACCACGTGCCGTCGACGACGTCGTGCCCGGCGCGCCCCGCGACGAGTTCCGGTGCTTCGAGCCCCGCCGCCAGCGCGTTCAGCCACCCGCCTTCGCCCGAGAAACCGCGGGACGGCTCCGGCGACAACGTGACGACGAGCCGCGCACGCTCCAACCGAAGCACCCAAGTCGCGACCTCGCTGTCCGGTCGCGTGTAGACGGTCAGCCCCTCGACGAACCGGGTGAGCGGCTCGACGATCCGCAACCGATGGAGCCCGGTCGCCGGAATCGAGTCCCGGCCCGGCCGTGACGTCAGCCGGAGCCCACGGCCCGACGCCACCGCCCAAGACTTGCCGACCGAAGTGGGGAGCTTCCGCAGGAAGTTCCGCGCCTCCGTCTTGTCCAGCTCCGCCTTCTCGACCGCACTCGCCGTGACAGCGGCGACCTCGGCGAAACCGGACACCCAGCGATCCGGCAACGGCACCACGGACTCGTCGTTCTGCCCGTCAAGAGTGCGGAGACGGATTCCTTCGCCGCGAACAGTCAGGTGCAACGGATCCTGTGCGACGACCCCGGCCAGGACCGTCCGCGTCGCCTCGGACAGGTCCACATTGGTGCAACCCTTACCGAGCTCACCCGCCTCCAGCAGATCGAGCCTGGCGTAGACACCGCAGCACGGCGAGAAAGCCTCCGCTCGCAGCGTCGTCCGGTCCGCGGTGAACACCGGATCGGACTCGGCGATCAATCGCTTCACCATGGACGGCGGCGTCCAGAACCGGGTGCGAGCGACCTTCCCCAGCACGAGCAGCGCCTGGGCCGCCTGCGCTCCGGGCTCCAGAAAACCCTCGAAAAGCACGGACGTCGGGGCGTCCTCTTCCAACTGCTCCAGCAAGACCTCGGTGACCACCGGGCAACCCTAGCCAGGGCCCCCGACAGTCCTTGCGGGTTTTGCCATTGGCTTGAAGTTGATCTTGTCAATTGCCTGGCTGAATAGGTCGTTATACACTTTGAGCCTGACGACGCCGGTAGGCGCGTTGCTGGCACGCCCGCGAGCAGTAGTCCCGAGGCCTGCCCCGTCCTCCCCCGTCCAACGGCTTACCGCACACGACGCACTCCCCTCCCCCGGTTTCGTCACTGATTACCTCACTCCCCTGGCTTCGGACGAGCGCCTCGATACCGTCAAGGGTCCTCCGCAGGCCGAATTCGAAGGCGTCCAGCGGAGCATCCATTCCTCCGGCCTTCCACAGCCGCTCCAGCGCCGGATAGCGGTCCAGGCGCTCGAAGAGGGACTCGCGTTCGCTCCACCAGCGCTCATGGGTCACCCCCGTGCGCCGCTGGAGCTCCGCGGCCTCCCCCGCCTGACGCGCGGCCGACTCGACGAATCCGCCCACCAGGTTCACCACGGCGATCACTTCCGCCGGCGCCAAACCGCTACGCGAAGCCACGTCCAGCGCGTGGTCGTAGCCGGCCATGATGTTCGGCCCCGGGAGGCGGCGGGAACCGGCGCTGTGGACCAGCCACGGATGCCTGTGGTGCATCTCCCAGGCTCGCCGCGCCCAGCGTTCGAGACCCGCTCGCCAGCCGAGCCCGTCCGAAGACCCCATCGGGAACTCGCCGTACACCGCGTCACGCATGAGCTCCACCAGTTCCGCCTTGCCGGGGACGTACCGGTAGAGCGACATGGTGGTGGTGCCGAACCGTTCCGCGACCTTGCGCATCGACAGCGAGGCGAGCCCTTCGGCGTCCGCGACCTCGACGGCCGCCGCGACGATCCGGCCGAGGCTCAACCCGGGCCGCTCCGGCTCGGACGTCCCCCACAGCAGCTCGATCGCGCGCTCCGGATCCGGCTGCGCGTCGTCTTCCGCCACCCGTTACTCCCTTGACGCTCTTCGCTCGTTCGTGTTTAGGTGATAAACCTCAGTATATCCCATATACCTCTCGCAGGAGCGCTTCAGCATGCCCGAAATCAGGTTCTTCGTATCCCCGGACGGCAGGGACGACTGGCCCGGCACCGCCGAACAGCCGTTCGCCGGCCCGAAAGCGGCCCAGAAGGCCGTCCGTGCCGCCACGGCCACCATGACCGGCGACGTCATCGTGTCCTTCACGGCAGGCGTCCACCACCTGGACGAACCTCTTGTCTTCACTGACACGCAGGGCGATTCCGGCTCGAACGGCTTCCGCGTGATCTACCAGGCACACGGCTACGGAACGGCCGACCAGGCCGAAGTGGAACTGAGCGGCAGCCGCCGGATCGCCGGCTGGACGACGGGCCACGACGGGGCCTGGACCGCCCCGATCGGCAATCTGGCGCCACGACGGCTCACCGTCGACGGCAAACCCGCGGCGCGAGCGGCTCGCACGGACGGACTCCCGGGGACCGTGACGAAAACAGCGACCGGTTACGTCACGGACAGCACGGAGCCTCAGTCGTGGCCGGACCCGTCCGGGCTGGAGTTCGTGTATCCGGGCGTCTACCCGTGGTCCGAAGCCCGGCTCGCGGTCGCGTCGATCTCCGGTGATGCCTCGTCGACAACGATCACCATGGCTCAGCCCGCCTTCGACCACGCCAAATCCCTCTACGACGCCAAGTGGTACGGCGCCGGTGGCGACGGCGCCTGGGATGGTCTCGCCGCGCCGTCCACGCTCGAGAACAACGTGGCTTTCCTGACCGAACCGGGAACCTTCGCCGTCGGCCGCACCGACACGGGCGAGCACGTCCTGCATTACCGTCCGCGTCCCGGAGAGGAGATCGGCGAGACCAGCGTCGTCGCTCCGGTGCTCGAAACGCTCATCAACGCACGAGGTGTCCACGACCTCGTGCTGCGCGGCTTCACCTTCACCGACGCGACCTGGTCCGGCCCTGCCCGCACCGGCGGCTACCTGCACTATCACGGCAACGCTCGCTACGAACGAGGCGACTTCCAGAAGATCGACCTCGGCACGGACGTGGGCTACGTCCACGTGCCCGCGGAGCCGGTCCAGTTGCCCGCCAACATCAGCCTCACGTCCGTCAGCCGCGTCTCCCTGGAGGGCAACCATTTCACCCGGCTCGGCGCGGGAGGACTGCTGATCGAGGACGCCACCGACGTGCGGATCCGGGCCAACGTCTTCGACGAGATCTCGGGCAGCGGGATCGCCGTCCATACGAGCACCCGGGTCGCGGTCGAAGACAACCTGGTCCACCACATCGGTACCGAGTACCGCGGTTCCCCCGCCCTCCTCGTGGTCGAGTCCGCGGAGACCACCGTGGCACACAACGAGATCCACGACGTCCCGCACAACGGCATCGTGGTCACCGGCGGCGAGCGCGCCAGGGGCACGCAGGTGATCTCGAACCTCGTCGAACGCAGCATGGGGAAGCTCATGGACGGCGGCGGGATCTACCTGTCGGCCCCGCAGGGCTCGTCGTTCGCCGGTGGCGCGCTGGTCCGCGGCAACGTCATCCGTGACGTCCTCACCTCGTACAACTTCGGTCTCTACACCGACTACGGCGCGGCGTGGATCACCGTCCTCGGCAACATCGTCCACCGGGCCGACACCCCGGTCGTGCTCCAGGTGGGGCCACCGATGGAGAACGTCGCCTTCGTCGGCAACTTCTGGGACGCCCTGCCCGACGGTTACGACACCCCACCAGAGACGGTGACCGTGGCCGGGAACACGGTGCTGCCCAAGGAGGGGTTCGACAAGGCCGTCCGGGCGGACCCGGCGGGCGCGGACATCCTCGCGCGGGCGGGCCGCCGGGGTCTGGAACGATGATCACCGCTCCTGCCGGGCGCGAGTCCGGCAGGAGCCGCTCCGGCCACGATTCCCGAGGAGACCACGCGCGATGCCGACCCAGACCACGGAAGCCCCCGGGACCCGCCGACGTCTCGCGCGGATCGCGACCGAGGTGCTCGCTCCTTGGGTCTGGGTGCTCGGTCTCCCGCTGATCGTCGCCTGGAAGGTCACCGGATATCACGTCGGCGAGACGGTGCTCTGGGGTCTCGTCGTCGGCGTCACCGGCTCGCTGATCCCGATGGCCGTGATCGTGCGCGGCGCCAGGAAGGGCAAGTGGGACAGCCACCATGTCACCGATCGCGCCGGACGGCTCGTCCCGTTCGCGGTCTGCATCGGCTCGCTGACCGCCGGCTTCGTCGGCCTCATCGCCGGCGGTGCCCCGCACGAGATGATCGCGCTCGCGGCCGCCGAGCTCGTCTGCCTGATCGCCGCGCTCGCGATCACCTTCGGGCTCGAGTTCAAGATCTCGATGCACGCGATGGTGGCGGCGGGTGCGGCCGCGATGCTGATCCGTGTCTACGGCCCCTGGCTCGCACTGGTCTTCCTCGGCGTCGCCTGGGTCTGCTGGTCCCGCGTCGAACTCGGTGATCACACCAAAGCCGAGGTCACGGCCGGGATGGCCGCAGGTGTCGTCCTCGGCGGTGGGGTTTATCTGTTGCTTGACGCGGTTTTGGCCTGAGCCGAGCGGTATAGTTCGTTATACACTTTCTAGCCGCTTGATGCCTTCGGCGAGTTCGGCGACGTCGGCCGCGGCGGCGAAGCCGAGCCGGAGGAACGGACCGGCCGGTTCGGCGGCGAAGAACCGGTCCCCCGTCCCCACGACGACTCCCCGTTCCCTCGCCGCGCGGGCGACCGCGTTCGCGTCACTCCCCGCCGGTAGCCGCACCCACAGGTGCAGCCCACCCTCGGGCAGCCGCGCGACAGTCCACTCTGGACGCTCCCCTGCCAGCGCCGCGGCCGCTTTTCCGCACCGCTGCCGTAGTTCGGAGCCCAGTTTCCGTACGTGACGTTCCCAGGACGGCGCGCTGAGCAGTTCTAGGGCCGCCTCCTGCAGCGGACGGGAGACGAAGAAGTCGTCGACCCGCCGGATCGCCTTCATCCGGTCGAGAACGGGTCCACGCGCGATCAGCGCCCCGATCCGGAGGCTCGGCGCGGCGGCTTTGGTCACCGACGTCAGATGGACGACCGTGCCGTCGCGGTCGTCGCTGATCAGCGGTCGCGGCGCGGTGACCCCATGCGAGAGGTGCCGGGCGAAATCGTCCTCCAGCACGAAGGCGCCCGCCGCGCGCGCCACCTCCAGCACCTGAGTGCGGCGTTCCGGCGTGAGCACGGTCCCGGTCGGGTTGTGAAAGGTGGGCTGGCAGTAGAACAGCCGGGCACCGGTCATCGCGAACGCCTCGGCCAGCAGATCCGGCCGGACCCCGTCGTCGTCGATCGGGACCGGCACCGGGCGGAGCCCCGCCGCCCGGGCGGCGGCGAGCGCTCCCGGATAGGTCGGCGATTCGACGAGGACCGGGCTGCCGGGTGCCGCGATCGCCCGGAACGCCATGGAGAGCCCACTCTGGCCGCCGGCGGTGATCAGGACGTCGTCCGGTGACGCACCGGCGGGCCCCGCGAACACCGACCTCAACGCGGCCAGACCGGCGGCGGGGGCCCGGTCCCAGGAATCCGGACGGCGCCCCGCCCGCGCGAGCGCCGCGCTCAGGAAGCGGGTCGCCTGCAGTGAGCCATGCGGATATCCGCCGTCGAGAAGGATCGCGCCCTCCGGCGGCGGCCCGAGGACACCGGTGAGCGACGTGGTGTCGACACTGCGGTCGGTCAGCGCGACGGTCTGCCAAGCCGTGTCGAGTGGCCCCTCCGCCACCGACGGCCTGGCCGCCACATACGTCCCGCTCCCGGGCCGGGTCACCACGGCGCCCTCGGCCGCCAGCAGAGCGATCGCACGCGAGACCGTCACCGGGCCGACCCGGTAGCGCTCGATCAGCTCACGGCTGCTGGGCAACCGGTCCCCCGCGGCCGCCGAGCGGATCAGGGAACGCAACTGGAGGACGAGTGCGGAAGTGCTACTATCCGACATGAAAGACCATGATAGTGCTACTGGAAACCGCACGGAATCACTACTGGACATCGCCGCTCTGCGAGCCGATACGCCGGGCAGCGAGAAGGTCGTCCACTTCAACAACGCGGGCTGTGGGTTACTGGCGAAGCCGGTACTCGCCGCCATGCTCGATCACCTGAGGCTCGAAGCCGAAATCGGCGGCTACGAGGCCGCGGCGGCACGGTCGGATCAGGTCGCGGGCTTCTACCGCGAAATCGCCGCCTTGATCAACGCGCGGTCCCGTAACATCGCCTTCGCGGCGAGCGCCACCCACGCCTACTCCACCGCGCTTTCCTCGATCCGGTTCGAATCCGGAGACGTCGTGCTCACCACCCGCAACGACTTCATCTCCAACCAGATCGCGTTCCTGTCGCTGCGGAAGCGGTTCGGCGTCGAGATCGTGCACGCACCGGACACCCGAGAGGGCGGTGTCGACGTCGAGGCCATGGCAGCCCTGATGCGCGCGAGGAAACCGAAACTGGTCGCGGCCACGCATATCCCGACCAACTCGGGGCTCGTCCAGCCGATCGCCGAAATCGGGCGGCATTGCCGGGAGCTCGGCCTGCTTTATCTGGTCGACGCCTGCCAGTCGATCGGCCAGTACCCCATCGACGTCGAAGAGATCGGAGCCGACCTGCTCACCTCGACGTGCCGCAAATTCCTGCGTGGCCCGCGCGGTTCGGGGTTCCTGTTCGTCTCCGACCGGTTTCTCGAAGCCGGGCACGAGCCGCTGTTCATCGACATGCACGGTGCCCGCTGGAGCGCGCCCGGCGCTTACGAACCCGCGAAGTCGGCTTCCCGCTTCGAAGAATGGGAATTCCCTTACGCCACCGTGCTCGGCTGCGCGGCCGCGGCGAGGTACGCCCGTGAGGTCGGCCTGGAGGCGATCTCACGACGCACCCCCGCGCTCGCGGCGAGGCTGCGGGACGGTCTCGGCGCCATCGCGGGCGTCGAAGTCCTCGACCGGGGGCCGGAACTGGGTGCCTTGGTGACGTTCTCCATCAAGGGCTGGGAAGCCGTGCCCTTCAAGGAGGCGATGGACGCCAGGCGGATCAACTCGGCACTCAGCTACCGGGAGTTCGCGCAGTTCGACTTCGGCGACAAGGACGTCGATTGGTGCCTGCGGCTGAGCCCGCACTACTACAACACCGAGCGGGAAGTGGACGACGTCGCCGCGGCCGTCGCCGAACTCGCCGCCTGAACGCGGTCTCCCCGCCTGGGCCCTGGGGGTGCCCGGGCGGGGAGACCGTCAGGAGGTCAGGCCCCGGCGAGACCGCGGCGCTTCAGCAGCGGCTCGATCTCCGGGTCGCGGCCGCGGAACGCGCGGAAGGCGGCCATCGGGTCGACGCTGCCGCCCCGCCCGAGCAGTTCGCTGCGGAAGTGGTCGCCGTTCTCCCTGGTGAGCCCGCCGTTCTCGCGGAACCACTGCACGGTGTCGGCGTCGAGCACCTCGCTCCAGATGTAGGAGTAGTACCCGGCGCTGTAGCCGCCGCTGAAGATGTGCGCGAAGTAGGTGGTGCGGTAACGCGGCGGCACCGCTTCCAGCGCGACACCTGCCTTGGTCAGCGCCTCGGCCTCGAACCGCTGGACGTCGTCGACGTTGTCCTCGGTGCCCAGCGCGTGCCACGCCTGGTCGAGGAGCGACGCTGCGAGGTACTCGGTGGTCGAGAAGCCCTCGCCGTACTGCTGGGAGGCCAGGAGCTTGTCGATCTGCTCCTGCGGCAGCGGCTCGCCGGTCACGTGGTGCTTGGCGTAGTTGGCGAGCACCTCGGGCCACAGCATCCACATCTCGTTGACCTGCGAGGGGTATTCGACGAAGTCACGCGGGACGTTGGTGCCGGAGAACATCGGGTACTCGACGTCCGAAAGCAGCGAGTGCAGCGCGTGCCCGAACTCGTGGAACGCGGTGACGACCTCGTCGAAGGTCAGCAGGGTCGGCTCCCCCGCCGGCGGCTTGGCGACGTTGAGCACGTTCACCACGACCGTCTTGGTGCCCAGGAGCTTCGTCTGGTCGACGAAGTTGTTCATCCAGGCGCCGCCGCGCTTGGAGTCGCGGGCGTAGTAGTCGAGCAGGAACAGGCCGAGCTCCGAGCCGTCGGCGTCGAAGACCTCGAAGATCCGGACCTCGGGGTGGTACTTCGGCAGGTCCTCCCGCTCGGTGAAGCTCAGGCCGTAGAGCTTCGACGCGGCGAAGAAGACTCCGTCGGTCAGCACCCGGTTCAGCTCGAAGTACGGGCGCAGCGCCGCGGTGTCGACCTCGAAGCGGTCCTTGCGCACGCGCTCGGCGTAGAACGCCCAGTCCCACGGCCGCAGGATCGCGCCGGGGATGTCGGCTTCGAGGTAGCGCTGCAGTTCTTCGGCCTCCGCCTTGGCGTTGGCGACCGCGACCGGCGCGAGACGTTCCAGGAGCCCGACAGCGGCCTGAGCGGTCTTCGCGGTCTCGTCCTCGATGACGTACGACGCGTGGTCGGGGAAACCGAGCACGGCGGCCCGCTCCGCCCGCAGGCGGACCAGTTCGGCCACGATCCCGTTGTTGTCGGACTCGTTGCCCCGGTTGCCGCGGGAAACCGACGCGGTGAAGATCCGCTCGCGCAGCGCACGGTCCTCCAGCGAGGCCAACGCGGCCTGCGCGGTCGGCAAGGTCAGCTTGAGGACGTACTTGCCTTCCTCACCGGCGGTTTCGGCGGCCGTGGCGATCTCGTCCTCGCCCAGTCCCGCGAGCTCCGCGACGTCGTCGACGACCACGGCGAGCTCGTTGGTGTCCTTGAGCAGGTTCTGCTGGAAGCGGGTCGACAGCGTCGAAAGCTGCTCGTTCAGCTCGCGCAGGCGTTTCTGGTCGGCCTCGGGCAACCCGGCACCGGCACGGCGCACGTCGGTGTGGTGGCGCTCCAGAAGGCGGAGCGACTCGCCGTCGAGGCCGAGTTCGTCCTTGCGCTCGAACAGGGAGTTGATCCTCGCGAACAACGCCGGGTTCAGGTTGATGGCGTCGGCGTGCGCGGCCAGCCGCGGCGCCATCTCGGCCTGCACGCGCTGGATCTCGTCGTTCGCGTTCGATCCGGCGAGGTTGAAGAACACGCTGGACACGCGGGACAGCAACCTGCCGGACTTCTCGAGCGCGACGATGGTGTTTTCGAAGGTCGGCGGCTCGGCGGAGTTGGCGATCTCTTCGATTTCCGCGGCGTGCTCGGCGAGACCCGCTTCGAAGGCGGGAAGGAAGTGTTCGTCGGCGATCCGGTCGAACGGCGGAAGGGCGTAGGGCAGCTCACTCGGCGCGGCGAACGGGTTGTCCTGCGAAATCATCGGTGTTGCTCCCGGGTCGTCGAATCTGCTGTTCAGGCCACCTTACGGGCAGTGAGGGGCCGGTGGATGCCGTCCGTGGCGTGACACCGCGGACGAGGAGCCGTCACGCTCCGGTGGTACCGCCCACCACCGCGTCGGAGCTCGGCTTTCCCTTGCCACGCTTGGCTTTCGCCTTGGCCGGCGGTGGTGCGATACCGGCGAGGTCGCCGCCGTTGTCGTTGACGCGCAACACGAACGGACGAGTCTCGGTGTACCGGACGACCGAAACCGACGCCGGGTCGACCACGATCCGCTGGAAGGAATCGAGATGCTGGCCGAGCGCGTCGGCGAGGATCGCCTTGATCACATCGCCATGGCTGCATAAGAGCCATACCGCGTTTTCGCCGTACTTCTCGGTGATCCGGGCGTCGTGCGCGCGGACGGCCGCGACCGACCGCGCCTGCATCTCGGCGAGCCCTTCGCCGCCGGGGAAGACCGCGGCCGACGGATGCGCCTGCACGACCCGCCAGAGGGGTTCCTTCACCAGATCCTTGAGCGCGCGCCCGGTCCATTCACCGTAGTCCACTTCGGACAAACCCGGCTCTTTGACCTTGTCCAGACCGCGTGCCTCGGCCAGCTTCGCGACCGTCTGGCGGCAGCGGAGCATCGGCGAAACCACCAGCTCGGCGAGCGGGACCGGCGCCAGGCGCTCGACGAGCGCGGCCGCCTGCGCCCGGCCGGTGTCGTCCAAGCCGACCTTGGGCGTGCGCCCGGCCAGCACACCCGAACCGTTCGCCGTGGACTTGCCGTGGCGCAGAAGGATCACAGTACTCACGTGGCCCACCCTACGTGTCGTGCTTTGCCCCTCCCGCGTTTCGTCCTCTGGATGCGGTACTTGCGCGTGCAAGGACCGCATCCAGAGGACTGAATGCGCCGGGGGGTTACAGGTGCGGGCCCTCTTGGGGGTCCAAGACACCGGTGAAGATCAGGACGAAGAGCAGCGCGCCGAGCACGAGCCGGTAGATCACGAACGGCACGAAGCTCTTGGTCTTGATGTAGGACATCAGCCACGCGATGACGGCGTACCCGACACCGAACGCGACCAGCGTCGCCAGGATCGTCGGCCCCCACTGCGCCGGGGCGCCGTCCTTGCCGATGTCGGTCAGCTTGTACAGGCCCGAGCCGAACACCGCGGGCAGCGCCAGCAGGAAGGAGTACTCCGCCGCCTCGGCGCGGGTGTAGCCGAGCAGCAGCCCGGCGCTCGTGGTGCCACCGGAGCGCGAGACACCCGGGATCAGCGCCAGCGCCTGTGCGAACCCGAAGCCGAGGCCGTGCGGCACGGTCAGGTGGTCGAGGGTGCGCTGCTGCTTCCCGATGCGGTCGGCAACCAGGAGGATCAGGCCGAACACGATCAGCGTGGTCGCGGTGATCCGCAGGTCACGGAAGGTTTCGTCGATGGCGTCCTGCAGCAGCAGGCCCAGCACCACGATCGGCAGCGAGCCGACGATGATCAGCCAGCCCAGCCGCGCGTCGGGATCCTGACGCCAGTCCTTCTTGTAGATCGAGAAGAACCAGGCGCGGAGGATCTTCCCGATCTTCGACGAGAAGTACAGGATGACCGCGAGTTCGGTGCCGATCTGGGTCACCGCGGTGAACGCGGCGCCCGGGTCGTCCCAGCCGGCGAGCGCCGCGGTGATCCGCAGGTGCGCGCTGGACGAGATCGGCAGGAACTCCGTGAGGCCCTGGACGAGCCCGAGGACCAGTGCTTCGAACCATCCCATCAGGCGACACCGGCCGATTCGACGGCTTCGGCGGCGACCTCGAGGGCGTGTGCGGAGCCCTCGGGATCCGGCATGGCGGGCGCGACGGTCAGCGTCGTGACGCCGGACTCCGCGAAGGCCTGCATCCGCTCGGCGATGCGCTCCTTGGGCCCCAGCAGCGACGTCGCGTCGATGAACTCCAGCGGGACGGCCGCCATGGCGCCCTCGTAGTCCTTGCCCAGGTACTTCTGCTGCACGTCGGCCGCTTCGCGCTCGAAACCCATCCGGCAGGCGAGCTGGTTGTAGAAGTTCTTCTCGCGGCTGCCCATCCCGCCGATGTACAGCGCCGCGTACCCGCGGACCGCGTCGGCGCAGGCCTTCCAGTCGTCACCGACCACGAGCGGGACGGTGGGGACGACGTCGAAGCCGTCGAGGGAACGCTCGGCCTTCTCCGCCCCGGCCTGGATCAGCTTCAGCTGCTCACCGGCGTGCTCCGGCGAGTAGAACACCGGCAGCCAGCCGTTCGCGATCTCGCCGGTCAGTTCGAGGTTCTTCGGGCCGATGGCGGCCAGGTACACGGGGATCTCTTCGCGCACAGGGTGCACGGTCAGGGTCAGGGCCTTGCCGGGTCCGCCGGGCAGCGGCAACTGGAAGTGGTCGCCGTCGTACCGGACCCGGTCGCGGCTCAGCGCCTTGCGGACGATGTCGACGTATTCGCGAGTGCGGCCGAGCGGCGACGCGAACTTCACGCCGTGCCAGCCCTCGGAGACCTGCGGGCCGGAAACACCGAGGCCGAGGCGGAACCGGCCGCCGGAGAGCGTGTCCAGGGTCGCGGCGGTCATCGCGGTCATCGCCGGTGTCCGAGCGGGGATCTGCAGCACCGCGCTGCCCACGTCGATCCGCGAGGTCTGCGCCGCCACCCATGAGAGCACCGTCGGTGCGTCCGAACCGTAGGCCTCCGCGGCCCAGACGACCGCGTAGTCCAGTTCGTCCGCCTTCTTCGCCAATGCCAGGTTGGCCGC
This sequence comes from Amycolatopsis sp. WAC 04169, assembly GCF_003947535.1. NCBI lineage: Bacteria > Bacillati > Actinomycetota > Actinomycetes > Pseudonocardiales > Pseudonocardiaceae > Amycolatopsis > Amycolatopsis sp. WAC 04169. Next base: position 2,632 of record NZ_QHJI01000011.1, on the reverse strand, counting down.
GTCGTTCCCCGCGCCCCAATAGCCCAAGTTCAGTCCGAGTCGCACGGCGTGAATGTATCCATCGGAGTGTCACTCCTCCGTTCAGGGTGTTGACAGCCGATAACCCGCACGGTGGTACTCGATCACGACACGCTCACCTGCTCCGCGACCCTTACTTGCCTTCCGGCTAGGCTCGCCCGTCGTGGAAAAGCGACAGCTCGGCCGGTCGGGACTTCGGGTCTCGCGGATGGCCCTCGGGACCATGACGTGGGGTGGCGACACCGACTCGGAGGAGGCGGCCAGCCAGCTGGTCGCGTTCGTCGACGCCGGGGGCACCCTGGTCGACACCGCCGACATCTACGGCGAGGGAGAGAGCGAGCGCGTCCTCGGCGCGCTGCTCGGCGACCTGGTCCCCCGGGACGACATCGTGCTCGCCACCAAGGCCGTCGCCCGCCGCACCGACGGCCCGTTCGGCGGCGGCGCCTCGCGCGGTGCCCTGCTGAGCGCGCTCGAAGGCTCGCTGCGACGGCTCGGCACCGACCACATCGACCTGTGGCAGCTGCACGCCTGGGACACCACCGTGCCGGTCGACGAGACGCTCGCCGCCCTGGAGTACGCCGTGACCAGCGGAAAGGTCCGCTACGTCGGCGTCTCCAACTACTCGGGCTGGCAGCTCGCGACCGCCGCGGCCCGCAGTTCGGCCGTCGCCCCGCTGGTCTCGACGCAGGTCGAGTACTCGCTGCTGGAGCGCGGGGTCGATCGCGAAGTCGTCCCCGCGGCGGAGCACCACGGCATCGGGCTCCTGCCATGGGCGCCGCTCGGCCGGGGCGTGCTCACCGGCAAGTACCGCAGCGGGACCCCCGCCGATTCACGCGGCGCTTCGAGTGTTTTCGCGGGCTATGTCGAACATCACCGGACCGATCGCGCGGCCCGGATCGTGCAGGCGGTCGCGACCGCCGCGGACGGCCTCGGCACCTCGCCGCTGGCGGTCGCGCTGGCATGGGTCCGCGACCGGCCCGGAGTGGTCGCGCCCGTGGTCGGAGCCCGTGACACCGGTCAGCTGACCGGTTCGCTGACGGCCGAGGACATCACGCTCCCGCCCGCCATCCGCTCGGCGCTCGACGACGTCAGCGCGATCGAGGTCGGGTACCCGGAACGCGGCCTCTGAGCCGTCTCGAATAGTGGATTAGGTGACTGTTGGGTGACGCTGACGTGACGTGGTGGAGTTCCAGGAGGATGCTGGACAAGTCCGTTCGACGAGTAGCAGGTGGAGGCACCAAGGTGGGTCGGCTGTCCGCCGTTTCCCGGATCGCGATCCCGCTCGCCGGTGTCCTGGTGCTTTCGTCCTGTAGTACGGACGACACGCCCAACGACTCCTTGCAGATCGTGCAGAACCCCGTCGCGGCGACCGCGGCGGTCTCCCCCGCCGTGACGGTCAAACCCGCCGGTTCGGTCTTCGCGGTGCCGGGCGTCCGTGCCCTGGTGACCGACGAGGCGAGCAAGTCGCTGGTAGTCGCCGTTTCTGAGCCGCCGTCGCTGCGCATCTACGATCTCGCCGCCTTGGACGCCCCGAATACGACCGTGGCCTTGCCCGGTCCTGCCGAGCGCCTGACGGTCTCGGGCTCCCAGGTGCTCGCCAGCGTGCCCGGCAAGAGCCTCCTGGCGAAGGTCTCCCTGCCCGGCGGTGCGCTGGAGACGGTCCCGGTCGCGGGGCAGCCGTCGGCCGGTCTCGCCGACGGCGACGCGACGCTGGTGTCCGTCCGGGACCGCAAGGCCGTCGAGGTGCTGTCGAAGAACGCGGGACCAAGGACCATCACCGGCCAGATCTACAGCGCCGACGACGTGCTGAACACCGGTGACGGCGTCGTCGTGCTCGACAAGCTCCGCACCGCCCTGTTCGCCGTCGACCTCACCGAGGGCAAGATCGGCGAAGGCCTGCGCGCCGGCGACGGCGCCGCCAACGCCGTCACCGACGATCTCGGCCGTGTCTTCGTCACCGACGCGCGCGCGGGCGCCCTGCTGGCGTTCTCCACGACGCCGCTGCTGCTGCGCCAGCGTTATCCCGTTCCCGGCGGGGCGTACGGCATCGCCTACGACCGCACCCGCGGCCTCGCCTGGGTCACGCTCACCGAACGCAACGAGGTCGTCGGTTTCGACGTCCGCGGTGGAGAACCGATCGAGAAGCACCGGTTCCCCACCGTGCGGCAGCCAGATTCGGTCACCGTCGACGAGCAGGGCGGCCGCGTGGTCGTCGGCTCGGCCATCGGAGAAGGGATCCAGGTGATCACGCCATGACAGTGGTGGACGAGGCGGTGGTCGAAGGGGATTGGGAGTACCGGCGGCTGCAGCTGCCCCCTGGTGTTTCCCGGCGGGCGGCGGCGACGCAGCTGTCGATCCACGCCGAGTTCGCCGGCTGGGAGCTTTCGACCGTACGGCTCTATTCGGACGGGACCCGGAGGGTGTGGTTGCGCCGCAAGCGCACCGCCACACCGCTGCCCGGCCTCATCACCTGAGAGGTGAAGGGGAGGCGGTTTCAACTGGTTGGTGCAAGTAGTGCTTTGTCGAGTGCTTGTGCGGGTGTGAGGAGGTCGAGTGTAGGGCGTGGTCGGGTGTTGAGGCGGAGGGCGATGGTGTCGCAGTGGGTTTGGGTGAG